>CANRGT010000005.1 GCA_947630185.1 uncultured Clostridia bacterium | reverse complement strand
ACAGAATATGATGAATTTGAACTACTAAAAAGAAGTGGTGCAAAACTTCCTACTGACAATTATGAATTTGTAAGATAAATTTTTATTGCTTCCCGACCAATTTTTAATATACATATACTAAAAGTGGTCGGGAAAGCAATCATAACGGATGGTGTAATATGAAGATTAGATGTTTAAAATGTAATGATGTAATTGAATCAAAAAATTTACATGATTGTATAAGTTGTAAATGTGGTGCTTGTTCCATAGATGGTGGCAATCAATATACAAGAATTGGTGGAGATCCCCATTACATTAATTTAATATCTGAAGATGGAACAGAAAAAAATTTAGAAGAAATTAATAAAAACACTGAAGGAGAAAATAAATGAATAGATTATTATTAATAATTGATGTTCAAAATGATTTTGTAAATGAGCATACAAAAAATACTTTAATAAAAATAAAAGAATTAGTAGATTTAAATAAATATGATTTAACTGCTTTTACTAGATTTATTAATGATAAAAATAGCATTTGGTATAAAAAGTTAAATTATAAAGGCTGTATGACTAAAAAAGGTCAATCAATTGCTATTGATGCCCAAAATAATAAAGTATTTGATAAAAAAATATATACAGCAGTAAATAATGAATTAAAGAATTATATTCAAGAAAATGATATTTCTGAAATATATTTATGTGGTTTTGATACAGATGCTTGTGTTCAAAAAACTGCTATTGATTTATTTGAACAAAACTATGATGTATATGTTTTAAAGGATTATTGTATGAGTCATGCAGGTAAAGAAATTCATGATTTATATATATCTAACCTTGCAAGATTAATAGGAAAGGATAGAATTATATAATTCATATTACAATGCTGAAATATTAGTATTAAAGTTAATTAATGAAAAATGATAATAAAGAATTTTTTAACTGGATTAATGAAAGTTTAAAATAAAAAGAAAACACCCGAATGATTTTACTCAAACGGGTGTGGCACAAAGCCAGGTACACCAAGCAGAATGCCAGGTTACTTTTCGGCATATGCCTCGTTGAGGATATTAACAATATTTTACCTAATATTGCAAACTTAACGAATTTCTCGTAACTTCTTTCTATCTTTATTTTTAACAATTTCTTTTTCAGTTTTTTCTTTATTATCTTTAAATCTCTTTTGAATTAGAAAGTCTTCCTTTTCTCCTCTTTCAGCTTTAGTAATAATTCTTCTGCAAGTTTGTATTTTTGAATTTAATCTATCTATATCTTGAGATAATATATTAATTTTTGCCTCGAGAATCGTTTTATCTGCACTATTTTTAGTCTTGTTATATAGTTTCATATATTCTTCTTTTTGAGCCTTTAATGGCGAAATTTCTTCAAGATATTTAGTCCTTAAATTTTTAACATCTTCTATTGATGTTAAATTATAATCACTAATCATATTTAATTCATCACATAATTTATTAAATTTTTCAATTTCTTTATAATATTCTTGTGTTCTTTCTTCATAATGTATTTTAGGTGGTAGTTTTCCTAGAATATACAAGAAATGTACATATAATCTATAAAATGAGGATGTTTTTAACAATTCAGAATTAATTTTAATACCATCATATAATTTAACTTTATATACTTTATCTTCTTTAAATTGATAATTCCTATAATAAATTCTATCTTTTATATTTTCAAAAGTATAATCTTGTCCAAAAGCTCTTGAAAGTCTTATATTTCTATTGAAATATGGTGTTGATATAGAAATTACATTATTAGACTTTTTAACACAATAGCCTTTATAAGCCAACATATCAACAAAATCTTGATATTTTCTTGCATTTTTTATTGCTTCATCAATATCATTTTTTATTAGTTCCATTTTTCCACTATTTCTATTATAGTTATTAGTTCTACTTCTTGCAATATCAGTTTCTTTATTAGCTTTTTTACTTTCAATAACAGACAATCCATATTTTTTACATAGATCATCATTTGTTTCTCTTATAAATGCAAGTTCTGCATTAGAATTATGATACTTACTTCCATCAATAAAAGAAACCGAATTTAGTACAATATGATTATGGACATTTTCTTTATCTATATGAGTACAAACTAGAACTTGATATTTATCTCCAAATAAGCTTTGTGCAAGCTCTACTCCTATACTATTACATTTTTCTGGATATACCTCTTTCCCATTAAAAGATTGAATTATATGATAGCCCAATCTTCCATCTTCTTTATGAAAGTTCTTTTTAGTAAGCATCATTTGAAAATATGCTGTATCTGGTAAACAATTTATGCCAGATACTAATATTCCTTTTTCAGTTTTATCGCCATTTTTAGCATAATTTATTACAGCCTCTAAATTTTTTTGTATAACTTTATATTTTGTAATAGCCATAGCAAACCTCCTACTTTTGCCTTGAATAAAGTTCTTTTTCAAATCTCAAAATAAAGTCAGACAAAGTATTTGATATATAATTATAATCATCATGTGAAGTGCTATATCTTGAATTAGAAATTCTTGCAATTTGATTTATATTATTTGCTATTCCATATAGTTCCCTTTGAAAATTTTTTATTTCTTCAGTCGGTTGCTCTTTTATTCTATAACCTTTTACTAAACTTCTAATAAATTCCGATTCGCTTAATCCACTTTCTTTTGATTTTTTCTTTAACAAATTATCTTCTTGTACATTTATCCATATTTGTTTTTTTATATTTCTTTTTCTCATAACATTGCTCTCCTTTCGTAAAAAATTTAAAGGGTTTGGGGAATAAATTCCCCATAAGAAAGTTTTAACTTAAAACTTTCAAGCAGTATTTATACGGGAGTATAAATGCGACGCTTGCTTTCAAAATTCTGTCAGTTGTTTTTACACATAAATTAACTCATTTAATACGATTTCTTCAGCACGATTTTTAATATTATTCATCCTTTGTATCCACTCTAATTGATTAGTTGCTTTTAAATTTTCATTTACATTTTCTTGTTTTGCTATTTTATTTATTAAGTCATTTACTCTAATTGTTGCCCTTTCATTTACTTTAACTAAATGTTCATGAAGTTTATTATCAAGCAACAATTCTTGATATAAAATTTTCTTATTTTGTTTTAGAAAATTTAGTCGTAATCTTCCATATTTTCCTATATCTTTTCCTTTGGTTTCTATATTTTCTTTTGGCATTACTATATTAGGTATATAGTAATCTCCATATTTTGTATATTCTAATTTCATTACAATCACTCCATTTCATTAAAATTTATTGGCATATAAAAAGTCTAAATCATCATAATGTCTTTGTTCATAATTTTGATAACTCTTTTTCTTTTCTCTATTGTTATAATTATTATTTTTATAGTTAGGTCGTAAATTTTCCGTGTCGTGAGTCGTAGATTTTACGATTCCGGACTCGTAATTTTTACGAATCAGTTTTATTAGATTTTCATCATGTTCTATTTTTCCAACATAAATTAGGTTAGGCTTGTTAGCTCCTTGTTTTTTCTCGTGTATTAGTTTACAATCTTTTAGCTGATTAAATGCTTTTGTAACAGTCTTATCAGATAAATCCAATTTTTCTTGTACTTCTTTTCTAGTAAATATTAGAAATACATTGCCTTCATCATCAATCCAATTATTTTTAGCTGATAAAGAAAGCCTATTTAATAAAAAGCCATATAGTATTTTTGCATCTGATTTAATTTTGCCTTTATACTTTTTATTAAAAAATAATTCCATTGGTATTTGATAATATAAATAATTAAAGCATTCATTGGCTTTGTATGGTATAAATTCCATTTTTATATCCTTTCCGATAATCGAAAATAGGAATAATAATAAATAAAGGGCGCATTTGATAGATTTATCAAAGATTAAAAATTTTCCCGACATTCAATCCCGACATTTTATATGAATTATAGGGTATTTTTTGAAACTTTTTAGAACTGTTTCAAAGCACCTATAAAATAGGACATTTTTCTGAAATTACGCAAAAAAATACAGGTTAGAAATTTGATTTCTAATCTGTATTTTTGGTGCAGATGGCCGGAATCGAACCGGCACGGTTTATTCAACCGCAGGATTTTAAGTCCTGTGCGTCTGCCAGTTCCGCCACATCTGCATATTCTATTTGAACTGACAACAATTATTTTACTATATTTCTTAGTATAATGTCAAGTCCAAATAGAAAAAATTATTTTATTTTTTACAGAATTGCATTTAACTTTCCAATTGATGCTTTTATCTTATTCTTCATTAATACCAAAGCTAACCCCTAGTGCATTGTTGATTTGCGACATTATTTTTTCATCATCAATATGCCCTATTTTTTCCTTTAGTCTACTTTTATCTATAGTTCGAATTTGTTCAGTTAATATTACTGATTCTGCCTTAAGCCCGCTTTGCTCTGGCTCTATTTCAATATGGGTTGGAAGCCTTGCTTTTCCCATTTGTGAGGTAATTGCTGCTGCAATTACTGTTGGGCTATGTTTGTTTCCTATGTCGTTTTGAATAATTAAAACAGGCCTTACTCCCCCTTGCTCTGAACCTATTACTGGGCTTAAATCTGCATAAAACATATCTCCTCTTTTTACTACCATCTTCTTCACTCCTAGTACATTTATATATTTGTTCGATATATTTTAAGGATTAGCAATAAAAATATAGTTTTAGAGCAGATAACATTTTAATATTGTTTTTAATTTACTTCATCTTAATTTAAAAGCCAATACCTCTTCTTTTTCTAAACTATTTATTTTTATCTCATTATATAATATGTAAACTAAGTTTTTTTGGTTCTTATCTTGTACGATAAGTTTTTCTATCTTACCATTTTGTTTATCAATAAATAGTTGTTTATATGAAACATAAGGGTTTGAGCTTTCTAGTTTTACAGTCATAATTACTTTATTATTTTCTTCATATATTTGATAGTTTTTTCCGTTTTTCTTAGCTAATTTATAGTCTTCTATAAATGAGTTCAGCCAAAGAAAGTTGTCTGTTAAATATGAGTAATTTTCATAAACGGTGCTTAAATTTAGTTTTGTGTTTTTAATAGTTAATTTTGTTCCATCATAAATTGTTTCTAAACCTTGTATATTGCTTGGTTCTTCTACTACTTGTTTTTCTAAATTTGGGCTAGTGTAGCTTTGCCTTAACTTGTATTGTGTAGTATTCTTGTTGCTTTCTACTGTCATTACTATATCTGCTTCATACGAGCTAATATTTAAAATATATTCTTCAATTTCTTGATTTGATTTGTTACTTAAATTATTTCCCAAATTTAATTTTTTATTACCATTTTGACTAAAAAAATAAATAAATATTAAAATGGCTATAATTAAAATTATCACTAAGAAAATTATTGATTTTTTTGATAAGCTAAAATTTCCTTTCTTCCCTTGTAAAATCAATTTATTTTTGCTTTTTATTGTTAGTCACCTCTCTTTACATCATAATTTTTAATTTCTGTTTCTTTTAAAATAATATATTTTTATATCTCATAATGATTAAATAGAAACAAAAAAGAATAGCTATTTAACTATTCTTTTCTATCTATATTCATAAATTTTTGAAGTATTCTGTAATACAAGCTTCTAACTCGTATTTAGTTTCTATTTCATTTATTTTTTGCCTAACAATACTTGCATTTGGTAAGTTTTTTAAATAGTACGTCATGTACTTTCTCATTTCTTTTATTCCTGTGTTTTCTCCTAAAAATTCTACTTGCATATTTATATGCTTTAAAATTATTTCTAATTTTTCTTTATTTGTTACTTTGGTAATTTCTTTTTCGCTTAAATATTCTTGAACTTCTCTAAAAATCCATGGATTTCCGAATTGAACCTCTGCCTATCATTATTCCGTCTACACCAGTTTCTTCTAGCATTTTTTTAGCATCTTCTTTTGACTTTATATCTCCATTTCCTATTACTGGTATAGAAACAGCTTCTTTTACTTTTTTTATTATTTGTAAGTCCACATCTCCAGAATAAAAATCCTCTCTAGTTCTTCCGTGAATAGTTACAGCAGATGCTCCAGCTTCTTCTGCTATTTTAGCTAACTCAATAGCTGTTATATTTTCTCTATCCCAACCTTTTCTCATTTTCACTGTTACAGGAATTTTTGTAACTTCCGTTTCAAAGTTTTGTCTAAGTGTTTTATCTAAATTGTCTTTAATACTATTAGCTAAACTATAAGCAAATTCTGCATTTTTCGTTTCAACTTTGTTTGCATTTTCTACAACGGTTTTTATTATATCTCTTGCAAGTTCTAGTTTTTGCATAAGCTTACAGCCATCACCATTTTTTACTATTTTTGGTGCAGGGCATCCCATATTTATATCTATAATATCTGCTATTTTACTTACCTGTTTTGTGGCTTCTTTCATTGCTTCTATATCGTTTCCAAATATTTGAACTGCAACTGGTCTTGTTTCATTTTCCATATTTAAAAGCTGATTTGTCTTTCCATCGTTATAAAAAAGACCTTTACTGCTAACCATTTCTGTATATACTAATCCCGGCTTAAAATTTTCGCATATTCTACGAAATGGCAGGTTTGTAATTCCTGCCATTGGAGCTAGTAATATATTATTTTTTAAAGTTACATTTCCGATTTTTAATTCGTGTAAATAGTTATTCATTTATTTTTTATTTTATCCTTTACATTTTAATTTTATCTTATATCAATTTTGTAATTTTCTATTTCTTCTACTCTTTCAGCTTGATTAATTTATTTTACTTTACAAACAATGCTTTTTGCCTACGTCCACTAATATTTAATAAAATTGCAATTAAAATTAAATTAGTAAGAAGTGAGCTTCCACCATAACTTACAAACGGAAGTGGTATTCCTGTAATTGGAAGTAATCCCATTGTCATTCCTATATTTTCTATCATGTGGAAGAAGAAAATTCCTGCTATTCCAATTGCTATATATGAGCCTAAATCATCTTTTGCAGTTTTAGCAATTTTAATTGCTTTAATTATTAAAACAATATATAGCAAAATTACAGTTCCTGCCACAACAAATCCCATTTCTTCTCCAATTACAGCAAATATAAAGTCTGTGGTTTTCGGGTATAAGTAGCCAAGTTGTGTTTGATTTCCTTTTAATATTCCCATTCCAAAGGCTTGTCCTGCACCTATTGCAAGTTTAGACTGTATAATATTATAGCCTGCACCTCTTGGGTCTAAATTTGGATTTAAATATACATCAATTCTAGTTTTGGCATGCTCTGGCAAAATAAAAAAGTAAGCTACTGGTACTAGAATTACAATTAACAGAATTGCAGTAATAATATATCTTTTTCCTATTCCCGCTGCATATAGCATGAATACTAATGCAAATAAAAATGCAAGTGCAGTTCCATAATCCGGCTGTTTTATTATTAGTAAAACTGGTACTGCTACAACTAAAATGCTTAAAGCTAACTTCCAAATTTTATTTATATCATCTTTATGTTTTTTTTGAAGTTTAACTATTACATATGCTAAAAATAGTACAATAGCTATTTTTGCAAATTCTGATGGTTGAAGTGTAAATGGCCCTATACTAAACCAGCTTGTTGCACCATTTATTGGTTCTGTAAATAAAACTCCTATTAACAATAAAAGGCTTAATCCATAAATTACTGGTGATATTTTAGCAATAAATTCATAATTAATTAAAATTATTACTATCATAACCGGTATACTTATTATAAGCCACATTATTTGTTTTTTTAATTCCTCATAATCTGAATTTTGAGTGGAAGAAAATAGTGCAACTAAACCTATTGCTATTAGCAATATGGTACATACTAAAATTCCCCACTCAATATTATGTATTATTTTTTTCTTCATCCGAAACCTCTTTTTATGAATTTGTTTGCCTTTAAACTTTTTGCCCCTTATTTACTTCTTCTTTAGGTTCCTCTATTTTTTCTTCTTGTTTTGTCTCATCTACCTTTTCTGATTTTTCTTCTTTGCTCTTTTGGTTTTCTCCTTTATTGTCTGCATCATTTTCACTTTTATCGTTTACTTTATTTTCACTATTATTTGCTTCTTTTACATTTTTATCATCTGATTGACTTTCGTTTTCGTTATTTGATGTTTTTTCAGTAACATTATCATTGTTTGATTGTTCTTTACTAACATTTTTATTATTTGTTTGATTGTTTTCTTCTTGATTTGACACAACTTCGTTATTTGTTACATCTTTGTCATCTCTATCATTAGATGATTCACTAGCTACCTCAGCTTTTTTATCATCTTTTATTACATTTGCTTGAGCATTTCCTAGCTTTCTTGCTTCATCTTTAATTGTAATAATTGGAATATTTGCATATAAAGCTGGGGCACCTACTGTACCATCTTCGTTAGTTTTGTTTGTTAGTTTAACATCAATCGCTTTTTCATCAATATCTATATATTTTTTTATTACTTCTATAATCTCTCGTCTCATTAGCTCAAGAAAGTCAACTGATACATTTGCTCTATCTTGCATTAGTACCAAGTGCAATCTTTCTTTTGCCATAGTAGAACTTTCCTTTGGATTATTTTTTTTACTAAGCTTTTTAAAGAAACTTACAATGTTTTCAAACATAATTTACCTCCAATAGTAGTATTTATTTTCTTTTAAAAATTTTCTTCAGTTTAGTAAAAAATCCTTTCTCTTCTCCTGGAATTGTAATTTCTACATTTTCGCCCAAAATTCTACTTGCTATTTCTATGTATGCTTTTCCAGATGGTGCTTTATGATTTGTTACTACTGGTTCGCCTTTGTTGGTTTGAGTAATGATGAATTCATCATCTGGCACTACACCTATTAGGTCTATAGATAATAAGTCAACTATATCATCTACATCCATCATTTCTCCTTTTTTAACCATATTTGGTCTTAAACGGTTTATAACAAGCTCTGGATTTTTAATATCAGAGGCTTCAAGAAGACCTATAATTCTATCTGCATCACGAATTGCTGAAATTTCTGCTGTTGTAACAACAATTGCACGATTTGCCCCTGCTATTGCATTTTTAAAGCCTTGCTCAATTCCTGCTGGGCAATCTATTAAAATATAGTCAAATTCTTCCTTTAATTTTTCTATTAATTCTTTCATTTGTTCTTCATTTACTGCACTTTTATCTCTTGTTTGAGCTGCTGGAAGTAAAAACAATTCTTCAAAACGCTTGTCTTTTATAAGAGCTTGTCTTAGTTTGCATTTTTCTTCCACAACATCTACTATATCGTATACTATTCTGTTTTCTAATCCCATAACAACATCAAGATTTCTTAAACCAATGTCGGTGTCTATTAGTATTACTTTTTTGCCTCTTAAAGCTAAAGCAGAACCCACATTTGCTGTAGTTGTAGTTTTTCCAACTCCACCTTTTCCTGATGTGATTACTATAACTTCTCCCATGTTTCCTCCTCCTTAAATTTTGGCTCTTGATTTATAAAAATGCAATATTTAACGATTTTTATTATATATGAAAATTGAACAAAATGCAATGTTTAAGATAAAAAAAATGATATCTTTTATAATATTTCGAAAAGATATCATTTTTTTATGATTATTTTAATTTGCTTATTGCAAATTATCTTCAACTCCATACCTTTGAATATCTAGTTCATAGTTTTGCTTTACCTCTTCATCTGTTAAAGCTCTTTTATATATTCTAACTGCATAGATTTTGCCAGTAAACGAAGGACCACACCAAATTCCATTTGGTTGTCCACCAAGAACCATAACTGTATTATTTTGAGTATTTCCTATTGTTCCTTCCACATTTGATTCTTTTTTTATTCCATTTTCCCAAAACTTCATTATACTTCCATCATAACTTCCCGTTAATATATATTTTTTTCCTATTTTAGCAGGATTATCTGCTCGAACATATTGATATCTTTTTCCTAATAAAAAAACCGCAAAAGTATTTCTATCTTTGTATGTTGAATCTGTTGGATCATGTATATCTATTCCATATCCACCACTTTCCCAATTTGTTACAACATCTATTTCAGAATCTCCATCTAGATTATTATACTCCATTACTACTTCCATAGTAATATTAGAATAATCCATTTGTGCAATTTTTACCCAATCATCAATTCCATCAAAAGTTAAGCTATTATAATTCCAACTATTATCTCCAAAATTCATTAATGTTCCATCAAAATTACTAGTACTTAAATCTTTCCAAGTTGTAGCCTTATTACTATGCCCGCTTCCAGTATTATTAAGCCCATCATAAAATAGTACTAAATTATCTTGAACATATTTTGAAGTATCTAATATTTGCCTATTTGCATAAATTTCTTCTACTCTTTGTGTATCTCTTTTATACACTTTCACTATTTCCATTATAGTTCTTAATTGCCCTTTCCTTATTGAAGCTGAACTTAAAAATAGCCCTGTTAGTATAAATATAAAGCAAAAGATTGTAATAACTGCATAAGCTGTCATTGATCCTTTTTGATTTTTATACCAATTTTTCATCTGTACCTTTCTCCCTTTATAAATTTTTCATTTTATTTACAATACATCAACTATATCTTAATTTAAAAAATTATTACTGTCAATATATTAAATTATTTTATTTTAATTATTACTCTATATTTTGAAAATTTTTAACCCAATTTATTCTTTCTTCTCTTAAATATTTTGCAAAATTTTCTCCTGATAAATCTTTTATTCCTTTATTTTCTTGTAAAAATTTTCCGTCTATCTTTTCTATACATTCTTTACCTATTTTTGCAAATCTAACTTCCTTTAAGCTTTGTTCTAAATCTTTTCCTCCTCTTGCTTTGTCGCATGCAACAACTATTTTTAAGCCATCTAAACCTAATATTGTTTTTGAAACTTCTTGAATAAAATCTACTTGTTTGGGTACAGTCATTTTTTCAAAAATTCCTGCTTTCATGTGCCATTTTGCAGCAGTTTTACCACATTTCTCCCAAGATTTTGGAACTCCTATTCTTCTTGATAAATCTGTAACTAATTTTATTCCTCTTTCATCATGTCCATAATGATGTGGTAATATTTCTTTTGGTGTGTTACCTTTTCCTAAATCATGTACTAATGAGCTGTATCTAACTTCTAAATCATCTGTTAATTTTGCACTATTATCAACTACCATTAGTGTATGGTTATAGCTGTCTCCTTCTGGATGATATTTTTCGGGTTGTACCTTTCCTATTAGATTATATATTTCTAAAAAGTGAACATCTAAAACTTCGGCTTCTTTTAGTGTTTCAAAGAAAATTGATGGTTTATTTGTTCCTAATGCTTTCTTAAATTCCGTAAATACTCTTTCTTTTGAAAGTGTGCTAAGCTCATTTTTCAATTTTTTCATACATTTAATAGTTTCTTTATCTACTGAAAATTCTAAGCTTGCTGAAAATCTTGCTACTCTATATACTCTTAATGGGTCTTCAATAAATGCATCTGTTGTTTTTCTTAAAACTTTATTTTCTATATCTTGCCTGCCATTAAATGGATCTATAATTTCTCCTGTTAAAACGTTTTGGGCTATGCTATTTATAGTTAAATCCCTTCTTGCTAAATCTTCTTCTATTGTAATCTTTTCGTCAGTATCAAATTCAAAGGCTTTATGCCCTACTCCTATTTTTCTTTCTTTTCTAGCAAGTGCAAATTCAATATTATCTATTATGAATACTGGAAAATCTTTACCTTGCACTTTGGCTTGTGGAAAAATTTCTTGAAATTTCTCTTTTGAAATTCCAGTAATACAATAATCCTCGTCTGTAACTGGTATTCCTAGTAGTTTATTT
The DNA here is from genome assembly GCA_947630185.1 of uncultured Clostridia bacterium. GTDB lineage: Bacteria > Bacillota > Clostridia > TANB77 > CAG-508 > CAG-273. The sequence continues at coordinate 89,666 of CANRGT010000005.1, read as the reverse complement.
CTAATTACTCCTCCAACTAAGTACAAAGTTCCACCATTTTCTTGTAGTTTATATGCAATTTCTTTAATTTTTTCTTGCTCAATTTTTTGCATAGGTACTCCTATTTTTCATTTCAACTTTTTTATAGTACAGAATAAATTTTAATTTGTGTTTAATTAATTTAAAATTTATATTCTTTTAAAAATATTATACCCTTTAAATAGTTTTTTTACAAATCATTTTTCTAAAATATATTATATAATAATAAATAATAGTTTTACTAAAAAAGTACAATAATTGATTTTAAAATAGCTGCGCAGCGTTCAAACAAAGCGTTAGCGAAGTGCGTTTGGAGCAAATTACATATTGTACATTTTAAATATGGAATTTGCGACAGCAAAGCTATGAAAAATCAATTATTGTACTGTTTGAATAATCAATATTATTAAATTAAAAATGATTATTAAATTTTCTTGACATTAATATTATTTAAGAATAGAATTAAGATGTTAAATTTAAGAAGGAGGAAAGTCTACATATGGATAATTTAATTGAAATTAGATGGCATGGTAGAGGTGGTCAAGGTGCTAAAACAGCTTCACTTTTATTAGCAGATGCTGCTTTTAACACTGGTAAATACATTCAAGGTTTCCCTGAGTATGGTCCTGAAAGAATGGGTGCCCCTATTACTGCTTACAATCGTATTAGCAATGAGCCAATTCGTATTCATAGTAATATCTATGAACCAGATTATGTTGTTGTTGTTGACGATACTTTACTTGAAGTTGTTGATGTAACAGCAGGTCTAAAAGAAAGTGGTGCAATTGTTATTAATACTACAAAAGGAAAAGAAGAAATTGAAAAACTATTACCTAATTACAAAGGTTCTATTTACACAATAGATGCTAGAAAAATATCTATTGAAGCTCTTGGAAAATATTTTCCAAATACACCTATGCTTGCTGCAATTGTAAAAGTAGCTAATGTTATGGATGAAAAAGATTTCTTAGAAGATATGAAAGGTTCTTTTGCACACAAATTTGCAAAGAAGCCTGAAGTTATAGAGGGAAATATGAAAGCATTAGAGCTTGCTCTAAGTCAAATTCAAAAAGTAAAATAAGACCTAAAGCTTTCTGCTTCATTTTGGTATAAAAAGTATTAGGTCATAATTTTAGGTATATTGTTAAATAAGAAAGGAGCTAAATATGTCAACAAATATTGATAAAAATACACCTGCATCAGAAATGACTATTGGTGGTAATATTTATAAATCTGGTAATGCTTTAGAGTTTAAAACTGGTGACTGGAGAAGTGTTAAACCTGTTTATATTAGCGAAAAATGTAAACAATGTGGTCTATGTTTTCCTGTTTGCCCAGAAGATGCTATTCCAGTAAATAAAGAAGGAAATCGTGAAGATTTTAATTTTGATTATTGCAAAGGATGTGGCGTTTGCGCAAAAGTATGTCCTTTTAATGCAATTGAAATGGTAGATGAAGGAGGTAACTAAATATGGGAATTAGAGAAAGATTAAGTGGAAATGAAGCCGTAGCTTATGGAATGAGACAAATTAACCCTGATGTTGTAGCAGCTTTCCCTATTACACCTTCTACAGAAATTCCTCAATATTTTTCTACTTTCGTTAGTAATGGAACAGTAGATACTGAGTTTGTAGCTGTAGAAAGTGAACATAGTGCTATGAGTGCTTGTATTGGTGCAGAAGCAGCTGGAGCTCGTGCTATGACTGCAACTTCTGCTAATGGTTTATCATATATGTGGGAAATGATTTACATTGCTTCAAGTTTAAGACTTCCAATTGTAATGAACTTGGTAAACCGTGCAGTATCAGGACCTTTAAATATTCACAATGACCATTCAGATGCAATGGGCGTTCGTGATAGTGGTTGGATTATGCTATTTTCAGAAAACAACCAAGAAGCTTATGATAATTTGATAATGGCTCATCGTATAGCTGAGCATAAAGATGTTTTATTACCTTTGATGATATGTCAAGATGGTTTTATCACATCACATTCTATTGAAAATATTGAACTTATTGAAGATGAAAAAGTAAAAGAATTTGTAGGAAAATATACTCCTGAGCATTACTTATTAAATGATAAAGAGCCAATCGCAATTGGACCTTTAGATGTTCAAACTTATTTATTTGAGCATAAATATCAACAAGCTGAAGCTATGAGAAATGCTAAAAGAGTAATCAAAGAAGTTGCAGAAGATTTTGAAAAAATGACTGGCAGAAAATACTCTTTCTTTGAAGAATATAAAATGGAGGATGCAGAAATTGCAGTTGTTTGTATGAACTCTACTGCAGGAACTACAAAAACTGTTGTAGATTCTTTAAGAGAAAAAGGTGTTAAGGCTGGTATGGTTAAAATTCGTATGTTTAGACCATTCCCTGCTGAGGAATTAGCTGAAGCACTTGGCAATTTAAAAGCTTTAGCTGTTATGGATAAATCAGATTCATTAAATGGTGCAGGCGGTGCATTATTTGAAGATGTTGTTTCTGGTATGTATACAGCTAAAAAACAAGTACCAACAGTTAGCTATGTATATGGTATTGGTGGTAGAGATACTACATCTAAAGATATTGAAGAAGTATATAGCTATTTACAAGAAGTTGCAAAAACAGGAAATATTGATAACCCTTATCGTTATGTAGGATTAAGAAAATAGAAAGGAGAAATTAAAATGGCATATAATTTAAAAGAAGTAATGGCAAATAAGCCATCTAGATTAACTGCTGGTCATAGAATGTGTGCTGGTTGTGGTGCTCCACCTATCGCAAGAATGGTGTTAAGAGCTCTAAAACCAGAAGACCATGCTGTAATTTGTAATGCTACTGGTTGTATGGAGGTTTCTACTTTCATATATCCATACACAGCTTGGACTGATTCATATATTCACACTGCATTTGAAAATGCTGCTTCTACTTGTTCAGGTGCTGAAGCTGCTTACAAATCTATGAAAAAGCAAGGAAAATTACCACAAGATAAAACTACAAAATTCATCACATTTGGTGGTGATGGTGGTACATATGATATAGGTATTCAAGCTCTTTCTGGTGCTATGGAAAGAGGTCATGATATGGTTTATGTATGTTATGATAATGGTGCTTATATGAATACTGGTATTCAGCGTTCTTCTGCAACACCTAAGTTTGCAGACACAACCACATCACCTGCTGGTAAAGTAATTCCAGGAAAAATGCAATCAAGAAAAGATTTAACAGAGGTTATGGCATCACATCATTTACCTTATGTTGCACAAACTATTGCATACATGAATTTCAAAGATTTATATGAAAAATCTGAAAAAGCAATTTATACTGAAGGTCCATGTTTCTTAAATGTGTTATCTCCTTGCCCTAGAGGATGGGGATACCCTACTGATATGCTAATGGAAATGAATAAATTAGCTGTTGAAACTTGCTACTGGCCTTTATATGAAATTGAAAATGGTAAATATAAAATTAACTATAAACCAGCTAAAAAATTACATATTGAAGAGTTCTTAAAACCTCAAAAGAGATTTAAGCATATGTTTGCTCCAGGAAACGAATGGATGATAGAGGAATTCCAAAAAGAAGTTGACAAACGTTGGGATGCACTTTTGAAGTTAGAAGAAATGAGCAACAAATAATAATAATATAAGAAAAAGATTTTACAATTATCTGTAGAATCTTTTTTATTATTTTTATAGAATTTGATAATTATTTTATTGTGTTTTACATAATTTATTTACTTATTTTTTGTTTTGTGATATAATTTTAGTATTAAAATTTTATAGGAGGTATTCTTATGCTATCTAACGAGATTGTTGCAAATGCGATTGTAAAATTTAAAGACAATCCTTCACATCTCGCACTTTTGCAGGAAATATATCCTGCAGTCCGGGAACATGACTTTTCTAAAGAGCCAACTTTAAAAATTCCCAAACCCAAACATGAAATAAACTACTGTGGCTCAATGGTTGAAACTCCTTATAGCCACAAAATAATTGAGCGTGTGCTTAATTCTATTGGTATGACAAGTATATATCATCATGACAAAAAGTTTATTCATGTTAAAGAACTTTATCAGCCAAAAGTAAAAATTAAGTAAGCCGGAAAAGAATGCCTACTGAAGCTTTATATGAAAGCTTCAAAAATTTAAAAATAGAGAGCCAGTTATTTTTTAGCTCTCTATTTTATTTATGTTCTACTTTGATTTTTTATGTTTTTTTTCTTTATTTTATGTTCCATTTTTCGCTTTTGTTTTACCTATTGCTTATGTTTTATTCTGCTTCTGGTGCTCCAACTGGGCAAACTCCAGCACATGTTCCACAACTTAAACAAGCATCTTGGTTTATTTCATATTTACCTTCACCTTGTGCAATACAAGATACAGGGCAACTTGCTGCACATGCTCCACAAGCAATACATTTATCTGTAATTTTATATGCCATAGTACATTTCACCACCTTTCACTGCCACATATATTGTTTTATTTATTATATTATTAATATTATTGCATTATTTATTATATATTACACTTTATTACATATTATACTTTATTACATATTATACTACTTATATTATTTATCTACTTTATTAAATGTCTTCTTCTTCACTTTGTTTATCTAATTTTTCTAACTTTTCTAGTTCTTCTAATTCTTTTAAATTTTCTCTTTCTTCAGGATTAATCTCTTCCCTATCAACATCCTTAATTATTTTTACATCTTTTGCTGGATATTTTTTGTAAAAGCTTTCTTCCCCATCTTTAAATTTAACACGTATAATTTCTTTTAATGTTTCTATAGAATCAACTACTCCCTCACCATCTTCTGTTTCTACGATAGCTCCTATTTTAGGCAATCTTTTTAATTTGTCTTCATAAACATCTTGCTCATATTTTAAGCAACACATTAACCTTCCACAGTTTCCAGATATTTTAGATGGATTTAATGATACATTTTGCTCCTTTGCCATTTTTATTGAAACAGTTTCAAAGTTTCCTAAAAATGAGCAACAACATAATTCTCTACCACAAACTCCATTTCCACCAATTCTTTTTACTTCATCTCTTACTCCTATTTGTCTTAATTCTATCCTTGTTTTGAAAATTGCTGCTAAATCCTTTACTAACTCTCTAAAATCAATTCTTCCATCTGCTGTGAAATAAAATAATATTTTACTATTATCAAATTTATATTCTACTTCTGTTAAATTCATGTCTAGTTTATATTTTGCTATTTTTTCTTCACAAATCTTAAATGCTTCTTTTTCCTTTTTTCTATTTTCTTCATCATGCTTGATATCCTTTGGAGTTGCAATACGTATTATTTTCTTTAATGGTGCTACTAAATTTTCTTCATCTATCTCTCTTTTACTAATTACAACTTCACCTATTTCTTGCCCCATAGTAGTTTCTACTATTACTTTATCTTGTTTTTGAACTTCTATATTATCAGCATCGAAAAAATATATCTTTCCCGGTTTTCTAAATCTAACGCCTATTATTTTTTTCAATTAAATTCCTCCTATAACATAAGTTAAATATTATAAATTAATTTTTCTTATAACATAAGTTAAACATTATAAATTAGTTTTTCCTATAATACAATCTAAACATTATAAATTAAATGCTTCCCATAACTCTAGTAATAAATTATCAATTGACATATCATAATTTGCATTTGCTAAAATTCTTTGTTTGGTTTTCTCTATAATGTTTATACCATTTGCATATTTAATTTCATTTTTCTCTCGTAGTTTTTCATAGAGTACTATTGACATATATTCTAATAATGAAATTATACCTTCTTTTGCATCATATAATACATCTGCTTTTCTCCAAATTGTTGTAATATCTTCAGTTGATATCTTTCTTATTATATCTTCTATAAGTTCGTATTTTTCTTTTTCTTCTAATACTTTTATAGCTTTTCCAATACTTCCTTCACATTGTTTTAGCATATTTTTTGTTATATTTGTATCTAAATTATTTTCTTTTAAATATGATAAAATCTGCTTTTCTTCTATTGGTGCAAAGTACATTTTCATTAAACGAGATTTTATTGTTGCAAGTAGCTTGCTTTCATTAGAAGTAAGTAAAATAATTATTGCATAACTTGGTGGTTCCTCTAAAGTTTTTAATAAACAATTTGACGCTTCTCTTGTCATGAGCTCACTATTTGCAATTACATAAACTTTTTTTGTTGAAGTAACTGGTTTTTCTGCTATTTTTTCTTGCATATATCTTATTTGCTCTATTTTGATTGTTTTTCCATCTTCAGGCTCTATTATCATAAAATCAGGATGGCTTTTAGCTTCAAATTCTATACATGATTTACATTTGTTACATGGCTTTTGTTCTTTTGCCTCACAAAGAAGCATTTTAGCAAATTCAGTCGCAAATAAACTCTTTCCTATTCCATCTCTTCCTATCCATAAATAACCATGAACACTATTTTCAGTTTGTGCTATTGAATTTAATATTTCTTTATTTTTTTCATTTCCTAAAATATTTTCAAATGCCACTTTTTTCTCCTCGCTAATTTTTGGATGCTATTTTTCTAAATTTTTATTATTGCATTTTGTTACTTATTTGTCTTTTTTATAATTTAAAATTATTTAACATCTACTTTTCCAAATAAATTTAATGGCCAGAAACGAATCCAAACTTTACTTTCTATTTTTTCTAGTGGAATACATCCAAATTCTCTACAATCAGTAGATCTTTCTCTATTATCCCCCATGCAAAATACACAATTTTCTGGTACTATAAAATCATTAAATGCTACTGCTGTATTGCTTACTTTTTCTTCTGTTACTACATTGCTTTGCAAATAATCTTCTTGCAATTCTTCCCCATTTATATATACTTTTCCATTCTCTATTTTTACATGTTCTCCTGGAAGAGCAATTACTCTTTTTATATAGCTTTCTTTATTTATTTCTAGTACGTAGTAAATGAATTTGCTCCACCAATTAGTTGGCTCATTTTCATATTTTGCAACTGGGTTATTTAAATCTATATCACTTTTTAGGCTATAGCCTATTTTACTAGGTGCTTCAAAAGTAATAATATCAAATCTTTCAGGCATTTTTTTAGTAGTTCTAATTAATCTATTTAATATTAATCTTTGATTTGGCTTTAAGGTTGGATACATTGATTCTTGACTTACTATTGTTGGCGTTCCAACAAAATATTTTATTAAGATTGCTAAAACAAATGCAATAATTACACATATAATCCATTCTATTATGTTCTTAGTCTTGTCACTAATAGCCATTTTTGTCATTTCCTTTCATTATGAAGTTATTTTAAAATTTATTTTTTATTTAAAATGAATTGCTTTAAAATTTTTTCTTATTAATATAAAGTTACTTTTTATTAACAGGAACTCTAATTACTACCTCTGTTCCTTTTCCAAACTCACTCTTTATATCAATACTTCCATTATTTTGAGTTAAAATTTCTTTTGCTATTGGAAGTCCTAAGCCTGTTCCTCCCATTTCTCTGGTTCTTGCTTTATCAACTCTATAAAATCTTTCAAAAATTCTTGATAAATCTTTTTCAGGAATTCCAATTCCATTATCTATTACCTTAATATATGCATCACTATAAACAAATCCAACATATACCTTAATTGTTCCATTTTCAGGAGTATATTTTATAGCATTTGAAATAATATTTAGTATAACTCTTTCTATTCCATATTTATCTGCATGTACTGGTGGAACATTTGCAGTAACAAAGCACTCTACTTGGTGATTTTTCTTTTCTATTTCAAATTTCAACCTTTCAATGCACTTTTTAGTTAAATCTCCTAAATCAAATTCCGTTTCTTCCTTTGTTATTTTTTTATTATCATATTTAGAAAGAGTAAGAAGATCTGTTACAAGTTTTGCCATTCTTCTTGCCTCTGAGCTAATAACCTCTAGAAACTTCACTTGCATTTCTTTGTCATATTCGCTTTCTAAAAGGGTATCAGCATAGCCCATTATAGAAGTAATTGGAGTTTTTAATTCGTGTGAAACATCTGCTACAAATTCTTTCCTCATATTATCTAGTTTTACATGCTCTGTTATATCTTGTATTACTACTATTACACCTGCTGGCTTGTCATTTTCATCTTGAAATGGAGCAAAAAGAAGATTAACATATTTTTCTCCTATATTAATTCTTTGTTCTGATGAAGTCCAATTTTCCAAATATACTATTTTTTCTAGGTTAATATCAAACTTGGCAAATATTTCATTAAAAGTATGCTCTGTTTTGCTTATGTTTAATAAAGATATAGCAGCGGGATTAATATGAATTATATCTCCTTCCATGCTAAAAGCAATGATTCCATCAGTCATGTGTAACAAAATAGTTTCAATCTGCTTTTTTTGATTTGCAAGTTCATTTAAATTCTGTTTTAATTTTCCAGTCATCAAACTAAATGCATTAACTAATTCATCTATTTCTGTTTTTCCATTAGATATTTGCTTTATTTCAACTTCTCCACCATCTGCTATTTTTTCTGCACTCTCTATTAAAGATTTTATTGGTTTTCTAACTGATTTAGACACATAATATCCTACTAATAAAGTTATAATTGCAAAAATTATAATAGCTATAATAGCGATTGCTTCTGTTTGTACAACTTGCTCTCTTATCAGTATTTCATTGCTCTCAATTTGACTAGATACTTGCTGTTCCATATTGTTTAGCATATATATATGCAAAAATGAAAGTGTTCCAATTAAAATAATACCTATTACAAAAAATAGTAATATAATTTTCGTTTGTATACTTTTTATCATTTTCATTCCTCTTAGTTTTATACATATAAATCTTATTTTAAGAATTACTTATTAAATTTCATTGTTAATTATATGATTATCAATTGTATGTTAATATTCATTGTCAATTGTTTATTAAATATTTATTATTAGTTACCTGTTAAATAATATCCAACGCCTCTTTTAGTAATTAAAATTTTTGGCGCTGATGTGTCTTTTTCTATTTTCTCTCTAATTCTTCTAACTGTAACATCTACAGTTCTAATATCACCATAGTACTCATAGCCCCATACTTTTTCTAGTAGTATTTCTCTTGTTACTACTTGTCCTGGTTGTTTTGCTAAGTAGCGTAATACTTCAAATTCCCTTAAAGTTAGGTCTATTACTTCTCCTCTTACTTTTACTTCGAATTTATCTAAGTCTATATCTAAGTCTCCTATGGAAATAACATTTGTTGTTTTCTTATTATCTTCGGCTTCAGATGCGTGCTCTGAAACTTCTGCTTTTCTCAAATTTGCTTTTACTCTTGCCATTAACTCCCTTACGCTAAATGGCTTTGTAATATAATCATCTGCACCTAGTTCCAAACCTAATATTTTATCAATTTCTTCATCTTTTGCAGACAATATTAAAATAGGAATATTTAAAGTATGTCTAAGCCTTTTGCAAACGGTTAATCCATCAACTTTTGGAAGCATAATATCTAACAAAATAAGGTCCGGCTTTTCTTCTAAAGCAATACGAATTGCTTCTTCTCCATCGTTTGCTTCTAACGTTTTATAACCTTCTTTTTGCAAATTATATATTAAAATATCTACTATTCTTTTTTCATCATCTACTACAAGTATTTTCTTTTGATAATCATCTGCTACATTTGATGATTGTAGCTCATCTTCTTCCATATTATTTTTATTTCCTTCCACAAAAACGCCCACCTTTCTTTTTTAGTATTCTTCCTTTATCACTTTAAATATATTTATATCATATTACGTTTTTTTTAACAAGATTTTTTTAATATTTTTGTAATATTTTCGTAATATATTTGTTATAATTTTTCATATTTTTTAAATTTTAAATACTTCTCTATATAAATAAGCAAAACTATGATTTAAAATATAATTTTAACAGAATTCAAGGAAAAATTTAAAATAGAGAAATGCTTTTTTACTTCATTTCTCTATTTTTATTATTACTTTTAATTCTATTATATATTTTCTATATTGCATTCTATTGTATAAATTATATCTTATTTTATTATATTCTATATTGCTTTTTTACTATCTTTCTTCCTTTTCTCTTGCATTTGCTTCTCTTACTTCTTTTTCGTCTTTACCTTTTTCAAGTTTATCAATTGCAGTTAATTTAAGTCTTCCATTTTCATCTGCTTCTATAACAATAGTTGAAAATTTATCCATCTTATTATATATTTCTTCTAATTCCTTAAATGCATTTTTTTCACTAATTCTTCCATCATGTAACTTATCTTTTAATTGCTCTAATTCTTCTAGTGAATTTATTGATTCGCATATACGTGCTGGCAACCTTCTATCTTTATTTATTGTATCACTCACATATGCATCTTCTGCATAATAGTTATTGCTTTTAGCTCCTACAGAGTACATTGTTGAACCTTTTTCAGCTCCATGTCCATAAAAAACTTCAAGCTTATCTGCACTATAACCCAAATGTGGTGCCATTTTTTCTTTTACCATATTTAAATTAAAATCGTATAATTCATTTATCATTGATATTATTTCACTTTTATCAGGTATTTCATTAGAGTCATTTTCAAAAATTTCATCATATTTTAGCAAAGTATCCATACTATTTTGACTTAATGATAGTGGATCTATATCTACACCAGCAGATACTAATTCCCCAAAATCTCTATTATTAGTTTGCATATATTTATCTTGTACATATCCTGCCACATTAAATGCCACTATTGCTGATAATATTGTTGCCGCAACCTTTCCCTTTGTTTTATTACTCATATTATTAAGCTTTCTTTTCATATTATTATATATTCTTTTTGCTGTACCCTTAGGAGCAGAAAATTTTTGTTTTGGTTGTTTATTATTTACTACATATTGATTTTTAAAATCATTCATAAAGCTTGCCTCCTTCAACAATATCACGTTTTCATTTAATTTTATTATAGCAATGGTAAATTTGTTTGTCAAATTTTAATTTCTATATGATGAACCTCTCCATTAGGGTTAAGGAGCACTTGCTTTTCTTCTATTTCTTTTCCATCTAAGATAAACTTTTCTGCTCCAGTAGTTCTTCCATTTGGATTTTTTACAGTTATGTTATAAATGCTATTTCCATACTTATATTGCATTGAGTATTCTTTCCAATCGTTTGGTATACACGGATTAATTTTAAGTTTATTTTTTTCTATTCTTAGTCCTAGCAAATATTTAATTCCCGCTTCATACATCCAACTTGCTGAACCAGTATACCATGTCCAGCCACCTCTACCTGCTAAATTCTTCTGTCCGTAGATGTCTGCTGATATAACATAAGGCTCTACTTTATATTTCTTTGCCGCTTCCTTAGTTCTGCTATGCTCTATTGGGTTTATCATTCTATAATATTCTCCTGCTTTGTTTCCAAAGCCAAGTATTGCTTCTGCAATAATCGCCCAAATTGCAGCATGAGTATACTGTCCACCATTTTCTCTTGTTCCCGGAAGATATGCTTTAATGTAGCCTGGCTTTAAATTTCCATTTTCAAATGGAGGATCTAATAATTTTATAATTCCATTTTCTGTGTCTATTAAATGGTTTTCTAAACTTTCCATTGCAATATATTTCTTGTCATCATCTCCTGCATTTGAAATTATAGACCAACTTTGCGCAATTCCATCTATTCTGCATTCTTCATTTTGTATACTTCCTAATATATTTCCATCATCCATGAAGGCTCTTCTAAACCATCTTCCATCCCAACCTGCATTATTTAGAGCATTTTTCAAATTTTCCATTATTTCTTCGTATCTCTTTATTTGTTTTTCTAAATCTTTGCTTGCTGGTTCTTCTTTTGCAACTTCATTTTCTGTATTTTTTACTTCCTCCGTTTTAATTTTTTCTAATCTTTCCTTGCAAATAAGCACCCACTTTTCCAAAATATCGTAAATGAAAAATCCAAGCCATACGCTTTCTCCTTTTCCGAAGATTTCCTACTTCACTAAATCCGTCATTCCAGTCGCCTGAGCCTATTTTTGGAAGTCCATTTTCTCCAAAATCTAATGAAATATCTATTGCTTTTTTGCAGTGCTCATATATACTTTCTTTTATTTCTGATTCTGGGTAATAATCGTATTTTTCATCTACACCTTTTTCTAATGCTTCACCTTGTAAGTATGGTACTTCTATTTCTAAAATAGATTTATCACCTGTAAATTCTAAATAATCTTCTAGAATATATACAAGCCATAGCCTATCATCACTAAATCTTGTCCTTATACCTCTTACAGTATCTTCATGCCACCAATGCTCCACGTCTCCTTCTATAAACTGATGGGCAGAGTGCTTAATAATTTGATTTTTCATTAAATTTGTATCTACATATTTTAGTGCTATTGAATCTTGAAGTTGATCTCTAAAACCATAAGCACCACCAGATTGATAATAGCCTGTTTTACCCCACATTCTTGATGCCATAACTTGGTATATAAGCCAACCATTTAGAAGTATATTATTAGATTCTAATGGTGTTTTTACTTGCAATTTTTCCGTTTTTTCTTTCCAAAATCTCTTTGTTTTTTCATATTCTTCATATACTTTTCCCATGTTATTATATTTGTAGCTTAAATCTTGGCAATCTATTACGCTATTTCCTACGCCGAAGGTTAGAATTACTTTTTTAGTTTCTAATGCTTCTAATTCTACTTCTATATGCATAGCAATTATTCCGTCTTGCCACAATCCATTTTGTTTATCTAAGGCTATTTGGTGCATTGCATCTGGATTTTTTAAATTTCCTTTTCCAACAAAACTTTCCTTACTACCAGTGTATGACACTATTTTTTCATTTGATGAAACAAACACTATACCTTCAAATGGCTTTTCTTCTGCTACATTTCTCATACATATTAAGTTAGAATTTTCATAAAAATCTAATTTTAAATATCCATTATTTTTTATTTCGTCTTCACCTAAAACTGGCTTAATATAATACATTAACTTTATTTTTTTCTTTTTTAAATCGTTATTCTCTAATTGTAATATTTGTACTTTTATATTGTCCTCTGTTGGAACAAATACATCTAACTTTTGTGCTAATCCTTTACTTGTATGATTATATTTTGCATAGCCAAAGCCATAAGTTACATAGTAATCATTTTCGTCAGGGCATGGGCTTACACCTAATGACCAAATTTTTTTGTTTTCCTCATCTTGCAAATAGATTATTTCTGATGGCACATCTGTTACAGGCATATTATTCCATGAAGTTAGCCTATTTAGCCTACTATTTTTATACCAAGTATAACCTCCCATTCCTTCTGTTACAAGTGTTCCGAAGTTTTCATTTGTTAGAAGGTGACTCCATACTGTTGGAAGTTTTTCATCTTTATTTACACGAATTAAATACTCTTTACCATCTTCAGAAAATCCACCATATTCATTATAATATTTCAAATTTTCTAATTTTTGCCTTATTGGGTTTTCTTCTACTACTTCATAATTCTCATCTTTCGGCATTTCTTTTACTGTATCTAAATATTCTTCTTCTAATTCTTTTAAATACCTTTTTGCATTTCCATAGCTTGAATCTATGCTTAAATTTGCCCTACATTCTAAATAATAGATTTCGTCTGGTTTTAAATTTTCAAGCACAAAAATTCCCGCTTTTTGATTTTGCATATAACTAATATTTTCATTTAAAATACTATTGAATATTCTATCTTTCAAATGATTTTGATAGCTATATTTTTCTTCGTTTATAATTACAAAGTCTATTTTAATATTCTTCAAGTGAAAATAATGATATAGTTTTAACATTTCTTCTACCACATCTATATCTTCTGCCTCTTTAATTTTTACAAGTAAAATTGGCAAATCCCCTGATATTCCATATTTCCATAGCTTACTTACTGGAACATTATTTACACTTGGGTACTGCATTTTTTTAAGTGGATTTTGCATATATAAATAGCCTAAGATTTTTTGATATAGTTCTAGCTCTTTTCCATTTACACCTAAATACCTATTTTCTGCTTCTGCTTTTGCTTTTGAAAGTTCAAATTGATGCTTAATAGTTTCACTATTTGTTAAAGAATTTAATCTATTTACTACTTCTTCTTTACTATTTCCTACTGCTAAAATGAAGTTTAAGCTTAAACTTTTTTCTGGCAAGATTTCAATTACTCTTTTAAAGCTGATAATAGGATCTGTGGTGTATTGAATTTGCCTACTTAAAGGGCTTGAATTTTGTACTGCCTTTGGAACAGTTCTTAAATTTCTTCCCCAGAATTTTTCTTTGTCTATTTCATATTCTAGCTCTCCTATCATGCCACTTTCTGCGTGCATTGAAACACCTACAAATATTGGCTTTTCACTTATGCTTCTTTTCCTTCTTGTTACTAAAATTGCTTCTTCATTTTCTAAATATTCATAATTTAAAAATAGATTATTAAAAGCTGGGTGACTATTGTCCTGTGCTTCTGTTGATAAAATTGGCTCTAAATAGCTCGTCACCTCAATAGTTTGTGCATCAGATGAGTGGTTTGTAAGCTCTATGGTTTTAAGCTCTATTGGCTCATTTGGTGCAATAGTGGTTTTTATTGTTGTTTCAATATCTTCATCAAGTCTTACTATTTTATTTTGTGATGGTGCAAATAAAGTTTGGAATTTTTCAGGCTCTTCTAAAAAGCTACTTTTGTTTGATGTCCATATTTTTTTAGTTTTTACATTTTTGAAGAAAAATAAAATTCCTTGGTCGACATCTGCATTTTTCTTATATCTTGTTATATTTAAATCTTTATATTTGCTGTAGCCTTCTCCTTTTGCATCTGTTATAATCAAATATTCATTACCAGAAAGGCTATTTATCTGTGGAAGTTTGCTATTTATTTTGGTTATTTCTCTTTCTTGATAATCCATATCTTCCACATATTTTATTTTTTCAACTTTTTCCTTTTCTTCCTTAGTTAGAATAACATTTTCAGGCATTCTTTCTTGAAGTAGAATGTCTATTGCTTGAAGTTCAGGGTTTTGCATAAATCTTTTTTGGAATATGTTATTCGAAAAAAGATTATTTATTGCAAGCAAGATTAAGCCCTGATGGTGAGCCATATATGTTTTTACAACTGCATATTTCTCACCTTTTTTTAGTCTTGTTGGTGTATAATCAATAGATTCATAAAATCCATACTTTTCATACATTCCATGTTTTTCTAAGTTTTTAAGATTTTTAAGCACTTGTTTTGGTGCTTCTGGAAGTGCCATTATGCTACCATAAGATGATACTACCACTTCATCTGAGAGTCCTCTTTTTAAGCCAAGCCATGGTATTCCAAATGCTTTATATTGGTAGTTATTATTTAAGTCTTTTAAATTAAATGCAGATTCTGAAATTCCCCATGGTACATTTAATTTTTTGGTGTATTCCCTTTGGCTCATAAGCATAAATTTGACTGACTCGTCAAGTAAGCTACCAGGGTAGCTTGGAATATTTGCATTTGGCATTAAATATTCAAATGCAGTTCCAGACCACGAAATAAGTCCCTTATATTTATTTAATATTGTAAGTGTTCTACTTAAATTGTTCCAATGTTTAGCAGGTATATCTCTTTTTGCTATTGCTATTAAGCTTGCCTGCCTTGCCTCTGATGCTAGCAAATCATAATATGAGTCTGTAAGTTTGCTTTCTTCCACATTAAAGCCTATTGAAAATAACCCTGTTTCTTTGTCATATAGCTTTGAAAAGTCAGTTTCAGAAATTATTTTTTCTATTTTTGAAATCATGGTTTTTATTTTTTGAATTATTATTTCTGCATTATTTTCTATTACTCTTTGTTCTGATTGTTCTTTGTTTTCTGATTTTGGTTTTTCTTGTTTTTTATTGCTTTCATTTTCTACATTTTCTTGCATTTGCTTAATCGAATTTTCTAAAAATTGCTTAGTTGTATAAAGGTACCCTATTAAGTTTCCACTATCAACAGATGATACATATCTTGGTGTAAGTGGTGTTAAATCTTCTAATTGATACCAGTTATATAAATGCCCATTCCATTTTTGAAGGCTTGATATCGAATCAATCATTTTTTCCAATAAGAAAATTGTATTTTCTAAGGTTTCATATTTTAAGTCATAACTAGAAATTGTAGCAAGTAGTGCAAGCCCAATGTTTGTAGGCGAAGTTCTTGTAATTACAACCGGAATTCTATCTTCTTGGTAATTATCTGGTGGTAAAAAATGAGTTTTTTCAGTCATGTTTTCTTTAAAATATTGCCATGTTCTTTTTCCCACCTCTAATAAATAATTTTTTTCTTCATCAGTTAGCTCATCTAATTTGTTTGGCACTTTTATTTCTTTACTTATATAACAGAAAATTAAAGGTGCTATAAGCCATAAAGAAGAAATGAGGAATATAAAAATATTGCACCAATTTTGATCTACAAAAAATAAAAGAACATAGCCCAAAATTCCTAAAACTACATTTGCCATCATATTTTTGTAATATGACTTTACATCTTTTTTTGCATTTTTTTCCGCTTCTTCTGCTGTCATCCACTCTAAAAAATTCTTTTTGCTAACTGTCATTCTATATATTGTTTTTATACAAGCATTTAAACTAAAATAAGCTTTATCTGGAAGGCTTGCTAATGCTAGAAAGCCTCTTACTATGCTTGAACGTACCCCTGCTATTGTTTTTGTAAACATTTTTTGAGGCTTTTCTTCTTCCTTTTTAAATATAATTCTATTTACTATCTCTAAAATATTTGGCATTAGCAATGACGCTAGGAGTAATAATACAATCGGCCATATTTTTATTTTAAAAATTAAGTCTAATATACTAATATATATAAGTGAAATTACTATAAAGCTTTCATGTAAGCTTCTTATTAAGTTATCTAAAATTTTATATTTAGATAAAAGATTTATTGGATTATGCTTTTTTTCTTCCCTTTTATTAACTATTTTATTTCCAAGCCACATTAAAATTTGCCAGTCGCCACGAATCCATCTATGAAGCCTTGCTTTAAAACTATTATAGCCTACTGGATAGCCATCCATTAGCATAATATCTGAGGCAAGTCCGCATCTTAAATAGCTTCCTTCTAGCAAATCATGACTTAACACTGTATTTTCTGGTATTTCGCCACTTAATACATCTGAAAATACCTTTACATCATATATTCCTTTTCCTGTAAAAATTCCTTCATCAAAATTATCTTGGTACACATCTGAAATTGCGTTTGTGTAAGCATCTTTTCCACCTGAACCTGCATATATTTTAGTAAATAGGCTTTTACCTACTTCTAGCAAAGAAACACCTACTCTTGGTTGCAATATTCCATGCCCTTCTATAACTAAATCTTTTTTATCATTTAATACTGGTTTATTTAAAATATGCGCCATTGCTCCGATTAGCTCTAAACCAGTATTTAAGGTTAAAACAGTATCTGCATCAAGTGTTATAACGTACTTTATTCGAGGAATTTTGTTCTGAATTTCCTTAGCATTATTTTGTATGTTTTCTTGATAATTACTGTGTTGTATTTCTTCATTTGAGATATTTTCTAAATCATCTTCTATTATATTTGAGTAATCACTTTTAGTTTTATTTTCTAGCTTCCCTTTGCAAAATCTTTCTATTGTATTTTCTAAAAATTCATTTTTAGTTTTACCCAAAATATAGTCATTAAATTGGTTTAATAAACCTCTTTTTCTTTCCCAACCTAAGTAACATTCTTCCTTTGGGTTCCATGTTCTTTTTCTATATAAAAAATGAAACTTAGGAAATTCGCTTTGGTATTTTTCATCTAATTCTAATGTATTTTTATATTTTTCATTTAATTTTACTGTACCTTGATATTTAGCATTTAATTCTTTTACTTCTTTTAAACCAACTTTTATTACTTCTTCGTCAAATGGCTCTTTCTCATTTTTTCCAGCTGTGCAATCTCCTAAAAGTGCAAAATATATATTTTCACTTTTATTTGCTATATAATAGCTTTCTAATTTTTTCATCAGCTTTTCCACTTTTTCTTTTGAGTTTATAATCGTAGGTATTACAACAAATGTAGCATATTCTTCCGGTACACCTTTTTCAAAATCTAGCTTTGGAATTTTTTTAGGTTTTATAAACTTGCCTAAAATATATTGTGCAATTTGTACTAAAATTACTTCCACAGGAATTAAAAGTAAAAAAACAAGCAGACATGAAATAATTCCTATTTGATCATATAAATAAACTGTAAAGACGCTAGAAATTATTATCGAGAAAAATAAAAGTAGCATTGCTACAATTCCAATTTTCTTGTTATTTCCTAACTTACTTTTCTTTTTACCTGTAAGCTCTTCCCAAAGCTTTCCGCCTGCCATCTCCTATTAAATAGTAGCCGACATGAGCTTGTTTGCTTTCTATATTAACATTCTTCTCTTTTATCATACCATTTTGTGTATTTTCTTGTATTATAGAATTTTGCTCATTTTCTTTTGTCGTACTATTTTGTGTATTTAATTCACCATTTACATCTTTACTGCTTTCTTTTGCCTGGTTTGCTAAATCCCACACTTTTTTTGCAATGTAAATCTCTGAAATTTTAGTTTTTTTTGATAATTCTTTAATAGAATTACAATACATTACTTTTGTTTCATAATCCATTTTTTCATATACATTTGCAGGGTCTTTTCTTAAAATATCTTCAACACCATTTATTTTTTCAAAAATTTCAGCCATGCTAATTCTGCCTACATTTTTTATGCTAGTTATGGCATTTCCAACTGAAATTTTGCGAAGGGCTATATCAAAATGCTCTTTTTGAGCCACTTCTTTAACACTCATTCCCATTTTAGCAACTTGTTCATCTAAAATAGTTAAATATGGATATGCTTTTTTACCATATTTTTTTAAGCGATATGACAAGTACTCTACAAATGGGTACTTCATCTCTCCAAAGCCTTTTACCTTTGTTTTATATTCCTCTAAATGTGTAAATTGTAGTTCTTCTTTATTTTTTTGTTCTACTAATCTTTCTATCATGTTTTCAACTTTATATTTTTGAAGCTGGGCTGAATAGATTTTTTCACATATTTCTCTTATGTTTTCAATTAAAACAATTTGAAGAAAAAGCGGAATATTCCATATTTCCTCCATATTTAAAGTTTTTCTTCTTTGATATGCTTGTAGATATTTAGTTAAAATTTTGGCATCTATTTTGTTATCACTATAATTTACGATTTCATTTGCAAGCACATAAATTCTAGCAAATCCTGCATTTGCGCCATTTGCTATACCTAAAAAATTTATATATTCTTTTTGCTTTAAGTTGTTTTTTACAGTTTTTACGGTTTGCTCTATTATATAGTAATTGTCTAAAATCCACTCTCCAGCTGGATGAATAGGAATTTTTAATTTTATATGTTCATTTAATAATTGATATACCTCAGTAATTACCTCAAAATTTTCTTCTAACCTTGGTATTGGATAAGTATTTTTATCTGAATTTGGCTTTAAGCTATGGTCTGATGCTATTTTTTCTAAATATTGCTCTAATCCGCTTTCTCCTAAAATAGCTCCATTTCCATTTAAAATTTTATATTCCATTAAAAAAATTTCCACTCCTTGTTTTCATACATTTATATGTATTTTCTCCAAAGAGTGGAAATATATTCATTTTATATGAATTTTTAGATTAAAAACTCTTATTTACCTATTTTTCAAGCTTTTTCGTTCGTCACTTTTTGAGTAAATTCGACATATACTTGTTAAAAATTTACACCATCATTATACAAAAAAGAGCCCCTAAAGGACTCTTTTTTGACTTAGTATTTGTTATGACACAGCCAACACTTGCTTATTTAGTAATGCCATCTATCAAGATCATAATCGTCTTCATATTCGGCATTACTCTCTTCACTAGCTATTGCCAGCAGACTGCCTACAACAAGTACCAGTGCAAGGGCAATTATTTTTACTGCCTTTCCCATGATGTCTACCCTCCTTTTTTTAATTTTAGTCTTTATAATCCAGCCGTCTTATGTGTCACACTCGTCGTATGGAGGAAATTCTTTATCAACTCCCTTTAATACATCGAGTTCTTCCCAAACTTGCCTGCACACAATAATTGATATTGCAACACAAGCAATCGTTCCTAATGCTGCTCCTACAAGAGCAATTGCTGTTGTCTTTTTCATAATGTCTTTCCTCCTTGTAGAATATATTAAATCAGTTAATAGAAACTGTGAAAAAATTATATCATGTTTTACATAAAAAGTAAAGGTGTTTTTACTTTTTATATTGTAACTGTTCTTTTTTCGATTTTGGTAATATTCATATTTGATACCATTACAAGCTAGCAAAATAATCCATTATTCCGTTATAAATTCCCCATGCTAACCTATCTTGATAACTATCCTCTAGTAATTGCTTTTCTTCTTCTGGGTTAGATAAAAAGCCACATTCTACTATTGAGATTGGTATCTCTACGTGTTTCATAATATATACTGTATCTAACTTCATAGCTACTCTTTTGTTTTCTTTTTGAATTGCATCATTTAAGTTTTCTTGTATTGTTTTAGCTAAATTCATACTTTGTTCATCGTTTTGCTTATAGAAGCATTGCCATCCATAGTATTGTGATTGTGGAATTTTATTTAAATGTACAGATACGAATATATCTGCAGAGCTTTCATTTCCTATTTTTACACGGTTATGTATGTCAGAAACCTTCTTTTCTCTTAAAGTGTTTTTATCTAAATCATATATTGCGTTTTCATCGCTACGTGTTAGTATTACAGTTGCTCCACTTTGCTCTAAAAGGCTTTGAAGTTTTAATACTATTTTTAAGTTAGTTTCTGCCTCTGTTGTTCCGTGTGCTTGATTCTGCCCCCTCATCAGGCTTACCGATGACCTGCATCTAAAACTATTATCTTATTTGATACTGGTAAACTCACAGTTTGCACTGTTTTGTTTAAATTTGATTTATCATTTAAACTAGTATTTATATCTGCAGTTTTGAAAGTAAATACCAATACTGCTACAAGCATAATTCCTACCATTATGCCTAATCTTTTTTTATCTATAATAATCATAAAAACCCTCCAATATCTTCTTAAAACTTTACTTTATGTACAAAATTTTTATTATTTAGTACTTTTCTAATCAAGTTCTTTATATAAAGATATTATAGGGTTTTAAATTTTATGAATAAACTAATTATTTATTTCTTTCTTCTATCAATTGCATATGTACTTCCTGGAGTTGTTTTTGCTAAATGCTTTACTTGTGCTGCAACTTCTCCTATTTCTAGTACATTTTTAAATCTGCCCTTATCTGCAATTACTACACCTATTGAAATTGTAGTTAATGGGAACTGCTCTAAAATGCATTTTCTATTAGGTACTTCTAAATAGCCTTTTTCCAAATCTTCCTCATTGAAAAATTTTAAAACTCCTTTATCAAATTCCAAAATAATATTTTGACAAATGTCTTCACATTCTGTAAGTGATGTAATTGCAACAAAATCGTCTCCACCGATATGACCTATAAAATTGTCTTCTTCAGCATTTGATTCAGAGCTTAATATATGATTTTGAATACACTTTGCAGTAAATTTTATTATTTCGTCCCCTTTTAAGAAGCCGTATACATCATTGTATGCTTTGAAATTATCTAAGTCGACATATAAAATAGCAAAATCTTCTTTATTTAATAGACGCTTCTTCATTTCCGCATGAATTTGCACATTTCCTGGTAATCCTGTAAGTGGACTTACTCTACGATTTGTGTCAAGTAATCGGATTATATTTTTTACTGTATAATATAAATATTCTTCATCAATTGGTGATTTAATATAATGTTCTACACAAGATTTTAAAATTTCTAATCTATGTGTTTTATCTTTGTTAGAAGAAATTACAATTATTGGTGTTATTGTGTTATCTTCATTTTTTCTAATTTTCTCACAAAGTTCTATTGAGTTTTCGTTTATCTCGTCTTCGTTTATGATTATTAATGAAGGAATATTTCTTAAAACGTTTTCTAATTCTGTAGTTTTGGCTTTTTTAAATTTATATTCAGGCTCTTTTTTAAATAATTCTACTAATTTATTTTTTAAATTATTTTTATCATCTATAATATAGATTTCTTGCGCCATATTTTTTCTCCTTTTACTTTTGTGATATAGTTTCTTTTAATATGGATATTTTATATCTGCTGCCTGTGTTTTTGTATAACCACTTACATTTGTTACTGTTATGGAAACTGTGTTTAATCCTTCTCTTAATGTTAATTCATTTGTTTGTACTTCTTTTTGATTTATATTATCTAAGGATAATATTTCGCCGTTTAAATTTATTGAAATGCTTGCTACACCATCTTCATCTGTAACCTTTATATAGAATTTTCCATCTCTTAATAATTGAACTTGTATATTTGGTTCTGCTGTTGTAGCAATAATTTCTCTTTCTATTTGCTCTATATTTCCATTTGTATCTTCTGCTGTAATAGTAATTTTTCTAGTGCCTGGCACTAGTTCTATACTGTGCTCATACATAGCTGGTGCACCATCTATATTTACTACAACAGGTTCTTCACCTTCCCATTGGTATATAAGCGTTTTTAATGCCACATTATCTTTAGCAGTTATTGTCATATTCTTATTTCCATCGACTGTATTGGTTTCTAATTCTGGTTTCTTTATATCTACACCATTTAATTTATATTGTTTTGCATAGTTTGATTGTTTTCCATTAACATCTTCAACCATTATATATAACGTACTATCATAGCCTAGAAGAGTAATAGTTTCGTTTGCAGTATTTGAACCTATAGGTATTACTGTTTCTTCTCCATTATCCCAATGATAAACAATTTTTGAAATATCTATATTATGTTCAACATTAATAACTGCTTTATCATTTTGCCTACTTATTGATACCTTTGGTGCATTTTTCGGATCTTGAAGACTATTATTCTCATATATTGCATACGATCCTTCACCTATTAAAATAATACCAAAAATTATAATGACAACAGCAAAAAATCTAACAATTGGTTTTATTGCTATTGGTCCACTTGATTTCTTTTTATTTTTATTATTTTCTGTGGCAAGAATTTGGTTCATTTAATTTTTCCTTTCTCTCCTCATAAGTATAATTCTTATAAAAATTATAGCATAACCATTTTTTAAAGTAAACAATTAAGTTTAAGTTTTGTTATTATTTTTGCTTAATTTTTTTGTTGCAGTTTTTCTTCTTGTTTTTCTTCTAGTCGTTCTTTTAGGTTTTTCACCTGGTACCCACTTTTCACCTTTTTTAGGCATATTCCATGAAATATATTCACAAGATTTTGGGTTGTTCTCACAAATATAATATTTTTTACCTCTTTTTGTTTTTCTTACTTGTACTTTTCCCCCACAAACTGGGCATGGTACATCAATAGTTTCTACTAATGGCTTAGCATTTTTACATTCTGGGTATCCAGGGCACGCTAAAAATTTACCATATCTACCATATTTAATTACCATCATTCTTCCGCATTTTTCACATGGTACATCTGATACTTCTTCTTCTAATTTTACATGCTCTAATTCTTTTTCTACTTTTTCTACTTGTTTTTCAAAAGGTCCATAGAACTCACGAATTACTTGCTTCCAAGGTTCTTTTCCTTCTGCTATTTCATCAAATTCCTTTTCAATTTTTGCTGTAAATTCTACATTTACTACATCTTTAAAGTTTTCAACTAATAATTGATTTACAACTTTTCCCAAATCTGTTGGTACTAATTGCTTTTGCTCTTTTTGAATATATCTTCTTTCTAAAATTGTTGTAATAGTTGGTGAATAAGTGCTTGGTCTTCCTATTTCTTTTTCCTCTAAAGCTTTTACTAAGCTTGCTTCTGTGTACCTTGCTGGTGGTTCAGTAAAGCTTTGTTTTGGCTCTAATTTTTGTTTTTTTACTTCTTCTCCAATTTCTAATTCTGGAATCGAAACATCGTCTTCTTCCTTTTCATTTTCTAATGTTTCTACATATAAAGTCATAAATCCCTTAAATTTTAGTGTTTGCCCACTTGCTTTAAACAAATAGTCATTTACATTTATATCTAATGATACTGTATCATAAACAGCTTGTGACATTTGGCTTGCAATAAATCTATTATATATCAAGCGATATAACTTATATTGTTCTGGTGATAAATACCCCTTTATATCTTCTGGGTCTAAATCTACATATGTTGGTCTTATTGCTTCATGTGCATCTTGTGCATTCTGGTTTGTTCTATAATAACGATTTTCGTAATAACTCTTGCCATACTTTTTAGTAATTTGCTCTTTTGCAGCACTTCTTGCTTCTTCTGATATTCTAGTAGAATCTGTTCTCATGTAAGTAATTAAACCTACTGTTCCTCTTTCTCCTACGTGCACACCTTCATATAAACCTTGTGCAACTGACATTGTTCTTTTTAAAGTAAATCCTAATTTTCTAGATGCTTCTTGTTGCATCGTACTTGTTGTAAATGGTGGTGCTGGTGTCCTTTTCTTTTCACCTTTTTTAATATTAGTTACAATATATTTTCCGTTTTCAATTTGCTCTAAAATTTCATTTACTTCATCTTGTTTATGAAGTTCTTGTTTTTTACCATTTTTTCCATAGAATGTTGCTGAAAATGATTTTTTAGTTTTCTTGTCTTGAAGTTTAGCATATATGTTCCAATATTCTTCTGGAATAAATTTTTCTATTTCTTCTTCTCTATCTACAATTAGTTTTACTGCAACTGATTGCACTCTTCCTGCTGATAAGCCCCTTTTTACTTTCTTCCAAAGCACTGGGCTCATTTTATAACCCACTATTCTATCTAATACACGTCTTGCTTGTTGTGCATCTGTTAAATTCATATCTATTTTTCTTGGTTTTTGAATTGAATTTTTTACTGTTTCTTTAGTTATTTCATTGAATGTAACTCTACAATTACTATCTTCTGGAATTTCTAATATATGTGCTAAGTGCCATGCAATAGCTTCACCTTCACGATCAGGGTCGGTTGCTAGGTATACATTTTTAGCTTCATTTGCTTCTTTTTTTAGTTTCTTTATTAAATCTCCTTTTCCACGAATATTAATATATTCTGGTTCAAAGTCCTCTTCTATTTTAATTCCCATTTTAGATTTTGGTAAGTCGCGAATGTGCCCCATAGATGCCATTACTTTTGTATTTCCACCTAAGAATTTTTTTATAGTGTTTGCCTTAGCTGGTGACTCAACAATAATTAATTTATCTGTCATAATCTTTTTATATAATGCAATTCTAAAATAGACCTAAATTAAACTATAAATTATAAATATAGATTAAAATTTAAGTTATAATTAAATTAGGGTTAATTGCACTATACTCTCCTTTCTAAGTTTAGACTATATAGTATAATAGCTTAATTTTATTTATTTTGCAAGCTTTTTTTATTTTTATTTTCGACTAATTCATAATATTAATTTTATAATACAAATTATATTTAACTTTTAATCATTTATAATATGAAATAAGAACATTTTCTTTTTAGTATATACTACCGAAAAGTAAATGTTCCTTCATCTTTTCTTTATATTCATCTTAAATTTTATAGTTCAAACTATTTCTAAGTTTACATTTTTTCACTATTTAAGGTTTCATATTTTTTGAAATCTCAATAATTTCTTCTTTTGTTAAATCTGTTGCTTTTACAATAATATCTATTTCAATTCCTTGTTTTAATAATCTCTTTACTGTTTCTAGTTTTTCTTTTTTTGCACCGTTCTTCTAATCCGTTCTTGCTTTGCATGCTCTTTTAGGCTCATTTCATCCATTTTTCTTAACATTCTTTGGTCATATAACCATCTTTCTTCATAACTCATACTCATTCTTTCTAGTACTTCTGATGCTTCTTTTACTTTTTCATTTTCTTCCTTCGCCATTTCTACTTTTCCCCCTTCTTCTCCGCAAATTAGCCATAACCATTGTTCTAGTTTCGTTTTTACCCCCGGATTTTTCTTTATAAACTTTGGTAATTCTATGTAATGTACTTCTAAATCTTCTGTTACATATTCGTCCTCTTTATCATATTCCATATCTACATATTTTTCTTTCTCATCTTTTTCAAATTTTATTCTTGCTATTGAATGGTATGCATTTCTTTTGAAAAAGTTAAAGTTTAATATGTTTATTGATATTGTTTTTAGTGGTTTTTCGTATGCATCTCCTACTTTTAGTTGGTCTGAATACATTTTTGTTAAATAGCCTATTGACCTTCTGTCTATATCATAATAGTTTCTTACCTGCATTTCTATATCTATTATACTATTATTATTTACTTTTGCTCTTATATCTAATACTTCTCGTTTTGCTTCTTTACTTTCTTTTGTCATTTCTGGATTTTTTATTTCTATTTCTTTTATCTCTATATTTAATATTGCTGATAATAAGTCTTTTAATAAATCTTCTTCTCCGTCTTTTGTAAATACTCTTTTAAATACATAATCATTTGTTAGTGGTAATAATTCTACTTTTTGTTCCATTTAAGTTTTTTCCTTTCTTTATTTTATCATAGAAATATTTATTTTATCAACATTATTGGTAAAATTGAAACTATCCTCCCTTCAAATTATTTTTACTTTTTAAATTTTCCTTGGATTTTTCTTTTAAGAATAAATTTTTAAGATTTTAAATTTAATTTTTTTAATTAAATATAGAAAAATAAATTTTTTTAAATCTAAAATAAGTTAAAATTAGTTTTAAATAAACTTAAATATATAATAAAATATTAAAAATAAACATTTTATTGCGCAACTGCAATTTATATTATTAAATCATAAAAATGGCTAGATTGCAATAAAAACTTTTCGACATAATTTTACATTTTTTTACAGATACAAAAAAGCTACTTATGGATATAAATATATATTTGATATGTAAAAAGAACATTGGCTTTTAATTATATAAAACTAAAAGTAAATGTTCCTTCATCACTTATTGTGAATTTAAAATTTTTAACTACTATTTTTATACTTTTATGAACTTTAATTTTTTATATTTTTCACTTTGTATTTTATTTTTACGCAATATACTTTAATATATTTTTCTACTCTATATCTTCTAACACATATTTTAAGTCAACTGGTGTTACTTTATTTTGTAGTAACATTTCTAACAAACTTTCAACTTCATCTTTTTGCTTGCATATATTATTAATTTCTTGCTTTTCTTGGTTAAATTCATTATTAACAATTTCTGTTCTTATAACTCCTACTCCATATATTTTGTCCTTGTCGTTTTTGGCTTTTGTTTTGTAGTACTTTAAATTAATAATCCCGTCTTTGTCATAATCTTTTGTTTCCTTCTGAATAGTAGTTTCACCGTAAATTTTGTTAAAGCTAAACATGATATTCCCCTTTCTTCATAAGTGTAAGTTTGATTTTACCATATTTTTCCTAAAAAAGCAAGTGCTTTCGTGCGTCAAATTTCGACTTTTATTTCATTATAAATTTTTTCTTCAACATCTTTTATTGAAACTTTATGAGCATTTTCTCCCATTTTGTTTAGCTTTTCTCTATCTTTTACCATATTTTGAATCTCATCATTTAAAACATTAGAAGTTAAGTTTTTATCTAAGATAATTTTTGCAGAGCCTACTTTTTCTAATACTCTTGCATTATATTCTTGATGATTTTCTGTTGCAAAAGGAAATGGTATAAATATTGCAGGTTTTCCAACATTTGCAATTTCTGTAATAGTCATTGCACCGCTTCTACAAACCACTAAATCTACTATGTTCATCATTTCTTCCATGTTATAAATGTATGGCATGATTTTTACATTTGGAATTTTATCTATTTCTAAATTATGTTTTTCTTTTAAATTATTTTTTATTTCTTCATATTGTGCAGGTCCTGCTGCCCACATAATTTGATAATTTTCATTTTTCTTATTTACTATTATTTCTATTAAGCTATTGTTTATGCTTTGTGCTCCTTGGCTTCCACCAAAAAATAGCACTATTGGTTTTTGGTCATTTAATCTATTTTCATTTAAAATTTCTTGTTTTTTCTCTTTTGA
The DNA here is from genome assembly GCA_947630185.1 of uncultured Clostridia bacterium. Classification (GTDB taxonomy): domain Bacteria; phylum Bacillota; class Clostridia; order TANB77; family CAG-508; genus CAG-273. The sequence continues at coordinate 61,639 of CANRGT010000005.1, read as the reverse complement.
AATATTTATTTTCTTTACTTTTGTTGGTGTTCCTGTTACAACAATTTTTTTAGCCTTTGGAAGCCTTGCTTTTGCATCTTCAAAGCCTAATAATATTTTGTCTGCTTTTTTTGAAAGAAGTTTGATTGCAATTCCCGGGAAAGCATTGCTTTCATGTAATACCACTGGCACATTTTTCTTTTTAGCTGCAAGCCCAACTGGTACGCAAATATATCCACCTGTTCCTAATATAACATCTGGTTTAAATTCTTCTATAATTTTTTTTGCTTCTTTAATTGAGCGAAATGTTTTATAAATTTTCTTTATATTATCTAATGAAATTGAACGGTCAAATCCATAAGCATTTATTGTTTTTAATTTATAACCTGCTCTTGGAACTAAGTCATTTTCTAAGCCTCTATTTGTTCCAATAAAAATTATTTCTGAACCTGGCTCTTTTTCTTTTATTTTATTTGCAATTGCAATACCTGGGTTTATATGCCCACCTGTTCCAGCTGCTGCAACAATTACTCGCATTGCATTTCCTCCCTTTTTTTATACTTTGCTTCCTGCCCTTGATATGTTCAGCAAAATTCCGCATACTTGCTAATAATATAACTAGTGCACTTCCTCCATAACTAAAGAATGGTAGTGGTATTCCTGTATTTGGAATAGAAGATGTAACAACTCCAATATTTAAAAGAACTTGCAAACCTACTAAACTAATAATTCCTATTGCAAGTAAGCTTCCAAATGTATCAGGTGCCTTCATCGCAATTAAAATTCCTCTCCAAACCAACATTGCAAAAAGCCCTATAATAAATACGCATCCTATAAAACCTAATTCTTCTGCTATAATTGCAAATATAAAGTCATTTTGTGGTTCTGATATGTACAAATATTTTTGTTTGCTTTCGCCTAAACCTACTCCAAAAAATCCACCTGAACCAATAGCATATAAACTTTGTATAACCTGCCAGCCATCACCTAACTTATCTTGCCATGGGTCTAAAAATGATATAATTCTTCCTATACGGAAACTATCTGAACCTGATGAAATCTTATAAACAAGATAACTTCCAAGTGCTCCTGCAGCTACTCCTCCTACTGCAATAAAATGTAACATTCTTGTACCTGCCATAACCATCATAACACATGTAATCATTCCAATAATTAATGATGCACTTAAGTGATTTTGTACTAAATATAAAATTCCAATTGGTGCAATTAGAAAAACAAATGGTTTTACAAAGCCCTTCCAAAAATCTTTAAGCTCGTCTTTATGGTCTGATAAATATCCTGCATAGAAAATTATTAATCCTATTTTTGTAAATTCTGATGGTTGAAATTGACCAATTAGTGGTATGTATACCCATCTTCTTGCACCATTTGCTGAAATTCCCAAACCTGGAATTAAAACAAATAGTAATATTACACATGAAATTATATAAATTCCCCAATAGTATTTTTTATAAAAACGATAGTCTATTTTTGAAAGAAAAAACATAGCGATAATTCCTATTATGCAAAAAAACAATTGTCTACTTGCATATGTATATGTTTTTCCTGTCTCTGCTAGCGCAGATGGTGCAGAAGCTGAAAGTACCATTACAACACCTAACGCTAACAAGATAAATACTATTATGCAGAGTACATAATCAAATTGCTTATTTACAAAATTTGAGAATTTTTTTGTTTTCTTTTGCATTAGCATCCTCCTTCTATATTAGCATTAGCCCTATCATGCAACATACTAATGTAATAACACTAAAAACTGATACTATTTTATTTTCGTTCCAACCACATAATTCAAAATGGTGATGTATTGGTGTCATTTTAAATATTCTTTTTCCTGTTCTTTTAAAATGTCTAACTTGTAACATAACTGACAATGTTTCAATTACTGGAACAAGTGCAATTATTATAAGAAGTAATGGCATTTTTAAATAAAGTGCTATACTTGCAATAGCTCCTCCTAATAATAGTGAGCCTGTATCTCCCATCATTACTTTTGCAGGATGAAGATTAAATATCAAAAAGCCTAAGCAAGTTCCTATTAAAATACTTCCAAATACAGTAATTTCTTTTACTCCAAATATTATTGATATTACTGTTAAACAGGTAAGAATTATTGTTGTAACACTTGTTGAAAGTCCATCTATTCCATCTGTTAGGTTTATTGCATTTGTCGTTGCAAGCATTACTAAAACTGCAAATGGAATATAGAGCCAAATTGGAAGAGTTAAAGTGTTACCCCAAAATGGTATATAAATATCTGTTGATATGTGTAAAAATTGTGTTAAACCTATGACAAACCCTACAGAAATTATAAGTAAGCCTATCATTTTATACATTGGTTTTAACCCTTCTGTGTTTCTACCAATTAATTTTTTTAAATCATCTATTAATCCAATTATTCCAAATCCTATTGTTGAAGCAATAAATGGTATCATATTAGTAGCAATCTGTCTTTCTTCTGGTGCTTCAGATTTTCCATAATCTAAACACATAAATACACTAACTACTAAGATTGTTATAATCATTATAATACCACCCATTGTAGGTGTTCCTTGTTTTTTTAAATGTGATTGTGGGCCTTCCTGCCTTTCCAATTGCCCTACTCTTAATCTTTTTAAAATTGGAATTACTATTATTGCAGTTGCAAAACATACTGCTAATGAAAGAAAAATAAGTTTTGTTTGAAATTCTAATTCCATTACTTCCTCCTTCGTTATCATTCTTTATTAATTATTATTTATTTTATATTATATATTTAATTATTGTTTGTAAAATATAGTAACTTTAAGTGGTGCGCGTAGCGTCCAAACGAAGCGTAAGCGAAGTGCGTTTGAAGCAACCAACATATTGTTAGTAATAAATTGCTATTTTATAGCAATTTATTACATAGGTAGGTTGCGACAACAAGCACACGCAAAGTTACTATATTTTACATTATAATTGATTCATCTATGATTTCTTTAATAATTTCCCTTTCATCAAAAGGATATTTTTTTCCATTTATTTCTTGTGTTAATTCATGACCTTTTCCAGCAATTAACACTAAGTCCTTTTTATTTGCCATTTTTATTGCTTTTTTCATTGCTTCTTTTCTATCTACAATGCATTCATAGCTTCCTTTTGTTTTTTTAGCACCTTTTTCAATTTGAGAAACTATATCTTCTGGTTTTTCACTTCTTGGGTTGTCAGATGTAATAATTGTATGATCTGCTAAAGTAGTAGCAATTTCGCCCATTAAAGGTCTTTTTCCAGTATCTCTATCTCCTCCACAACCAAATACGCATATTACTTTACCTAAGGTATATGTTTTTACAGTTTTTAAAATATTTTCCAAACTTTCTGGTGTATGTGCATAATCTATCATAATTGCTAATTCGGCTTTATTGTCTACAAGCTCGCTTCTTCCTGGTACACGAACAGAAAGTAATGCATCTATTATGTCTTCTGCACTAACGCCAAATCTAGATGCAACACTAATTGCTGCTAATGAATTATATACGCTAAATCTTCCAGGTATTCCTGTTTTTACTCTTTGATTTTTATTTCCTAATTTTACTTTAAAATCTACATTTGAATTTGTTACAGTAATATCTTTTGCAAGCAAACTTGCTGGATTATCAATTCCATAAGTTTCAAATTTGCAATTTGGAGCAAGTGCTGGCAATTTATTTGCAAAAATATCATCTGAATTTATATAACCATATTTACACATTTTAAATAATTTAACTTTTGAATTGAAGTAATCTTCCATACTTGGATGCTCTTTTGGGCTAATATGGTCTTTTGCAAAATTAGTAAATACCCCTATTTCAAATTCACAACCGTCTACTCTACCTAATTTTAAGCTTTGTGAAGATACCTCCATAACCGCTACATCACAGCCTTCATCTACCATTTTCCTTAAAAGCTCTTGTAACTCTAATCCTTCTGGTGTAGTTCTATCATTATCTCCTAAATTTTTATTTCCAATGTATGTGCAAATTGTTCCAATAAGCCCTACTTTTAAACCTTCTTTTTCTAATAAAGATTTTATCATAAATGTAGTAGTAGTTTTGCCCTTCGTTCCAGTTACACCAATAAGTCTTAACTTTCTTGAAGGATTTTTATAAAAATTACAAGCACAAATTGAAACTGCGTGTCTTGTATCTGGTGCTAAAATGAATATAACATCATCTGGCAAATCTTTTACCATTTCTCTGGTTACTTTGTCTGCTTGTGCCATAATTACTTTTGCACCTTTTTTTATTGCGTCCGGTATATATTTGTGTCCATCTTCAGTAAATCCATCAATTGCAACAAACATATCTCCTTCTTTAATTTTTTCAGAATTATCTACTATGGTTTTAACTTCAGTATTCTCTATATTTCCTTTTATTTTCAAGTCTTCAAGACCCGCTAAAATACTCTTTAATTCCATATTTTTCTCCTATCTCTCCATTTTCACGAGTACATTATATAACAAAAATTATTTTTTGTATAGGTGTTTTTTATTTTAGTTAAAAATTATAGTTTGTATGCACAGCGTAGCGTTCATTTAGATTAATATTTAACAATAATTTTTGTTCCCTCATATACTCGAATTTCTTTTTTAGGCAACTGCTCTTTTACAATTGTCGTTTTCTTATCGTATTCTCCTTCATTTTCTATTTGCATTTCTAAGTTTACCTTCTTAAGTTCTTTAATAGCTTCCTCTATTGTCATTCCTTCTATTTCTGGAACTTCAACAATATTTTTTTGGTCCTCCTCTTTAACATTGTCTTTTTGAAGCTCTAAATATGGCAATACCTCTGATAAAACCTGACCTCCTACTGGTGCTCCGACAGCACCTGCTTGGGTAATTATAACAACACTTAATACTCATTATTAAATTTAAATTTAATAGTAATTTTATTATTTTCATGCACTTCTATGTACTCAATTAATTCATCTATAATAGTTCTATCTAAACTCATTATATTTTTTTGTTTTCTAAATTCTTCTATCCATTTTACATTTTCGTTTTCCTTATTTTTTTCCTCCACACTTTGTATTTTTAAATTTATAATTGCTTGCTCTAAATTTTCTATTTGCTTTTCATAGTCGTCTTTATATTCTAAATATTCTTCTTTTGTAATAATTCCATCCTTTAAATCTTCGTATAAGCCTTTTTTTATTAACCTTATTTTTTCTATTTGAATATTATTTTGTTTTTCTATATTTCTATTTTCTAAAGGCTTTTTTTCGCTTGACTCTAACTCATTTAGTATTTTTTCTATGTCAACAAACTTAATAATATGATATTTAATCACTTCTAATACTGCACTTTCTAAGTCACTTTTTTTTATTGTATGTTTGGTACAAAGTTCATGAGATTTTTTTCTATATGTACCACATATATAGTATTCGTATTCTTTTCCGCTTTTATTTTTGCTATATTTTTTATGCATTGCTCTTTTACAATCAGCACATTTTAAAATTCCTGCCCACATACTTAAACTGCCATTTTTTCTAACTCTTGTATCTTTTTTCATTAAGTTTTGAGCTTTTTCAAATAGTTCTTTTTCAATAATCGGTTCATGCATGTTTTCTACTGTAATCCATTCTTCTTCTGGAACTTTATCTAACTTATGTAGTTTATAGCTTTTAACTCTTCTTTTTCCTTGCGTAACATTTCCTATATAAATATCGTTTTTTAAAATATTTCTTATAGTTGAAACTCCCCAAGTATAATCACTGTTATTATGATATTTTTGATTTAAAACTTTTATTTTATACCCTGTTGGATTTAAAATTCCCATGCTATTTAGTCTATGGCATATTTTTAAGTTTCCTATTCCTTCATTTACTTTCCATTCAAAAATTTTCTTTACAATTTCTGCTGATTCTTTGTCCACAATTAATTTATGCGGATTTTCTTTGTCTTTAATATAGCCATATGCAGGAAAAGCCCCAACAAATTCGCCTTTTTTCTTTCTCCCATTTAAGGCACTTCTTATTTTTATTGATGTATCTCTGCAATATTCATCATTTATTAAATTTTTAAAAGGAATCAAAATGGTGTTGTTACTAGCAGGGTTTTTATAACTATCTACATTATCATTTATGGCAATAAATCTTACATTAAAAATAGGAAATATCTGCTCTATATAGTTTCCTACTTCTATGTAATTTCTTCCAAGTCTTGATAAGTCTTTTACAATTACACAATTTATGTATCCATTTTTTATGTCTTCTAAAAGTCTTTGAAATGCTGGCCTATTGAAATCTGTTCCAGTAAAACCGTCATCTACATATGTATCGTAAACTACTAAATCATCATGTTCTTCTATAAATTGATTTAATAATTCTTTTTGACTTGTTATACTGTTACTTTCTTGCTTTTCTATTCCGATTATCACTATCTTCTTGTGAAAGTCTTATGTATAAGCCTATCTGCCATATTTTTTCGCTATTGATATTTTTTTCATTAGTATATTTTGAAGTTCTTCCTGGCATTTTAATTGCCTCCGTTTTTAACAAGCTTTTTAAATAAAATTACTTTTTAACTAAATATTATATAAAATCTCTTTTTAAAATATTAATTTTACTTTCTTGCTAAAATATTAATTTAACTTTCTTGCTAAAATATTTTCTATACATTCTCTAAGAGATTTATTGTTATCTGAATATTTTATTTCTACAATCATATTACCAATTTCTAATATATAGGAATCCATATCAAATAAAAAATTTTTTGCAATATTACTCTCCAAATCACATCTTTCCTTTCAAATCTGTATACTTTTCAAGTTTTTATACTTTTTAAGTAACATATCTTTCGCAACTTATATATCTTTTAACCTTATATATTTTAACCTTATATATTTTCAAGCTCATATATCTTTCAACCTTATATATATGTAATTTATTAATAAAAAATTCAAAAAATATTTTTAGGCAAAAATAAAGCGAGAAATCAAACGGATATTTATCCCGTAAGTTTTCTCGCTTAAACCTTTTTGCAATTTGTTGTCCCTTTTGAGTTAGTCTATCTCAACTCCTTTATAGAGCCACATAACAGACATTACCCCTTCCGACCATGAATATCTTTCATAGCCTTTTTTCTCTTTGCCTTCTTGATATGGACGATATGTGTCATTTACTTGGTGAATAGTTTTCTTACCCTCCAAATGATTATAAACACATTGTACGCCTTCCTCTAAGCCTTCTCTCACAGAGTTAAAGTACATTCCTTCTCCTCTGGATTTCATGCCAAAGAAGTTGTTTCGCTCTTTTGCATAATCTGAATTACAATGCCCTGATTCCCATCCCATAACTGAAATAACAAAAAATTCATTTATAGGATGATCTTTTACGAATTCGACAATTATTCTCGGTAAAAGTTCAATAACCTCTTCCGGAATTTGAATGTCTTGACGTTTTAGTGCATTTAACTCGTTTATGCAGAGTAGAAAATACCTAAGCTCATCTTCAGTAAATCCAATCGGTTTGGACAAGTCTGCTCTAGTTGAAATCTTAACTGAAGCCAACTTTTCTTTTAGAGACTCTTTTGCATTTTGGAGTTTTTGCTGATCTGCAAAAAACATAAAATCTCTATAAAGTCCATTATACAGCTTGTATGCTGAATTATACTCTTGTTCCACTTCACTTAAACTGGCTTGCAACCTTTCAGTTTCTCCTGGTGTAAGCTTTTTTGTTTCAGTACTTTCACTAGAATCACATAAAAGCAAGTTTAATCCGTCAGTTAGGCTTGAATTTAAAGTATGATTAACAGTTTCTTTAATTGGATTTATACTTTCAAATGTGGAATCACCACACTTTATATGTATAGAATCACATTTGCTTCGAACTTTGTTAATCAATTTTCCTACATCTTCAAGCTTAGAGCTTGTGCTCTCAATAAGTGTTCCAAGATTTTGGGCTTCATCCATTTGTCCGATTAGTTTACTTACTTCAACAAGCTTTCGATCAATAATGATCAGATCCTGGCTTTGAACGTTTATTTCCCGGCTGATTTCATCAGCATAAGAAATTTCAGGTTCAATTTTTACCATTATAGCGATATTTTTTTTCGGTCTTTGGTTTGTATTCTGTATCACTACCTCCTTTTCGGGTATAGCCCGATACCCTAAAACGATGACAATGACTGTTAGCAAAGCAAAACCAATTTTCCAGCAGATTTTTTCTACTTTTGATACTGGTTCAAGCTCTACTAACCGGCTTGATTGTTTCACACTGTTGTCCTCCTTACGATTTTTCATTTTTCAACAAATTGCAAATTTTTCCTCTTTTAAGAAAAAAGAGCAAAAGAATAAAAGGTTACGATTTTATTTTAGCATATTTTTACAGTAAAATCAAGGTTTACAGAAAATGTTTATTTTTTTTCGAATATTGTAGAATTTTGTATAAAACAAAAAAATTAACACATAATAAGTTTTGAAATACTTAAAATCAAGTACTTTTTCTAAAAACATTCATATTTGTTTTTAACTTGTCTCTAAGCTTTTAAAGAAAATTACTTATTAAATAGTATTTTAATACATTTAGAAAGGATATGAATTTATGAAAAAATTAGTTTTATCTTTAATAGTATTGTTAGCTACATTAGTTTTTATACCAAGTTTTTGTCAAGCAAAAACCACATCAGTAAATGGAGAAGCTGATTTAAAAGAAGCTATACAAAATGCTACAGCTGGAGATATTATTTCTCTATCTACAGATATCTATTTAACAAGCCCTATTGAAATAACTGACAAAAATTTCACAATTAATGGTAACGGACATACTATATCAAAAAGCGATTCTGGATGGAACAATAGTGGTCCAAACGGAACATTAATTACAGCAGGTAAAGGTGCAAAAATTACTTTAAAAAATCTTTCATTAAAAAATAGTGCAAAATATGGTGTTCAAGCCTATAATGGTGGTTATGTTATATTAGATGGTGTAACTATTTCAAACTGTGCTTTTGGTGGTGTTTTAGCCAATGCTGGTACAGTTGAAGTAATAAACTTAAATCTTGGTAAAAATGGTACTGGTGCTAATAACGGTATAGAAATTGCACAAGGTGAAAGTTTAGAAGAAGTTGATAGTGCTCCAAAATTAGTAATGAACGGTAAATTAACTTCTAGTGAAAAAGAAAATGTAGTTTATTTAGCTACAAACGATAACTTAAAAAACTTTGAAGTAGAAAATACTGATTCTACAGAATACAAAGTTCTTACAAGTGGTAACCAAGTTGTTATTGCAGATGAAAATAACAATGTTTTATTTACAAGTAATGCAAATTCAAATGTAGAAGTTGAAGGTGACGATTATACTCCAAATGTCACACTTACAGTTCATGTAAATGACAAAACTGTTGCAATATCAATAGTTCCAGGAACAACTATTACTGAAAAAGATGTTACAGCTAAAGTTAATTTAACTGAATTAGGTATCAAAAACTATACTTTAGATGGTTTTTATTCAGATGAAAAATTCATAAATAAATTTGATTTTTCAAAACCTATAACAGAAGATACAGCAATTTATGCAAAATTAAAAGAGAACAAAAAAGATGATTCTCCAAAAACAGGTGTAAAAGATACTTTTGCAATATCTATGTTTGTACTTTTAAGCTCAATAACAGCTGTATATGTTTTAACTAAAAAAGTAAAATAGTATTTATTTATAACCTACATTAACGTGTGTTTTAAGCACTACTAATGTAGGTTATAAAATTTAAAAATTGTTTAATAAGGGGGAATAATATGCATCGTAATATAAAAAACCAACCTAAAACCTTAAATGAAAAAATTTTAATAGGTAAATCAAAATGTCAAAATATTAATAGTAATTCTGTAATAAAACTAAAAAAACCATTCATTATTTTAATTTACATAGTGCTTGAAATTCTTATATTTTTTTCAGCATTATATATAATGAAGTATTTATATGATATGTACGAAAATAAAAAAGAAAGTAATTTATTAAATGAAATCTCTATAGACGAAACTAAATTGGCAGAACTAGATGGAGCTACTTTAAATGCTGAAAACAGTGGGAATGATAATAGCTCTAGTAATAAAATTATAGATATACGTCCTGAGAGAGTATTAAAGCTTGAGGAGCTTCAAAAAATAAATTCAGATATTGTTGCTTGGATTGAAATTGAAAATACTAATATAAGCTATCCTGTATTGCAAAGTTCTGATAACTACTATTACCTAAGGCGTAATTATAAAAAAAATTACTCTTTAAATGGTTCTATTTTTTTAGATAAAGATTATTCATTTGAAAAACCAAGTACAAACCTTTTAATTTATGGTCATAATATGGATAATGGAACTTCCTTTCAAAATTTATTAAAATATAAAGACAAAAAATTCTATGAGGAACACCCTACCATAAGATTTACTACAAATAAAGAAGATGCAGAATATGAAATTATTGCTGTGTTTAGATCAAGATTATATTACGCAGATGAAAAAAATGTTTTTCGCTATTATAACTTTATTAATGCAAAAAATGAAAAAGAGTACAATAATTTTATAAAAAATGTAAAAAAAGCTTCACTATATGATACGGGAAAAACTGCAAAATATGGTGAAGGACTTATGACACTATCTACTTGTGCATATTATACAAAAGATGGAAGATTTGTAGTAGTTGCTAAAAAAAAGTAAACTCTGACTCAAATTAAAATTTATATTATTAACATGGATTTTTTAAATAGCAAGTTATTTTTTAATAATATTTTTTTAATAATATTTTTTTAAATAATAATTTTTTAAACAATAATTTTTTAAACAATAATTTTTCAATATCTTTTGACTATATGAAATAATAGTGGTATAATGGAGTGGTAGACATAAATCTTACAACTATTTTGAAAGGAGAATTAATTATGAAGCGGTTTATCAGTCTACTAATTGCAATTACTGTTTGCACTATGTTCTTCTCTTCTATGACTATAGTAGAGGCTTCTGCAAACAGTACAGAATCCCAAACACAAACCGGTAAGACGTCAGAAGAAGTATCAAGCACTCAAGATGAACTCAGTTCTGAGAGCATCGAAGAGGAAATTGATACTTCGGAAAATGAAGCTGAGACTTCAGAAGATAATTCTCAAAATTCAGAAAATGAAAGCACAGTTTCTAATGAAGAAAATTCTTCTAAAAATGAAGCTGAATCTTCTGAAGACGAGAAAGAGCCTGTATACTACAATCTCCCTGCAAGAGTTCAAAGAGAAGTAGACAGACAAATAAAAAAGTTTCGTGGAATTAAAGTTGGTGTTGGTATTTACTCATTAGATGGTAAAAAAGGATATGAGTATAATGCTGATACTTTAATTCCAGGAGGTTGCACAGTTAAAGCTGGATTTGCATTATTTGTTCTAAAAAAGTGTGAGGAACTTGGTATAGATATATATACCGAAACTATAACACACAGTAAGAACAACACACATGGTGGAAGCGGAGTAATTCAGTACTCTAAATATGGCACAAAATATACCATATATGAGTTACTCGATAAAATGCTTGGTATTTCTGACAATGCAGCATATTATATGCTTGCATCTAAGTTTCCTTTAAAAGATTACCAAGATTTTATTGTTCCACTTGGTGGGCAAAAGCTAGCTAAAGGGCAATATTTTGGTTCTGCATCAGTTCATAATAGAATGAATGAATGGGTTGAAATTTATAAGTATATTAGTAGTGGTTCAACTTATTCTGATGTTTTGAAAGAACTGATAAGTAATACAAATTATTGCTATATAACTTATCAAGCCGAAAGCGAAACTGAGTATCTTCACAAATCAGGATGGTCCTATGGTACCTACTCTTGTGCTTGTGACTGTGCCATAATAAATGACAATTATTTAGTTATAATTATGACATCAGTTCCAAACTCTGAAGACTCTTACACTTCACCTGTAATTTTCATTGGTAAGGCTGTAATTGATAAGTTTGCTGTCGATATGGGCGGAGAAATCTTCTAAAAGCTTCAAATTCATAATTAATTAGCCGTAGAGTTTAGTTAAACTCTACGGTCTCTTTTTATTATTTATTGAATTTATTCAATATATTTTTATGATTTTATTGAATTCGTTCAATATATTTTTATGATTTTGTTGAATTAATTCAATAAAATTTTATTATTTGTTAAATCTATTAAATAAATTTGTTATAATTTAAGCTAAAACAATTTGTACTGGAATACAAATTTTATATTAAGTGTGTTGTATAAATCACCTAAGCACCTCCTTGGTGTCCCCCCTCTCCTGTTGGATTATATAAAGTTACCAAAACTACTACTTCAGGGTCTGAAATTGGTGCTACACCTATAAAAGAAGTAACATATTTATTAGTGTTTACACCATCTTCAGATGTTCCTGTTTTTCCACCTACTCTATAACCTTTTACTTGCGCATTTTTTCCTGTTCCTTCTGCTACAACTGATTCCATCATACTTAAAACTTCTTTGCTATGCTCTTCTGAAATTACCCTTTCCCCTGTTTTTACAGGAATATCTGTTATTTCACCGGTAGAACTATTTATTATTTGTTTAATTACTCTAGGAGTAATTTTCACTCCACCATTTGCAATGGTACTTACTGCCGTAGCAAGCTGTATTGGTGTGATTTCAAACCTTTGCCCAAATGAAATTGTAGCAAGTTCTACTGGTCCAACCTTCTCTTCCTTTAAGAAAATACTGGTTGCCTCTCCCGGAAGGTCTATTCCTGTTTTTTCTAATAAACCAAATTTATTTAAGTATTGATAATAAGTATGCACTCCTAACTTTTGCCCTAACCCTATAAATACTGGGTTACATGAATTCATTAATGCTTGCCTTAAAGATTCTGGACCATGTGGCCTATAATATCTCCAGCATTTTATTCTAACACCTGCGATTTCTATTCCACCAGTACAGCAAAATTCGCCAGCTTTATCAGGTGTAGTAATACCTTCCTGAAGTGATGCTGAAGTTGTAATAAGCTTAAAAGTAGAACCAGGCTCATAAGTATCTGTAACTGCTTTATTTCTCCAAAGTGCTAGCCTTGCTCTGTTTTTCTCTGTATCTGACATTGAGCTCCAATTTTGTTTAAGCTCATCTGTACTTGGGTCAAATGGTGCATTTAAGTTATAGTTCGGATAACCTGCCATAGCTAAAATGTCGCCAGTTTTCGGACTCATAACAATTATATTTCCACCATCTGTACATTTGTTATCAATACACGCTTCTTCTAAGTATTTTTCTGCAATTCCCTGTATTGTACTATCAATAGTTAGTACTAAATCATTTCCGTCAACAGCAGGCACATAGTTTTCGCTAACATTTCCTAAATCTCCACCTCTTGCATCTGTCATCTTTTGAATTTTGCCTTTTTCACCTTTAAGTTCATCATCATAAACCGCTTCTATACCGTCTAAGCCCTGATTATCACTACCAGAAAAGCCAATTACTTGTGATGCTAAATTATTATATGGGTAATATCTTTTTGTATCTTCATCTATGTTAATTCCACTTGTTATATTATTTTCCTGCATCCAAACTCTTAAAAGGTCTGATTTTTCTTTGTCTACTTTTTTAGCAATAGTTTCTATTGAGCTTCTTTTACTTACCCTTTTTAATACTGTTTCGTAATCCAATTCAAATATATCACTTAATGCCTTTGCAACTTTTTCTTTTTGGTCTTTTGGAATATTTACAGGTGTTACTGTAATGGTTTCTACTGTGCTACTTACTGCCAAAATATTTTTCCCGAGTAGCATCATAGATAGTTCCTCTTCTTGGGTTTATGCTTCTATCTAAGGTTTGTTGAATATATGCCATTGATTGTAGCTCAGAGCCCATTCCAAATTGTATCCATGCAATTCTAAATATAAGTGCAAAAAATAATCCCCATGCTACTATAATTTCGTTTCTCATTCTCTTTTTTTGGCTTACATTACTTGACTTTTCTATTACTTTTATCTTTTTATTTTTTACTTCTTTTTTAAACTTTTTTCTTTGCTCTTTTTCAAAGTTTTTCTGCTCTTGTTTTAAATTTATTTGCTCCTGCTTTTTCTTATTTTTAAGTTTTTGCAATTCCTTTTTTGAAATTAAATCTCTTGCAATAGAAGCACTTTGTTTTTTATGCACAGAGCTTTTCTTGTCTCTATTTCTATTTATATTTTGTAATTCTCTGATATCACTATTTTTCACTTTTGCTTCTCTCCTTTTGCTTTTATTTTATTCATGTCTTATAAAAAAAGAATAAATCTGTAACAATTTATATAATCGCTACAGATTTATTCTTAGTTATTTATTTTTATTAACTTTTTACTTTAATCTTTTCTTAATTGTATTTTATTTTAATCTCTTCGACTTTAATTTTTTCTTAATTGTATTTTGCTTTAATCATCTTCTACTTTAATTTTTTCTTAATTGTATTTTGCTTTAATCTTCTACTTTAATTATTTCTTAATCTATTTTTGCTAAGTAATTTTCAATTTTATCTTTATTTTCTTTATATCTCATATATCCAAACATAGAATGTTGTATATCATCTATTCTAATTCTAAAATTATCAGTTCTTATATAAAAAGTTTTTTGATATTTTCCAGGTTTTTCTAAATACATTGCTACTTCTGGATATAAATAAGAATTAAGTTGGAAATTAGCTCTATCCTGTATAACAGTTAAAAATTGTTTAGCAGGAAATTTATTTAGTTCATCTATTTTTAACTTTTTCTCTAATATTCTATCATAAAGTTCAAAACCTTGTAATAACATTTCAAAATCAGTATGTGATGTAATCCTTTTACTTGATATATTTTGTAATTTGACTTCTATATTTTGTAAGCCTGCTGTGTAATATTCTTCTCTATCTACATACTTTGTAACCTCATTTAAGGCATAAGAAAACCAATGACTTCCACGGTTAGCATAATCATTTTTTATAAAATACTGTAAGGATTTTTCTGCTGACTTCAAATATTTATCATCTTTTGTTATTCCATATAATTTACACAAGGCTAGTGTTGCTTCATTATCATAATATTCTGTGACATATTCTCTAGTAGTAGTTAAATCATCTATGTTAATTTCATGAATAAGTTTTCCATTATCTTCTTGCATTGCAATAATGCCATTTCCTATTTTTTTAGCAATATCAAGATATTTAGAATCATCAAATCTATCTATATATTCGCATATTGCTACTAAGGCTAGTCCATTTGCGCCCAAATTAGACTTTCTTTGTTTACTAGTTATAATGAATTTTTTTTCATAATCATAATCATTTGAATTACTAATTAAATAATCAATCGTTGATTCTATTTTTTGTTTATTTTCTTCCGACACTTCACATTTAGCTGATAAAGCCCAAATTGCTCCTGCATGCCTTACTATATTATAACTTTCAAGTTTCTCATTTAAAATTGCTGAATATCCATAAATAAACTTTCCATCATCTTGTATCATATTAACTAAATAGTTGCAAGAATTAGTTAATATTTCTTCTATATCTTCTATTTTTATTTCTTCTAGTTTTCTTCTTCCTACATTTAGGTTATCATTATATAATTCATATACTTCATTTTTATCATCACAAAAATAACTATAATGAGTAATTACTTTTACATTTTCAGGAAGATAGCCTACTTCTTTTTTTCCAGATGATGATAGGTATTCATTTAATTTATCTAAATCTAATTTATTTTTACTATAATCTATAATGCGATTCGCATTTAGCTCCCCTTCTATTAACATTATGTCTTCTCTATTCTCATAATCAAGTATTATGTCATTTTTATATAAATAATCTCCAGCAGTTGCTTTTATTAAACTTTCAAATTGTTTCATTGGAATCTGTTTAATTGTTTTTGCTAAATCAATTTTAACATTTTCAATAGCATAGTTATTTTTTCTGATTTCTTCTTTTATCTTATCTTTGGTTTCATTATATACACTTTCAAAATCTCCACCATATACTCCCTCTACTATGGCCTTTCTTTCACTATTTCCAACAGATATAAAAATAATATTTTCTTCATCATCTTTTACACTTTTTACTTCTTTCGTGTCAAAATATTTTTGCTCTATTAAAGATAGTTTTTCATCTAATATTTTAATATTGTTATAATTAATTACAAATGGTAATGCAATAAATCCAATACTTAAAATAACTAATATTATAAAAAAGATAATCCAAATACGTATTTTTTTTAAAAATTCTACTATATTTTTCATCTTTACATTTCTCCTCATTTTATAAAATTAAAAATAAAATAATTGTATCTAATGTTTTATGATTATTAAATTGATTTTTTTATAATTATTAATTTTGTAATTATATTAATTCATAAAAATCATTTAAATTACTAATTGGATTAATTAATTTTATATTTGAGTCTTGTCCGCAATACTGCTTTATTTTATCATAAGTTTCTTGATTTGTTGTTAATATATAATCTAATCCATTGTAAACTTTTTTATTTATGCTAGTATTAAAATTTTCTGTTTCTTTCACGTATAATATTCTTTTGCAATTCATATCTAATAATTGATATATTTCTTTATAATCTATATCGCCATAAAAGATTGCTGTTTTAAATTCAATGTCACCAAATATTCTTTTTAACTCCAATTGGTGCATTTTTTTGTATCTATTTTTGAATATATTATATAGCCATTTATTGTTTTTAAGTAGTCTAATTAGTACAGCATCTATCTTCTTTAAGTTTGAATTTCTTCCCAATTGCCCATAAAAATTTACCTTATTAATTACTTTTTTGAATAGATCCTTGTTAGTTCTTAAACTTTTAGTAACATATGATATATAATAGTTATAATTTGTTTCTTCCGTATTATTTACAGTTTCAATAAAATCTTTTGTAGTATTATTTGGCTTAAAATCGCCAATGTGTAGAAGTACATTTTCTTTTTCTGATTTAGGCATATCTATTATTTTTATTTCATTTTGTTTGTTTAAAACTACTTTTTCGCAAATTAGTTTTGACATATCTTTTCTTTCATATTGGCAAAATTTATTTAAGAAATCTTCTGTTTCATATTGTATTGGAGAATTTATTTCTTTAATTAAATCTTCTACTGTTTCTACTTTTGGGAAAGGTAATTCATCAAAAGGTAAATATACACCTCTATTTTCAAAATACTCTTTTTTATCATATGCAAATAAAATTATCTTTTTATTAGTTGTAGCAAAATCAAAAAATACACTTGAATAATCAGTTATTAATATATCGCATATACTTAGAAAATCATATGTTTCAAAGTTCTTTGGAAATGTTTTAACATTATCATATTTTTCTATATCAATTTTATTCCCTATAAATGGATGCATATTGATATATAACACTTGGTTTTCATTTAGTCTTTCACTTATATCTCTAATATGATTTTCTGCAATTTTTAATTGCCTTTCCATATCTACATTACGAACAGAACCCCTCCATGTAGGCATATAAGCTATTATTGTTTTGTCAGAATCAATTCCGTTTTGCTCTTTTATATCTTTAACATTATCCCTTAAAAATACTTCATTTCTAGGATATCCACATAACATTACTTTGTTATTTGCTATTTTATCTACCATATAGTCTCTAATCATAATGTCCATCATGTATTCACTTGGATATAGTAAATAATCTGCTATAACAAAATTCTTTTGAACATTTGCTATATCAAAAAAGTCACTTTCTGTACTCTTTCCTAATGTTTTTAAAGGTGTTCCATGCCATGTGTTTAAATATACTTGTTCTTTTCTTTTTATAAAATATATTGGCATACTGGTATCTGTAAATAAGTATTTAGATTTTGCTAGGATTTTCGCAAATTTAGCTGTTTTATTTTTTATAAGTTCTACCCTATTTAAAATTTTATAGCTCTCTAATAAATTTTTAAATTTTTCTTTGCTTTCGTCACTATATCCTATATTAATTCTAAAATCTTTGTATAATTCATTTGTAGCAAGTTCTTTCGCTATATAAAACATATTTCCATTTAGGTTATTTCCCTGCTGAGAAAATATGAAAATACTTTTTTCATCAATTTTTCTTTTACATTGTTTAGCATATACAGCACCTGGTCTTCTAAAAAATAAAATCTCAAATAATTTTTTTATTTTTATTTTTAAAGATTCTACTGCTGTAACAATATTAATTCCTATTATAGTACATGTTTTCCAATAAGATTTTGATGTGTATTTTTTAGGATCTTTCTCCTGTAAATCAAAATACATATTTTCTTTCCAATTAGGGAATTTTTCATTTAAAAATTCAAATACTTTATTTATATATTTAAGTTTTAATTTTTTTTCTTTTAAAAGAGTATTTTTTTCTAATATAACATATATATGTTTTAATATTACATATAGTAAAACATCTTTAAGCTCATCATATTTGCCAATTTCTTTATAATAATCATTTAATTTTTCTGTAACACTAAATATATCGAATCTTTTTTCAGTTAAGTATTTTGTCAAAGAGCCTGCTCTAGAAACTATATAATAATATGTAGCTTCATCAATTCTAGATATTTTATTGGCCTTTGAAAATGCTTTATAAGTAAATAATAAGTCTTCATATATTCTTAAATTATTATCAAATTCAAAGTTATTATTTTTAATAATATCGGTTTTAAATATTTTGTTCCAAATATATGGAACTTCATCAAATAACAAATTAGCTTCATATATACTTTTGTTAAATACATCATCTTTGTTAATTTTACGATTTCCAAACTTTTTTGTATTAAATTTTTGCTTATCTTCTTTTATTCTATAATAATTACAACACACAATATCAGCATTTTCTTTAATTGCTTTATTATAAAGTTTTTCATACATATCTTTTGCTATATAATCATCACTATCTACAAAGCCTAGGTATTCACCAGTTACATATTTTAAGGCATAATTTCTTGCTTTTGAAGCCCCACCATTTTCTGTATGAAAAGCTTTTATCATATCAGGGTACTTTTCAACATATTTATCTATTATTCCTTTAGAGCCGTCTTTACTACCATCATTTACAATGATAATTTCTATGTCTTTTAATGTTTGATTAACTAGGGTTTCTAAGCATCTTTCTAAATACTTTTCAACATTATATACCGGCACAATAATACTAACTTTCTTCACTCTATACTCCTTTTTCATGTTAAATATATTTTATTCGTTATAATATTATCATGTATAAGTATAGTTTGCAAGTTTTTAAATTAGCTCTTTTATATTATTATTTTTATATTGGTACTTTTAAATTAGCACTATAACTTGACTGCTATCTTAATACATTTTGATTCAAAACCAAGGTGCTGTACAAAAATAGTACATCTTGATTTTCAAAATCAATATAGTTACTTAGTATTGTACTTGAAACATATCTTAAATCAATTAAAGTAATTTTTTGATAATTTTCAAGTAGTAATGGTGCTATACTGCTTCCAAAAGAATCTCTAAATAATAAAAGTTCTTTTCCATTTTGATTAGACTTATTTTCTATTGTAATAAGTGGCACTGCACCAGATAGATACACATCATACTTATCTGAAGATGTTTGCCATTTTTTCATATCATATATATTTTCTGTTTTGTTTGTTTCATAGTTGTAACAAGTAGCATTTTCTATTACATTATTACTTAAAATAGTTATTTTGTCAGGTGGTACATTCATTCCTAATTGCCCATAATATGTACCATAAAAATCTCCTAATTCTTGTGTTTCATAGTTAATGCTTGAAGTATCTTTTAAATTCATTTCGCTTTCTAGCGTGCTTACTACCTTTTTAATATTTTCCTGTTTCCAGTGTAAGTCTGTTTTATAATAATCCTCAAGACTTAAAGCATTTGTAATATCAATATATTCCATTTCGGGTAATTCAGCTTTTTGTAATGTACCTTGATTTAATGTTTCTTCCAATACTTTTTGCATATCTTTTACATCTATTTTTAAATAATCTGATTCTAAATAATAATTTTTATCTGGAATAATTGAATAATATATGTTCATATTTCCATTTAAATACTTTTCATAAACATTTTTTATTTTCTCGGCTGACTTTTTAACATATTCTTTGTTTAATGGATATTCTATTTTATAAATTCTATCATCCTTTAAAAATAGCCCATTATTATCTTTTTTTCTAAATACATAATTTGACCAAAAAGATTTTATGCTTCTAAAAGAATCTCTTAAAACAAATTGGTCTACTGTGTATTTATCAAATTCTTCTGAAGTTTTACCTTTTACTACATTTTCTAATGTTATGGTCGGAAACTTTGCTAATTTTCTTCTTTCTGATGTTGATATCTCTTCATCTTTCTTTATAATATTTAAAGCAAAGCATACAAATAATATTAGTATGAAGCCGATTGCTATTATTTTATTTTTCATTTATTTTTTTACCTTTCTTTAAAATTAACAATATAGTAATTTCCATGCACCTTGCCCACGCAACCACCTTATGTAATAAATTGTAGATACTCTACAATTTATTACTAAGATGTTGGTTGCTCCAAGCGCACTTCACTTCGTTCCGTTTGAACGCTACGCGGTGCTATTCCAATTACTATATTGTTAATTTAATAATTTAAATGTTAAAATCTAAAATATAGAAATGGATTAAACGACCCATCAACAATATATGAAGTGCATATTACAAGTAAACATACCAAAAATATTGGCTCTAATACATTTGCTATCTTTTCTACTTTTTTAGATGTAGCAATATTTTTAAGAATTGGTGTTGCCCCAATCATTCCAATTACTATAACTATAAAGTAGCTTTTTAAATAATACATACTTTCAGGTAAGATAAGTGGCACTTTTCCTATGCCTACTAGCCCTCCTATATTTTGCAAAATCATAGATGTACTTTCTCCATTAAATATTATGAAGCTAATCATTACTAAAATTAGTACATATAAATGTGAAAATATTTTTGGAAGCTTTTCTAAATATTTTCCTAAGAATAGCTTTTCTATAATTAATAAAATGCCAAAGTATAATCCCCATATAATAAAGTTCCATGCTGCTCCATGCCATAAACCTGTAAGTAGCCATACTATCATTATGTTTCTTAGCCATTTTATTTTTGTTGTTCTATTTCCTCCAAGTGGAATATACACATAGTCTCTAAACCAACTGCTTAAAGATATATGCCATCTTCTCCAAAAGTCTGTAATGCTTTTTGCAATATATGGATAATTAAAGTTTTCTAAAAATTCAAAGCCAAACATTTTACCAAGTCCTATTGCCATGTCTGAATAGCCTGAAAAGTCAAAGTAAATTTGAAGCATCGCTGAAATAGCATATAGCCAATAATATAGCACGCTCATTTCGTTACTTGCTAAAAAGGTAGTTACAAGCTCTCCTAATACATTTGCAATTAAAACTTTTTTGCTTAAACCTATGATAAATCTTCTAACACCTAGAGCAAACTTTTCCATGGTGTGAGTTCTATTCTCTATTTGGTCTTGTATGGTAGTATATCTAACAATTGGACCTGCAATTAGCTGTGGGAATAGAGATACATACATAGCTAGCTTTAAAATATTTTTTTGTACTTTTGCATTTCCTTTATAAACATCTACTAGATAGCTTAACATTTGAAAAGTATAGAAGGATATTCCTATTGGCAATACTACATTTATAAAATCCACTTTATGTTTTAGCCATAGATTGATATTTTCTATTATAAAGTTTGCATATTTAAAATAAACTAATAGTCCTATACTGATTATGCAGGCTAGTGCTAAGAATATTTTAGCCTTTTCTGTTTTTTGATATTTATCAATTAAAAGTCCAAATATGTATGTAATTATAATTGAAAATGCCATTAGTAAAACATAAGTTGGTTCGCCAAAAAAATAAAAAGCAAATGATGCTATTAAAAGCACTATGTTTTTACATTTTTTTGGTACTATATAATAAACCCCAAGCACTATTGGTAAAAAATAAAATAAGAATGTAATACTTGAAAATACCATTTTTTTGCTTATATATAATATTTAAGTTTCTTAAATATCATATTCCCCTTTCTTAAATTTAAAGTTTTTATTTATATAATTTAAATAAATCGCTGACAAAATAGATTTTCTCTATTTTTTTGCCAGCGATAAAATTGTTTAATATTTTTTATTGTGGAACTGGAAATGCTATTCCTGTATCTGTGTCAGGTGGTAGCTCATCATCTTCTGTAGTCCTTTCATATTCTTCTCCAATTGTTCCTGCTAAAGTTTTAAAGCTTTCATAAACTCCTGTTGCTTTTTCTTTATCTGTCATTACTAAAAATACAATGTTACCACTACTTGTTGCATATAATTGTTTTGCTGTTACACAAATCCATTTTCTTGTATCTATTTTTTCTGACATTTCTTTTGCAACTTCGTTTGCATTTACACCGTCTTTTACTTTTGCCATTATAAGTGAGTAGGCTTGAGCATTAATCATTGGCTCTGATACAACTGCATATTCAAGGTTTTCTCCATTTTCAAGACCTGTGTATGATTTTACTATTGTAGAATCAGTTAAATCAATATCTCTAGTTTCTACGTTGTATATTTCTACTGTTACACCTTCATATACTTTGCTAACTAAATTTGTTAGATCCTCTACGCTATTTACTTCTGGTAAGTTTGTTTGTCCATTTGTAGATTTTCCTCCCATTGTCAAAACTACTGCTACGACTGCAATAACTGCAACAACTACAACTACTGCAATAATAATTTTTGTTGTTTTGTTCATTTTATTTTCCCCTTTCATAATTTGTATGTTTATAATTTTGTATAAACATATCCTTTTCTTTGGGTATTATATCTAATTAGAAATTGCTTGTCAACATGATATATTTGTTTAATTTTTTACTTTTGTTAAACTTTTATTATTCTCTTTTTCCAATTGCTTTAAACTCTTTTCAGGTGTTGGTAAATCTTCTGGCATAGTTCCACCGTTTTTAGCTATTACTTCTCTAATATTTCTTCCAATGTTATAATGAGTTTTATTGGCTTCTTTTTCTGTTTGTATGTTATCTTTTTTTAACTTTTGTTCTTTTTGAGAAATTCTAAATAAATTAGCAATAAGTTCATCACTTCCCATATTGTCTAAAATATCTTCTCTATATCTTAATCCTTTTCTTTTTGCAATATCATCAGCTGTTTCTCCATTGTATAAACCTTTATATCCATAATTATGAAATTTATCAAAATTTTTAACTCCTGCCTTTTTTGCTGTTTGATTAAGTGAATAGTTGCCTTTTTTTGTTAAGTTTCTTTGGAAAAATCTCTTTTCATCTTCTGTTAAAGAAGTGTATTCTTTTTCAGTAATTTCTTGTTTTCTAGTTTGAACTGCAAAATATGTTTGTGCTAAAGCTATAACTTTTTTTCTACTATCTCCATTTTGTGCTATTAAATAACAAGCATAACGAGTTAATTTATAATCTTTAATTATTACTTCTGCATTATTAGCACGTTTTGACAACTTACTGATGTCAGTAAAATGTTCAAATACATTAATATTACTATTTTCACAGGATATTTTTGCTTTATGAATTATTTTTTCAAAATTCTGCCATTTATTATATTCTAAAACTTTCATAAGCTCTCTAGCATACCAAAATTCAACACCATCTTCGTCAATATGTTTAATATTTTCAAAGGATTTATTATTTTTATCCATTTCTTTCATATAATATCATCTCCTTTTTTATATTTATCTTTGATACGATATTATTATAAAACAATTGTTTGCATTAGTCAAGAATTTTTTTATTTTTAAGATAAAAAAATAGAATTCCCTCTATAATAAGAATTCTACTTTTTATATGTATTTTTCAACTTTTAAAATCCTATCTACTTATATCATCTTCTAAATCATCTTTTATAAATAATTTATATAATTTTTCTAATTGTTCACCAGTAATATTTATTACTCTTCCACCTTTAGGATTAATCTTTCTATTTCCAAATACAACCCAAATGACATTTCTAACTGTTTCTTCTGGCATAGGTGCTTCTCCATCTGTAAATATTATCTTATTTGAAGCTTTTCTTGAAAAAGCTTTGACGGCTGCATTAAAGTCTGTTCCTCCTCCTATTGGAAAACTCATATTGTCAATATCTTCTGGTCTTCTAAGCTCTGTAAATCCATGAAATTCTGTGTTGAAGCATCCAACTTTAACTCTTGCAGTATTTAAAATATTTTTACATTCTCTTAAGAAATTTTTTAATAATATTTCACTTACTGATCCACTTGTATCTAATAAAATTTCTGCTTCTGGAATTGGAATTTGCTCTAATCTGTGTCTAAAATATTCATTTCTCATTCTAGCATTTTTCCTACTCCATTCTTCATTATATTTTATCGCTTGTCTTAACAATCTTCTCCAATCAATTAGTGGAGCAGCTACTCCAATATCAGATAATTTCTTACCTTCCCTCTGTATTTCATTTCCTGCTGGTTGAGATGCCTTACTTGCTAATTCTTTACTTAATTCTTCTAATTGTTTTCTTCTTTCTATTCTAATCTGTTTAAAAGTTTCTCTTTCACCTTGCTCTACAAATTTTGACTTTTCTTGATTTTCTCTTTTCTCTTTTTCTTCTTTTTTACTTTCCTTATTTTCTTGCTCGCCTTGCTGGTCTTGTTGCTCCTGACTTTCTTTTTCATCTTTCTGTTCTTGTGACTCTTGATCTTTTTGCTTGCCTTGTTCTTGCTTTTGTTCTTCTCCTTTTTGCTGTTTTTTAGAATCTTGCTCACTTTGATTTTCTTGTGAACTTTTGTCACCTTTACTAGCTTTACTTTCATTGCTATTTTTAGATTCTTGATTTCCTTTAGCTTTTCTCCATAGTTTTCTTTCTTCTATTGCTTTATCCCATAAACTATGTGCATCATATCCATTAACTGTTTCTTCTTGTTGTTCTTGACTATTTTGCTGTTCTTGTTGTCCTTGATTTCCTTGCTGACCTTGCTGTTTTGGTTTCTTTTTTTCTTCTTCTAATAATTTATTATACATTTCATCTGCATCATAGTTTATTGCTTCTGGAATATCAATTACAATTTTTACAGTTTTTGATTCTCCATTTATTTGTGTAGTTTTCGTTGGCATATCTAATCCATCATTTTGTAGTAGAGCATTTATTACAGCATCAGTTGCAATATTCCATATTCTTTTATCTTTTCCTTCACTCCTAAATATGTGGTCAAAAGCTATATGACATACTTCGTGAGCAAATATAAAAACTTGCTCCTTTTCTGATAAGTCATTTAAAAATTTAGGATTATATAAAATTACTTTTCCATCTGTTCCTGCTGTTCCAACATCAAAGTCTTTTTGAAATTCAGTATTTGCTAATATACTTCCAAAAGATGGATACTTTATTAGTAATTTTCTTTTTATACTATCTACATCTATATTCATATAACCTCCTTATACAATAGTATTTTCTTTATCACATTTTCGTAAAACTTTTTTATTAACTTCTTCTTGTTATTTCATTATATCTTCTTGTTTCTTCATTATAGCTTCTTCCTTTTCTTTCATAATGACTTCTTGTAATTGTTCTAGTCTTTCTTCGTCTCCATGCACCCATTGTACTTCAAATTTTTTACATATTTCTGGTCCTAGTTTTTTTGTAAATTCTCGTATCTTTGGCATATCTTTACTTTCTACTGCTACTAAGCTACCTATTGTTGCTAGCCTTCTTCCTATATTCATAGCGTCTATTTCTTCTTCAGTATAGTTTCCATTTAACACATCTTCTATTGTTATTGTTGGTAATTTGCTAAAGGATATAAAGTCCATTGTTAAATCTTCTCCTATTATTGCTCTTAGTGTATTTGGATTATTTGATGCATATAACATATCTGATGCCATTTTCCATCTTCTTGGGTCTGCATGTGGTTTTGGATTTTCTTTATTATATGGTGTTCTTAATACTCCTTTACCTCTATAACTTATATATCCATATATTGCTGGGTGTATCTTTTGCTTTGGTTCAGTACCTTTTCTATAATCTATCCTTCTATAAATATTTTCTGGTGTTACTGCCCATTTAAGCCAACTTTCTGCATTTGTTTCTATATCTACATGTGCAAATCTATCATATAATGGCTCTGCCATTTCATTGGCTACTAAGGAATCTTCTAGTTCGTTTCCTGCTGCTACTACTCTTGCATTTTCTGGTAATTTCCATCTTCCTGCTACCTTTTTATCTAATGCTATTCCATATGCCTTTGCTTGCATTACTACTGATGCGTTTGTTAGCTCTTCTAAAAATAGTATGTGTATCTTATCTGGCTCATTTTCACATTTTTCTTCTAATTCTTCTAACCATGGTGGTTTTATATGTACTTCTTTTCCTTCTCTTTCTCCTGCTAGTCCATCTAATAGTTCTGGGTCTAAATGGCTTAAGTTCAACTCTATAAAGTCTGGGTCTAATTGTTTTACTCTTTCACTTTTTCCACATCCAGGTTTTCCATGTAAGAATATTGCCACATTACCTTGTAATGCCCCTCTTATTATGTCTTCCTCACTTACTTCGGAAAAATCTAAATTATATGGATTTTCTTTTTGCTTTTTTTCTGCTTCGCTTGTTTCTTCTATAGTTGCATCTTTTTGCTTTGTTATATCTATTGATTGTACTAAATCATTTGCAAAGTAGTCATCCATAAATTTTTTTATATCTGTTTTATCAAAATCCGCTGTATGATAATTCCTTTCATGATTAAATTGAATTCCTGCAAAAATTATTTTTTCTGTTATCATAATTTTTGCTTTTTCATCAACCCACCATTTTACTGGTGATACTTCTACCCATACATAATCTCCATCTCCATATTTTTCTCCATTTGAAAGTTGAAATATATTTTTATCAAAACATGAATTAGCTTTAACTCTTACATATCTTTTTCCATTGTATTCGTATTCTTCGTGCTTTTGAGCTAAAAAATTTGTTGTATTATCATTCCATTTGCTTGAATCTGTTGTATAACTTTTCCCTGTTATTGATATGTTTCTTTTTTTATATAATTTCTCTAATATTTTTTGCACATTTTTATCTACTGCTTTTTGTGGATAGTATCCATATTCTACTTCGAAAATTCCATCTTTTGCTCTTTTGCCACTTACTCCGTTTGTTGGAATTGAGTCTATATTCGAGAACTTTAAAGCTGGGCGAGCACCAACAACGCGTTGATCAACATTGATTCGAACCATATCACCACTTTCAAAAAACACGCGTGCGTTACCATTCCCGTCACCTGATTTGGTCCAATAATCGCCGGTTCTACCCTCTAAAGAATCATCACTATCTATGTGATATTGTGAAGAAACATAGCCTCCTAAAAGAATAGAAAAATCTGTTATTGCTGCTTCTGATTCTCGCTTTTTTAATATATCTAATTTATTATCACCTAAACATTGTTCCTTAGTTAAAAATGTGAAATCACTCATAAGTTATCTCCCTTACTCTGTAAAATATGTGCCTATACTTCTTCTATACTTTGTGTTTTTCTACTTTTCTATACTACTA
Organism: uncultured Clostridia bacterium; assembly: GCA_947630185.1. Lineage (GTDB taxonomy): Bacteria > Bacillota > Clostridia > TANB77 > CAG-508 > CAG-273. The sequence goes on along the minus strand of CANRGT010000005.1, from coordinate 34,146 downwards.
TTATATTCTTCTGCTTGTTTTACTGCTTCTTCTTGCTCTTCCATTATATCTTCTTGCTCTTCCATTATATCTTCTTGCTTCTTCATTATAGCTTCTTCCTTTTCTTTCATAATGACTTCTTGTAATTGTTCTAGTTTTTCTTCATCTCCATGTGCCCATTGTACTTCAAACTTTTTACATATTTCTGGTCCTAGCTTCTTTGTAAATTCTCGTACCTTTAGCATATCTTTACTTTCTACTGCTACTAATCCACATACTGTTGCTAGCTTTCTTCCTATATCCATATCTTTTATTTTTTCTTCAGTATAATTTCCATTTAACACATCTTCTATTGTTATTATTGGTAATTTGCAAAAGGATATAAAATCTTTTGTTAAGTATTCTCCTATTATTGCTCTTAGTGTATTTGGATTATTTGATGCATATAACATATCTGATGCCATTTTCCATCTTCTTGGATCTGCATGTGGTTTTGGATTTTCTTTATTATATGGTGTTCTTAATACTTCATCACCTTTATAGCTTATATATCCATATATTGCTGGGTGTATCTTCTGCTTTGGTTCAGTACCTTTTCTATAATCTATCCTTCTATAAATATTTTCTGGTGTTACTGCCCATTCAAGCCAATCTTCTATTTTTGTTTCTATATTTACATGTGCAAATCTATCATACAAGGGCTCTGCCATTTCATTGGCTACTAAGGAGTCTTCTAGTTCGTTTCCTGCTGCTACTACTCTTGCATTTTCTGGTAATTTCCATCTTCCTGCTACCTTTTTATCTAATGCTATTCCATATGCCTTTGCTTGCATTACTACTGATGCGTTTGTTAGCTCTTCTAAAAATAGTATGTGTATCTTATCTGGCTCATTTTCACATTTTTCTTCTAATTCTTCTAACCATGGTGGTTTTATATGTACTTCTTTTCCTTCTCTTTCTCCTGCTAGTCCATCTAATAATTCTGGATCTAGATGGCTTAAGTTCAACTCTATAAAGTCTGGATCTAATTGCTTTACTCTATCACTTTTTCCACATCCAGGTTGTCCATGTAAGAATATTGCTACATTACTTTGTAATGCCCCTCTTATTATGTCTTTCTCACTTACTTCGGAAAAATCTAAATTATATGTATTTCCAATTTGATTTTCTGCATCTTCTTGTTTTGTAATATCTAACGATTGTAGTAAATCCTTTGCAAAGTAGTCATCCATAAATTTTTTTATATTTGTTCCTTCAAAATTCCATATATGATAATTATTTTCATCATTAAATTGAACACCTGCAAAAATTATTTTTTCTGTTATCATAATTTTTGCTTTTTCTTCAACCCACCATTTTACTGGTGATACCTCTACCCATACATAATCTCCATTATCATAATATTCTTCATTTGAAAGCTTAAATTTATATCCATCATGGCTCGAATTAGCTTCAACTCTTACATATCTTTTTCCATCATATTCGTATTCTTCGTGCTTCTTTGCTAAAAATCTTTTGTCAGTATCTCTACATTTTCTTGAATCTGTTGTATAACTTTTTCCTGTTTTCGATATGCTTGCTTTTTTATATAATTCTTCTAATATTTCTTGCATATTTTTATCTGCTGCTTCTTGTGGATAATATCCATATTCCACTTCAAGTATACTATCTTCTTCTCTTTTTCCTTCCTCTCCGTTCGTTGGAATTGACTCCATATCCGAGAATGATAAAGCTGGACGAGCTCCAGCAATACGCCACTCAACATAGCCCCAATTTTTACAACCACCGCCGTCAACTACTTTTACATTATTATTTTCATCATCCGATTTTGTCCAATAAAAACCTGTTCTCCCCCTTAAAGAACGGTCATTATCGAGATAGAAATCATCATAATAAGTTCCTCCTAAAAGAATAGAAAAATCTGTTAATGCTGCTTTTCTTTTTTTATCAAACACACGTAAATCATCACTAAAAAATTGCTCTATAGTTAAAAATGTGAAATCACTCATAAACTATCTCCCTTACTATCTTAAATTTGTGCCATAAATGAATATACTTCTTCCTCTATTGGATTTTCTTTTAAATCAGAATATGTTACAAAAATCCTGCAATTTTCTGGAATTTTATTAACATATACTTTTTTATATTTAAGAAGCTCAATAAATTTTCTTTGTTCTTTTTCTGGTACTTTATTTATGTCTTTTATTATTAAAACTGGAATATGTAGCTTAGAACTTTCCATCAATTTCTTATACCATTCTGGAGCAACATATTCTAAATTTTCAAAATGCCCTGTTAGTTCAGCATTAGAACAATCTGAATTAATTACAACAGCTCCTTTCTTAATTACACTTTCTGGTATTTGTTCTATTAAAACAGCTGATTTTCCTGCTTTTATATATTCTCCTAATAAGTCTATTTGTTCTCTTTTCATAATCATCTCTCCTTATAATTTTCATCTAAGACATCTTCTATTATTTTTGTTGGTAATTTGCAAAAGGATATAAAGTCCATTGTTAAGTCTTCTCCTATTATTGCTCTCAATGTGCTTGGATTATTTGATGCATATAACATATCTGATGCCATTTTCCATCTTCTTGGGTCTGCATGTGGTTTTGGATTTTCTTTATCATATGCTGTTCTTAATACCTCATCACCTCTATATCTTATATACTCGTATATTGCTGGGTGTACCTTTTGCTTTGGCTCATTTTCTTTTTTATAATCTAATCTTCCATATATACTTTCTGGCGTTACTGCCCATTTAAGCCAATCTTCTACTTTTGTTTCTATATCTACATGTGCAAATCTATCATATAATGGCTCTGCCATTTCATTGGCTACTAAGGAGTCTTCTAGTTCGTTTCCAGCTGCTACTACTCTTGCATTTTCTGGTAATTTCCATCTTCCTGCTACTTTTTTATCTAAGGCTATTCCATATGCCTTTGCTTGCATTACTCCTGATGCGTTTGTTAGCTCTTCTAAGAATAATATGTGCAACTTATCTGGCTCTTTTTCACATTTTTCTTCTAATTCTTCTAACCATGGTGGTTTTATATGTACTGCTTTTCCTTCTTTTTCTCCTGCTAGTCCATCTAATAGTTCTGGGTCTAAATGACTTAAGTTCAATTCTATAAAGTCTGGGTCTAATTGTTTTACTCTATCACTTTTTCCACACCCCGGTTTTCCATGTAAGAATATTGCTACATTACTTTGTAATGCTCCTCTTATTATATCTGCTTCACTTGCTTCGGAAAAATCTAAATTATATGGATTTTCATTTTGCTTTTTTTCTGTTTCGCTTGTTTCTTTTTCATCTATATCTGTTTGTTTTATTATATCTATTGATTGTACTAAATCATTTGCAAAGTAGTCATCCATAAATTTTTTTATATCTGTTTTATCAAAATCCGCTGTATGATAATTACTTTCATGATTAAATTGAACACCTGAGAAGATTAGTTTTTCTGTTATCATAATTTTTGCTTTTTCATCAACTAACCATTTTACTGGTGATACTTCTACCCATACATAATCTCCATTTTCGTATGTTTCTCCATTTGAAAGTTGAAATTTACTTTCATCAAACCATGAATTAGCTTCAACTCTAACATATCTTTTTCCGTTGTATTCATATTCTTCGTGTCTTTTGGACTTAAATTTTTCATTATAATCATTATATTTTTTTGAGTCTGTTGTATATCCTTTTCCAGTTTTTGATAATCTTCTACTCTTAAATGCTTGTTCTAATTTTAATTGCATATCTTTTGATACTGCTTTTTGTGGATAGTATCCATATTCTACTTCAAGAATTCCATCTTTTGCTCTTTTTCCACTCACTCCGTTCGTGAGGATGCTAGAGATTGATGAGAACGGTAAAGCTGGGCGCGCCCCACCATTGCGTAAAATAACATTGTGACAAATTCTATTACCAGATCCGTGAACCACGCGCGCGCCATTATCCCTGTCATCTGATTTAGTCCAATAATATCCTGTTCTACCTTCTAAAGAATCATCACTATCTATGTGATAGTCTGAAATATATCCACCTAGAAGAATAGAAAAATCTGTTATTGCTACTTTTGTTCCTCTTTTTTTTAATATATCTAATTTATCATAACTAAAACATTGTTCTTCAGTTAAAAATGTGAAATCACTCATAAGTTATCTCCTATATTTATTTCTTGTAAACATAATTTATCTTTTACTATTATACAATAATAGTATTTTCTTACAGACAAATACCTAAAAAGCATATATATAATATCATAATTTTATGTAAATTACAATGTTTTTCTAGTGTTTTTCCAGTAAATTAGCTACATTTTATATGCAAAATTTTATTTAACTTTTCATTTGAGGAATTTTACATACAAAATTTCATTTAACTTTTCTACTTACGAATTTCATACAAAAAAAGTAGAATTCCTTGCTATTATAAGAATTCTACTTTTATATTTTTTCTAATATATTTTTAGTTTTATTTAATAAATGACATTATTCCATCTATTAGTTCTTCAAACCAACTTTTTTCTTCTACAATTACTTGTTCACTAGCTGATTCAACATAGTCTTTTTTAGGAAGGTTAACATATACTTTTTGTGATTCATCTATTTTTTTCATTCCTAATAATTCAGTTGCTGACTTTTCAATTTTAGCTAAATTTAAGTTGTTTTCAATACTAATTTTTATCTGGTCATTTTCTTTTTGCAAGGCACTAAGTTGCTTTTTTAAGTTTTCTGATTTGTTGAAGTTTTCTGTAATTAAAGAATTTCTATAACTTATGGCAAATAAAATTGCAAAAGCTATTAAAATATATGATATTATTTTTATGTGCTTTTTAAATCCACTTTGAGAACCTGTAGCTAGCTTTTCTTGTTCTACTTGTTTTTTTCTTAAATCTTCTTGTTTTTCTGCTTTTTTTAATTTTTCACCATTTTGTTTTTTTGATTTTGTTTGCTCAGAAGTTTCAGATTTTCTAGTTCTTTTACGCTCATATTCTGGCTTTAATTTTCTCGGGCTTGTTTCATACTGATACTTTGTAGAACTATATGCCATAAGTTTCACCTCTTTTCTCTTTAGTATTTTTACCTTACAAATTATTTAGTTTTATTTCGCTTTTTTACTTATTTCTTAATTGTTTTTATTTTGCTTTTTTATTATTTACTTCTTAATGTTTTTTATTTTTCTTTAGAAATTCCATATTTTATAGCTTTCTCTCAAAAACTCTTAACTTAGCACTTTTAGACCTTGGGTTTCTTGTCTGCTCTTCAATACTTGCAACTATTGGCTTTTTATTTATCATTTTTCCAAACGATTTACAACCACACACACAATATGGAAGATCACTTGGGCACGTACATTTTCCCTGCATTTCTACCATAGCGTCCTTAACCATTCTATCTTCTAAAGAATGAAAAGTAATTACTGCTAATCTTCCGCCTTCTTTTAAAGAATTAATTGAATTTATAATTGTATTATATAATGGTTCTATTTCGTTATTTACTTCTATACGAATTGCTTGAAATGTTCTTTTAGCAGGATGTCCATCATTTTGCTTTGATTTTGGAATAACCTTTTCAATAATTTCAGTTAATTGTTTTGTTGTTTCAATTGGACTTTTCTTGCGATATTCACATATATATGAAGCAATCTGCCTACTAAACTTTTCTTCGCCATATTTCCATATAATATCTGCTAATTTTTCTTCAGAATATGTATTTACTATATCTTTCGCTGTTATTCCAGTTGTAGCATCCATCCTCATATCTAATGGGCTATCTCCCATATAGCTAAAGCCTCTTGCTCTTTCGTCTAATTGATATGAAGAAACACCTAAATCTAACAATATTCCATCTACTTTATCTATGTTTAATTCATTTAAAATTTCTTTTATATCATCATGATTTCCATGATAATATGTTATATTATTATAATCTTTTAATTTTTCAGAAGCAGCCTTAAGAGCCTCATTGTCTTTATCAATACCAATTAGCCTTCCATTTGCAGATAATCTTCTTACTATTTCAAAGCTATGCCCTGCTCCACCTAATGTTCCATCTACATAAACTCCATCAGGATTTATGTTTAATGCTTCAATACATTCATTTAATAACACAGGTTCGTGTTTAAATTCCATTTAAGCTCAATTTTTCCTTGTTAATATATTTAGGTTTTTAAGAATAGAATACCTATAAACTACATTTGTATTATTTTTTATCATGTTGATTTTCTACTAGAATAATAAATTATACTTTTTACCATTGAAATTAAAGATTTTTAAATAGCATAATCAGTTGGTATATAATATACCAACTGTATGCTTTTTTATAATTTATTTTTCATTTGTATATTTATTATCTTCTTTAGTAGGTAAGGAAAACTTTTATATTTTTTCTTTTGTACATTTATTTAATTTTGCATTGGTAATCTATACTTTTTTCTTTTGAATCTAAGTTATATGTACTTAATTTTTATCTTATGTTTTTTATTTTCTTTTGTAAAACTTTTTAGATTTAATCTTTTGTATTATTTTTCTTTTGTAAAATTCTTTAAATTTTATCTTTTGTATTTTTGGATTTTCTTTTGTAAAAATCTTTAAATTTTATCTTTTGTATTTTTAATTTTTATCTTTAGTATAAGGAAAACACTTTTCTTTTGTAAATTATAATTTTATCTTTAGTATGATTTATATAAACTTTTGCAAGTTATATACTTATTTGTAAAATTTCGTAATGTTTATATTCCAAGCATTGTCATATTTTCTGCAATTTCATCAGCTGAAATATTTTCACTACTATTGTAAGATTTCCATTTTTCTTTATTCCAAATTTCAATTCTAGTTCCAACGCCAATTATTACTGCATCTTTTTCTAAAGAACTATATTCCCTTAAGTTTGATGCTATTAAAAATCTTCCTTGTTTATCAATTTCACATTCTATAGCACCTGATAAGAAAAATCTTACGAAATCTCTTGCATTTTTGTTAGTAAGTGGTAAAGTTTTTAGTTTTTCTTCAAAGTTAGTCCATTCAGTTTGAGAAAAGCCAAATAAACATCCGTCTAGTCCTTTGGTGATTATAAATTTTTCTCCCATGTCTTCTCTGATTTTAGCAGGTAATATCATTCTACCTTTAACATCTAGAGAATGCTCATATTCACCAATTAACACTTTTCTCACCTCGCTAACATTTCGTTCCACTTTTCACCACTTTGTTCCACTTCGATTACATTTTAATATAACATTTTATAAATAGCAAGTCTTTTTTAAAATTTTTTTATTTTTTTTATTTTTTATACCATTTTTTATTTGTTTATGATATACTTTTTTTAGTTAATTTTCTGTGGAGGTTTTTAGTTATGAATTTTAATAAATGTAGTCGTTGTGGTAGTTTTTTTATTTCAGATAATTTAGTGTGTCCAAACTGTGAGGCAAAGGACCAAATGGAAATTAATAAATTAAAAAATTACATTGAAGAAAATGCAAATATAGTTGGAACTTATAACATGGATAATGTTATTTCTTCTACAGGAATTACATATAGGAATTTAAATCGTTTCTTAGCTCAAGAACAATTTGCTGATTTTGCAAAACAAATTAATCAAACAAAACTTGGCTAGGCTTATTTCATATTTTTTAAAAAACAGACTGTACTAAATGTGTACAGTCTGTTTTTTCTATTTATAATTTTAAATTTCATTTTATCATAGATAATTAATATAACTAAATATAAAATTTTTACATTTATAAATTTTCTATATAAAATTCTTTATAAAACTTTTTCTATGTAATGGGCATGGCCCGTATTCTTTAATTGCTTGTATATGGCTACTTGTTCCATAACCTTTATGTTTTATAAATCCATATTGTGGGTAAACTTCATCCCATTGTCTCATTATTCTATCCCTTGTAACTTTTGCAATTATTGATGCACATGCAATTGAATAGCTAATTGCATCTCCATGAATAATTGATTTATATGGTATCCCATCAGTATCTATTTTTGTAAGTGCATCTACTAAAATTACTTCTGGCTTTGGTAAGCTTTTTTTATTTAACATTTGCTCTGTTTCTTTTATTGCTATATTTAAGCCTTTTTTGGTTGCTTGTAATATGTTTATTTCATCTATTTCGTTTTGCCCTATTATTCCTACTCCATAACTAATAGCTTCTTCTATAATTAAGTCATATAATTTTTCTCTTTTCTTTTCTGATACTTTTTTTGAATCGTTTACTCCTTCTATCATAGAGCTTTCTGGCATTATACAACATGCAACAACTACTGGACCTGCAAGTGGTCCTCTTCCTGCTTCATCTATTCCTGCAATTAATTTTATTCCTTTTTTATAAAATTCATTTTCTTCTTTTTTTAAGTTTGTTAGTCTTTCTAATTCTTTTTCTTTCATTTTTTCTTCCTTTTTTGTTTTTTAGCTACCCTTTTTGGCTTCCTCTTTTGTGATTTTGTTTTCATTTCAGTTCTTAATTTATGAAAATAATACTTTTGTTAGCATTAGATTTTTAGCTATGTGAAACTTATAGGCTTTAGATTCATATATTTTCACTATTTCATATTTTATATTTTCTATTTACCAGTTTATTCTTTTGCTTCTTCATCAATAGCTAAGTTTTCTATTTCTGTTAATTTATAATAAGTTTCTCCATCAGAATATAAAAATCCTTTAGTATAGTAAACTTCATAGTTATTATAATCTACAACATAATAATTATTTTCTTCTAATATTACATTTTCTAATTGTAATTCATCTAAATTTTCCTTATTTAAAACATAATATTTCTTTTCTTTATCATCTATTTTTATTTGTTCATTTTCTATCAAATTGCTAATTGCAGGGTCATCTTTAAGTTCTGCTATTTTAGTTCCTTTAAGTACTTCATCCTTCTTTTCTAAAGTATATTCTCCTGCTATTGTTTTTACCTTTGCTTGAACTAATAATATATCTGTTTTTAAATCTTCTAGGCTTGATTTTGCATATTCTATTCTAGCATAATACACCACTGCAAATACTAATGCTGCGATAACAACTACAAAAACTGCTGTAGTAACTAATGTCATTCCTTTTTCTTTTTTCATTCTTTATTTTTTAGAGTACATCAAAAAAATATATTATAGGAAGTTTTGTTATTTTATAATTACAGTAATTTTTCATTTACTTCTATAATTTTTTAAGATGTCTCTCTCCTTTCTCTATTTATTTCTACATTTTCATTATATATATTTACTTCTTAAAAATATGTATATACTATATCACATTAATATAAAAACTGCAAATTTGATACAAAAACTTCACATTTTTTTCACAAACCTATTGTATTATATAATTGTTTTAGGTTATCATATTAATGAAATTTGGAGGTAAATATTCATGGAAAATAATGAAGATGATTTTAAAAATGTTACAAATTCTAGTGAAGAAAGTAAGGTTTTTGAAAATGTTACAAAGCCTAGTGAAGGAAGCAGTAATTTTGAAAACATTATAAGACCAAACGAAGGAGTAAATGCTTTTCAAAACATTACAAAGCCTAGTGAAGGAAACAGTAATTTTGAAAACATTATAAGGCCAAATGAAGGAAGCAATAGTTTTCAAAATATTACAAAGCCAGGCGAAGGAAGTAATACTTTTCAAAATGTTGCAAAACCTAGTGAAGAAAGGAATTCATATAAAACGTTTGAAGCTAGTAAAAAACAAAAAACAAATAAAGCCGGTTTTGGAAAAACTGTAGTATTACCTTTCTTTTGTGGAATGCTTGGTACTGTTATTATAGCAGGTGTATGTTTAACTGTTACACCAATTAAGCAAGCTATTGTAAGACAACTTATCACAGCACCAGATACTAGCTCACCTTCTGGCGAAACTAATAATAGTAATAATTTCATAGATCTTAATACTCAACTTATTTCACTTCAAGGTTATTCCGATACAGCAACAGCTGTTGCCAAAAAGGTTCAACCTTCTATTGTTGCAATTACAGTCGAGTATTCTGTAAATTCTATTTTTAGCAGAGTTCCTACTACTGGTACTGCTAAAGGTTCTGGAATTATTATTAGTGAAGATGGTTACATTTTAACTAACAATCATGTTGTTAATTCTTCAAGTTCTTCTAGCAATTATTTTTACGAAATTGGTGAAGCAAGTAAAGTAACTGTAAAATTATATGATGGAACTGAGTATGAAGGAACTATTGTTGGAACTGATAGTCAAACTGATTTAGCTGTTATAAAAATCGATAAAGATGGCTTAAATGCTGCTGAACTTGGTAATTCTTCTTCTGTTCAAGTTGGAGAATTTGCAATGGCAATTGGTAGCCCTCTTGGATTAGATAATAGTGTAACAGCTGGTATTATTAGTGCAGTAAATAGAGAAGTAACTGATTCTGATGGTAATAAATATGTTGCTATTCAAACAGATGCTGCTATAAATGCTGGTAATAGTGGCGGTGCATTAGTTAATAGTAAAGGGCAAGTAATTGGTGTTAATACTCTTAAACTTGCAGGAGATGATGTGGAAGGTGTTGGATTTGCTATTCCTATCGATTCTACTAAAGAAATTTATGAACAATTAATTGAATATAATAAAGTTAAAAGACCATATATTGGAATTAGTGGTATAGATTTAAATGATGATTTGGCAAAAAGATATAATTTAGTTTCTAGTGTTGGTGTTTATGTTCAAGTTGTCGAGGACTTCTCTGCTGCTCAAAAGGCTGAATTAAAAGTTGGAGATATTATTATAGAAGCTGATGGAAAGAAAGTTAAAAACATGGACGAGATAAATGAAATTAAGAATGCAAAGAAAATTGGCGATACAATGACTTTAAAAGTTTATCGTGATGGAAAAGAAAAAGATATTACAGTTACACTTCAAGAACAACCTTAGTAAATTTTTATATGATTTTTAATTCAAAATAAAGAGACGGTATTTTTATCCGTCTCTTTTACACATTTATTAAATTAAAAAGTAGCCATTATCTCTTGGCTACTTTTAAAAAAATAAAAGGGGATGTTTTACTAATTTGTAGTCAATAATGGAGTAACTAATTATTAACTACATTTATAATATACCAATAGTTTTTGTCCTTTTTGTGTCTTCAATGTAACAAATTAGAAAACTATATAAAAAGTTTATTGTTATGCAAAATAGTAGTTGATATTTCAGTAATATCAACTACTATTTTTTAATTATATATATATCTTTGTGGGTTTACTTGCACACCATTTACTCTTATTTCAAAGTGTAAGTGGTTACCTGTTGAGTTACCTGTTGAACCAACTTGTGCTATAATATCTCCTGCCTCTACTTTATCTCCTACTTTTGCTATAAGCTTGCTACAATGTCCGTAATAAATCTGTACACCATTTCCACAATCTACAATAATTAAATTACCATAGCTTCCTCTATCTCCAGACCATGTAACAGTTCCACTTGCTGCAGCTTTAATTTTAGTACCATAAGGTGCTGCTATATCTAGACCTGTGTGTGCATGGCTACGGATGCTTTCTCTTTCACCAAATCTTGATGTAATAAAACCACTGATTGGCTTTTGACTTAAGTAAATACCATTAACTGAAGCATCTTCTATTTTTTCTAGCTCATTTTCTATTTCTTTTTTAGCAACTTTAATAGTTTCCACATCTTTATCTTTTTCAGTTGTATATATCTGATTTATTTCAACATTAGCATTATTCATACTTGTTTTATGCTTTTCTTTTAGCTCGGCAACTAATTTTTCTGCTTCATCTAATGAATTTACTATGGATTTTTGCTCTTTATTTACTGTAACTGCATAATATTTGTAAGTAAGCTCTGCATCTTCTTTTATTCTTGATGCTACTTTTTCTTCATCCATATCTTTTTTTCTATCTATAAATGTTAATTTATATTGTACATCACATTTTATATCTATAAATTCTAAGCTTTCGCCTTCTTCTTGTTTTATATTTTCTTCTAAGTCTTTTTCAAATTGTTTTACATTTTCTATATATCCTATTTGTTCGTCTTCTACTATAACATTATATACTAGTTTATATTTTATTAAAACTAATGTCATTATAGCTATTAATGCTATTGCAATTATGTTTATCCATTTAAAAATTTCTTTTGTGCAAAACTTAATTTGTTTATTTAAAATAAACTTCACTCTCCTTTTTTTGTTGCACGACATCTTCTATTATACTACATATTTTATGTAATGTCAAATGAGTTTATTCAAGGATTTATTTTTAAGACGTTGGGACGGGGTTTTTGTCTTGTGGAAAATCAAATATTTGGAATTATTTTTTTACATTAAGCAAATAAAAAATTGGTCTTAAAAAATCTGAAGAAGAATATATTCTTCCCCAGAAAAGTCTTACTTCAAAAATAATGCTTTCATTTAAATTCCTTTGCAAATACTTTTAATAAAGTCATAATAGAAATTTTCGGATACTTTTTGCTTAATGCAGGATATTGCTTCAACCAATTTTTAAATTCCTCTCTTAAACTTGCCTTTATAATTTTTTCTCCTATATTCGGATATTTCTTTTTCAGTTCAAGAAGGACATTTTCATAATTGATTTTTTTGATATTGCAAGCAATGATAAATGACGTTGTAAGCACTTTGTTAGTAACTGGCATACCAATGTCAGTTAAGAAACTAGCAATCTGGTCTTCTGGATTTTGAACTTTATTTAACTTAGATAAAGCATCACCAATAATTTCTACAATAGCTGTTTCTTCATTCAAACGCTGACTATAATTACTCTCCACAACATCTTCAACATAAAGCTCTATATTTTTAGATTTAGCTTGATGTTGCATATCAATTTCTTGCAAGTTTTGTGCTGTTTCAGTAATTGCGTTATCAGTGTTATCAATATCGATGCTTAAGATAGTGTAATGTTTTTCAACTGCTTCTATAACATTATCAAACATAAAGTTTTCTATATTTTCAAATGTTATTAGATTTTTTTCTAAGTTGATTCGAATCCGATGAGCAATTCCATTTACTTCTTTAATTAAATCAGTTACATTTGCTTTACTATTGTTATGTACCTTAAATGTTAATTTTTTATACATGTCAATTCTCCTTTTAGTAGACTTATTTTGTATTTGTGAAAAAATAATTTCACAAATCCCAATAACATTATGTAAATATAATATCATAATTTTTTTCTTTTTTCAACTATTGTCCTTGTTCTTCATTAAATAGTATTTCCTTTTTTTGATATATTACTTTTCCAAATCTAATTTCATTAAGTTTTTTCTGCATTTCCATTAATACTAATGGAATAATTGAAATTCCAATTGTGTATAGCCATTGAATTCCAGTTAATGGTACTAATTTAAATAAGCTTGCTACTGGTGGAATTAAAACTACAATGGTCTGTAAAATAGCTCCTAACACAAACGCACCTACTAAATATTTATTTTCTAGAATTCCAACTTTAAATATCGACTCATCACTTTTAATGTTAAAACTATGTACTAATTCTAGAAGCCCTAATGATAAAAATGCCATAGTTCTTGCAACATCTATATTGTAAAAATGATTTCCTATGCTAAATGCAAGTAATGTTAAAATTCCAATCATTGAGCCTTCTACAAAAATTTTTCCCCATAAACCATCTGAAAAAATTCCTTTTTTACTATCTTGTGGCTTTCTATTCATTATATCTGCATCTGGCTTTTCTAAACCTAAGGCAATAGCTGGAAGTGAATCCGTTACTAAATTTACCCATAAAAGCTGAATTGCAAGTAGTGGTGATTTTAAGCCAAGCAGTAATCCTAAAAATATGGTGACTATTTCGCCAATGTTGGTTGCAATTAGAAAATGTACGGCTTTTCTTATGTTATCAAAAATGTTCCTTCCTTGTTTTACCGCTTCTACAATAGTTACAAAATTATCATCTGTAAGCACCATATCTGCAGCATTTTTTGCAACGTCTGTGCCATTTTGCCCCATTGCTACACCAATGTTTGCTTGTTTTAATGCTGGTGCATCGTTTACTCCATCTCCTGTCATTGCAACTACTGCCCCTGTACTTTGATAACTATTTACAATTCTTACTTTGTGTTCAGGTGTAACTCTTGCAAATACAGAATATTTCATAATGTTCTTTTTTAACACTGCATCTGGAATATTATCTAGTTCTTCTCCTGTAATGCTTAACTCTCCTTCATTTAATATTCCTAGCTCTTTTGCTATTGCCGTTGCTGTTGCAACATGGTCTCCTGTAATCATTACAGTTTTTATTCCTGCTTTTTTACATGTAGCCACTGCTTCTTTTACACCTTCTCTTGGTGGGTCTATCATTCCAATTAACCCTACAAATACTAAATTTTTCTCAATAGTGCTACTTTCTATTTTGTTTGGAAGTTCTTTAACATCTACATACGCAATAGCAAGTACCCTTAGTGCTTTTTCTGCCATTTGCAAGTTTTGATTTTCTATTTGCTCAATTGTTCTACTTGTAAGCTCGGTTACATTGTGATTTGTTATATTGTCAAATATTGTTTTGTTGTCAAAGGCAAAATTACTTATATTTGAAATTTCACTTGTATTAAAATTTGTTTTGCTATATGTATTTTCTGTACCTTGATAAACGTATTTACATTTCTTCAAAAGCACATCTGGTGCACCTTTGCTTATAATTCTATATCCATTAGGAATTTTGTGAATTGTAGTCATCATTTTTCTATTAGAATCAAATGGAATATCTGCTATTCGTCTCATTTGGTTATATAGTTCTTGCTTATTTTGACCTACTTCTAAAGCTTTATTTACAATAGCTACTTCAGTTGGTTCTCCATTTACTTGTGTTTTGCCATTTTCGGTAAAAACATCTACATCTGTACACATTGTAGCTAGTCCTAAAATCCATTTGTTAAAATCATTATTTGTTATTTTTTCATTTATATTTTCTTCATTTGTTCTTCCAATATTTATACTTTTGTTATTTGTAATTTCACTATTGGTTATTTTGTCTCCAATTCCTACTATTTTTGTTACTTGCATTTTGTTTTGAGTTAGCGTTCCTGTTTTATCTGAACAAATTACACTACTGCTTCCTAAAGTTTCGACTGCTGGAAGCTTACGAATTATGCTATTTTTCTTAGCCATTTTTGTAACACCAATAGAAAGCATTATAGTAACTATTGCAGGTAAGCCTTCTGGAATTGCTGCAACTGCTAGTCCTACTGAAGTCATAAACATTTCTATTGGCTCAATTTTTTTCATAAGACCTATAACAAAAATTAAAAAGCAGATTACTAAACAAGCTATTCCTAGAGTTTTTCCTACTTGTCCTAATTTCTTTTGAATTGGGGTTTCTTTATCTTCATTTGTAAGTATCATTTTGGCAATTTTACCAACTTTTGTGTTCATTCCTGTTTCTGTTACAAGCATTTCCCCATGTCCGTTTGCTACTATTGTTGTAGCAAATACCATATTTACCATATCTCCTAATACAGTTTTATCTTGTAGTATTACATTAGCATCCTTTAAAACCGGCACTGTTTCACCAGTTAAGCTTGATTCTTCTACTTTTAAATTTGATGTTTCTATTAACCTTCCATCTGCTGGCACATAATTTCCAGCCTCTAAAATTACAATATCACCCGGTAATACTTCTTCACTTTTTATTACAAGTATTTTTCCATCTCTTTTCACCTTACAAGTAGGTGCAGACATTTTTTTAAGTGCCTCTATTGATTTTTCTGCCTTTGCTTCTTGTATAAGCCCCATAATCGCATTAAACACTACTATTGCAATAATTATGATTGAGTCAAAGTAGTCATTAGTTCCCTGAATTTTAGAAATTACTGCTGATACTATTGATGCTATGATTAGAATAATTATCATGAAATCTTGAAATTGTTTTAAAAATCTAATTATTATAGATTCTTTCTTTTTTTCTTCTAACTGATTTAAGCCATATTTTTGTTTTCTTATTTCTACCTCTTTTGAATTAAGTCCATAACTTAAATTAGTTTTCATTTTCCTTTCTACTGCTTTTACATCTAGAGTATGCCACATTTTTATTTTCCTCCTTTGCTTTTTTAGTAATTCTCTTCTTTAAGTATAATTTAAAGTCTTTATGTTTATTGCTTTTTCGAAATAAGCTATTACAATTATATGATGCTTGTCTGCAAGTTATGTTTAGTTTTTTTATTTTATTACTTTATTTATTAAGTTAAATTTAATCATACAAAAAAAAGACTACTTAAAATATGTAATTTAAGTAGTCTATTCTATATAATTTTATATTATTACTTTTTATTTATATTTAATATTTCTTCTTTAGTTAGTCCTGTTGCTTTTATAATAATATCTATGTCAATTTTTTCGTCTAATAACTTCTTTGCTGTTTCTAGATTTGCTTCTCTTTTACCTTCTTTTATTCCTTCCTTCTTGCCTTCTTTTCTGCCATCTCTTCTTGCTTCATACATTCTTTGTTCTTGGTCCATTCTCTCTATTTCTGCTTTTAATGCCATTCTTCTTAATATATCATTTCTACTTATTTCATCTAACTCTTCTTTCGCTTCTTTTATATCTTCATTATTTTCCATTATTCTTTTTACCTCCGCATCTTCTGGATTTTCAAAGAACATCATCCATTGTAATACTTCGTCGTCTTTATTTTTCTTGTATTCCTCAATGGCTTTTCTAATTTCTATTATATCAAACTGTAAATACTGAGTCAACACATTTTCTTTATATTCATCTTCTCGTATGTGCCATGTTGTATGCGCTTTCTTTATATCTTTTAACTCATTTATTTCCTTATCTACTATTATTATACTTATTGTTTTTCTTAATTCTTTATACTTATGCCCTACTTGTACATTTGCTGTGTACATTTTTGACCAATAATATAAAAACCTCTCCAACACTTTTTCATGCGGTTCTAATTGTATTTCTATATCACATTCTACATTGTCGTTTATTATTGCTCTTAAATCTAATCTTCCGTTTTTGTCTATCTTATTATCATTTAATAAGTCTTTACTTTTGTCTAAATCTAGTTTATGTATTTTTATCTTTAGTACATCCTCTAAAAATGCTTTTGTTATAGTTTCTTTTCCTCGTGTAAACAAAGCTTGAAATACTACATCATTTTTCGGCTGTAATATTGCTCCTTGTTCTAATTCTTCTTGTTCTAATCTTTTTGATATCATACGCTTTCCTCCAATAATTTAAATTTTATATTACTAGACAAAAAGCATTAGTTCATAAATTACATAAATATATATTATAAATTGTCTTTTCTTAATAATTTATTATCATGGAAATTTTAAGAGATATATTAAAAATGTCTTAGATAAAATTGTATTTGAATTAAAACTTTTTTATTAATGCCTTTCGGCTAGAAATATATTGTGAAAACATTATATTAGCTTTTTTACTAAATTGCAAGAAAAACATTTCGACATATTTTTACATTTTTTGTCAACCAAGTAAAAAATATAAAATAATGTAGGTATGTTCGCTTGATTTTTACAAACAAATGTTATATAGTATACAACATAGGAAATGAGAATAAATAACATGTTATGATGTATATTCAATTTATAATTAGTGTAAAATACTTATATGATTGAATATTCAGGAGGAGAAGTAATGAAACAATATACTTTAAAAGAATATATTTCTGCTTTAGAGAAAGAAAATTTAATAGAATGTGTTCCAGATAATATCGATATATCAAATATAGAAAATACATTGATAGAGAGAGTAACTCATAATTCTAAAGAAGTTACAAATAATACTTTATACATTTGTAAAGGTTTAAATTATAAACCTTCATATTTAGAGGAAGCTATTCAGAATGGTGCTATTTTGTACGTAGCTGAAAAAGAGAATGTAACTAAACCAGATTTTCCACACATAGTTGTAAATGATATTCGTAAGAGCTTAGCTTGTATTTCTTGCATGTATTATGATTACCCTGCTGAAAAGCTTAATATGATTGGGATTACTGGTACAAAAGGTAAGTCTACAACTGCTTATTATATAAAAAGTATTTTAGATGATTACATGAAAGAGAATGGGCTTCCTGATACTTCTATAATTTCGTCTATTGACACTTATGACGGCAAATCTTTAAAAGAATCACTAATTACTTGTCCTGAGTCTATTGATATTCAATATCATATACGTAATAGTGTTGACTGTAATATTAAAAATTTGGTTATGGAAGTTAGCAGTCAAGCTTTAATGCTTCACAGAGTTCATGATATTATGTATAAAGTTGGTGTGTTTTTAAATATTTCTGAGGATCATATAAGTACCATAGAGCACCCTACTTTTGAAAACTATTTTGAATGTAAATTAAAACTATTTGATCAAACAGAAATAGCTTGTGTCAAT
Source organism: uncultured Clostridia bacterium (assembly GCA_947630185.1). Taxonomy (GTDB): domain Bacteria; phylum Bacillota; class Clostridia; order TANB77; family CAG-508; genus CAG-273. The sequence goes on along the minus strand of CANRGT010000005.1, from coordinate 15,800 downwards.
TTGGATTCTGACTTTTCTGATGTTATTTTAGAACATAGTAAAAAAGCTAAAAAAGTAATTACATTTAGTCAAAAAGACCCTAATGCTGACGTTTATGCTTATAACATTCAAAAGCAAGGCCATAATGCTATTTCGTTTTGCGTAAAAGCACCTGACTTTGAAAAAGACTTTATGCTTACAATGCCTGGATTATTTAATGTTGAAAATGCTTTAGCTGCTATTTCAATAGCAATTGCATTAGATATTCCATATTCTAATATTTATAATGGCTTAAAGGTTGCAAGGGCAAGTGGTAGAATGGAATCTCATGTAAGTAAAGATGGTAGTATTATTGTTATTGTTGATTATGCTCATAATAAACTAAGTTTTCAAAAGTTATATGAATCAACTAAACAAGAATATCCTGATAAAAAAATTGTAACTGTTTTTGGTTGCCCTGGTGGTAAAGCCCAACTTCGTAGAAGGGATTTAGGTACTTTAGCAGGTATTCATTCAGCAATTAGCTATTTAACTGCTGAGGACCCAGGCCCTGAGGAAACAGTTGATATTTGCAGGGAAATTGCTGAATATATAAAGAAAGGCCCAGGAGATTATAAAATAGTTGCTGACCGTGGAGAAGCTATTAAAGAAGCTATTTTAGAAAATCCTAATAGTGTAATTTTAATTACTGGAAAAGGAAATGAAACTAGACAAAAATATGGAAAGCAGTATCTTCCTTGTCTTACAGATACCGAATATGCTACCGAAGCTTTGGAAGAGTATAATAAAAAGATTTCGTAATTTAAACATTATTCACAAGAATATTATTTATAAGAATTATTATTCATAGAAGTATTACTCATAAAAAGTATTACTCAAAAATTGAAAAGGTCATAGTTTTTTTAATAACTATAACCTTTTTATTATTTTATGTACAAGTTTTCAAACACTAATTATTACTTTCTTAAAACCTAAATTCCTTTGATTTAACTTTTAAGTTTTAACGATAATAATTTACTAATACCATTTTCCTCCATAGTTACACCATATACAGTCTGTGCTACCTCCATTGTTCCTTTTCTATGTGTAATTATTAAGAATTGTGTATCTTTGCAGAATTTCTTTAAGTATTCTGCAAAACGATATACGTTAACATCATCAAGTGCCGCTTCTATTTCGTCTAATATGCAGAATGGTGCTGGGTTAATTCGTAAAATTGCAAATAATAGTGCAATTGCTGTAAATGCCCTTTCTCCACCTGATAATAGCATCATGTTTTGAAGCTTCTTTCCTGGTGGTTGTACATGAATATCTATTCCACACTCTAAAAGTTCTTCTTCATTCTCTAGTATTAATTCTGCCTTTCCTCCACCAAATAACTCCTTAAATACTTCACTAAAGTTTTTGTTGATTTGCTCAAATCTTTCTTTAAATTGCTTTTTCATTGTTTCTGTCATCTCAGAAATTACTTTTCTTAACTTAGCTGCTGTATTTTCTAAGTCTAAACGTTGCTCTGCCATAAAGTCGTATCTTTCTTTGGTTTTTTTGTACTCTTCTATTGAGTCAATGTTTATGCTTCCTAGGTCTTTTATTTTGTTTCTTAATTTGTTTACTTCTTTTTGCGCCTGTGCTACATTTGCTGGTTTTTCATAGTCTTCTGTGTTGTTTGGTGTTAATTCATATTCGTTCCAAAGTTGTTCTGTGACAGAGCTTAAGTCTTGCTCTAATTTTGTTTTCTTAACATCTAATTTAACTAAGCCCTCTTTTAATGTTTCTAATGTAGAAAATTCATTTGATATTCCTTCTTCTACTTTTGCTAGTTCTTCATTTTTAGAAACTCTTTCTTGCTTTAAGCTTTCTATTTTGCTAGAACTATTTGCAACCTCTTGCTTTATTTCTTCTATTTGTTTTTCAAAATTTACAATTGCTTCTTGTAATTTTTGGTTCTCTTCTTCTACTGATGCAATGGTTTGTTTCTTTACTTCTATGCTATTTTGCTGATTTTGAATATCTGTATTTATTCTTTCTACCATTTCATCAATTGAACTTTCGCTTTCATCAAATGAACCAACTGAAATTTTAAGGTTTGTAATGTCCATATTTAAATTGTCTATATATGTTTGCTTGTCCTTATTTTCTAATGCAAATTGCTCAACAACTTTGTTTAATTCTTCTATTTCTTGTGATAAGCTTTCTATTTGATTATTCTTTTCTTCTTTTTCTTTTATTCCATCTTCCTTTTGCTTATCTATTGATACTTGCTCTTCTCTTAGCTTTTTTAATCTTTCTTCTAGTTTGCTAATTGATTCCTCTAGTGATACCATTTTTTGCTTTTCTGTAGCATAAACAATATCTATTTCTTGTAATTCTTTTTCTAGCTTTGCTGTTTCTTCGATAATATTACTAATAGATGAAGCATATTCTTCCTTTTCTTCTGTTTTTTGAGAAATTTCCTTTTCTAACTTTTTAAGTTCTTTTTCTAGTTCTTCTATTTCTCTGCTTCTTCCTAAAATATTTACAGTTTTATTTGCTACACTACCACCTGAAATAGAGCCACTAGGACTTATTATATCTCCCTGCAAAGTAACTATTCTAAAAGAATATTTATCTTTTTTAGCAAGTGTTATTGCTGTGTCCATATCTTTTACTACAACAGTTCTACCTAATAAGCTTAAAATAATCTGCTCGTATTTTTTATCAGCTGTTACTAAGTCCGATGCGATTCCAATAACACCATCTATTTTAGTTAATCTATCTAGCTTTTTGCCTTGTACTGATGCTATTGGCAAAAATGATGCTCTACCTAAATTATTTTGTCTTAAATATTCAATCAATTTTTTAGCATCTTGCTCTGTTTGTGTTACAATGTTTTGAAGGCTTTGCCCTAAGCACATTTCTATTGCAAGCTCATATTCTTTATCTACTGAGATTAAATTTGCTAAAACGCCGTGCATTCCTTGCTTTAAGCCACCATTTCTTTCGCAAGCAATAAGTAATTCTTTTACAGTTTTATGATAGCCTTCTTTTTCCTTTTCTGTTTCTATTAAAAACTGGCGTCTTGACATTTTCATTCTTTGTGTATATGTAAGTTTATTTATTTCTTCTTCATATTGCTTTAACTTAGCCATGTTTTCTTCTTTTGTTTTATTTGCCTTTTCTAAGGTTGATGCTGAGGAATTTCTTTTTCCTTCAAGCTCATAAAATCCTTTTGAAAGTTCTTGTTTATTGCCTCTACTTAAATCTAACTCAGAAATTACAGAATCTATTTCATTTTTAACTTGCTTCTTTCTTTTTTCTAAGTTTTCTGAATTTGTATCTATTGCATTTATTTCACCTGCTAATTGATACTTTAAGTCTGTATTTTGCTCTATTTTTTGCTTCTTAGCTTCTATTTCTAGCTCTTTAGTAGATAATTTTTGTGTAAGCTCTAAAAGCTCTGCTTCTTTTTCTGCTAAATCCTTTTGAAATCTCTCTTTATTTGCACTTAAAGATGTTTTCTTTTCTACTTTTTGCTTTTGCTCTTCTTGTAGTTCAGTAATTCTAACATTTACTTCTTCTATTTCTTTTTCTAATCTTTCTTTATTAGTTTGGTTATTTTGTATTCTTTCCTTGCTAATTCCTATTTCAGAATTTATTTTTTCTATTTTGTTTGTGCTACCAAAGCCAATATTTTGCATTTCTTCAACTTGAGTAGTTATATTTTCCACTTCTAGCCTTAGTGCTTCTTTTCTAGCTTGCAAGCCTTCCATTTTAGAATCTTCATCTGCTTTTTGAGAATTCATAATTTCTTCGTCTTTTAAAAGCTCAGCTAACTTTTCTTTATATACCCCAATGTTATATACAAAAAGACCTACTTCAATGTTTTTTAGTTCTTCTCTTAAATTTAAAAACTCTTTTGCTTTATCTGACTGTAATTTTAAAGGCTCAATACTACTTTCTATTTCTGATAAAATATCATTTATACGAAGTAAATTTAGTTTTGTTTGCTCAAGCTTTTTCTCTGATTCCATTTTTCTAGTTCTATATTTTACAATTCCTGCTGCCTCCTCAAAAATGTGCCTTCTATCTTCAGATTTATTACTTAAAATTTCATCAATTTTACCCTGCCCAATAATGCTGTAACCATCTCTACCAATTCCTGTATCCATAAATAGTTCTACAACATCTTTTAAACGGCATGGAGTTTTATTTATTAAATATGCTGTTTCTCCGCTTCTATACACTTTTCTTGTAACTGTTACTTCTGAATATTCAATAGGAAGTTTTCCATCTGTGTTATCTATAACAAGTGAAACCTCTGCAAAGCCTAGTGATTTTCTTGCTTGCGTTCCAGCAAAAATAATGTCCTCTGATTTAGAACATCTAAGTAACTTTAAGCTTTGCTCACCAAGTACCCAACGGATTGCATCTGAAATATTGCTTTTTCCAGAACCATTTGGACCAATAACTGATGTAATTCCCTCTTTGCACTCTAATATAGTTTTATCTGCAAAAGATTTAAAACCTTGTAGTTCAATTCTTTTTAAATACATTTTTTCCACCTATCTCGTTATTTGTATTCTTTAATTTTGCTAAAAATATTATGTTTTGCAAGCACCGCTTAAGCGTCCTAAGCGAAGCGCGTTTGGAGCAACTTTATGTTGCGACAGCAAGGTGCAAAAAACATAATATTTTTAGTTATATTTAAATGACTATGTACTTTATATCATTTTTCGGCAAAAAAGTAAATTGTTTTACATAGAAAAAAAGCAATATTTTTGTGCAAAAATATTGCTTTTTAATAATATGTTTTTTCCAAGAAAGACTAAGGCCTTCTTGGAATATTATTTACTTTTTTATCTTTGAAATCACATAGGACTCCTCGTCGGTGTTGCTGTTGCTGTTGGTGTTGGTTCTGGTTCAGGTTCTCCATATTCCCATCTTTCTTCTTCAATCGAATCTGTTTTTTGCAAATCTTTTGCTGTGAGATCAGATTTCAGAATAACTACGGGGCGCACTGCACAGCCGTAGCAGTACCCATGGCCACTATGGGAATCGAACATGTAGTAAGTACCTGCGCCAGTAATGCCCTCGTCCGTGTCCACCGAACCTATGCCAAAGCCAGCATTGTCCGAGTCCGCGTAAACCCCACGCGAAGCAAGCCAGTATATAGCACCAATAACCCCAGTCTCAGTATATTCCACATTGTCAAATAACATATCAGATAAGGTTTTGTTATTTACTTTTACTGTTGGATCTTCTGTATCATTTATTGAATAATAATATCCATCTACTTCTCCTGATACAGTTGTTTTTGTTTGATTATTTAACCAAGACTGTGGTGTATATTGACCGTTAAATGAATATGATTCACCATATTGTCTACCACCATACGTAGCATTTAAATTTACTCTCGTTATATCTTCTTTTTTTATTCCTACTGCTTCATTTATATCTTCCATTGTTACACTTCTTACTTCTTGTGCATATTCATTCTTAAATATTTCTGCTATGTTATTTAATTCTTCTTCTCCGTATAAATATGCATTCGCTCCATACATATAAAAATATGGGTCATTATCTGTCTTTACTCTATCACTTTTTATTGGTCTTCCTGATATTAATTTTAATCCTCCTGTGGCTTTATCTATACCTAATATTCTCCAGTGTAAATCGTTATTTTCTACACTAAATGTTTGGTCAGTTATGCCTAAAACTTCTCCATCTTCATTTGCTCTTGTCATTCCCGTTTTATCTGCTTTTGCTGTATAACTTTTTTCTCCTGTTGGCTCTCCTTTTTCATAATTTAAATAGTCTCCTACTTTTAGTTCTCCATCTTTAAACATTTGCACTAAAGTCTTTTCCCCTGTTGTTCCATTTACATAGTCTTTTATGTCATTTGCTATATTTGCCATGTCTCCTTGCTCTTTTTCTACTGCTTCATTTGTTTTGTTTGCTGCTTCTCTTGCCATCTCTATTAATCCGTTGTCTCCTAATATTACACTAATACTTATTGATGCTAATATTAAAAGTACTATAATTGTTACTACTAAAGCTATTAAGGTTATTCCTCGTTCTCTTATTATCTTTTGGTTTTGTAAAAAATTTACTTGTTCTAAGTTGTTTTTCATTCTTCCTTTACTTCTCCTTTCTCTAAATTTTGTTTCTTCTAGCATTCTTTTACCTCCTTTTTCATTTTTTATTTTTATATTTTTTATTATTTTCATAGGCTTTATTTCTTTCCTATAAGAATAAAATATTAAAAGCTTTTTTAAACGACAAAAAGGACAGGCTATTTATTTCCTAAATAGTCCATCCTTCTTTATTTTTTATATTTTTATTTGCTAAACTATAGCTCTCTCTCTCTCTCTCTTACAGCTGTCTGTGTTTTAAGACTTATCATATTGTTTTTTCCTCTTTTCTTTTGTTTGTGTTTTCAAGTAGCTTCCTAATTCATTTATAATTAAACCATATTTTAAATTTAATGTAAATAGATTTCAAAAATTTTTGATTATAATATTGTCTTTTAATTATAATAATTTTGGGCTAGTTACAATTTATTTTGAAAAATACATAAAAATTATAGTAAATTTCAAACTAGTATGGTAAAATAGTATTAAAAGTGGAGAGGAATAGTTATAAAATTCCTTAGAAAAGTATCGCAGGAATAAGAGATACATTAGTTCATAATTATAAAATAATACATAAGCTTTAGAATATAAAGGAGATACAAATGTTAAAAGATAAAGTAGATTTTTATAGTCCCGTCAGTTTAAAATCGTATAACTTAGACCAAGTAATGCGTTATCAATTAGATGTTCTAGAAAGGCTAGACCCTTTTACTAGAAGGCATAGTGAAAATGTTGCTAATTTAGCTTGTAGAATTTGTGAATATTTGCATTGTACACAAGCTTTTACTGTTCATTGCACAATTTGTGGTTACTTGCATGATGTTGGTAAAATGTTTATTCCTTTAAAAATTTTAAATAAGCCTGATAAATTGACTGACGAAGAATATGAAATTATGAAAAAACATACCACTCTTGGCTACAATATGTGTATGAAAGATGTTAAGTTAAGGCCTTATGCTCTAGCTGCTTTAGACCATCACGAAGCTTTAAATGGTACTGGTTACCCAAACGGAATTACTAAAAAAGATATTCCTTATGAAGCTCAAATAGTACGTGTTGCTGATGAATATGATGCAATTGTTACTAAAAGAAGATATACAACTCACGTTAATATTTCTGAAACTTTAAAAGATTTAATTAAGGATGCTCAGCCAGACCCTAAATTTGTAGCTTTAGACCAACTTTCAGAAAAGCGTAAAGAAGGTAAAATTAATGGCTTAGTTTTAAGAAAACTATTTAAAGTAGTAATTGATGATACTTTATATGAAATAAGTGGAATTATGGACTATGTTAAATATTTAGAGCAACAAATTAAACGTTTGGAAATAATTGAAGGATACCAAAAGAAAGCTGATAATAGCAATAAGGAAAAAACTAAAAATTATTATCATGAAGGTATGAAGCTTTTATTTAGTGAAGGTGAAAATTTTGATAATTACTCTCAAATATTAGAAGAATATAGAACTGCGTTAGCTGATCGTAATGAGATGATTAAAAAGTTATATAATGAGATAAAAATTATAAAAAAATTAAGAGTTTAAGCTCTTAATTTTTTTTATAATTTTTTACTTACTAAGTGTTACTTTTACTACTGTTCCCTCTTCTACTGATGTATCTGCAATAGGGTCTTGACTAACTACTGTGCCAGTTCCTGTTACATTTAAATTTAGGTTTCTTTCTCTTAAAGCATCTTTTACTTGTGATAAGTTTTTACCAATTAAGTTTGGAACTTGTTTTGATATACGAGTATCTTCTGAATTTGTATATAGTTTTACAACTGCATTTTTCATTAATGCTGTTCCTTTTAGAGGATATTGTTCTGTTACAATTTCAGTAGATTCTGCTGAAGTACTACATATAAATCCGGCATTTTCTATTATTTTTTTAGCTTCTGCTACTGTTTTATTTACTACATTTGGTAAGTTCGTTGTCTTATTTGCATCAGTATTTTCTGAACTATCTGATGGAACTTGTAAATATGGTAATACTTCTTTTAATATTTGACTTGCAACTGGTGCTGCAACACTACTTCCATAAATTCCTTTAGGTCCATTTGGATCAAAAAATGTAACAAGTAATACGACTTCTGGATTTTCAGTAGGTGCAATTGCTAAAAATGATGCTGTATATCCTTCATCTTTATATGGGTCAGGCTCTGAAGTACCTGTTTTTCCAGCTATTGAATATCCTTTTACTTGTGCCTTTGTACCACCACCTGTTGCTACAACAGATTCTAACATATCAAGCATTGTATCTGCAGTTTCTTTTGATACTACTTGTCTTACTTGCACAGGGTCTACTGTTGTTACTGCTCCAGTATCTGTATTCTTTATTTCTTTTATTATACGAGGTTGCATTAAAACTCCATCATTTGCAATAGCAGATACTGCTGTTATCATTTGTAATGGTGTTATTTTAAACCTCTGTCCATATGACATAGTTGCAAGTTCAACTTTTCCTACATCTTTTAAATCCCAGAATATTGAATTTTTTAATTCTCCTGCAGTTGCTATGCCTGTTTTGTCAAAAAATCCAAAGGCTTTATAGTAACGATAGCATGTATTTGCACCTATTTTTTGTCCTAATTGTATAAATGCTGAGTTACATGAATTAGACAATGCTTGTCTTAAAGATTGCTTTCCATGTACAGTATGTTGTGAGCAATACATTTTAACTCCTGAAACTACTTGATAACTAATACAATTAAATTCACCAGCTACATCTGATTCTTCTATGTTTTCTTCTAAAGCGATTGATGCTGTAATTATTTTAAATACTGAACCCGGCTCATAGCTATCTGTTACTGCACGATTTCTATATAAAGAATATATCGTATTTGTCCTTTCTTCTGAACTCATTTTATCCCAATCTTTTTTTTCAATGTTACTTGGCATTGCTAATGGTTCATTTAAATTATAGTCTGGATATGTTGCCATTGCTAAGATGTCTCCTGTTTGTGGATTCATCATTATTGCATTTCCACCCCTACTACATTTATTTTCTATACATGCTTGCTTTAAATATTTTTCTACTATTGACTGTATATTTGCATCTATTGTTAATGTAATATCACTACCATTTTGAGCTGGTATGTAAGTTTCATTGCTATCTGGAATAGCTCCTTGAAGTGCATCTTGTGCTGCTACAATTTTTCCTGGTGTTCCTGTTAGAACATCATTCCATGCAGATTCTAAACCTTCTGCACCTACATTATCTATATTGCAAAATCCTATCAATGAAGATGCCAAATTTTCATAAGGATAATATCTTTTCGTATCTTCATCTATATTTATTCCAGTATATATTTCCTCTTCATTCATCCATTTTTTTAGTTTATCAATTTTGTCATTTTCTACCTTTCTAGCAATAACAACATATGAAGAATTACTATGTAACTTTTCTAAAGTTTCATTATAATCTAGTTCAAATATTTCAGAAAATGATTTTGCTATTTTTTCCTTTAATTCCTCTGTTTTTGTTTCATCAGTTTTACCATTTGTAGATACCTCTATATATTTTGGTGATATACTAACAGTATCTACTTGTGCACTTGTAGCTAATGCCTTTCCAGTAGAATCATAAATAGTCCCACGCTTTGGGCTAATTATTTGGTTTTTAGTTAACTGATAATACATTTGCTCTTTTAAGTCTGCGCCTTGCACAAATTGAATAAAGCCAAGACGAATTATTAATGCTAAGATTAAAAGCAAAAATACTATCAAGGCTATTCTTAATTTTTTTGAAATTGTATACACTTTTTTTTCTTTATTCTTGTGTAATCTCATTTCTACCTTTCTTTATTACATATGTTTCTTTATTAAATATATTTATTAATTTTTAATTTATTATCTGAACAATATAGTTTTTGTTTGCACCTTGCTGTCGCAACCACCTTATGTAATAAATTGTAGCTTTTCTACAATTTATTACAATGGTATGTTGGTTGCTCCAAGCGCGCTTCACTTCGTTTCGCTTGAACGCTGCGCGGTGGCTTCACAAAAGCTATATTGTTCAGCATAATTAATCAATCTATAATAAGCAATTATTGTTTTATAAGCAATTACTGCTCGTTAAAAATTTGGTCAAACTCTTCTCCATCAATTTTTTCTTTTTCCAATAATACATTTGCAACTTTTGTTAATTTATCCATATTAGCTTGTAATATTTCAGAAGCTTTACGATAAGCAAAATCAATAATGCTTTTTACTTCTTCATCAATTATAGAAGCTGTTTCTTCTGAGTATTCTTTTTGTGTTGCAAAATCTCTACCTAAGAATACTTCTTCTTGGTTAGATCCTAATGTTATTGTTCCTAATCTTTCGCTCATACCATATTTTGTTACCATGCTTCTTGCAATTTGAGTTGCTCTTTCTATATCGTTGCTTGCACCAGTTGATATATCATCTAATACTAATTTTTCTGCTACTCTTCCACCTAAAAGTGAAATTATATTTTCCACCATTTCTGTTCTAGACATAAATGATTTATCTTCAGTAGGACGATACATTGTGTAGCCCCCTGCCATTCCTCTTGGTACAATTGAAATTTGGTGAACTGGGTCTTGTGTAGGTAAAAATCTACTTACTACTGCGTGACCAGCTTCATGGAAGGCTACTAATTTTTGTTCTTTTTCACTTCTTACTCTTGTTCTCTTTTCAGGTCCCATTGTAACTTTTACCATAGCATCTTCTACTTCTGCCATTCCAATTACACTTAAATTTCTTCTTGCTGCTAAAAGTGCTGCTTCATTTAAAATATTCTCTAAGTCTGCTCCTGAAAAACCTGATGTATTTTTAGCGATTGTTTTTAAATCTACATCATCACCCAATTTTTTCTTTCTACTATGAACTTCTAGTATTTGCTCTCTTGCCTTTACATCTGGGTTTGATACTACTATTTGTCTATCAAATCTTCCTGGTCTTAATAAGGCTTTATCTAATATATCTGGTCTATTTGTCGCAGCAAGTACTATAACACCTTCATTTGCTGAGAAACCATCCATTTCAACTAGTAATTGGTTTAATGTTTGTTCTCTTTCATCATGTCCTCCACCTAAGCCTGCACCTCTTTGACGACCAACTGCATCAATTTCATCTATAAATACTATACATGGTGCTTTTTTCTTTGCTTCTTCAAATAAATCTCTTACACGAGATGCACCAACACCAACGAACATTTCAACGAAATCTGAACCACTGATAAAGAAGAATGGTACACCAGCTTCTCCTGCAACAGCTTTCGCTAAAAGAGTTTTACCAGTACCAGGGTGACCTACTAATAAAACACCCTTTGGAATTCTTGCTCCCATTTCTGTGAATTTTCTAGGATTTTTCAAAAATTCTACTATCTCTTCTAATTCTTCTTTTTCTTCATCTACACCAGCTACATCATCAAATGTAACTTTACCTTTATCTGTTGGATTAATCATTCTAGCTCTGCTTTTTCCAAATGACATTGTTTTGCCACCAGCACCATTTCCAGCACCTCCGGCACCTCCCATTACTAAGAACCAGAATATGAAGAATATAATTACTATTCCGAATGGTGTAAGTAGGCTAAGTATAAGCATCCAAAAAGCTTCTGAATCTTGTTTTACAGTTATAGTTCCTGCCCTCATACTATTACTTAATGTTTCCATCAAATGGTCTACACTTGGAATATTAACTTCTTTTTTGAAATTTTCATTTTTTAGCTTTACCTCTGCTTTAGTTCCCTCTGAAGATATCTTAATTTCTGTAACATCTCCAGTTTCTATTTTTGCCACTAAATCAGAATATGCTAATTTATTATCTGTATTTTCTATAATTGAACTAATTAGAACTATTAAAATTATTCCTATAATTAACCACATTGCTAAAGTTTTTATACTATTTTTCAAAACGATTCCTCCTAATTCTTTTTACTATTTTTATTTTATACATAATGTCTAATTTTTTTAATTAATTTTATTTTACACATAATGTTCAATTTTCTTTTAACTAGTCTTATTTTACACATATAATGTCTAATTCTCTTTTAATATTTTTGTTTTACACATTTATTTTTCATTATTCTTCACGCTAGACTATAACATACTGAGCTTCTAATTTCAAGTGTTTTTAAAAAGTTTTTTTGTCTCAAAGTTAGTTACTTCAAAGCTTTCCTACGGAAGATGTACCTTGTATACTCAAAAAAATTTTTCCTTTTTTTACAAAAACTTTAATATTCTTATGAGGAGTTAAAAATTTATTTCCTATATTATTTTGGCAAAGTTTTATTATATCTTCTAAATGAATTTTTGCAATTCCATTTGTGGTACCTACTACTTTATTTATAGAATATAGCAAAAGCCTTGTCTTTATTACTTTTGGTAATAAATTAAACTCTTTTAAATTCAAAATAATCTCGTCTTCATTTTCTCCAATTTTTAGAGTTTCATACTCTTTACTAACTATTTGTGAAAAATATTCCTCATCATCTTTTGCCAAATCTGATAATCTATTTATACCTTCAATTACATTTGGATTAAATTCTTCTTGAAGATATGGAATAAGTTTATTTCTAATTTTATTTCTTGTATAAATATTTTCTAAATTGCTTTTATCTATTTTTGGATTTAAGTTTTGTTCTTTGCAATATTCTTCTATTTCAGCTCTTGTACATTCTCTCAAAGGTCTTATGTACGCTATTTTAAGTTTAGCTTTCTGTTTATCTCCTGTTTTTGTTATATTTTTTGATACATATTTTACTTGTTTTAAACTTTCATTTTGTGTATCTAATAGAATATCCCTTTTAATTTCTATTCCTTTAAGCCCAGAAATAGCAGTTCCTCTTAATAAATTCATCAAAACAGTTTCTACATTATCATTTACTGTGTGAGCAGTTGCAATTTTGTTTGCCTTCTCCTTTATTGCTATTTCTTCAAAAAATTCATAGCGAATTTTTCTGCCCATCTCTTCTGTTCCTATTTTTTGCTCTTCTGCTAACTCCTTAACTTTTACTTTTTTTACAAAGCATGGTATATCATGATTTGTACAATATTCCTGCACATATAAAGTTTCTTCATCAGCTTCTTTTCTGATTCCATGGTTTATATGGCATACTAAAATTTCAATCTGCAATTTTTCTTTTAAATTATTTAGAACATTTAAAAGACACATTGAATCAGGCCCACCTGATACACCTATTATTATTTTATCATTTTTTTGAATCAAGTCATTTTCTTCAATTGTTTTTAAAACCTTTTCTTGTAACATTTTTACTCCTGTTTTTGTTCTATTACTTTTTGCTTTTAATTATTTTATGCTTTAATTTATATTGCTTTTAATTATTTTATACTTTAATTTACATCGCTTTTTATTAACACATTAAATTTAAATTATCTTTTTACTGTACTATTTAGTTTTTAATATATTATAATTATCTACTCTCTGTATTTGTTAGCAAACTTAGTATAATTGCTAAGAAATAGCAATTCAACCGTTCCTATTGAACCAGCTCTATGCTTTGCAAGTATTACTTCTGCCAAGTTTTTATTTCCTTCATCATTTGGATTATAATATTCATCACGATATAAAAACATAACTATATCAGCATCTTGCTCAATGGCACCAGATTCACGAAGGTCTGAAAGCATTGGTCTATGGTCAGGTCTTTGTTCTACAGACCTTGAAAGTTGTGAAAGTGCAATAACTGGAACATTTATCTCTTTTGCTAATATTTTTAAAGAACGGCTTATTTCTGAAATTTCTTGTTCACGTGTTCCACCTTTTCTATTTGTTCCTTGTACTAACTGAATGTAATCTATAACAACTAAGCCTATATCCCTTTCTAGCTTCATTTTTCTACACTTTGCACGAATTTCCATAATTGAAATTCCTGGCGTATCATCTATTATAATTTGTGACTGAGAAAGTGCTCCTGATGCTTCTGCAAGCTTTTGCCAATCCTCATCATCTATTTTACCTGTTCTTACTTTATTTGAATCAACCATTGCCTCACTACATAATATACGATTAGTCATTTGCTCTTTTGACATTTCCAAGCTAAAAATTGCAACTGGCGTATTTGCTCTTACTGCGGCATTTGTAGCAATATTTAGTGCAAAAGCTGACTTACCCATAGCAGGTCTTGCAGCAACAATTACTAAGTCAGATTTTTGAAGTCCAGCTGTAATGTTATCTAAATCTGTAAATCCTGTTGGTATACCAGTAATACGTTGTTTTTGATTGTATAATTGTTCTAACTCTGTAAATGAATCTACCAAAATATCTTTTATTAAACTATAACCTTTTTGATTTCTATTTTGAATTACATCAAATATTTTTCTTTCTGCTGTATCTAAGATATTTTCTACTTCCTCTGTTTGATCATATCCTAATGTAATTAACTCATTTGCCGTTTTTATTAAAGCTCTTAAAGCTGACTTTTCTTCAACTATTTTTATGTATTGTTCAACATTTGCAGTTGTTGGAACTTTGTCAGGAAGCTGTGCAATGTACTCTAAACCACCAACAGCTTCTAATTGTTTCATAGCTTGAAGCTCAGTTTTTACTGTTATAATGTCAACTGGCTCTGCACGATTATATAAATTTAAAATTGCACTATAAATTTGCTTATTATCTTCACGATAAAAATCATCTTCTTTTAATGCTTCTACTGCTAACATTATAGCATCTTTATCTGTAAGTATACTGCCTATAACTGCTTGTTCTGCCTCTACGTCATGTGGTGGAATTTTTCCTAGCTCCATTTTTGCTCCTCCAATTTATTTTCTATTAATTTTTGTTTTTCCAATTGATTTTTTATTTATTTTATTATACTTAGTTCATTATGATATTTAATTTTAATATAAGCTTTTTATATAAACCAATACTTTTTTATGTATTACTTTAAGCTGTAATAATTTGTACCTTTAGATTTCCTATTATACCTTCATATAATCTAATAGACACAACAAAACTTCCTACTGTTTTTATTGGCTCTTTTAGCTCTATTTTCTTTTTGTCTATTTCAATTTTATATTGCTCTTTTAAATTATCTGCTATTTCTTTAGATGTTATTGAACCAAAAATTTTTCCATTTTCTCCTGCTTTTACTGAAATTTTTAATAAAATACCTTTTAACTTTTCAGCAATTTTAATAGCTTCTTCTTTTTCAACATTCTTTTTATATTGATTTGAATCTTGTTTTGCTTTTAATTTATTCATGTTTTCAGCATTTGCCTCTACTGCTAATTTTTTAGGAAATAAAAAATTTCTTGCATAACCATCACTTGCATTTATTATTTGATCTTTCTTTCCTACACCTTTAATATCACTTAATAGAATTACTTTCATGCCATATCCCTCCTTTAGTTTTTTCCTCTTATATAATACCTTAAAAAGGAGTTTTTTTCAAGTAAATTTTACATGAACTTTTAATATATTTACATATAATAAAATAGAACCTTTATACAAAAGTAAAAAAGTATTTCTTTTTACAGAAATACTTTTTTACTTTTATTGTTTTTTGTAGGCTTTTTTGCCTTTGTTTACTTTGTTTTATCTTTTGTATCTTTATTTTTTCTCTTTTGTTTTATTTTTATTGTTTTTCATTATTCCTTTTTATCTTGTTTCTTCTTTACTATTACTACATTTTGTCCATCTAATACCACGTGTCTTATTGCTACTCCTCTTTCTCTTTGATATGTTTCATATTCGTATAATAGTACTAATGCTCCACAACTTGCTA
>CANRGT010000004.1 GCA_947630185.1 uncultured Clostridia bacterium | reverse complement strand
AAATTGATATTTTAAAGCAAAAAAAATTTGTGATATTATTTTCGGAAGTTGAAAAAACGGCACAAACGAAAAAATTCACATAAAAATTGATTGACTTCAATTTATACAAAGTGTTAAAATATATAAAACTATAAAATAGATATAATAAATGTAACAATAGGAGGACAAAAAATGAACATTTGGCATGATATACGAGAAGAAAGAATACAAAAAGATGATTTTGTTTCAGTTATTGAAATTAGTAAAAATGGAAGAAATAAATATGAATTAGATAAAGAAACAGGAATGTTAAGATTAGATAGAGTTTTATATACATCAACACATTACCCTGCAAATTATGGATTTATTCCAAGAACATATGCAGATGACCACGACCCATTAGATGTATTAGTGCTATGCCATGAGGAAATAGTGCCTCTAACTTTAGTAGAATGCTATCCAATTGGAGTATTAACAATGACAGACAATGAAGAATATGATGAGAAAATTATTGCAATATGCAAGAAAGACCCATTCTTAAATGAATATCAAGATATTTCAGAAGTACCAAGTCAAATATCTTTGGAAATAAAACACTTCTTTGAAGTATATAAGCAATTAGAAGGCAAACAAACATCAGTTGATAAAATGCTAGGTAGAAAAGAGGCAGAAGAAATAATTGAAAAATGTTTAAGACAGTATAAAGAAAAATTTTGCTAATATGCAAAATGTAGCACAAGTTTTGAAAAAATATAATCATATAATAGTAAAATAAATTTAGAAAGGCGAAATATGATTGAAAAAATAATTTTTAATGTAATAGCAATTGCGCTATTTACTGTAATTTTTTTAAAGTTAATTAAGAAAAATGACACTAGCTATATTGTAGTTTTAGGAATAGAATTTATTGGAATTGCAATAAATTTTGTAGAATTACTTTTGTCAAAACCACTTGCTTTATTTATTAGAATAATAATGTATTTATTTTCAGTTATATTACCACTATTACTTATTTTAATGGAAAGGTTTAAAAACGTAAATTTTGGCGAATTGTATTGCATTGCATTAGCTAGCATTTTTGAAAAAGCAGGAAACCATGAAGTCGCTAAAAGTATGGTACTTAAATATTTAGATAAAAACAAAAATAGTTACAGAATAAATAAATTGCTAGGTGCAATGTATGAAAAAGAAGAAAACTATGATGCTTCTATTAGTGCATATAGGAAAGCTGTTGATTTAAATAGAAAAGATATGGAAACTTATTATAAGTTAGCAGTTGTTTTAAATAAAGATAAACAAAATGATGAAGCAGAATCAATTATTCAAGACATTATGAGGCAAAATCCTGGAGAAGAAAAATGCATAAATTTGCTTTGTGATATTTATTTTGAACAAGAAAAATATAAAGATGCAATTTCAGTATGTATGTCAGCACTTCGTTATCATCCTGGCAGTTATGATTTGTATTATAATGTAGCAATGGCATATACTTTAATAAATGATTTTCAACATGCGAAAGAATTTTATGAAAAGGCAGCAGAAATAAATTCTATGGCATATAATGCAAAACTAAACTTAGGTCAAATAGCTTTAATGTATGGTGACTTAGATGAAGCAGAAAAATATTTTAGAGAGTCTATGAAAAAGAACGAATTAGAAGTAGGTTCATATTATTATCTTTCACAAATTGCTTTATTAAAAGGTGATGAAGATAAAGCTAAGAACTATATGAATGTGGCTGTACAGTTAGATTCTAAAGTTTATGACCTTATGAAAAAAGATCCTATATTTATGCCTATTAGAGAAAAAGTAGAACCACCACCAAAGGCAATTGAAGAAAAAGTGGAAGAAATAGAAAAAATAGAAGAAGCGGAAGAAAAGCTAAACAAACAAAATGCACAAGAAAACATAAACAAACAAAATGAAGAAGAAAGCATAAACGAGCGAAAAGTAAATGAAAAACGAAACAAGAAAAATAAATTCAATAAGGAAAGTGATAAAAAAGCTAAAATCTCTAAGAGGGAAAGAAAAGTAAATAAGCATTTAGCAAGAACTTGTATTTTAATGGAATCATTAAGTAGAGAAGATTTATTAAAAACAAAAGAAATGCAAGAAAAACAAGCCGGATATGAGGAAAAACAAAAAGAACAATAAAATTTTAAAAATATTTTGAAATAATAAAATAAATAATATTATAAATATAAAGTAAAATTAATATAAATTATATAGTAGCTAAAATATATAAATAAAGGAGTTTAAAAAAATGGAAATATATCAATCACTTATTTTAGGAATAATACAAGGTTTGACAGAACTACTTCCAATTTCTAGTTCTGCTCACTTAAATATAATACCATGGATGTTTGGCTGGATTAACAATCCTGATTTTGTAACAGCTTTTTCAGGGTTTGATGTAGCACTTCATTTTGGTACACTATTAGCAATCGGAATATATTTCTTCAAAGATTGGTTAAAACTAATAAAAGGAGGCTTTAATCAAGTAGTAAAAAAAGAAAAGACAACAGAAGGAAGAATGTTTTGGTACATTGTTTTAGCAACTATTCCAGGAGGAATAATAGGTTTTATACTAGATAAATTCTTAGAAGATGAATTGACAAAACCACTTATTATTGCAATTGCACTTATTGTAATGGGAATTGTTTTATACATAGTTGATAAAAGGTCTAAATCCGTAACAGATTATGAACATATGACCTTAAAACAAACCTTTTTAATTGGTTTATCACAAGCCTTAGCATTCATACCAGGAGTTTCTCGTTCAGGAATTACAATGACAACAGGAAGAATTATGGGAGTAAAAAGGGAATCTGCAGCAAAATATTCTTTTATGTTATCAGCGCCAATAGTACTTGCGGCTACAATCTTTAAAATAAAAGATTTTGTATTTAGTATTCCATTTTTCATAGGAATTATTGCAAGCTTCATTGTGGGAATATTTGTTATAAAATTCTTACTAAATTATTTAAAAAAAGGAAGCTTCAAATGGTTTGCAATTTATAGAGTGATATTTGGATTAGTCATAATTGCTCTTATAATAATAAGATTATAATACTATAAAAATATAGCTTAAACAGCTATATTTTTTTGTGCAATTAAATTTTTTATAAAATCAAATTAAAAGCAAATATTACAAATATATTACAAGCTTATTACATTTATATTAAATATACATCAGGTATCTTGACTTATAAAGAAAAAACGATAAAATAATAAAAGAATATATATTAATAGGCAAAAAAATGTAAAAAAAACCAAGTATTTTTTGTTGCATTTTGTAAAACATAATAAGAGAAAAAATTTAAACAAAGGAGAAAATAAATGGACAGCTGTTTAGGAATATATGTAGAACCAAATATTATTAAATATGCTAAAATTTCAAAAGATCATGACAACTTGACGGTTGACTCATTTGGAATAAAATTTTACGACAAAATAGGCGACGCCATTAAACAAGTAGTATCTGACACATACAGCTTTAAAACACCAATTAGTATAAACTTGTCAGAAGAATCTTATCAATATTTCCATATGTTTAGCCTATTAAATAAAAATGATTTAAAAAAAGCAATTCAAACTGAATTTGAATCATATTGTTCAGAAAAAGGGCTTAACAAAAATACAGAAGTAACAAGATATATATTAGTAAATGACTTAGATGACAAAGACAAAGTTAAAGTTGTTCATATGTCTGCTAAGAAAAATATAATTAATACTTTACAACACCATTTTGATGAATATAATGTTTCAACAATTTCACCAATAGGAGTTGGAATTTGCAACATTGCAAATTTAGAACCAAAAGAAAATATATTAATTATAAATATGGAAGAAGTTACAACACTTACCTTTGTTACAGATAAAAAAGTATATGAAGTTACAACACTTGAAGAAGGAGCACGTACTGTACTAGATAGTATTGCTAATAAAGAAAATTCTTATTCAAAAGCTTATGAAATATGCAAAAATAGTACTATTTATACAATGGAATCAAAAGATTTACAAGAAGAAGAAAATGTATATTTAGATGATATTATGCCTACTTTATACCAAATAGCAAACAAAACAAAAGAAATATTAGAAAAGCAAACCTTAAAAATAGATAAAATATATCTAACAGGAACATTATCAGTTATAAATAATATAGATTTATATTTCCAAGAATTTTTCAAAACAGAAAAATGTGAAATATTAAAACCATTCTTTATAAAAGATAGCGTAAAAATTAATATAAAAGATTACATTGAAGTAAACTCAGCAATTGCTTTAGCTACTCAAGGATTAGGTTATGGAATAAAAAGCATAAACTTCAAGACTAGAACCTTAAAAGATGATTTAAATGATTTAGCATCTAAATTCCAAAAAGATGGAGATGGCAAAAAAGATGGCAAAAAAACCTTTAAATTTGATTTCGATTTAAGTGGTGGGCTAGATAAAATAGAATTGAACCTTTGCCGATTAGCTGGAGGAATTTTACTTTTAACTGCTATATATTCAGGATTTGTTATATTCCTAAACAATGGAATTGAAGCAAAAATGAAAGAAATAACAGAAGTTAAACAAGACACAACTGCACAGATACAAGCAGTTTCAACAGATATTGAAAAAACAAATGCAAAAACAGCTCAATATAGCCAATTAAGACAAAACTTAGAAGATGCAAGAAAGGAAACGGAATCAGGCAATAGAGATAGAAAAGCAATTCCAAATTTATTAACTCGTATTAGAAGTACCGTTCCAAGAGGAGTACAACTTCAATCTATTACCCAAACTGGAAGACATATAGTAATTGAAGCACAATCACAAAGATATGAACAACTAGGATATTTCAAAGGTGTTCTTAAAGTACAGGGAATTTTAGATCCAGATACAATCATTTCAAGTGACGGAGAAAAACAAGGCGATTTAATTAGAATTAGAATAGAAGGAGATTTACCATGAAGAAAATTTTAATAAGTGTAGTAATTGCTTTGCTTTGTATCTTAGCATACTTTGTACTCTTTAGAGGAGTATCAATAGGAAGTTTTAAAATACTAAGTATAGAACAGATTGGTAATGCAAATGATAATCTAACAGATGAAATAGCTCAAACAGAACTTCTAATGCATAGCACTTATAAGACAAAAGCTTCAGAATTAGAAACTAGCATTGAAGCTCTTCTTAAAGAAAAAAGAGCATACTTAGATTTAGCCCAAATTAGTACAGTAGGGGAAATAAAAGGTGCAAGTCAAATAAAAGAATATGCTACAGAGTTTTTAATGGTTAAACTAGGAAATTATAGAGCTTCATATGGAATAGATTTAAAATATAGTGCACAAACTATTACTAGTGATGCACCAGATTTAAAAAATCTATTATTTGAAGTAAAAGGCGATTATATTCCAATTAAAGATTTTATTGAAGCATTAGAATCAGATTCAGACTTAGAATTTAGAATTTACAATTTTAAAATGGTACCTAGTGGAGACACTTTATTAGCTACATTCACTGTACCAAACATTAAAATAAAACAAGAATTATCTTCAAGCACGATAACTGAAACAAATAACAATACTGATAATTCTACAACATCACAAGCAGAAAATACAGAAAGTAATTCAGAAAATAATACACAAAATACTGTAGGAAATGAAGCACAAAATACTACAGGAAATAATACAGAAAATACAGTAGGTAATAATACGGAAAATACAGCTGGAAATGCAACACAAAATAATGTAGATAATACACAAGAATAAAATATAAAGGAGAAAAGAATATGGCAAAAACAATTTTTAAAGAATTTTTTATTATGTTATTGTTGTGTGTGGCAATTGTATTAATTTTAGGTGTTATATTCTATGATTACATTCCTACAAATAAAGCAATACCTAATCCGATGGCACCATATTCAACACCAGAAGAAATTGAGGCTGAAATAGATGAAAACCTTGAGGAAGCTGAACCACAAAATGTACCATACACAATTACAGGTCCAGACCTTAACAATTATAAGAGAACTAATAGCTATGTAGCAGGAAAAGCAAACCCATTCGCTGCAGACACATCAGTAGATACTCCAACAAATGGTGTTACAAACAATACTGGAAATGGTGGTAGTACAGGAAACAATAACAATACAAACACAGAAAACAACAATAATCAAAATAATACAAGTAAACCTTCAGATGACAATTCAACAGGAACTTTCTACAATACAGGTTTAAAATAATTTAGGTTATATTTATTTAAATAAATATATACACAAAACTAAAGAGAAAGGAAAGAAAAATTATGAAAAATGAAAAAAGTCAACAAGGTATTACTTTAATAGCATTAGTAGTAACTATAGTAGTGTTATTAATTTTAGCAGGAATAACAATTGCGTTTGTATTAAGCGATGGAGGTATCTTCCAATCAGCACAAGATGCAAAGATAGAACAAATGAGAGCAACAATAGAGGACTATGCAATACAAATACAACCTACAGTAACAGCAAGATATTATGCAAATGGAGCTGAAGGTGAGATATTATTAGCAAGTAATTATGAATTACAATCTAAGGAATCAAAAGAAAAGTTGAAGAGTGATCTTGGAAAAGAAATTGCAGAAGTTATGGATACCACAAAGTTTTTTCCAGGATGTGCAGTTGAAATATGGGGATATGGAGTAGCAAGCGAAAATGGGAACATAGTACAAGAACAGTTTTTAGTAACATCTGAAAATGGTGAAGAATTCACAATAACCTTCGATCAGTATGGACAAGTAAAAGTGGAAGTAGGAGATATGCGACCAAGTTAGGACGATTAAAACCGAAAAAATGATAAAAATGGAAATGTAACTGTTGAAAATGGTATATCAGACAAATTACCAAGAGAAAATTAGAAATAATTGAGTATAAATATATACAAAAATCTAATTGGAAAGGAGGAAAAGTTCATGAAAAATAGAAACACACAAAGTGGTATTACTTTAATTGCATTAGTAGTTACAATAGTTGTATTATTAATACTAGCAGGAATAACAATTGCCTTTGTACTAAGCGATGGAGGTATTTTCCAAGCAGCAAAAGATGCAAAAGTAGAGCAAATGAGAGCAACAATAATGGATTATGCAATACAAATGGCTCCAACATTAACAACAAAGTATTATGCTTTAGGCGGTAATACGAATGTATACTTGACGAATTTAGACTTGCAAAAGTTTTTTCCTGGTTTCAAAGTTATAGAAAAAGAACATGCTTGGACTGTAGGTACAGATGGGAAGGTATTCAGAGGAGGATTTTATGTAGTACCGGATGAAGGATATGAAATATCTAGTTTCGAAGACCTTTCGACTATAGACGGGGATAAGATATTTACTGTTAACTTTGAAGAAAATGGACAAGTAAGAGTTGAAAAGGGCATACAAGATGTACCGATGATGCCGGAACCAAAATAAACATATGATTAGAAAAAATTAATTAGAAGAAATATTTAATTAAGTTAAGTATATAAACACAAAAAATACAAAAATACTAGTGAAACATAGATAAAGAAAATTGCTTCCAATATAGAAGCATGCATTATAACACAAACTTATAAATAATTTAGGTTATATTTATTTAAATAAATATACACAAAACTAAAGAGAAAGGAAATAAAATTATGAAAAACAAAAATACACAAAGTGGTATTACTTTAATAGCATTAGTAGTTACGATAGTTGTATTATTAATACTAGCAGGTATCACAATTGCATTTGTATTAAGTGATGGAGGAATTTTCCAATCAGCAAAAGATGCAAAAGTAGAGCAAATGAGAGCAACGATAATGGATTATGCAGTACAAATACAACCTACAGTAACAGCAAAATATTATGCAAATGGAGCTGAAGGAGAAATATTATTAACAAGTAGTTATAAAACATATAAGGACAAAACGAAAGAACAATTGGAAGAAGAATTTCGTGAACCAATTTCAGAAGTTATAGATTTACAAAGCTTTTTCCCTGGGTATACAGTTTTTGAGGAAGATGGATTCGGTAGTATAATAAGTGAATCAGGAGTAGTGTATTGGGCAGGCTTTTATGTCGTTAATGGGAATTCAAACATTGAGTCTGCAGATATAAATGATATATTTAGTGTAATATTTGATTGGAATGGAAATGTAACTGTTGAAAATGGTAAAAAACTAGATAGGTTAGAAATTTCATAAATTAAAATATGGTGATTGTTAAGGCCAAATAGCAAAATTGTAATAGTAATATATAAAACTAAAAAGAAAGGGGAAAAAGTTATGAAAAATGAAAAAAGTCAACAAGGTATTACTTTAATTGCATTAGTAGTAACAATAGTAGTGCTATTAATTTTAGCAGGAATAACAATTGCATTTGTACTAAGTGATGGGGGTATCTTCCAGTCAGCAAAAGATGCAAAAGTAGAGCAAATGAGAGCAACAATAATGGATTATGCAGTGCAAATACAACCTACTTTAACAACAAAGTATTATGCAAATGTTGCAAAAGGAGAATCAGCTTCGAAATGCGAAATTGTAGTTATACCTAGTGATAGAGACAGCGACGATAAGAATCATGAAATTAGTATATTTAATTTTTTCCCAGGTGGCTCTGAAGAATGGTGGATTGAATTTAGGTCGAAGCCATATTATGGATGGAATACATCAAATGGTGTGATAGAATACGAAAGTTTTTTTGTATCAAAAGTGCCACAAAAGAATTTCACTGGCGAAGGTAACATTTTTGAAGTGAGTTTTGATTCAGAAGGGAAAGTAAGTGTGACATTAGTTGAAAAGTATGCCCCACTACCACCAGAATAATAACGAAGAATGCTATAAAATTCTAATTGATAAATAAAAAATAAAATGATTAAAAATAAAAAGGAGAGATTTTATGAATAATATCAAGAACGAAAAAGGTATAACTCTAATAGCCTTAGTAGTAACTATAGTAGTGCTATTAATCTTAGCAGGTATAACAATTGCATTTGTATTAAGTGACGGAGGTATTTTCCAATCAGCACAAGATGCAAAGATAGAGCAAATGAGAGCAACGATAATGGATTATGCAGTACAAATAAACCCAACTGTAACAGCGAGATATTATGCAAATGGAGCTAAAGGAGAAATATTATTATCAAATGATTATGAAACAGATTCGAAAAAAAACAAAGAAGAATTAAATGAAGAGATTGGTTGGGGAAATATTGTTGAAGTGATTGATTTATCAAGCTTTTTCCCTGGATATGATGTAATTAGAGTTGAAGATAGCTGGGATCTTATGTGTCAAGAAGGAAAACTATGTGAAAGTGGTTTCTATGTTGTAAATGAAAACATAGAAGGATTAATGAGTGATGCATTAGATGGTGTAGATGAAGATAAGATATTTAGTGTAATATTTGATTATAATGGAAATGTAACTGTTGAAAATGGTATGTCAGAAAATATGCCAAAAATGCAAGATGAATAAAAATAGAAAGAGACTAGGTACGTATATATAAAAACCTAAAAAGAAAGGAAAATAAAATTATGAAAAATCAAAAAAGCCAACGAGGTATTACTTTAATTGCATTAGTAGTTACAATAGTAGTACTATTAATTTTAGCAGGAATAACAATTGCATTTGTACTAAGTGATGGAGGTATTTTTCAATCAGCAAAAGATGCAAAGATAGAACAAATGAGAGCAACGATAATGGACTATGCAGTGCAAATAGCTCCGACATTAACAGCAAAGTATTATGCTTTAGGCGGAGGTCATGAACAGGTACAGCTAACGACAGATGCAGAAGAAATTGAAAATGATCCTGATCACTATCTAGACTTGCAAAAATTTTTTCCAGGATTTAAAGTGATTGATCGTGGAATTCCCGGATACTATGGAGATGGTGTATTCCATGGGGGATTCTATGTGGTAGCCGATGATGGATTAGAAATAAGTGATTATCGTGATCTTTCGTTTATAGACGAAGAAAAGATATTTACTATTAACTTTGGATGGAAAGGACAGGTGGTAGTCGAAAGAGGCATTCATGACGTGCCATACCCAAAGTAAACATATGATTAAAATAATTATTTAGAAGAAATATTTAATTAAGTCAAGTATATAAACACAAAATACAAAAATATTAGTGAATTATGGATAAAGAAAATTGCTTCCAATATAGAAGCATACATTATAACAAAAAGTTATAAATAATTTAGGTTATATTTATTTAAATAAATATATACAAAAAACTAAAGAGAAAGGAGAAAAAACTCATGAAAAACAAAAGCACACAAAGTGGTATTACTTTAATTGCATTAGTAGTAACTATAGTTGTATTATTAATCTTAGCAGGTATTACAATTGCATTTGTCCTAAGCGATGGAGGTATCTTCCAAGCAGCACAAGATGCAAAAGATGAACAAGTTGTAGCAACTATTCGAGACTATGTAGGACAAATAAACGGAGTAGTAGCAGCAAAGTACTGGAAAAACGTAGCTAATGGAGACGATGACCCTGAGATTGAATTAGTTAAAACTGAAGAAGAAGTTAAGGATAATCCACATAAAATTAGTATAGAAAGCTTTTTCCCAGATAATGATAACAATTATTCTATTGGAAATTTGTTTGGCTACAATTCAGGTGAGGATATATATGTGACAAAATCTATTGAAGGCGTAATTAAGAATGTGGAATTCGAGGTATTAATTGGTGGAGATGAAGATAAAGTATATACAGTAAAATTCTCGGAGGATAATGGGTTAGTAACGGTGACACCTGGTGGAATTCCAATGTAGGTCCGAACATTATTAGAAAATTTAAAATAATTTAGGTTATATTTATTTAAATAAATATATACACAAAAAACTAAAGAGAAAGGAGAAATACTCATGAGAAACAAAAACACACAAAGTGGTATTACTTTAATAGCATTAGTAGTTACAATAGTTGTACTATTAATTTTAGCAGGAATAACAATTGCATTTGTACTAAGTGATGGAGGTATTTTCCAATCAGCAAAAGATGCAAAAGAACAACAAGCTGTAGCAACTATAAGAGACTGTGTAGGACAAATAAACGGAGTAATAGCAGCAAAGTATTGGGCAAATATAGCATCTGGAGAAACAGATGTAGAGGCTACGATTCAATTAGTTAAGGGCGATGAAGAAGCGGATGCGGACCCAGATCACAAAGTAAGTGCACAAAGCTTTTTCCCAAAAAATAATGATGATGGATACCAATATACAGTAGTTGGAGTTTATGGTAGTGCGAAAACGACTGGAACAGATGGGATGATTAAGGGCAGTTATTTCACGGTGGATATTGATGGTGATGAAAGAGCGGATTATGACGTTACATTTGATGAAAATGGTGCTGTAAGGGTGGAAACGTATGTTGTACCAGTATAAAGGTTGACAGTGATTTGAAATTTCAGAATAAAAAGTTAAACAAGATATAGTGAGGTGAAAAAATTATGAAAAACAAAAATACACAAAGTGGTATTACTTTAATCGCATTAGTAGTTACAATAGTTGTACTATTAATCTTAGCAGGAATAACAATTGCCTTTGTACTAAGCGATGGAGGTATTTTCCAATCGGCGAAAGATGCGAAGATAGAGCAAACAGCTGCAGCTATAAGAGACTATGTAGGACAAATTAATGGAGTAGTGTCAGCAAAATATTGGTCTAATGTAGCTAATGGAGATGATACTCCAATAACTTTGAGAGATGATTGGGGATCAATATCAGATACAGATTTTGGACTAATGGAAATTTTTGGAGAGAGCGGTTACGGGACTGCTGGATTGATGAGTACGCTAGAAGAACCTCAATATCCAATAACGTGTGACGAGAATGGTATGATAAAAAATGTATCTTTCGTGGTTATTGCAAACGACGAAGAATATGATGTGAAATTTGATGGTAATGGGATAGCAACAGTATCATATGTTGGAATATATGATCATAGGTTTGATAATTAGTAAGCTAAATAAAGGAACAATAAAACTAAGTATATAATGAAAGAAATATTATTAATAAAAAACTAAATGGGAAAGGAGGAAGTTTAAATGGAGTCTAGAGGGTCAGAAAAAGGTATTACTTTAATAGCATTAGTAGTAACCATAGTAGTACTATTAATCTTAGCAGGTATAACAATTGCATTTGTCCTAAGTGATGGAGGTATTTTCCAATCAGCAAAAGATGCAAAGATAGAACAAACTGCTGCAGCTATAAGAGACTATGTAGGACAAATTAACGGAGTAGTGTCGGCAAAATATTGGTCTAATGTAGCTAGTGGAAGTGAAACGCCGATAACATTACAGGAAGAATCAGCAGGAGAAGATAAGTCAAAAGTTGGGTTAGTAGACTTTTTCCCAGACGAAACTTACGAGCCACATAGCTTATATAATACGGGGGAAGATAACGTTGATGGAATGAAGCCTGTGACATGTGACGAAAACGGGATGATAAAGAATGCAACATTCAATGTATATGTTGGAGAAAATTGTTTTGGTGTTGAAATCGATAGCAATGGAATTGTAAGTGTTAGATACATGGGAGGAATACCAATATAAATTAGGCAGTGAAAGCTATTTAAAAACCGGTAGTTAGATAACAACTATTAGTCAATTAAATCAGTAATAAAAGGCGGGCATATATAACTTATATATGCCTAAACTTTTATAAAACACTATAACATAAAAACGGAAACGATAGAAAAATTAGTAAAAAAGTAATAAAGAAAGGAAGCAAAAAATGGACATTTTTTTATACTCTATAATTTTTATCATAGGTACATTATTTGGTAGTTTTTTTACTTTGGCAGTTTATCGTATTCCACTAAAAAAAGATATTATACATGAGCATTCATTTTGCCCAAATTGCAATCATAAATTATCATTTTTAGATTTAATTCCTATATTAAGCTATGTATTTCTAGGAGGCAAATGTAGGTATTGCAAACAAAAAATAAGACCAAGATATTTATTCCTTGAAATATTTTCTGGTTTAGCCTTTGTTTTATTTGCAATGTCAATGAAATTAAGTATTTACTCATTTTCACTAAATTTAATTATGTACTTAATCTTTGGATTACTATATTTTGCAGTACTATTTATTATAGCAGGAATTGAAAAAGAAAAAGGATATGTTGAAAAATCAGTTTTATTATTTGGGTATGTATTAGAAACTCTATATATAATTTATCTATATATAGTAGCAAAAGAACCTAATATATATAGATATGTTATATATTTATCAGTAATAGTAGTACTTATTTTAATAGATACAGTATTTTTAAGGAAGAAAACAAAAAATAGCTATCCAGTAGAAATATTATTATTATGTATGCTTTTAGTAACTTTTTCAGGTGAAGCAGTTACATTTTTAAGTATAACATTTACATTATTAATAATTGCTATTGAATTAGTTATAAGAAAAATAACTTCTTTAAAATCAAAAAAATCAGAAAAAAATGAAGTTAAAAATTCAGAAATCAAATCAATTCCAATTGGGTATTATTTATGTATAACAAATATAATATGTCTCATTATAGCAAACTATTACATTTTTCATTAATAAAATATTATAGGAGATGACAATGAATATAATTAAAGAAAAATTAAAAAGCAATAAAGGTTTTACAATTCAAGATTTAATTTTTGCACTTATGATTATAATGATTTTCGTAGGTGTTATAGGAAGCATTTTTGTGTCCATTTATTCAGTAAAAGCAGATACACAAGTTGATTCTATGGCAACAATTTATGCAATTAAAATGTTAGAATATATGGATAAAATTAATTATGAAAAAGTAAGCGAAGAAAATAAAAGTAAATTAATAAGTGAAATGCAAAGAAAATTTGATATACCAAGTTCATATAAAATCTCACTAGATGTTACAAAATATAGAACAAGCTTAGGAAATGACGACTATGTGCGTATTATAAAATTAAAAATGGATTATACATTTAAAGATAAAGCTAGACAATTAGTATTTGATACAATAAAAGTAAAAGAATTATAAATTATTATACAAGGAGATATATTATGAGTTCACAAAAAGGAATTACATTAACTTCACTTGTAATTTATATTGGAATTTCCACAATTGTAATTTCTATAATGGCAGTTATCAGTTCCTTCTTTTTTAAAAATGTAGATGGAATAAAAAAGCAAGATAATTATGCAACTGAGTTTAACAAATTTAATATGTTTTTCATAAATGATGTAAAGCAAAATAAAACTGCTGTTGTAGATGGAAATAAAATTACTTTTGAAGATGGTACAGTTTATAAATATAGTACAACTCAAAAAACTATTGTACGTAATAATACTAAAATAGCATCAAATGTAACTAACCTTACATTTAGCCTCGAAGGGTATAAAGCAACAGAAAATACAACTAAAAATATTGTAACAGTGAATATTTCTATAGGTGAAAATTTTAGTGAAAGTATAGAATATGTACTTAAATATTGGTAAGTTATGCCAAATGTCGAAAAATGCACTATTTTGAAAAATTTTGTAGTATAATAAATATATAACGAAAGATAAAGAAAGGAGAAAATAAATGGATAGAAGGCAACCAATTGGAATAGAGCTCGTAAAACGAGGAATTGTATCAGAAAATGATATAAAACAAGCAATTGAATATCAAAGGTCAAATCCAAGAGAAAAAATAGGAGATATACTTGATATTTTAGGATTATGTGATCCAAAAATTCTAATAGACGCAATAGGAGAAATATTAGAAGAAAAAGCTATTTATTTAACTATGAGTGATGTAAAAATTGACGTACTAGATTATATTTCATTAGATACTATGAAAGATAGTAAAGTAGTTCCTTTTGAAATTGTAGCAGGAAAAATAAAAGTATGTTTTGCTGATACTACTAATAGAAGGACAGTAGATAGAATAAGACTTTTATTACTAAATAAAGGTTTAGTAATGGAAAAATATATTACTCTTGAGAGTAATATTGAAAGAATAATAGATAGCTTAGAAGGTACTGCTTCAGAAAATATTGATGTAAATGCAGATATTTCAGGATTAGTAGATAGTATAATAAAAACTGCTATGGAAAAAAGAGCAAGTGATATTCACATAGAGCCTTTAGAGAATATAGTAAGAGTTAGGTATAGAATAGACGGAGGGCTTATTACAGAAGCCGAAATAAATAAAGAAAAACAAGCACAACTTATAGGAAGATTAAAAGCAATTTCTAATATGCACCAAGAAAAACAAGAGTCTCAAGATGGTAGAATTTTGTTATACCCAGATTATAACATTCGTGTATCTTCACAAAAGAATGTTTATGGAGAAAAATTCGTATTAAGGTTATTAAAGAAAAATGCAAATATTCGTAACATATTTGAATTAGGTTTTCCAAAGGATGAGGAACTTCTTAAGAAAAGCTTTAATAAAAGAAACTCTATTACAATAATAGCAGCTCCAACTGGAGAGGGTAAAACAACTACTTTATACAGTATTATTGATTATTTAAATGATCCAAGAATAAATGTAACAACAATTGAAGACCCTGTCGAAATTAGAATAGATGGATTAAACCAAATTGAAATAGATTCAAAGGTTGGATTTTCAGATTCTTTAAGAACTGTTTTAAGACAAGACCCTGATATTATATTAGTAGGAGAAATTCGTGATAATGAAACAGCAGAAATAGCAATGCAAGCAGGTCAAACTGGTCACTATGTTTTATCTACAATACATACAATTGATAGTATAGAGGTTATTACAAGACTTAGAAAAATGGGAATTTCTAATTATGATATTTCTAGTATTTTAGCAACCTCTGTATCACAAAGATTAATAAGAAGAATTTGTCCACATTGTGCAAAAGAAAGAGACTTTACAGAGGAAGAAAAGCAAATTATTCAAAAAATAGGTGAAAAATATAATGTAGATTTTAATTTAGAAGGCAAGAAAACCTATCAAGCAGTAGGTTGTAAAGAATGTAACCAAAGTGGATATTTAGACAGAATTGGTATTTTTGAGATATTGAACATTGATGATGAAGTTAAAGATTTAATTTCACGTGATGCTTCAAGCCTTGAAATTAGAAAAAAAGCATTAGAATTAGGTTATAAACCATTAGTAGTAGATGGAATAAATAAAGTATTAGATGGAATTACTACTTTAGAAGAAGTTAATAATAAACTAATTATTTATTAAAATACATAGGAGGAAATCATGGTAGATATAGATAAAATCTTAAATGAGGCTATAGAAAAAGATGCTTCTGATATACACCTTATTTGTAACATAAAACCAGTTTTAAGAATAAGAAGAGAATTAAAAGAAATTGAAGATTGTGAAGTACTAACTGAAGAAGATATGCTTGAATTATATGACCATTTCGTTCAAGGAAATGTTGAAAAAGATAATCTTTTCAAAAAGAATAAAAAATTAGATTCTTCTTATGAATATGGAGAATTAAGATTAAGGGTAAATATTTCTGTTTCAAATGAAATACCAGTAATCGTACTAAGACTTATTAAGAAGGATTTACCAAGATATGAAGATTTAGGTGTTCCAGATATTGTTAGGAGAATGACTACACAGCCACAAGGTTTAATATTAGTAACTGGAAAAACTAACTCTGGTAAAACAACAACTCTTAATGCTTTAATAAATTATATTAATGAAAATGAAAATAAAAAAATATTAACACTAGAAAGCCCAGTAGAATATAAACATCAATGCAAAAAATCAGTTATTGTACAAAAGGAAATAGGAATAGGTAGAGATTGCTTAACATACAGTGATGGTGTTATAAACTGTTTAAGAGAGGACTGCGACATTCTAGTAGTAGGAGAAATTCGTGATAAGGAAACAATGGAGGCAGCAATTGAAACTGCAGAAGCAGGACATTTAGTTATAGGAACACTTCATACAAAATCATGTGCAGAAACCATCGATAGAATGATAAACTTCTATGAAGTTAGAGACCAACAAACTATAAAATATTTAATTGCATCACTATTAAAATTAGTAATATCACAAAGATTGCTAAAAGGAAAAGGTGATTCACTTGTTTTAGTACCAGAAGTAATGGTTGTTGATAATATTGTAGCAGGAATAATTCGTAAAGATAAAATTAGTGTTTCAGAAATTGAGGATGCAATACAAAGTAGTTCTGAGAAGGGAAGTATTGGTCTAATAAATTCTTTAGCTGAGTTATTCGTAGATGATAAAATAACATTAGACCAAGCTAAGGCACAAATAGAAGAAAAGAATATAGAAATCTTAAACAGAACAATTATGCAATTAAAAATCAAAAAGGAAAACTCACAAAAATTATAAAAAGCTATAAATAAGCTGTAAATAAGCTATAAGAAAATTATAGGCAATTTATAATAATTACAAAAAGAATTGTAAACAAAAGGAGGGTAGCATTAATGCCAGAATACGTATATAGGGCTGTAACTAAGCAAGGGCAAATTGTAAGAAATAGAGTAGAAGAGTCTAGCAAAAATAATTTAGTTAAAAGGTTAAAAGGCAACGACTTACTACCAATAGAAATTGTTCAAGTTAGTTACAAAAGTAGAAAGCCAAAACAAAATAAAAGAAATATAATAAATATAGATGATATTATGAAAACAGCAAACTCTGCAAACATTTTGCAAGGTAAAGATACTGCTTCACCATCACTTAGAGAAAAGCTGTATATGTCATTCTCAATAGGACAATCAATAACAACAAGAGATGTTATTATATTTACTCAGAATTTCTATTTACTTAAAAAAGCTGGATTTAACAATATACATGCCTTAAGCACTATTATAAATAGTACAGAGAATATTTCCTTTAGAGGAGTTTTAGAAGATATTTTAGCAGGAGTAGAAAATGGAGAGTATATGTATACTACAATGGAATATTATTCTAATATATTCTCATACATTTATATAAATATGATAAGAGTAGGAGAACTTTCAGGATCTCTTACCACATCTTTGGAACAAGCAGTAAGGTATCTAGATGAAACAACAGCTAGAAATAGGAAAATAAAGAGCATTTTAATTCCAAACATTGGGCAATTTGTTGCAATATTAGTATTACTTATTATAGGAACACTATTTGTATTACCTGCTATCGAAGATGTATTTGCTCAAATGGGTGGAGCAGGAACACAACTTCCACCAATTACGTTATGGTTCATGGACTTCTTAGATCTCGCAATGCTTTATTGGTATATACCAGTGGGAATAATTGCAATTATTATACTTGCAATTATTGGATATATAAATACACCAAAAGGAAAATACAACTGGCATTACTTTAAATATAAAGCTCCAGTTTTTGGTAGATTAGTTTTTGGAATTGACTTTTCAAGACTTATGAGAGCAATGTTACTTAACTTACAAAATGGCATGAGAATACAAGATGCATTAGAGGTTAGTAAAACAGTTGTAAAAAATTATGTTATGCTATCCATAATAGAAACTTCTATTAACAATATTTTGATAGGTAGTTCATGGATAGAACCATTTGAAAGATCAGGTTTATGTACATCAATGGAAATAGAAATGCTTAAAATAGGTATGCAAACAGACTTAACTGAAATGATGCAAAAATTATTAGACTATATGGATGTGGATATACAAAACAGCTTACAAAAGATTATGAAAGTATTACCAGAAATATCATATTTATTTGTTGGAATATTGTTAATCTTCTTAGTAGTTGTCGTACTTGTACCATGTATCCAATTGTATATGGGTAACTGGTTACTTGATTCATTAAGATCTGAAATATAAAATTATAGCTATATGTAGAAGTTATATCAAAAGTTTTCTTTTGTAATAACTTCTACTTTTTTATTTATGAAATATGGTGTATAATGTTTTATATAATTTAGGAAGGAGATTAGTTAATTTTATATATTAACTATAACAAAAAATGAAAATAGGAATTGATATAGGTGGAAGTCACATAGGAATTGGCTTAGTAGATGAAAAAGGAAATATTATAGAAAAATATGAAACAGATATAAATGGAAATGATTTAAGCAAATTTATAGAAAACTATGTTTTGCAAACAATTAAAAAATTATCTGAAGGGCGCGAGATAGAATTAATAGGAATTGCAAGCCCTGGAACACCAAAAGATGGCAAGCTTACAAACCTAGTAAATCTTGGCATTGATGAACTTGATATTACAAAAATAATAAAAAAAGAGTTTAATGGAAAAATTCAAATAAATAATGATGCAAAATGTGCAGGTTTAGCAGAAAAGCAATATGGAAGTTTAAAAGAATATGATGATGCAGTATTTATGTGCTTAGGAACAGGAATAGGTGGAGCAGTATTTTTAGGCGGAAAAGAGTTAAGACCAAAAAGAAATCCAGGATTTGAAATAGGGCATATGATAATTAAAAAAGATGGAATTTCATGCAATTGTGGAAAAAGTGGATGTTTTGAAACTTATTGCTCAATGAAAAGATTAAAAAATACTCTAATAGACGCAATGGGGTTAAATAAAGATATTAACGCAAAAGAACTTTTAAATGTGCTTAAAGAAAGAAACAAAAATTTAAAAGAACATAGAGAAGAATTAAATGAAAATCTAAAACAAAATAAAGATGAATTAAATGAAAGATGTAAAAATCTAAAAGAACATGAGAAAAAATTAAAGAAAAGAAACGAAGAAGTAGTAGTGCAAAAAATTTTAGAGGAATATATAGATAACTTGATAATAGGTTTATCAAATGTAATAGACTTATTAGAGCCTGAAGCAATTTGCTTAGGGGGAAGCTTTGTGTATTTTAAAGATGTTTTATATGAAATGCTATTAGAAGAATTTAATAGTAGAAAATATGTATTTAACAAAAGTGCATTGCCAGTAATTAAACTTGCAACCTTAGGAAATGATGCAGGAATTATTGGTGCAACTATAGTTTAAAAAAGCAAATTTGACAACGGCTCAAAAAAGATGTATAATAAAAGGCAGCTGTTACCAATTATGGTAAAGATGAGATTTATTATTTTAAATATAAAAACAGAGAAGTATAATATTATAAATAAAATTTTGAGCGAAAATATAAAAATATAAGTAGTAAGCAAGAAACCTTTTAAATATGTTTGGGGCGGAAATAGAAAAAACATATTTATTTCTTGCATAAAAAATAAAAAATGGTAAATATTTTTTAAATAAAGGAAAATCAAAATAGTTTATAGTATTATATAAGCTATTTTTTTGTGTTTAAAAGTAATAAAGCTAAAAAACGGTAAAGCTAATTAATAATAAAAAATTAATAAAGCTAAAAAACAATAAAGAGCTGAAAATTAATAAGCTAAAAATAAAAGAGAAGAAAGGATAATGAATAATGACAAAAGAGATGTTACAAGAGAATAAACAAGGTAAAAAGAATTTACCTGAAAAAAGAAGAAATAAAGAAATGATAAAAGGACAAAATAGGTCAGCAATAATACAAAAAAATGAAAGTAAAAGATCAGGTCATGATAGAACTACAAGAGAAAAACGAGGACATGAAACTAAAGAAAAATTTGAATTTAAAAAATCAAACTTAAAAATAATTCCTTTAGGTGGATTAGAAGAAATAGGAAAAAACATTACAGTATTTGAATATGAAAACGAAATAATACTTGTAGACTGCGGTTTGGAATTCCCAGAAGATGACATGCTAGGTGTAGACCTAGTAATCCCAGACATAACCTATTTGGAAAAAAACAAAGAAAAAATAAAAGGTTTAGTTATAACCCATGGTCACGAAGACCATATAGGAGCTATACCATACATTTTAAAACAAATAAATATACCAATTTATGCAACAAAGCTAACCGTAGCCCTTATAAACAACAAATTAGAAGAACATAATTTAACAAATAGTGCAAAAATACACATAGTAAATCAAGGCGAAACTATAAACTTTGGAAACATAAAAGTAGAATTTATTAGAAGTAACCATAGTATTCCAGACTCTGTAATGCTTGCTATTCATACACCAGTAGGTGTAGTGCTTCATACAGGCGACTTTAAAATAGACTATACACCAATTGATGACAAAGTAATAGACTTAGGCAGAATTGCAGAACTAGGAAATAAAGGAGTTCTAGCTCTACTTTCTGATAGTACAAATAGTGAAAGAAAAGGTTTTACAATGTCTGAAAGCTCAGTAGGAGAGGTGTTTGACAGACTTTTCTTAAACAATACTAAAAGAATTGTAGTAGCAACCTTTGCATCAAATGTACATCGTGTACAACAAATTGTAAATTCTTCTATTAAATATGGTAGAAAAATTGCTGTATGTGGTAGAAGTATGATGAATATGATAAA
This sequence comes from uncultured Clostridia bacterium, assembly GCA_947630185.1. Lineage (GTDB taxonomy): Bacteria > Bacillota > Clostridia > TANB77 > CAG-508 > CAG-273. The sequence continues at coordinate 82,670 of CANRGT010000004.1, read as the reverse complement.
TGCAGCAATAGAATTAGGATATATTGATGTACCAGAAAATACATTTATCGACATTGACAATATTAGAAATTATCGTGATGACCAACTAGTAATAATTACAACTGGTAGCCAAGGAGAAGCAATGTCCGCCCTTACTAGAATGGCAAATGGAGAGCATAAGAAAGTAACTATTACACCAAATGATATGGTTATAATTTCAGCAAATCCAATACCAGGAAATGAAAAATTAGTATCTAAGGTAATTGACGAATTAATGAAAATAGGAGCAGAAGTTATTTATAGCTCACTTGAAGATATACATGTATCAGGTCACGCGTGTCAAGAAGAACAAAAATTAATTTTGACCTTAGCAAAACCAAAATACTTTATGCCAGTTCATGGTGAGTATAGGCAACTTATAGCACACGCTGAAACAGCAAAAAAAGTGGGAATAGAGCCTAAAAACATATTTATAATGGGAAATGGTAAAACACTAGAATTAAATCCAAATGAAGCTAAAATTACAACATCTGTACCAAATGGAAAAGTATTAGTTGATGGCTTAGGCGTTGGAGATGTAGGAAATATAGTTCTAAGAGATAGACAACATTTATCACAAGATGGTTTAATAATTATTGTTATGACAATGGATGATAGCACAGGAGAAATAGTTGCAGGACCAGATGTAATATCAAGAGGATTTGTTTATGTTAGAGAATCTGAAAACTTAATGGATGATGTTAAAAAGGTTATTCGTGAGGAAGTAAGAAAATGTGAGGAAAACCACATTCGTGATTGGACAACAATTAAAACAAATGTAAAAGATACATTAAGAGATTATATTTTTGAAAAAACAAAGAGAAACCCAATGATCTTACCTATTATTATGGAAGTATAGCGAAACTCAATAATACCAAGCAATTCAATGCTTGGTATTATTCTTGAATTTGGTATAACAATTGATAACGCAACAAAATTTTAAAGGGCTAAATAAGTTTTATATAAAAATAAGAGAGCTACACTGAGCTCTCCATAATCTTCTTATGTCCGTTATATTATTTACATAATATAAGGCTTAATTGTAATTAGATTATAACATATAATATGCTCACTGTCAAATAAAATATACTATTTTTTTATTATTTAGTAAAAATTTTTTTAATTTTTTTCATCTATTAGATCTAAACTCTCATCTGATAACTTTATACCAGCTAATATAGGGGTTTTAAAAACTCTTTGTTTACTGATAGTTGTTATTTGTTGAATATAAGCTATACTTCCATGTTTCATTTTTAATATTTCTTCTTTTATTTTAGTTAAATAATCTAAATCCACTAAAATAGGTTTTATCATATTAAATTTTTTTTCTTCATTTGCTTCTTTATTTAAAGATTCTAATTTTTCATTAATTGCATTATATGATTTGTCAAATTTATTCATTAAAAGAGAGTACAATTCATCATGTAAATTTACACAAGTTTTACTACTATATTGTTTTCCTTCTTTTGCAGATGTAAGAGGAATAACATTTAATATTCCGGAATAAGGATTATCATTTTTATTTATAACTATACAATAGTGCAGTCCACCTAATTCATTTCCAATATTAAAACCTAAATTTGCTTTAACTATATCTCCATGCTTGAATATTCTTAAAGAAGAAAAATCGAAAATACCTTCATTATCATGATAATTTGCAAAATCAGTAAACCAATAAGCTAATAAATCACTTTTTTTAAATTCTTGCAATTCGATATGCCTATTGAAAGACACATCTAATCGTCTAAGAGCACTATCTTTGTGAGCTATAGTTTTACTTTTTTCTTCTTCTACAGATATTTGACCCATTATAGGTTTATTATTTTCATTACCTTTTGTTTCATTTGATTTTTCGTGATTATCCATTATTTCCTCCTTACTTTTCTTTTTATCTTCATCTTGCTTTTATTTTACAATTAATTTCAATATTAAAATAATTATTGACATTGTCAGGAGCCTTTTTTCTTTGAGTATGGTATATAAATCATTATAACAAACTAAACATTAAAAGTAAACAAATAAGTTAAAATATGTAAAAAAATGGTAAATAGTTAGAATGAAAAATAAATGTTGTAAGATTAAAAAAAATCTGGTATAATACATAAGTACAAAAAAGAGAAAAGAAAGGAAGTTTACCTATATGAACTATAAAGAATTAGCAGATTTAATATTTCCAGATGCAAAAGAAATATCATATTATGAAGAAAAATATCCAGAAAGAAACCTAGAAGAAGGAGCAATTGTAACAAGATTTGCCCCAAGTCCAACAGGCTTTGTACATGTTGGTGGTCTTATGCAATGCGTTATAAATAGACAGCTTACAAGGCAAACTAATGGTGTATTTTTACTAAGAATAGAAGACACTGACCAAAAAAGAGAAATTGAAGATGGTGTTTTACAAATAGTAAACTCAATTAAAGATTTTGGTATAGAATTTGATGAAGGAATGATAAATGAAACAGATGAAAAAGGCTCTTATGGACCATACAAACAAAGCAATCGTGCACCTATTTATCAAGCTTATGCTAAATATTTAATAGAGCAGGGAAGAGCATACCCTTGTTTTGCAACACCAGAAGAATTAGAAGAAATGAGAAAAAAACAAGAGACAGCAAAAATAAGAACAGGTTATTATGGAGTTTGGGCAACATACCGTAATTTGCCAGTAGATGAAGCAGCAGAGAAAATAAAAGCAGGTGTGCCATATATAATTCGTTTCAAATCAATGGGAAGCGAAGAAAAGAAAATAAGACACCATGATGTTATAAAAGGAAATATTGATTTTCCAGAAAATGACCAAGATATAGTAATAATAAAAGCAGATGGACTTCCTACATATCACTTTGCACACGCAGTAGATGACCATTTAATGAGAGTGACACATGTTATTCGTTCAGATGAATGGGTATCTTCAATTCCTTTGCATTTAGAGCTATTTAGAGCACTTGGATTTAAAACACCAAAGTATTGCCATTATGCACCTATTTTAAAAGAGGAAGATGGTAAAAAGAGAAAGATTAGTAAAAGAAAAGATCCAGAAGCTGCAGTTAGCTATTACCATGAAGAAGGAATCCCAGCACAAGCTGTTTGCGAATATTTAATGAATATTGGTAACTCTAATTTTGAAAGTTGGAGAAGGGCAAATCCAGATGCTGATATGTCTGAGTTCAAATTTGAAATTAACAAGATGAGCGTAAGTGGAGCAATTTTTGACATTGTTAAGCTACTAGATGTTTCAAAAAATGTTATTTCAAAATATACTAAAGAGGATATGTATGAAGAAGTAAGTGCATGGGCAGATAGATATGACAAAGAGCTTGCAAACTTACTATCAGACAAAGAATATTCACTTAAAATATTTGGAATAGAAAGAGGAAACGCTAAGCCTAGAAAAGATATAAGTAAATGGTCTGATGTAAAAAATGCAATTATTTATATGTATGATGATGAATTTTTCAAGATGGGTACTGACTTTGAATATGCAAAAATAAATGACAAAAACGAGATAAAGAAAATTTTATCATTGTACCTAGAAAAATATTTTGATATAAATGATGATAAACAAACATGGTTTGATAAAATGAAGGATTTAGCAGGAGAGCTTGGCTATGCAAGAGAAGTAAAAGAATACAAGCAAAATCCAGAAGCTTACCCAGGTCATGTTGGAGATATTAGCACAGTTTTAAGAGTAACTTTAACAGGAAGACAAAACACACCAGATCTTTATGAAATTATGCAAGTACTTGGAAAAGAAAGTGTAGAGAAAAGAATAAAGAGGTGTTTCTAATGGAATACCAAGTAGGAGATATAGTAAGAACTAAAAAACAACATCCTTGTGGTAGCAAACTATGGGAACTAACTAGAGTTGGCGTCGATTTTAAATTAAAATGCTTAGGTTGTGGGCACATAGTAACATTAGAAAGACAAAAAGCCTTGAAAGCAATTACAAAAGTTGAGAAAGAAAATAATAATAATGATAAAGCTATAAAAAAATAGCATAATAAAAATTTGTAATTTGAAAAAATATACATAGAGAATTTAATAAAGAAGGTGATAGCGATTACGCTATCACCTTTTTAAAGAGTTTATTTTTTAACCGGGAACTGCACCAACGCAACTGAGCAAAAACTGCCTTGCGTTGCTACGGGATATTCCACGAATGGAATTTTCCTGAATAATTACTTTATCCTCAGAAACCTTACTTAAGTCATTCGACTTAGGAAGGCAACTTGGAAATCTCGTTCGAAATTCACGAAATGCATTCTTTGCATGTTCGTTATCTACGAACCGCACCACAAGGTTTTTGTTAAAGCTACTGTTGTTTCTCGGCATAAAACTGCCCCCTTTTAAATATTTATTCCATAATGGAATACCCTTATTATACTTCGTTTTGACTCAAAAGTCAACAGAAAATTGTACTATAAATTGATAGTATTCTCAATAGCCTTCCAAACCTCGTCAGTATAAACTTTTCGTTCAGAAGAAAAAGGCAAGAACTTTAAGTCTTTTAAAGGATTTAAAATTTCTTGTAAATTTTTAACCTCTTCATCAACCTTTGTAACAGCAATTTTATCAGCTTTATTTGCAATTACTATACAAGGAAGATTTGTTTTAAAAATATAATCATACATAAGCTTATCATTCTCTGTAGGTAAATGTCTAATATCAATAAGAAAAATAATGAGAGCAATGTTTTTACTAGAAGAAAGGTATTCTTCAATAAAATTTCCAACTTTTTCTTGTTCAGTCTTAGACATTTTACTGTATCCATATCCAGGCAAATCAACAAAATAGAACTTACTATCAATATCATAAAAGTTAATTTGTCTAGTTTTTCCAGGCTCACTACTGGTTCTAGCTAAACCTTTACGATTAACCAAGGTATTTATAAAAGAAGATTTACCAACATTAGATTTACCAACTAAAACAATTTGTGGCAAATTATCATTAGGATACTGCTTAGGGCTTACTGCAGAAATTTTAAACTGTGGATTTTTTATTATCATACAATTTCCTCCAAATTAAAAATTAAATACTATCTAATTTTTTTAATTAAGCGATGACAGTAAGAAAGAAGAAAAGATAGTATTTAATTGTATTTTTATAAATTAGTTTAAATTTTAGGCTTTAAAATTTTTGTACCACCCATATATGGCCATAAAACTTCTGGAATAGTAATGCTTCCATCTTCTTGATAATGATTTTCTAAAAATGCAATTAACATACGAGGTGGGGCAACTACTGTATTATTTAAAGTATGTGCATAGTAATTTCCTTTTTCGCCTTTAATACGAATTCCGAGACGTCTTGCTTGTGCATCTGTTAAGTTAGAACAACTACCGACTTCAAAATATTTTTGTTGTCTAGGGCTCCAAGCTTCTACATCACAGCTTTTAGCCTTTAAATCTGCTAAGTCTCCACTACAACATTCTAAAGTACGAACTGGAATTTCCATACTTCTAAATAATTCTACTGTGTATGACCATAATTTATCATACCAATTCCAGCTATCTTCAGGTTCGCAAACAACTATCATTTCTTGCTTTTCAAACTGATGAATACGGTAAACACCACGTTCTTCAATACCATGTGCACCTTTTTCTTTTCTAAAACATGGAGAATATGAAGTCATAGTATATGGAAGCTTATCCTTAGGTAAAAGCTGTTCCTTAAATTTACCAATCATAGAATGTTCACTTGTACCAATTAAATACAAATCTTCGCCTTCAATTTTGTACATCATAGCATCCATTTCTTCAAAACTCATAACACCAGTTACTACATTACTACGAATCATGAAAGGTGGAACGCAGTAAGTAAAGCCTTTATTTATCATAAAATCTCTTGCATAAGAAATAACAGCTGAATGTAATCTTGCAATATCACCCATTAAATAATAAAAGCCATTTCCAGCAACTCTACGAGCACTATCTAAATCAATGCCTTCTAACTTTTCCATAATATCTGTATGATATGGAATTTCATAAGAAGGAATTGTAGGTTCTCCAAATTTTTCAATTTCAACATTTTCACTATCATCTTTTCCAATAGGAACAGATTCATGAATAATGTTTGGAATTTTCATCATTCTTTCGCTAATTTGCATACCATATTCTTCTTCTAATTTTTCATTATCTACTAATTCTTGATTAATTTCTTGAACTTGGGCTTTAATATTTTCTGCTTCTTCTTTTTTGCCTTGCTTCATTAGGTTCCCAATTTCACTACTTAAAGAATTTCTTTTACTTCTTAATTCATCACCTTTTAATTTTACTTCACGATTTTTAGCATCTAAGTCTAATACTTCATCTACTAAAACAAGTTTGTGGTCTTGAAATTTTTTCTTAATATTTTCTCTAACCACATCAGGATTTTCTCTTAAAAATTTAATATCTATCATAAAAGTTCACCTCATAAATTTATTATGTAAGTATTATACACTTCTTTAAGCGATTTTGCAATTAAATACTAACTTTTTTAAAATTACATCATAATTTTTATCTGAAAAAACTTTTAATGTTTATCTTATGATAAACATTATGTAATGAAATGGATTATATACTGCAAAAAGATTTAAAATAAATTTTAAGCAAAATAAAAAAAACTAGCAAATGAGCTAGTTTTTTTAAAAAAGCAACTAATGGAATTGCTTTTTTATTTGAAGTAATTGCTATACTGCACCTGCTATAGGTACAAGGTAGACTATCACCCTCTCCTTGCTAGGATAGCTCTGAATTGTTGCGATTTTGCAAAAGACACCATCCTGCTCGATGGTAGAAAAATCTGCCTGGTCAACCTCCTTTTCGAATTTCTTTTTGGTAACGATGGTTACCTCGAATCCTAAATCTAAAAATGAGTCCACTTCTTTTAACTCATTTAAGTATTGCTCAGCGTTGTTAACTCTCCGGATGTGAGCCTCTTCAAGCCGGAAATCAATGGGAAAGCCTGACCTCATTATTTTTTGCAGGGCAGCACGTCTAGACTCTAATGCCACAACTACTTCTTTGTTTTCAAAGTTCTTCATATTTTTACTCTCCTTTTATATTTAATGTCAATTTGGCCGGTGATGTATGAGAATAATATATGTAAAATAAGGCTATACCTTATGTTAAATATTATTATACAACAATTTACATAATTAGTCAACTTTTCTTTATAATGCTTTAATTTATATCTTATTTGCATTATTACATATGTTATAAAAACATATAAAATTTAGAATATAATTTATATAAATGGGTAAAATAGGAAAAAATAGAAGTTGCAAAAGAAAATTATAAACCAACAATATAAAATTTAATAAGAAAAAATATAAAGATAAGAGGTAGAAACTTGAACTTAATTTGGACATTTATAAAGTTCATATTTTATACAGGAATAATTGTAGCAATATCAAAATATTTATTAGTACCTGTCTTGAGAAAACTGGGGGAGGCTTTAAATTTAAAACCAAAAACAATAGGAAATGTTGCAGGAATTGCAACCTCTACACCGGAGCTTTTAACAGTTTGTTTTTCATCATTTACAGGTCTTATATCAGCAGGTGCATACAATATAATAAGCTCGAATATAATAAATTTAGTACAGTACTTATTTACAGTATATATAAATAAAAATCAAAGACTATTAGGTAACAGAGCAATTACAATAGATTTAATAATGGTGGCACTCACAATAGCAATACCAGCATTTTTATTTATATTTAATATAGAATATTCAGTAGAAATTCTGCCAATTTTTATATTATTATTTTTAGCATTTTATGTTATAAACAATAACTCACATAAAGTTTATTTAAAAAGGCAAACTATACAAGAAAAAGAAATACAGGAAGAAACAAAATGGGTAAGAGGGAAGATTAAAATCATTATAAAATATACTATATATTTAGTTATTATAGCAATTCTGCTTTATACAGTTGGAAATTTATTAAGTGATACATTAGAAGCATTATGCATTAATTTTAAAATTCCACAGTGGATAATTGGTATATTATTAGGCTTTATTACAAGTGTTCCAGAGCTTATTACATTTTTAGAAGCACAAAAACATTATAAAAAAGAAAAACAAGCAGAAGATGGGGTAATAGAGGCAACAAATAATTTACTTACATCAAATATTTTCAATTTGTTTGTTATACAGTCAGTAGGAATTATTATTTTTGCGGTGTTTTTATGAAATTTTTTGAACAGCAATAGATAATAATATAAAAAGAAAAAATCTTTATATGCTATAAGAAAAAAGGAGATAGAAATATGTACGGAGATTATGAAAAGGAAGATTTAGTTGTAGAGAAAACAGAAGATGAAAAAAACATAGAATTAATTATGAGTGTGATTAAAGCAAAAAGAGAATTAGACTTAGCAAATAAAAATTTTGAAACAGCAGAAGCGGGTTTAGTTGATTACTATGTGTATCAAATAAAAGCAACAAAGAGTAAGCTAGATTTCCTTGTAAACAAAGCCAGAAAAAAGGGAATTTCACTAAATATGATAGAGGAGCTTTATTTTAGAAAAAATCAAGTTGGATAAGTAATATTTGTCCAAATATTATCATAAGTATTTACTATAAATTAAAAAATATGAAGGCTATAAAGTTTATATGTGTATAAAATCATATATTTACAATAATTTGTAGGGTAGGGTGATAATATTTGGACTTTTCTAATGTTTTTGTTATTTTAGGTTGTATAATTGCACTTGTAGTAATAGGAAAGGTATTTTCCATTCCTTTTAGGGCAATTTTTAAGTTAATATTAAACTCATTTTTAGGTGGACTACTTATTTTTATAATAAACTTAGTTGGAAGTGCATTTAGTTTTCATATAGGGCTTAATGTAGGTACATCAGTATTAGTGGGTTTGCTTGGAATACCGGGTGCAGTTTTGCTAATTATTTTAAAGATTTTTTTATAAATATGACTTGACTCGAATTGATGCTAAGCATTAGAAAAAAGCCATTCATGCGAATGGCTTTTTTAATAGTATAAAACTATATTCTTTTATTTTTTAATAAGTTTTTCTTTGGTTTATTGATATATTTATACCATAAATTTTAATGATTTTCAATAATAGTAAAGAAAATATAAGAGTAAAGAAAATATAAGAGCAAATAAAAAAAATATAAGGGCAAATAAGGAAAAACACTTGTAATTGACATAAAAATATTATATAATTCTATGCGTAATTCTTTAATATCTTTATACATTATTTTGTATAAAGGTTTGATATAGATGTTCCAAAAATTTTTACACAAAGGAGAAATGAAACATGATAAGAACAATTGTTGGAACACAATGGGGAGATGAAGGCAAAGGCCGGGTTTGTCATTTCGCAATGCAAAATGCAGATGTTGTAATAAGGTGCACCGGTGGAAACAATGCAGGTCATACGGTTGTTTCCGAAGGTGAAACTTATAAACTTCATTTGCTTCCGGCTTCTATAATCAATCCAAACGTTTTATCAATCATAGGAACAGGGGTTGTGGTTGATCCTCGTGTTTTGGCTCAAGAAATAAAAGAGCTAAAGGCGAGAAGAATCAAAATCACCCCGAATAATCTTGTCATAAGTAATAGGGCACATGTGATTTTGCCAATTCATGTGGAATTGGATAAAATTCAGGAGGCTCAAAGGGGTGACAAGAAAATAGGCACTACCTTAAGAGGAATTGGACCTTGCTATCAAAGCAAAAGCGAAAGAGTAGGTATTCGCATGTGTGATTTGGTAGGAAAGCCTGAAACCTTAAAGGAAAAAATCCATTTCATACTGATGATGGAAAGCGCTGACCTTATGTCTGCCGGCCACACTATTTGCGAAAGCGAGGTGGATGAAATCTTCGAAGAATATTCTGAGTTAGGTCAGTACCTTGCAGAGTTTGTAAAGGACACTAAACCTATTCTAAGGAAAGAAGGCCTAAACATTGTTCTCGAAGGTGCACAATCTACTTTCTTGGACTTGGATTGGGGTACATATCCAGATGTTACTTCGTCTAATCCAATAGCAAGTGGGGCTTGCACAGGTGCAGGAGTTCCTTTGAACAAGCAAAGTGAGGTAATAGGTGTTATGAAAGCCTATACTTCAAGAGTGGGCGAAGGAGCATTTCCTACTGAGCAGAACAATGAAGTAGGAGACAGAATACGTGAGCTTGGCCATGAATATGGTACAACCACAAATCGACCGAGAAGATGCGGATGGCTGGATTTGGTAATGGTATTGGATGCATGCTATATAAACGGCTGCACTTCATTAGCCTTAAACCACTTAGACACCATCGGCAAATTCGAAGAAATCCAAGTGTGTGTGGCATACCAATATAATGGAAAAGAAATCATAAATTATGTTCCTGTTGACCTTGAAAACTGCGAGCCAATATACAAAACCTTTAAAGGTGGTTGGAGCACAGAAGGAGTTACAAGTTTTGATGAGCTTGATGAACGCGCTAAAAAGTTCATTGAATTTATTGAAACTTATACTGAAGTCCCAGTCAAATACATTGGCGTAGGACCTGATGCCAAAGATACCATCGTTCGGTAACAGTATGGCAACAACAAGGTAATAGTAGTATGAAATATGCTAAACACATTTATTTATGGCAATCTAAATGGAACGTCTATGAAGAAGACAAAAACCACTCTATCTATTTAAGATAGGGTGGTCTTTTTTATAAAATTTGTTTTTCTAAATTTTGATATTTCCCAAGTACCTAAAAAATGGGAAAGCATACTTGGTACAAATACTATTCAACAGTAACTGACTTCGCTAAATTTCTAGGTTTATCAACATCTAATCCTTTGCTTTTAGAAATGTAATAAGCAAGAAGTTGAAGCGGAATAATAGAAACAATAGGTGATATGATAGACTCAGTTTCTGGAATATTTATTATAAAATCAAAGCTTGTGTTTGTAAGTTTTTGGTTAGTAATTATAAAGGTTTTAGCACCTCTAGAAACTACTTCTTGTAAATTGCTAATTGACTTTTCTACTAAATCAGGGTCTGTTAAAATTCCAATTACAGTTATTCCATTTTCAATAAGTGCTATAGGTCCATGTTTTAATTCACCTGCTGCATAAGCTTCTGAGTGAATATAAGAAATTTCTTTTAATTTTAAAGAGCCTTCCATAGCAACACAGTAATCAGTTCCTCTTCCTAAGAAATACATATCATGTTCTGTATATATTTTGTTTGCAAATTCTTTTACTTGTTCAGTTTGGTCTAATACAGTTTCAATAGCAGTAGGTAAATCTAAAATTGAAGCTTTTAGCTTATCTAAAATGCTTTGCTCAGTAGTTCCTAACAATTCTGCAAAATACATAGCAAGTATAACTAATAATACAACTTGTGAAGTGTAAGCTTTTGTAGAAGCAACAGCAATTTCAGGACCTGCATGTGTATATACAGTATAATCTGCTTCACGAGTAATTGAGCTTCCTATAACATTAGAAATTGCAAGTGTTTTTGCACCTTTTGACCTTGCTAATTTTAAGGCTGCTATTGTATCTGCAGTTTCACCAGATTGACTAACATAAATGCATAAAGTTTTTTCATTTATGATAGGGTTTCTATAACGAAACTCAGAAGCAATGTCTACTTCTACAGGAATGTGGCAAAGCCTTTCAATAGCATTTTTTCCAACTAAGCCTGCGTGCATTGCAGTACCACAAGCTATAATATAAATTTTATTTATAGTTTTTAAATAATCAGCTGTAATGTCAATTTCAGGGAAATCACATTTTTCTCCTAAATGAAAATGTGCTCCAATAGTTTCTCTAATAGCAGTTGGTTGCTCATATATTTCCTTTAACATATAATCTTCAAAACCATTTTTTTCAGCGGCTGTTGCATCCCATTCAATATTTTTTATAGGCTTGCTATGCTCTGATAAGCTACTATCAAAGAAGTTGATACTATTAGCAGTTAATACAGCATATTCGTTATCGTCTAATAAATAAAAATCTTTTGAATATGAAAGTATAGCAGGAATATCAGATGCTACAAAGTTTTCACCATTTCCTTTTCCTATAACAAGAGGGCTATCCTTTCTAGTAACTATCATAGTATCTGGATATAGACTAGAAACTACTTCAATAGCGTAACTTCCTCTTAAATCATCTACTGCAGACTTTACTGCACTTAAAAATGGGGTATTAGTTTTAACACCATTTGTATAATAATAATGAATTAAATTAGGAATTACCTCTGTATCTGTTTGAGATGAAAATTTATAACCTTTTTCAGTTAAAAATTCTCTTAATTCATGATAGTTTTCAATTATACCATTATGTACAACTGCAAACTCTCCGCTATTATCCATATGAGGATGTGAATTCTCTCTTGATGGCTTTCCATGAGTTGCCCATCTTGTATGAGCAATTCCAATGGTTGATTCAGGGTTAATAGAATCAGTAATTTCTTGTAAATTAGCAACTCTACCTTTATCCTTCATAACTAGTAATTTACCATCTTCTATAACTGCAATACCTGCAGAGTCATATCCTCTATATTCTAAACTTAATAAGCCTTTAATTAAAACCGGTGTGGCTTTTTTATTACCAACGTAGCCAACAATTCCACACATAAAAAAATACCTCCTTTAAAATCATGCTCTAACTAATTTTAGAACACTAAATTTTTCTTAGAAAGTTAAACAAAGCTATACAAAGTTATACATTCTAAGAAATTATTTTAAGAAAGTATACAAATTAAAACATACCTTATTAGATTTGTTATATCATATCACTATGATTTTTTACCTAATATTTAATGGCAGTATGTAGTGCCATAGGGCCATCCGCCGAGTCTTTCGATAAACCCTAACCTCGTCAACAATTTTTTAAAACTTCATAAATATTGATTTATAAATAAATTGTCCAGGCGCTGTAACTTTAAAACTACTCTCCTTTCTTTTAATAATATAAAGAAAATAACTTTAATATTAAGATTCTTTTGTATAAATATATATATCTTAATTTAATAATTTTCTTGTAAATTTAATTTGTAAACTTTTAATAGTATTATATTACTATAAAAAATAAATTGTGTCAAATTTTAAGACAATGGGACGGGGTTTTTGTCTTAAGGTTTTTGAGGCAATACCTTTTCACTTTAGAATTTTCTAGGGTAATAAAATAATTAGACATTTTTTATCAAAATTTCTTATATTAAAGTCAATTTTAACATCAATCGAAAAGTTAAATGAAATTATGTAAAGTAATGCCAATTTTCATTAAGACAAAAACCCCGTCCCATTGTCTTATTCAAAATAATATGCTAAAATAATAAAAGAAGGAGGGCTTAGAAGAATGTTTGATATAGAGCAAGAGTTAAAAAAATTGCCAGATAAACCGGGCGTATATATAATGCATGACAAGAACGATAAAATCATCTATGTTGGAAAAGCAATTTCTTTAAAAAACAGAGTAAGGCAATATTTTAGAAAAAATAACAAAACAAAAAGAATAGAAAACATGGTTGCTCTAATAGACCATTTTGAATACATTGTAACAGATAATGAATCAGAAGCCCTAATTCTAGAATGTAATTTAATAAAGAAAAATATGCCTAAATTTAATGTTTTATTAAAAGATGATAAAACATACCCATATATAAAAGTAAATGTTCAAGAAAAATACCCTGATGTATATATAACTAGAAGAATTTTAAATGATGGGGCAAAGTATTTTGGACCTTATGCAAGTGCTGGTAGTGCAAAAGAAATGGTGGATTTTATAAAATCTAAGTTTAAAATTAGACAATGTAAAAGTTTTAAATTTAAGGATAGACCATGCCTTAATTATCATATAAAAAAATGTAGTGCACCTTGCATGAACTATATTTCTGAGGAAGAGTATAGAGAGCAAATAAACCAAATTATAAATTTATTATCAGGTAAAACAGAAGCACTTATAAAGCAGTTAGATAAGGAAATGCAAGAAGCTTCTAAAAATCTAGAATTTGAAAAGGCAGCATATCTAAGAGATAAAAAATTGGCAATAGAAAAGATAAGTTATGAAAGGCAAAAGGTTTCTAACCTTTCTGAAAATGACATTGATGTTATTGGCTTAGCTAGAAACGAGTTAAGAGTTTGCATAGAAGTATTTTTCATCAGAAATAGCAAAATGGTAGGTAGAGAGCATTATTTCTTAGAAGGATTAGAAGATGAAACAGACAAAGAAATTCTTTCTAACTTTTTAAAACAATATTATTTAGATAGCCTAATAATTCCTCATAGAATTATGGTAAAAGAAGAAATAGAAGATAAAAATCTTCTAGAAAAATCGTTATCAGAAAAAATGGGAAGGGCAGTAGAAATAAAATCTCCACAAAAAGGAGAAAAGCTAAAGCTTGTAGAAATGGCTGAAAACAATGCAAAAATAACTTTGGAAAATACTGAAAAAGAAAAATATGGTGTAGTAAACGAACTTAAAAAAGTTTTAAAAATGGAAAAGCTTCCACGAAAGATAGAAAGTTACGACATTTCAAATATTTCTGGTCAATATGTAGTTGCAGCAATGTGTGTACTTCAAGATGGAACAGTTAAAAAGAATTTATCAAGAACTTTTAAAATAAAAACAGTAATCGGTCAAGATGATCCAGAGTGCATGAAGGAGGTTATAATTAGGAGATTAAAACATTCAATAGATAACCCAAAAGGTGCATTTGGAGAGCTTCCAGATACTATATTTGTAGATGGTGGAATAACTCAAATGAGGGCAGCAAAAGAAGCAATAAATGTATATAATTTAGATATACCAATTTTTGGAATGGTTAAGGATGACAAACACTCAACCAGAGCTTTAATTGATGAAAATAGAAACGAACTTCCTTTATCAGAAAGACTAATGAACACTATAACTTATTTTCAAGACTGCGTGCATGAAAAAGCTATTGGATACCATAGAAAACTAAGAGGAAAGGACATTACAAAATCTGAGTTAGATGAAATCCACGGAATAGGACCAGCTAAGAAAAAAGAATTATTAAAAAAGTTTGGTAGTGTGCAAAAAATAAAAGAAGCTAACATAGAAGAATTGACTAAAATAAAAGGTATAAATGAAAAGTTAGCAAGGAAGATAAAAGGGGAAGACCGACCAAGTATAGTAATACAAAAATTGAAAAAAGATAGGCCATAATAAAATAATTAGCAATAAAGTAAGGTTACAATAAAATGCCGAAATATAGCATAATATAGCACAATTTTGTATACGATTTTTATCATAAAATAAGAATACTAGAATATATTTATAATAATTAAATTATGTTTTATATTTATAATCTACATTTAATGTTTAACAAGTATATGTTTAGGAGGATGTTTTATGGAGTATGCAAAAGATTTAGTGCTAAACCTTCGCGCAGATGCAAGAAGGGAAAAGAAAATTAGTAAGGGTTGGACAAGTTTATTTTTAGAAAAGGCATTTGAAAAAGTAAAAAGGCATAAGATTATAACAATGACAGTAATAAGTGCTACTTTGCTTATAGCTTTAGATGTGGTGCTAATAGTTAATTTTATTAATGTATTAGGGAGTTTATAAATATTTGAAAAACTAAAACAATTATGCTACAATAATAAAGGTTATAGGAACCATGAAAACCTAAATATATATGATAAAGGCTGTTAGAAAATATATCTAACATGAAATAAAAATGGATATAGCAAAAGATTGGAAAGATTATGAAATATTAGATATGGCAAATGGAGAAAAATTAGAAAGATGGAAAAATGTTATTCTAGTTAGGCCAGACCCACAAATAATTTGGAAAGAAAAAAGCTTTCCAGAAAAATGGAGAAATGTAAATGGTACATACCATAGAAGCAAAGAAGGTGGCGGAAGCTGGGAGTACAAAAAGAGTTTGCCACAAAGTTGGAAGGTGCAATATAAGGATTTAACCTTTAATGTAAAACCTATGGGCTTTAAGCACACAGGACTTTTTCCAGAGCAAGCTGTTAACTGGGATTGGATGATTTCTAAAATAAAAAATGCGAAAAGACCTATTAAGGTTTTAAATTTATTTGCATATACTGGTGGTGCAACAGTTGCTTGTAGTTATGCAGGTGCAGAGGTTTGCCATGTGGATAGTTCAAAGGGTATGGTTACATGGGCAAAAGAAAATGTACAAGCATCAGGGCTAGAAAAAAATCCAATTAGATTTATAGTAGATGATGTGTTTAAGTTTGTAAATAGAGAAATACGTAGAGGCAATACTTATGATGCGATTATAATGGATCCTCCATCTTATGGAAGAGGAACAAATGGTGAAGTATGGAAGTTTGAAGATAATTTACCTGAATTAGTTGAACTTTGTTCAAAAGTATTATCAAAAAATCCATTATTCTTTTTAATAAATTCGTACACAACAGGAATTTCTAGTAAAGTTCTAGAAAATATTTTGGAATTAACAATTGGTAAGAACTATAAAGGCAAAGTGGTTAGTGGAGAGATAGGTCTTCCAATGACTAATTCAAAATTGGTTTTACCATGTGGAATTTATGGGCGTTGGGAAAGCCTTTAATATAAAAAAATCTAGTATTTTTCACTAGTTAGAAGCATAGAAGTGGAGCTTATAATGAACAATTTAAAAGTAATTTATGAAGATAACCATATTATAGTAGTTGAAAAGCCTGTAAACATACCTTCACAAGGCGATAAAACAGGTGATATTGATATGCTAAGTATAATTAAGCAGTATTTAAAAGAAAAATATAATAAGCCGGGAAATGTCTATTTAGGCTTAGTTCATAGGTTAGATAGACCAGTAGGTGGAGTAATGGTTTTTGCTAAAACTTCTAAATCAGCTACAAGACTTAGTAATCAAGTAAGAGAGAAAAATTTTGAAAAAACTTATTTAGCAGTTGTAAATGGAAAGATGGAAAAAAGCGAAGATACACTTGAAGATTACTTATTAAAAAATGAAAAAAATAATATGAGCAAAGTGGTAAAAGAGGGGACAAAAAATAGTAAGCTTGCTATTTTAGATTATGAAGTTTTAAAGTATGACCCAGAAATTGATTTGTCTGTTTTAAAAATAAACCTACACACTGGAAGGCATCATCAAATAAGAGTACAACTTTCAAGTAGAAATCATAGCATTTATGGTGACCAAAAGTATGGTGGTAGAGGTCATGGAAAGCAGATAGCACTTTGGGCATATGAGCTAAAACTATATCATCCAATAACGAATGAACAAATGACTTTTAAATCTATTCCAGAAAAAATAGGAAGTTGGAAAATACTAGAGGACATTCAGAATATATAGTACAATTTAATAAGCATTTAAAAATTACAAAAATACAATATATAAAAAAAGAACAATATAAATTTTAAAACTATATTGTTCTTTTTTTATTAACATTTTAGATTTCTCTACTTTTTTATAGAAAAAAATTTTGCACATAAGACTTAATAGCCAAAAATATATAAAATCAATAATAAATTTCAATTTGTTGTGAAAAATAATTATCATTTTTACTAGTATATAAATTAATATTATTATTTTTCCTTAAAATTTGTCTAACTTCCCATAAACCAAGTCCACTATTAGTTTTTTTAGATTTAGTAGAAAAATCTTTTTGAAAGATTTTTTCTATATCAATATTTTTATTTGCATAAGTATTTTCAACAATCATAACAAATCTATGGCGTTTTTCTTCTTTACGAAAATAAACATTGACAACTTTTTCTAAACATTCAGAAGCAGCTTCAATAGCATTATCCATTAGAATACCAAGAATTCTAGTAAATTCAAATATATTAACATACTTTTCTAATTCACCTAAGTCAATAAGAATATTTAAATTTAATTCAGTTTGAAGGTTATCAGCTTTATAATATTTAGTGGCTATTATATTGTAAATGGCAGAATTATTAAATAATTTAGGATTTAGAGCTGTTAGGTTATTGATGCGATTCCAATCTTTCAATAACTGAGAATAGTAAATCTTAAGACCTTCCATATTATTAGTTGAAATATATCCACCAATTCCTTGCATTATATTAGGAAAATCATGTTTAAAACCTCTAACACTATCATGTAGTATAGTAAGGGATTGATTATGAAGATTAGCTTCTTTTAAAGCTATAGCGGTATCTTTAAGCTTTGAAATACTATTTATAGCATATATGTTAATGCAAGAATAGATAAGCAAACTTATAATTGTAATAATGGAAAGAAGTATTGGAAATTCACCATGATAAAATGAAATAAGATAAATTTGAGATATAATAGCAGCAATTCCTAAAATGCCACTTATAATAAATATTATTTTATATTTCTTGTCCATATGTTCTAAGAAATGTTTATTTGATATTGTAAGAGCTGTTGAATTTGCTTGAGAAGTTTCCATTATTAAATACCTCCAAAAAATGATTTTTATACTTAGGACCAATGTAGCATTTGTCATCAGTGCTATTATTCAAAAGTATAGTTCCGTTTGTCATATTAATATCTGTTATTTTATCTAAATTTACAATATATGATTTATGACATTGAATAAAACTATTTGGTAATTGTGGTAAGATTTTTTTAAATGAACTATAAGTTTCATATTCTCTTGTATCAGTGTGAAAAATAACTTTCATGCCATCTTTTTTTATATATTGAATACCATCTTGCTTAATGATGGTTTTATCGTTATCTAAACGAATAAAGTTAGATTGCATACCAGAAATATCTTCAAACAATCTAACTAAAGTATCTTCTAATCTTTCTAATGTGATAGGTTTGGGGAGATAATCAAAAGTTTTATATTTATAGGCTATAAGTCCATATTCTAAATGACCAGTAGTAAATATGATATAAATATTTTTATCTTTTTTACGAATTATATTAGCTAAATCAAGACCTGAAATTTTAGATTTTAAATCGATATCTAAGAAAATAACATTTACATTATTATCTCTTATATAATTTATCAGTTCATCTGGTTTAGTTGTACTTAAAACAATTTGACCATTATAATTTTTATTGATAAAAATTGATTCTAACATTTTCTCTAATTTAATAAGTACATTATTATTATCATCACATAATGCAAAATTTAACATAATTTATCCTCCGTAAAAATATGAAAAAATTATACATGGAATAATTTTAAAATGAGATGAAAAAACTGCCTTTACAGCAGATTAAAATCCGACAAAATTACCCAAATTTTTCCAGTTGGTATTATAAATATAATTCAAATCGAAAGTAATGTCAAGCTATTTTATAAAAATAAATAGTTATTTTTTTATACTTAAATACATAAAATTTAAATACAAAAAGTAAATGGAATGTTTTAGAGCATTTTTGTTATTTATAAAGTGAGGGATATTATGAGTAAAAAAATAATAAATACAATATGGATAGCTACATTTATATTAGTATTTACATTTTCAATTATACAAGCTAACAGGGAAAAAATTAATAATGGGCTAGATGATAAAGGAGAATTAAAACAAGTAAGTTCGAATACAAGTTTGAGCAATACTAAAATTGGCTGGGGAATAAAAAGAGCTAAAAATCACGAACAACCAGAATTAGGTAGCCAAAATCTTAAACTGATGGAAAAGTATAATGGAATAGCAATGGGAAATAAGGATGAAAAATATGTATATTTGACTTTTGATGAAGGATATGAAGCAGGTTATACAGATAAAATATTGTCTGTTTTAAAGGCAAATGAAGTAGAAGCTACATTTTTTATTACAGCACATTATTTAAATACTCAGCCTGACTTAGTTAAGAGAATGATAGATGATGGGCATATTGTAGGAAATCATATTCCATTGACACTGATGGCACTCTTTTGAAAATATAATAAAAGCTGAAAAAATAGCAAAAAAACTAGTAAATTAGAAAAATTATTTTTAATTGACTAGTTTTTTATTGTTATAGGAAATTTATCAAAATACAAATAAAAGGATAAAAAGTATTGAAAAAAATACTAAGTATGATAAAATAAAGAAAAAACAAAAGTACAAAAGATAGGAGGAAAACTGATGAAACAGCAAAACGTTGGGGCTGTACACCAATATTCTTACGGAACTGTAAAAAATGGTGATAAAAAAGAACAAAGAGGAATTACTTTAATAATACTAGTAATTACTATTGTAATTATTTTATTATTAGCAGGAACAAGCATTAATCTATTATTAGGTAATAATTTTTTAAAAGACTCAAAAGCAATTAGTGATAATGCAAAAATTAAAGAAATACAAGACGAATTAGTATTAGACAAACTTTTAGCTATTCATGAGAAAGCATTAAAAAACGAAGAAGATTCATCAAATTTAACAATGCAAGAATATTTAGATTTCCTACAAAGAAAAGGATTTGACTTAAATAAATTAGAAGACACAAATAATGAAAATAAGAAAAAATTAGAATTAGAAGGACACATATTTGAATTAGAGGAAAAAGATGGAGATATCATCATAACTTATTATGGAGAGTCGGACAATGAAGAAGACGAATTCAAAGTAGAAATAACCAATGTAACAATAGATTCTATATCCATAAAAGTTGTACCTAAAACCATAAAAATCACAGAATATAGATACTATATAAAAGAAGTAAAAACAGGTAAAGAATATACATTAGTAGGTACATCATCAGAGCCTGAGTATACATATAAAAACTTAACTCAGAGTACGGAATATGCTATAAAAGTAGGCGTAACAGATTCTAATAATGTGAAATATGAAAAAGCCAAAAAGGTTACAACAGACAGCTTTTATTTTGAAGCAAAAATTTCAAATCCTAACATAACAGTTCAGAAAAAAATGAATGATACACTATTAGTAAAGCCTACATTCGATTTAGTAGTACATAATAATAGTGGGAATAAATATAATTCATACGATGTCGAGTATACAGTTTCAATTATTGGTGATTCAAATATACATTTTGATAATGAACCAAATCAAACAATTGCCGGTGGAAGTAAAAGAGAGGAAAAAGTAAGCATAAGTTTTGATATAGAAGATTTAGATAATATTCCAGAAACTGTAACAATAAGGTTAACTACAACTAAACCATATTCAAAGTCTTTTGATTTTGAATTTAATCTAAAAGAAGTATGGGTAATTCAAAAAATAGAAGATTTAGTCAATTTTAGTAATAATGTAAATAAGGGAAGGAATTATTCTAATGAAGATGTTATATTACTAAATGATTTAGACTTTGCAGATCCAAGTGATTATGAAAACCCTAATAGAACAGACTATAATGATTATAATGGTGATAATTCCCCAGAGACTTTAATTGAAGAATTACAAAAAGGGCGAGGATTTATTCCTATTGGGTTTGTTGATGAAACAAAAGTAGCTGATCAAAATGTTCATTTCGGTGGTAATTTTGATGGACAGAAACATACGATTAGTAATTTATATATAAATAATAATGTAGAAACTCATACAACTGGCTTTTTTGGTTATATAGAAAAAGCATCAATAAGTAATTTTACATTAGAAGGAAAAGTAACATCAAGTGCATTTGCATCTATAGCTGGTGTAATATCCTTTGCAAAAGATTCTGACATAGATAATGTTACAAATAAAGCTGATGTTAGTATTGAGATAGGTAGATACCAAACAGCTGGTGTAATTGCTCAGGCTGATGGTGTAAATATTTCTAATTGTAAAAACTATGGAAACATTTCTAATGGTAACCATACTGGTGGTATAGCTGCGATTGTCGGTAATGGCATTGACAGAAAAGAAACTACAATAACAAATTCATTTAATTATGGAACAATTTCAAATTCTTTAGGAAGTACTGCAACAGGTGGTATAGTAGGACATCAAGTTAATAAAGATGTAGGTTTGTTAACTATTGAAGGATGTGAGAACCATGGAACAATCTCTGTTAATAGAAATAATCAAAAAGAACAAAAAGTTGGTGGAATTATCGGAATAGTAAGATCGAAAGCAATAATAACAAATTGCCTTAATGAAGGAAAAGTAGAAGGACATTTATCAAATCAAACATTTTCATTTAATGGTGGAGGAATAGTAGGTCGTGTTGAGGCAGGACATGCCATAATAAGAAATTGTCATAATTCAGGGGAAATAGCAGGAGAATATCGTTTGGGAGGAATAGTAGGACATATTAACAATGGAGGTACAATATATGTTATTGATTGCCACAATGAGGGAGTATTACGACAAGTATTAATAAACCAAAATTCTAGTTCTGCAAGTGGAGGAATCCTAGGTTATGGAAATAATGTTCATGTATATCTTATAAATTCATACAACAGTGGTGCAATAAATGGACACCAAGCAGGAGGTTTGATAGGGGCTTTTTCTACTGAAGCTACTGATTCAGCATATGTAGTAAATTCTTACAATGCAGGAGAAGTAACTAGTACAACTAATTATGCAGGAGGAATATTCGGACATCTTAATGCTGCTGCAATCTTTAAAGTACTTAATGTTTATAATATAGGCATTGTATCTGGACGTTCAGAAGAATATACTTATGGTATAGGCTATATAAATACTACTGATAATCATACGGTTACTAATGTGTATTATAATGAAAAACATAGTCCAAGTAATCAAAGTTATGGTTGGACATCAATGGATGATGCAACTATGCATTCAACAAGTTTTGTGGAAACTTTAAATAATAATATTCCAAATGTAGATATTACTGAAATGAAAAATAAACTAATATCTGTAGGTTTAATTGATAAAGATTATGATATTCATGTTCATCATTGGGAATTTAATGATCAACTTAAATATCCAACAATAAAAAATGAACATTAAATTTTATTTCTAAAAATAAAAAATCCTAGTAATTTATTTGAATACTAGGATTTTGTTATTGTGAAAATGTCATGAAAGAGAAGAAAAGAGGCTAACTTTATTTTAGATGAGTTTTTTCCAAATTTAAAATATTAAAAAATATTCATAAAATTAGAAATTTAAAAATACCTTTTAATATAACAAATTAGGAGGCTATTATGACAGAAAATCAGAATGATGGAAAAAACAATAATGTTAAAGTGGTGTATGGGAATGAGAATTTAAAAGAAATAGTAACCGAACTTTTAGAACAAAAATTTATTGATACTATCAAAAAAGTGAAAATAAATGAAAAGTAATCAAATTGCACATTTTACTATGAAAAATTTAAAAGTTAAAATGAAATAGCAAAATGGGTATTTATTCTATAAGGGAGGGAAAATGTTAAGAATAAATAATTATAAAGTTGCTAAATATATGAGATTATCAAGAGATGATGGAGATGAAGCCGAAAGCGAAAGTATAGAAAATCAAAGAGATATTTTAGATAATTATATAAGTGAGCATAGCGAATTAGGAAATGCAGGAGAATATATTGATGATGGCTATACTGGTACAAACTTCAATAGACCTGGATTCAAAAAAATGATACAAGATATTGAAGATGGAAAAATAGATTGTATTATCACAAAAGATTTATCACGATTTGGCAGAGATCATATAGATACAGGGTATTATCTTGAAAGATATTTACCTGCAAACGCTATTAGATATATTGCAATAGGAGATAATGTAGATACGGCAAATCCAGATGGTTTGCAATTTTTAACCTTTAAATTGAGTTTTAATGATTATTATGCACAAGATATATCAAATAAAATAAAGAGTGTAAAGCAAAGAAAAATAGAAAAAGGAGAATTTCAAGGAAATACAGCACCTTATGGATATAAAAAAGATACACTAATAAAAAATCACTTAATACCAGATAAGGAGGCTACCGAAATTGTAAAAAGAATATTTGATATGTATGCTAATAAAGGAATGTCTACAACAAAGATAGCAGAAATATTAAATAAAGAAGAAATTAAGCCACCTGCAGTTTATTTACAGATACCTGTTTTTATGCAAAATGGAAAGCCTAAAGAGGAATATGAGTGGAAAAGAGCTCAAATATCAAAGATGTTACAAAATGAAACTTATATAGGAAATGTAGTAGGAAGAAAATTTCAAAAAATAAGTCATAAAGTAGATAAAGTGCGTTCTACAAGAAAAGATGAATATATAATTGTAGAAAATAAACATGAGGCAATAATTGATATGAAAACATGGAATAAGGTGCAGGAAAAACTGGGTAAGTATAAAAAAACAAGAAGTAGCCAAAATGCACATCCTTTAAAAGAATTTATATATTGTGCAGAATGTGGAGAAAAAGCAACATATAGAGTCAGAAAAAAGGTTAGAAAAAATGGTCATGTATGGGAACAAAAAGTTTTTATATGTTCTAATAAAAATTCTAGTAGAAGTAATTGCAAGTGTAATCCAATATCAGAAGATGAAATCGAAGAAAAAGTAAAAATAGCCATAAAAGAAGAAATAGATAAGATTAGTTATACTGATGAAGAATTATCAAAAATTTATGAAAATGCAGAAAAAAAGGTAAATAGTAAAGTAATTGTACTTAAAAAGCAATTAGAAAATTTTAAGATAAAACTAAAAGAAAATGAAGATATGACAGTAGAGGTTTATAAAGATAAATTACAAAAAGTAATTAGTAATGATGATTTTAATATATTTTATGAGAAATTGCAAAAAGAGAAAAATAAACTTATAGTAGAAATCCACCAAACCGAAAGTAAAATTCAAGAAATTCAAAAAGAAAATAAAAGACTAGATTATAAGTTAATAAAAAAAATAGCAAACGAATTATTACTTTCAGAACAACCTACAAGAGAACAATATTCTAAATTAGTTGAAAAAATTGAGTTTGATAGTCAAAAAAATATTAAAGTAACTTTCACTTTTGGTCAAATGATAGATAAAGAAGAACTAAAAAAAGCAGTATAAGGAAATTCTGTTATGATTTATAAAGTTGCAAAATATATAAGACTATCAGAACAAGACGGGGATAAAAAAGAAAGTGAAAGTGTAGAAAATCAAAGAGATTTAATTGATAACTATATACAGAAACACAATGATTTAGAAGAATATGATGAATATGTAGATGATGGATATACTGGTGGAAATTTTGATAGACCAAAATTTAAAAAAATGATACAAGATATTGAAGATGGAAAAATTGATTGTATTATAACAAAAGATTTATCACGATTTGGCAGAGATCATATTGATACTGGATATTATCTTGAAAGATATTTACCTAAAAAAAATATAAGATATATAGCAATAGGAGATGGAATAGATACAGTAGATTCAAAAGGTTTGCAATTCTTATCATTCAAATTAAGTTTTAATGATTATTATATACAAGATATTTCAAATAAAATAAAAAGTGTAAAGAAGAAAAAAATGAATAAAGGAGAATATCAAGCAGGAATAGCACCTTATGGATATAAGAAAGATGAAAATATAAAAAATCATTTAGTTATAGATGAAAATGTGTATATGATAGTTCAAGAAATATTTAAAATGTATGCAAATGGAATGTCCACAATAAAAATTGCATATGAATTAAACAAAAGAAAAATAACATCTCCTAGCGTATATATGGATATGGCTTGTAGTAGAAGAAAATGCACTAATCCAAATGGAGAATTTTGCTGGTTAAGAACACAAATAGGTAGTATGCTAAAAAATCAAACTTATTTGGGCTATGTAGTTAGTGGAAAAAGAGAAC
The DNA here is from genome assembly GCA_947630185.1 of uncultured Clostridia bacterium. Lineage (GTDB taxonomy): Bacteria > Bacillota > Clostridia > TANB77 > CAG-508 > CAG-273. Next base: position 57,070 of record CANRGT010000004.1, on the reverse strand, counting down.
AGGTAAGCCCAAAATTAAAAAAGGGGGTTCAAAAGAAAAAAGAAGAATATATTATAGTAAAGGGTATGCATGAACCAATAATTAATCAAGAGTTATGGAATAAAGTACAAAATAGATTATCTTCTTATCATACAAATACTACTAAAAAATATAATTATATGCTAAAAGGGTTAGTTTTTTGTGGAGAGTGTGGAAGTGAGGCGACTTTTCAGCATAATAAAAGTAAAAACAAAACAGGAAAAATCTATTGGGAGGGCAATTATGCTATATGTAAAAAAAGAAATAACTATGTAATGCTATGTGAAAATAAAATATTAGGAGAGCATATTATATTAAAGGCAATAAAAGATGTAATAAAAAAAGAACTTGAAAGAATAGATTATACTTCAAAAGAATTAAAAGGAATATATGAAAAATCAAAACTAAAAGCAAAAAATAATGAAAGAAATCTTGATAATCAAATAACGAATATAGAAAATGAAATAAATCATATAGTAAATAAATTTACAGAATTATATAAAAGTAAATTGGCTAATGAAATAAGTGCTGATGAATTTAACTGTCAGTATGAAGAAATAACTAAAAAACGAAAACTTTTAAATAAAGAAAAAGAAGAACTAGAAAAGCAAAAAGAAAGTTTGAAAACGAATGATAAAAAAGAACAAAAAGAATTTAAGGAAATAAAGAAAGTTGCACAAAAATTTCTTTCTATGGAAAATCCAGATAGAGAAACAATAACTAGACTAGTAAAAAGAATTGAATTTGACAAGAATAAAAATATAAAAATAGAATTAACCTTTTCAAATCCTTATGAAAATGAAAAAAGAGTATTAGAAACTTCTGGCAAACAATATGCAACTTATCCAAAACAAAAATAATTTTAAATAAAAAAAGAGTTCCTTCAGAGTCAAAGGAAATCATACTGTTAATCATAAATCAATGCCAGATATAAATAATGAAACAATAAAAACAGAAGTTATGAATCTTCACACTGCAATATATGAGAAATTTGGTTATGAGATGAAATATATAAGACCTCCAAAAGGTGAATATAGTGAAAGAACTTTAGCATATACAAATAGCTTAGGTTATACAACAGTTATGTGGTCTTTGGCTTATGACGATTGGGATGAAAATAAGCAAGGAAGAGAAGAGTATGGTAAAAGTAAAATATTAGATAATGTTCATAATGGAGCAGTAATTTTACTTCACGGAAATTCAAAAGACAATGCCAATATTTTAGATGAGTGCATCAAAGAAATAAAAAATATGGGGTATGAATTCAGAAGTTTAAATAAGTTTAAAAAGTAATAAATATAAATGAGTAATTGTAAAACGAAAAAACCAAAATTAAAAAATAACATTAAAAAGCTAAATTTAAAAAATAAAAGGAGAAAGGAAGATTAATGAGACAAAAAAGAAACAGAAAAAATAGTACTTTTAGTAAAGTGGAAAAATTCTTGGAAATACCACAAGAAATATCTACTAATATGCCCAAATTTACAATGCTTGGATTTGAAAAACTGATGATTGAAAATTATAAAGCAATACTAGAGTATCAAGATTTTTTTATTAGAATAAGTACATATATTGGAATAGTTAATATCAATGGTTTTAATTTGAATTTACAAGAGATGACAACAGACGACCTTCTTATAACAGGAAAAATAGAAAGTATAGATATTGAAGCAATTAGCGATGAAGCATAGCACGTTTTTTACTAAAATATACATTAGAAAATAGAAAAGTTAGTAAAAAGTAAATTTTCAAAATAAAAGAGACTTAAATAAAAATTACTTTTATAAAAAATACAAGGGAGAGAAAGAGTAATGTATTTTAAAATATTGCTAAATATTATATTAGGGTACGTAAGTATTGAAGTAGAAGGGTATTTTATAGAAAGATTTATAAATCTTTGCCAACAGAAAAAAATATTTTTGTGGAATTTACATAGAACAAAAACTACAATTATGAAGGTAAATATTAGCATTAGAGATTTTAAAAGAATAAGAGAAATTGTAAAGAAAACTAAATGTAGAATTAAAATTGAAAAGAAAAAGGGATTACCATTTTTTCTGCACAAATACAAAAAAAGAAAGTTATTCTTTGCTTTATTTTTGATTATAATAATTGGAATAATTGCGCTTTCAAATTTTATTTGGAACATTGAAATCACAGGAAATGAAAATATAGATGCACAGGAAATAAGAAATTTACTTGAAGAAAATAATTTTAAAATTGGTACTTGTAAAATTGGTTTAGAAACTGCAAGCATAATTCAAAATATTAGATTAAAAAGTGATGATATTGCATGGATAGGAATAGAGCTTAATGGAACAAATGCAATTGTAAAAATAGTAGAATCAGACAAAAAACCTGAAATTATACCAGAGGAGGAATATTGTAATATAATTGCAACAAAAGATGCAATGATAGTAAAAATAAACGCTCAAAATGGTACACCCGTAGTAAAAGAGGGAGATATGGTTACAAAGGGTAGTATATTGATACAAGGATGGCTTGAAGGAAAGTATACTGGAAACAGATATGTGCATGCAAATGGCGAGGTTCAGGCAAAAGTTTGGTATTCTGAAAAGGTGAAAGTTCCTTTAAAACAGCTAAAAAAAGCCATGACAGGAAACGTGGAAAATAAATATTCCGTAAAGATAAATAATTTTGAAATATTTTTAACAAAAAGGGTTTCAAAATTTAAAAAGTATGATACAATAGAAACGGATAAAAAATTAAAATTATTTTCGGATTTTTATTTACCTATTGAAATAAGAACTCAAAACCTTCAGGAATACGAAGAACAAGAGGTTATATATACAGTAGAAGAAGCAAAAAATATTGGAGTGCAAGAGGCTAAACAAAAATTAGATGAAAAAATAGAGGATAAAAATTCTATACAAGATGAAAAAATTTATATAGAGGAAACAACTGATAGCGTAGAAGTGGAAGTTGTTTATGAGGTATTAGAAAACATTGGGACAAAAGAAAAAATTGGATTTTAAAAAGGAGAAACCTATGGAAGAAAGAAGTTTAAGAGTATATCAAGATAAGACATTTTTTTCAAAAATAACAAATACCATTACGAAATTACTAATTCCAACCAAAATTGGAATAAATGGAATGCTAATTTCAATTAAAAGAAATAATGCATTAAAAGCATATGAAGCATATATACAAAGTGATAAATTGGAAGAACAAGGCAAAAAAGAAGCAGTAGTTCAAAAGTTTGAAGATGTGTATGCTCTTTATTTAGAGTCAATTGATAAATATATTTTAGATTCTATTTATAAAAAAGTAAAAAATGAAACTGCAAATGAATTTGAAAGAAATGCATTATCACAATACTACTCAATAGTTCACTTGAAAGAAGCTGAATATTTAGAATATAAGTATAAAAAACAAATGTATTTGTTAGATTTGGATTATGAAACAGTAGAAAATACTAATAAAGAGCAACTTATAGAAAAATATAATAAATTATATGCAGGGCAAATGGAATCACTATATAAAGGATTATTAAAACATTATTCTATTAAGCTTGCAGACAACTTAACTCCAAATGCTAAAGATGAAGTATATCATAAAATATTTAATACAATAGAAGGTTATATTGAAAAAATATTACCATTAAAAATGAAGCAAAATCCAGAAGATAAGCTATATAAAGATATTTTAGATGAATATCAAAATTTTGAAAAATTTGAAGTTGGCAAACTTGACCAAAACGACACAATAGAAAAGAATATGATATTATTAGCATTAAGTAGAAAACTATTTACACATAGTTTACCTCTAATAGTTGCAGAGCAATGCTATGAAAAACTATTAGATGATACTAGAAGTTTAATAGTTGATACAAAAGTTTCTCGTAAACAAGAAAAGGCATATTCTTTACTTATCAACTTAATAGAAGAATATGATATTAAATTATTAGGTACTAAAATATATTGGGATAAACCAGCAGAGCGTGAGAAATATAAAAAATTCTGGGATGAATTTCAAAAAATAAACAAATTAAAAGATAAAAATTATATGAAGTATGTTGATGAAAAACAAATACTATTCTTAAAAAATGATTTGAAGAAATTAAGAACTAACGAAAATAAATATTACAAAATTATTAATTTCTATTGCCAAAAATTAGTTGAACTTGGTGCTATGAGAAACTTAAAAAATTCTTATAGTGAAGTAGGCGGAAAATATATAAAAAGAAAAGTAAAAGTTTAATAAAATATATAAAATTTTATAAACAATTTCGTAACTATTAACAGTAAATAATACTTATGGATAATAAGTTAGTCTAAAATAGGAGCAAAAAATGAATTCAGTAGCAGAAATTATATGGGATGACATATCAAAAAATGAACAAAATGAAGCACTAATAGAAAAGGTAATACAAAAATGTTTTGAGGTAGAAAAAATAAATCCTACCTCTTTTTACATTTGTGTTACTTTAACAAATCCTAAGAATATACAAAAAATAAATAAAAAATACAGAAATATAGATTCTCCAACAGATGTACTATCATTTCCTATGTATGAAAAGGAAGAACTAGACAAATTAATTTCAAAAGAAATGCTAGAGCATACAGAAGTAGAAGAAGTTTTGCAAGACATATTAGGTGATATTATAATTTCTATTGAACAAGTTGAAAAACAAGCAGAAGAGTATGGGCATAGCTTTGAAAGAGAACTTGCATACATGGTAGTACATGGCTTTTATCATTTAAGAGGATATGACCATATGCAAGAAGATGAAAAGGCTGAAATGAGAGAAAAAGAAGAAAATGTACTATCAAAATTAAATATAAATAGATAGCAATAATCTATTAAATTATTAAAAATTATTGACAAAAAATATAAGGTATATTATAAATTAATTGTATGCATGAGTGTGAAAACACAAAAGGAAGATGAATAATATGAGAAATAATATTCATATTACTAATATCTAAAGTCAAAAAAAGAGGAGGAAAACAGATGAAAAGTAAAAACACTTGTGGCTCTAGAGAGAGAGAGAGAGAGAGAGCCGTAATTTAGTAAAAGTAGAAGAAAGGGAAGGTTTATACAGCAAAAATAGACCGTTATTTATATGCACTACAAGAGTTAGACAAGGCAAAGGTGTAAATGATAATGCAAGAAATATATTAGAAATGCAGAACAATAGAAAAAGTAATAGCATGAAAAATATATTAAATTCATTTTCAGGAATAACACTAATAGCCTTAGTAGTAACAATTGTAGTGCTTTTGATTTTGGCATCAGTAAGTATAACAGTGGTATTTGGAGATGATGGAATATTGCAGTTAGCTAAAGAAGCAGGAGAAAAGACAGATGAGGCAGTACAAGGAGATAAAGAAAACATAGGAAATGCAACGAATTATATTAAATCATTAAGTTGGGATACGTCAAAAGTAACAGCAGTAACAACAAAGGATGGAGCGATAGTACCAGTGCCAAAAGGATTTGTAGGTTCTGAAGTAGATGGAGAAAATACAATAAAAGATGGCTTTGTAATATATGAGGGAGATAGTGCTGTAACAAATGAAAATGTAGAGACAAGTAACGCAAGAGAAGAAAGAAATCAGTTTGTATGGGTACCAGCAGATGGCGTGAGCTTGGAATATAAACAAGATAAAGAGACATGGAAGAATAATGCATACGGATATAATGACTATACTGATTGGACAGATAATGAAGAGTTAGAAAGACGACAAGCAAGTGTTTCAAAATATGGAGGTTTTTATGTAGCAAGATATGAGGCAGGAGTACCAGAAAGTAAAGATTACGACAATGATACTAATTATCAAGAAAAATCAAATGCAGAAAATAGAAATAGATCAGATGTAGAAGAAAAAGATTTACCAGCATCAAAGAAAGGCTTACAATCATGGAACTATGTAACTCAAAAGGTTGCAAAAGAATTGTCGAGTAAGATGTATGAAAATAAGGAATCAGTAAGAAATTCAGTAACGAGTAGACTAATAGATTCATACGCATGGGATACAATATGCAAATGGTTTAGCAATAGTGGTATAAATGTAACAGATAGTACATTATGGGGAAATTATTTAAATACAAGTTATAAAATAAAAGGATTATATGCACAACATATTTACAACGCTACTAACGATTGGGAAGAAACAGAAGATAATAAGAATTATAAGAAAACTGATAAACCATTTGGAATCCCATCAGGAAGAAACGATGAATATGAAAAAAACAATATAAGAAAGTGTTATGAAGTGGTAACAGGAATAACAGTAGTAGACGACTCAAATAATGAGATATATAGAAATAGAGCAAAGAATATATATGATTTTGCAGGAAATATGTGGGAATGGACAACAGAGATAAGGGAGGAGCACGATGGTATGAACGAAACAAGCTATGCTGTAATGCGTGGAGGTAGTTTTTCTTCGAATGGCGATTTTAACCCGGCATCTGTAAGACATGGTGGAAACCCTGATAGTGGATTCGATAGGCCAATAGGTTTTCGTCCCGTACTTTACCTAAAATAGTGACTGAAAATTTGCAAAGATGTAAATGGTAAAATGAGATTATATAATATGGTGTGTTAAATATAAAAAAGCTACTTAGAAGAAAAAATTTTTTTGAGTAGCTTTTTTGTATTGTCAAAAAATGTAAAAAAACGTCGAACGATTTTTCTTGCAATTTAGTAAATTTTATGCTTAAATAATATGGAAAATAATTAAATAATCTTTAAAATTTTAATTCAAATTATTAAAAATTTTAGGTCTAAATAGAATATCCAAAAATGTTTTATTTTTACTAAATAACATCTAACTATCATTATTTCAAATAAAAAAATCATAAGGTCATTTACAAACTTAATGAAAAGTGATAAAATTTCATTAAGAAAGGAAATGAAAAATATGGATAATTATGAAAAAATTTTAAGTATTATGAGAAAAAATGGTGGTTGTATTACTACAAAAGAATTAAATTCAAATAATATTAACAGATATTTTTTAACTAAAATGATAGAAAAAAAACAAATAAATAGAATTTCAAGAGGATATTATGGACTTGTAAATTACAATGTTGATGAGTACTATAAAATAATATCAATGAGCGAGAAAGCAGTATTTTCTATGAATACAGCATTATACTTACATAATTTATCAGATAGAACGCCACTAATATTTGATATTACAGTGCCATATTATTATGGAGGAAGTTTAAGAAAAAATAAAAATGTAAATTTATATTTTGTTAATACTTCTATTTTAGATTTAGGAAAAATTGAAATTATTTCGCCATTTGGAATGAAAATAAAAGTGTATGACAAAGAAAGAACAATATGTGACATAGTAAAAAATAGAAATCATATGGATATAGAAATTTTTTCAAAAGCCATAAAAAAATATATAAATAGTGATGATAAAAATTTAAACAAGCTTATGAAATATGCCAAAAAATTAAAAATTGAAAACAAAATACGAGAATATATGGAGGTATTTTTGTAGTGAATAAGGACAAGTTAAGAGATATTATCTCAAAGAAAGCGAAAGGCAACAGCATATTATCAGGACAACTATATCAAATGTTCTTTTTTGAAAGGATATTAGAAAGAATATCTAGAAGCAAATATAAGAATAATATCATTTTAAAGGGTGGATTTTTATTATCTTCAATTATAGGTGATGATGAAAGAACAACAAAAGATATGGATGCAATGATAAAAAGTATACAGCTAGAAAGAGAAAAACTATCAAAAAAATGCTACTTATGCTAGAGAAATAGCTTTTGAAGAGTTATTTGGCCCACTTGAATTTATAACTTCTATATTACAGGAAAGTAAAGACGATGTATTAAAATTAGATAGATAGCAATGAAATAACATAAACTAAAATCGTTTTAGATAAAAATTCTAAAGCGATTTTTTAATAGAATTATCAGAGCAAAGTATGTCGAAATATTTTTCTTGCAATTTAGTAAATTTTATGATTTAATAATACAAATTGCGGTTTGCAATAAATTATTTATCTTAATATTTTTATATTTAAGTTTATTTAAAATTCATTTCAATTTATTTTAGATTTTAAAAGATTTTATTTATCTATATTAATTCAAAAATTAAAGTTAAAATTTATTCTAAAAAAATCCAAAGTAAAAATTTAAAATCTTAAAAATTTATTCTTAAAAAAATCCAAATGAAATGTGAAAATAAAAAAGGAAGGAGGCAGTAGAAATACTTATTATTGTAAAACTTGCAATTTAATATATTATCAAAAGAAGGTGAAAATATTTTGAGCGAAAAGAAATTATTATCTCCAAAAATAGATGTAGTATTTCAAGTATTATTTGGAGAAGTAGGAAGCGAAAGAATAACCAAAAGATTTTTAGAAAGCATTTTAGAACAAAAGATAGATAGTATAGATTTAAGCAAAAATCAAATATTAAGAAGAGAGAAGGTATTAGACAAGCTAGGAATATTAGATGTAATAGCAACAATAAATGGAAAAGAAAAATGTAATATAGAGATGCAGTTAGAGTCAGAAACGACAATAAAAGAAAGAATACTATACTATTGGAGCAGAGTATATAGTAGGCAAATAAAAAAAGGAAATAAGTATGAAAATTTACAAAAAACGATAGTAATATTAATAGCAGATTTTAAAGTAGAAGGATTAGAAGAGTTAGAATACATAACAAAATGGAAAATAATAGAAGAAAAAAATCGAAAGTTAATATTGACAGATAAGTTAGAGTTGGTTATAATAGAATTGCCAAAGATAATAGAAGACGAAGCAAGAAGTGAATTAATAGACTGGTTATCATTTTTGGAAAATCCTAAATCGGAGAGGGTGAAGAAAAAAATGAAAGAAAATGAAGAACTAAATGAAGCAGTAAATAAACTAGAAGAAATGAGTGAAGATGAATATTTAGAGAGAATAGCAGATTTAAGAGAAAAGAAGATATTAGATGAAAATAGTAGATTAAGTGAAAGTTATAACAAGGGAATAACAGAAGGCAAAAAAGGAGCAAAATTAGAAGTTGCAAAGAAAATGTTAGAAAAAAATATTCCTATAGAAATAATAGTAGAAATTACAGGATTAAGCGAAGAAGAGATTATTAAAAATAAATAGATAAATACTAAACATATATATTAAAAGTAAAAATCGTTTTAGATGAAATTTCTAAAGCGATTTTTTAATAGAATTATCAAATTTTATGTCGAAATTTCTTGTAGAAAAACAAATGCTTTGATATAATAAATGAAACAAAAATTAAATATAATGAATTAACTAAAATAAAATCATTATATGAGCAACTAAGTCATATGTAAAGATTATTTTAAACTTTATAAAAAAGTAGGAGGAAAGCATGGAAGAAAAAAACATACAAGAAGAAGGTTCTTGCTGTAATTGCATGGACAAAAAATTAGAAAAAGAGTTAGATGAAATTTTAGAAAAATACACAAATTCAAAAGACAATTTAATTCAAATTTTAAATGAAGTACAAATTAAATATGGATACATTCCACAAATTGCACAAAGAAAAATATCAGAGTATTTAGGAATACCAATGGCAGAAATATATGGCGTTATTACATTTTATTCACGATTCACTTTAAAACCAAAGGGAAAATATGCAATATCTGTATGCCTAGGTACAGCTTGCTTTGTAAAAGGCTCTGAAAAAATTATGGAGAGATTAAAACAAAGATTAAACATTTCAGAAGGAGAAACTACACCAGATGGAAAATTTTCAATAGATGCAACTCGTTGTGTAGGTGCTTGTGGAATAGCCCCAGTATTTACTGTAAATGGTGAAGTATATGGAAAAGCTACAGTCAAAAAGTTAGACGAGGTTTTAGATTCTTTACAATAGAATTATACATAATTAGATGTTTCAAAAAGTAATAATTGTAAGAAAAGTAAGTTATAAATATTAAAAGCCTTATATAAAAATAGACTTTTCTATAAATAAAATTAGAAGGGAGCAAAAATGAATACTGTTTTAGAAAATATAAGAAAAATTAGAGAAGAAAAAAGACAAGAATTAGATATTAGAGTAAACAGCCAAGTAGGAACAAAAGAAAAGCATATATTAGTATGCCATGGAACTGGTTGTACATCTTCAAAGTCACCTAAGATTATAGAAAATTTTAGAAAAATTATAGAAGAAAAAAATATAGAAAATGTGCGTGTTATACAAACAGGTTGCTTTGGTTTATGCGCTAAAGGACCAATAGTAATTATTAGACCTGAAGATACCTTTTATGCAATGGTAAAACCAGAAGATTGTGAAGAAATTATTCAGTCACATATTATAGAGGGAAAACCAGTTGAGAGATTACTTTGCAAAGATATTGATGGAACTGTAGTACAAAAGTTAGATGATTTAAATTTCTATAAAAAGCAAAAAAGAATAGCACTTAAAAATTGTGGAAAAATTGACCCAGAACAAATAGATGAATACATAGCTTTTGACGGATATAAAGCATTAGAAAAAGTATTGTTAGAAATGACACCTGAAGAAGTTATTCAAGAAGTAGAAAAATCAGGCTTAAGAGGTAGAGGAGGAGCAGGTTTCCCAACAGGTAAAAAGTGGAGGCTTACTAGAGATGTAGAAGGAGACCAAAAATATGTAGTTTGTAATGCTGATGAAGGTGACCCAGGAGCATTTATGGATAGAAGTATTTTAGAGGGAGACCCACATTCAGTTGTAGAATCTATGATTATTGCAGGTTATGCTATAGGAGCAAATCAAGGATATATATATGTTAGAGCAGAATACCCTATTGCAGTTCAAAGATTTGGAGTAGCTATTAAACAAGCAAGAGAATATGGCTTACTTGGAAAAAATATTTTTGGAACAGATTTTAGTTTCGATATAGAAATTCGTTTAGGTGCAGGAGCCTTCGTATGTGGAGAAGAAACAGCACTTCTAGAATCTATTGAAGGAAAACGTGGTCAACCAAGAGTAAAACCACCATACCCTGCAAATTCAGGCTTATGGGGCAAACCAACACTAATAAATAACGTAGAAACTTATGCAAATATTACTAGAATTATTTTAAATGGTGCTGAATGGTATTCAAGCATTGGAACAGAAAATTCAAAAGGAACAAAAGTATTTGCATTAGGTGGAAATGTAGTAAATGTAGGTTTAGTAGAAGTACCTATGGGAACTACATTAAGAGAAATTGTTTATGATATAGGTGGAGGAATTCCAAATGGTAGAGGCTTTAAAGCAGCTCAAACAGGTGGACCTTCAGGTGGATGTATTCCAGCAGAACATTTGGATACACCAATTGATTATGAATCTTTAAAAGCAATTGGTTCAATGATGGGTTCAGGTGGACTTATTGTAATGGATGATACAAAATGTATGGTAAACTTAGCAAAATTCTATTTAAGCTTTACGGTAGATGAATCTTGTGGAAAGTGTACACCTTGTAGAATCGGAACAAAGAGAATGTTAGAACTATTAGAAAAAATAACAAGTGGTAATGGCGATAAAGAGGACCTAGAAAAACTAGAAGAATTAGCAAATAGTATACCTAAGACAGCAGTTTGCGGATTAGGTCAATCTGCACCAAACCCAGTACTTTCAACTCTTAAATATTTTAGACAAGAATATTTAGAGCATGTAAATGAAAAAGTATGCAAAACAGGAGAATGCAAAGCACTTGCTAAAATTCAAATAGATGAAGAAAAGTGTAGAGGTTGTGGAATGTGTAAGAGAAATTGCCCAGTAGAAGCAATTTCTGGAGAGCCAGGAAAGAAGCATCACATTGATGAATCAAAATGTATTAAATGTGCTACTTGTATTAGTGTTTGCCCATTCCATGCAATTGGATAAGGATGTATAAAATAAGTAAAAAATAATCCTTGATTAAATGATATAAAAACTATATTACATCTGTGCAAGGAGGAAAAATATATGAAGTATTTTAAAAAATTAATAGGAGATAGGATTTATTTATCACCAAGAAATAGTGAAGATGCAGAAAAGTTCGCAGAATGGTTAAATGATTTTCAAGTAACAGATTATACGGGAAAAAGTGCAAAAGTCATAACCCTAGATGCAGAAAAGAATTATTTAGAAAAACCAAGTGAAGATGCAGCTAGCTTTGTAATAGTTACATTAGATAAAGATGAAATGATAGGTTCAATTTCAATAGAAAAAATAGATCATATACACCAAATAGGTACTTTGGGAATTTTTATAGGAGAAGAAAACTATAGAAATAATGGTTATGGCACAGAAGCTATTCGATTAATTTTAGATTATGGTTTTAACTATTTAAACTTAAATAATATAGATTTAAAACTTTTAGGATGTAATGAAAGAGCTAGGGCTTGTTACAAAAAATGTGGATTTAAAGAATACGGAAGAAGAAGTAAAGAAAGATTTGTTAATGGAAAGTTTTATGATGTAATTTATATGGAAATTCTAAGAGAAGATTTCCAAAAAGAAAATAAAGAATACATTAGAAACAAAAATGTAAAATAAAAAGAAAGGAGTGTATGATAGGCTAAATAAAGCATATCATATAACAAAAAATAATGTCTGAAGAAAAGATGATAAATTTAAAAATTGATAATAAAGATGTAAGCGTACCAGAAGGAACTACAATTTTAGAAGCTGCAAGAAAAGTAAATATAGATATTCCAACACTTTGCTTCTTAAAAGAAATAAATGAAGTAGGAGATTGCAGAATGTGCATCACCGAAGTAGAAAGTAGAAGAGGATTTGCTACATCATGTATTCAAAAAGTAGAAGAAGGAATGGTAGTACATACAAATTCTCCAGCAGTAATAGAAGCTAGAAGAACAATACTAGACCTAATTTTATCAAATCACCATAGAGATTGTTTAACTTGTGTTAGAAATGGAAACTGCGAACTTCAAAGCTTAGCACAAAAATTAAATATGACAGATATTCGTTATGATGGTGTAAAAAATGAATATGAAATAGATGAACTTTCACCATCAATAGTTAGAGATTTTAATAAATGTATACTATGTAGAAGATGCGTAGCAACTTGTAAAAAAGTTCAAAAAATAGGAGCAATAGATACTACACAAAGAGGCTTTTCATCTTGCATTTCTACTGTAGGAAATAATAGCTTAAATGATGTTAATTGTACTTTCTGTGGTCAATGTATTGAAAACTGCCCAACAGGAGCTTTACATGAAAAAGAATCAATAGAAGAAGTATGGAAAAAATTAAAAGACCCAGATACATATGTAGTAGTACAAACAGCACCAGCTGTTAGAGTAGCATTAGGTGAAGAATTTGGAATGCCAATAGGAACTAATGTAACTGGAAAAATGGTAAATGCATTAAAATGCTTAGGATTTGACAAAGTATTTGACACAAATACCGGTGCAGACTTTACAATTATGGAGGAGGGCACAGAATTTGTTAAGCGTTTCAAAGAAAATGACAATTTACCAATGATTACATCTTGTAGTCCAGGATGGGTAAAATATATAGAAATGAACTACCCAGAAAATTTAAAACATCTATCAAGTTGTAAATCTCCACACGAAATGTTTGGAGCACTTATAAAAACATATTATGCAGAAAAAGAAAATATAGATCCAGCTAAAATATATGTTGTATCTGTAATGCCTTGTATTGCTAAAAAGTTTGAAAGACAAAGAGACGAAATGAAGGAAAATGGCTTATATGATGTTGATGCAGTTTTAACAACTAGAGAACTTGCACGTATGATAAAATCAGCAAACATAGAATTTACAGAATTAGAAGATGAAGCTTTTGATGACCCAATGGGAGAAGCAACGGGTGCAGGTGCTATATTTGGAGTAACTGGTGGTGTAATGGAAGCAGCACTAAGAAGTGTATCAGAAATATTAACAGGAAAAGAATTAGAAAAAATAAATTTTGAAGAAGTAAGAGGTCAAACAGGAATAAAAAGAGCAACAATTAAAATAGGTGATAATGAAATTAAAGTTGTAGTTGCTCACGGCCTTGGAAATGCTCAAACTATTATGGAAGAAATAAAGCAAGGAAAAGCAGACTATCAATTTGTAGAAATAATGGCATGCCCAGGTGGATGCATCATGGGTGGAGGACAGCCAATAAAGAGTAGCAAAACTCGTATGACAGTAGATGTTCGTAAAAAAAGAGCTGATGCTATGTATACAATAGACGAAAAAAGCAAAATAAGAAAATCACACGAAAATCCAGTATTACAAAAAATATACAAAGATTACTTAGGAGAACCAGGCGGACACAAAGCACACGAAATATTACATACTCATTATACTGAAAGAGAAAAATATAGAATATAAGTAAAATACGGTTATGATTATAAATTAATTGTGAAAGGGAGATGTATGGGAAATTTTAAATCAGGTTTTGTAGCAATTGTAGGGAGAACAAATGTAGGAAAATCTAGCATTCTAAACAAAATAGTAGGTCAAAAGGTAGCAGTGGTTGTAGATAAACCACAAACTACAAGAACTATGATTAAAGCAATTGTAAATAGAGAGAATTCACAAATTATATTTTTAGATACGCCAGGAATTCATAAACCAAAATCAAAACTTAGCCTAGCAATGAATGACACTGCATGGAATAGCATTCCAGATGCAGATGTTATATTATTTGTTGTAGAAGCTACATCAGAAGGAATAGGCAAAGGCGATAAAATGATTTTAGATAAAATAAAAGAAGCAAAGGCAAATACAATTTTAATCATAAACAAAATAGATTTAGTAAAAAAAGAGCATATTTTTAATTTAATTGAAGCCTTCAAAGATGAATATAATTTTAAAGCTATAATACCTATTTCAACAATAAAAAAGCCAGATGCTGAAATTATTTTAGAGGAAATAGAAAAAAAATTAAAAGAAGGTCCAGCATATTATAGTAAAGAAGAATATACAGACCAAACATTAAGAGACATAGCATCAGAAACAATTCGTGAAAAAGCATTAAAATTATTACAAGACGAAGTTCCACACGGAATTTTTGTAGAAATAGATAAAATGAAAAAAGGCAAAACAAGAGAAAATAAGCCAATATTTAACATTGAAGCAACAATATATTGCATAAAAAATTCGCACAAAGGTATTATAATTGGAAAAGATGGAAGTATGCTAAAACGAATTGGAACTTATGCAAGACAAGATTTAGAAAAAACTTTGGAAGAACAAGTTAATCTAAAATTATGGGTAAAAGTAAGAGAAGACTGGATTAACCAAGAAGAATTTGTTAAAAAGTTTAAAACTACGGATTAAAGAATGTTATAAAAATTTTAAAGTTACAAATTAAAAAGTTTGATAAAAATAGTTCTTATTTTCCGTTCCATCCCTGCTTCGTAATAGCCTGTAAATAAAATTTTACTTTGTAAAATTTTATAACAGTCTATAACTCGTTGGTCCCCACAGCCTCACTACAAATAAGAACTATTTTTATCAAGCAAATATAAATTGTATTAAACATTTTTAAAAAATTGGTAATTTGTGCTAGTGAAAATTAAGTATAAAATAACAAAAAAAGCAAAAGATAAATAGTGAAAACTAAAAAAACAAGAGAGGATGAATTCGATATATGGAATTTAAGATACAAGATTTAGCATGGAATACCTTTAAACAAACTGGAGATATAAACACCTTCATGGAGTTAAAGATGATAGATAATATTTCAGAAAATATACAAAAAAATGGTATGGTAACAAGAAGTGACATTAATAATATAACTAATGATACAGTTAACTATATATCAGGCAAAGAAATAAAAAATTTAGATGGTAATAACCAAATAGAAGGAATTGGAAAGATCAACTAAACATTTTAAGTGTAAAAAATTTTAAATATAAAAAGTTATATATACAAAAATGCAAAACGTAACAAATATAAAAATTGTAGAATAAAGGAAAACAAAAAATGGGAATAATCAAAACCAAAGGCATCATTCTTTCAGAAAGTAATATGAATGATTTTGATAAAATGGTAACAATACTTACTCCTAATGGGAAAATTGGGTGCAGTGCAAAAGGGGCTAGAAAACCAAAAAGCCTCTTAATGGCAGGCACTCAATTTTTGTGCTTTGGCGATTATTTAATTTATGAAGGAGCAAGTAGCTATCACATAAATTCATGTGAAACAATAGAAGTATTTTATCCAATTCGCACAGATCTGGACAAGCTAAAATATGCTTCACATATAACCAAAATAATAAACGATGTAACTTATGAAAACCAAAATACATACAAAATTCTACAACTATTTTTAAACACAATTTATATGATTTCAGAAACGGATGAAAACTTAGAATTTATAACATCTGTATTTAAAATAAGGCTTCTTAGTTTGCTTGGTTTTACTCCTAGAATAAAAGATTGCATAAACTGCCATACAGAAGAAGATTTAAATTATTTTAGTATAAAAGATAATGGCTTTAAATGTAAAAATTGCGGAAAACTAGATAAAGGTGCAATTCAAATTTCAGAATCTACCAATTCTGCTATTAGATACATATTATTAGCAGATGCAAAAAAAATATTCTCTTTCAAAATTTCAGACGAAAATTTGAAGGAATTAAATTTAATTAGTAAGTTATATTTAAATGAAAAATTAGAAAAGGAATATAAATTAGAATAATAGCTAAAAAACTTGAAAATTAGGCTTTTTTTGAGGTTTGACACAAAATCGAGAATATGATATAATCAAGTGGTTAAATATCATTATTTGACACATCATAGATGCAAAGGAGATAATTATGGGCAAAACAGTTCAATTTGGATTGGGTTTTGTAACCGGAAGACCTAACGTATGTAAAATTATTAACAATACTTATGAACAATTAATAAATCAATTTAAAGATGATGAAAATAAAGTAGAATTAACTATATTTATATTATTTGACTTAGGTTATCAATATACTACTAGAGTGGATTTCTATGGATTAATGCCTAATGTATACAAAGATATAAAAATTAAATATATTACACCAGAAGATATTGAAGAAATGAAAAAAAGGCTTGTTGGTAGAGGAAAGATTACAAAAGAAGAAGCAGAACTATTTTTTGGTCATGGACATGCTAAAGGTAGAAATACCTTAATGTATTATGCGCTTATTAGAAATATGGATTATCTTTTATTTTGGGATGATGATGAATATCCAGTAGCATGTATGAAAAATGATGAAACAAAGGAAATTACATGGTTAAAGCAAGATAATATACTAATGCATTACAAATATATAAAAAATGCAGATATAACTCATGGCTATCATTGTGGCTATATATCACCAATTCCTTATGTAGAACTAAATGAAGATGTAGATGAACAGTTATTTAGAGATTACATTGAAGCAATTAGTAATGAAGTTGTTTCATGGGATTCTATTCGTATGAAATTTGTAAAAGATAATGGAATTACTTATGCAGATCCACAGCTTGCTAATGGAGAAGGAGCTTATGAAATAAAAAAACAAAATGGAGCAAAATGGGTAGTAGGTTCTACTTTATGTTTAAACTTAAAACATATAGAGAAAATTCCAGCATTTTACAATCCAGAAGGGGCAAGAGGAGAAGATGCTTTCTTTTCCACTTTATTAGATGAAGCAAAAGTTATAAAAATACCAGTATACCATTTTCATGATGGATTTTTGAAGTATACAAATATTTTGAGAGGAAAATATCCAAAAACTTTAAGAAAAATTAAAGTAGAGGATGAACAGATTGCAAAAAGATTTATACAAGCATCTAGAGGTTGGATAAAGTATAAGCCACTATTCCAATATGTTACAGACAAAGAAAATTACAAAGAAAAAATGTTGGAAATCCATAGAAAGCTAGAGGCAGGAATTCCTGAGATAAATAAATTGTTTGAAGGAGCCGACTGCAATATTTTGTTAGATGATTTGAATAAATATGATAAAAATGTGAAAAAACATTATCAGGAGTATTTAAAAACAAACGAAATATGGAACAAATTAAAGATTACCCAATAGGAGAAAATTAAATGAAAAAAATTCTTTTTTATTTTAGTGGAATATATAATGGTGGAACGGAAATTGAGACATTAAACCTTATGAAAGCATTAAATAAAGAACAATATGAACTTTTATATTACTATAAAGATAAAGAAAATTCATATTGTGATATGTTAGACCAATATAATAAGCTGGCTCAATATAAAGATATTAATTCAAAAATACAAATTGATACTTTAATATATTGTACAGAAGCTAGTCTACAAATTAAAGCAATTATGAAAAATGTGCATTATAAAAATGCATATTTTTGGTTTCATTACTTTGGTGATGGACAAGAAGAATTTTTAATAGATAGTGTTGAAAATAAATATATTGATAAAGTAATAACAGTAAGTGATTATGCCAAAAATAAAATAATATCAATCTGTCCAAAAGCCAAAAATATAACCCAAATAATACATAATATACTAGATGCAAAACAAATTAAACAAAAATCTGAAATTAATGTATTAATGGAAAAAGGAAATACTTTAACATTAACAACAGTAGCTAGATTTGCACCAATAAAAGGTTATGCAAGAGTTAAATACTTAGCTGATAAATTAATACAAAACAATATTGATTTCAAATGGTATGTGTTAGGAAAAGGAAGTAATAAAAAAGAGCATGATGAAGTAGTTAATTTATTACAACCGTATTCTAATAATATTATTATGTTGGGACATAAGGAAAACCCGTACTGCTATATGAAAAATAGTGATTATACGGTATTACTTAGTGAAAGAGAGACCTCTGGATTAGTAATAACAGAATCTAAAATAATTGGTATTCCATGCATAGTAACTGATTTTGAAGCAGCATTTGAACAAATTACAGACCTAGAGAATGGAATTATTTTAAATAGAAATGATATGCAAAATTGGGAAAGAAGGATAAATGATATAATTGTAAACAAAGAAAGGTTAAAAAACAATTTGAAAGATTTTGTATATGATATTGATGATATTAAAGTAAAATGGAAGGAAATATTATGATGTCTACATTTATTATAAAAAAATATGAAAAAGATGTAAATATATCAGAAAGAATAAAAAAGCTAATATTGAAAGTATTAGTAGAAGAACATGGATTTATAGAATATAAAGATAATTATCTCCAAAAAGACTATGATTTGCCTAATATGCATATTTGGTATATAGAAAATCAAGAAGGAAATATTATTGCCACTATATTAATGGAAATTAAGGAAACAATGGGAGAACTTCAAGGAGTATGTTGTGAAAGAGAATATAGAGGAAAGAATTTAGCACAACAATTATTAAATGAAGTGTTATGTTTTGCTAAAAAAATAAACTTAGAAAAATTAATATTAGGGACATATAATCAGTTAGAAAGAGCGATTGGTTTTTATGTTAAAAATGGATTTATTCAGACAAATGAAATTATTGAAAATAATAGAATAGCAAAATTTTATGAATTAAAAATATAAGATTAAGAAAAGGTAATTTAATATGTATTTAATAGTAGGTTTAGGAAACCCAGAACCACAGTATAGCAAAACTAGGCACAACATGGGTTTCGATGTAATAAATAAAATAGCAAAAAAATATGAAATAGATATTACAAGGAATAAATTTAATGGCGAATATGGAAGCGGAATAATAGAAAATCAAAAAGTAATCTTGCTAAAACCACAAACATTTATGAATTTGAGTGGTCAATGTATAAAGCCATTTGCAGACTTTTATAAAATTCCAGTAGAGAATATTTTAGTAATCTATGATGACATGGATGTAGAAGTAGGAACAATTAAAATTAGAAAAAAAGGTGGACCAGGCACACATAATGGCGCAAAATCAGTAGTTCACGAATTAGTAAACGAAGATTTTCCAAGAATTCGTGTGGGAATTGGAAAGCCGGTAGATGAGTATGATGCAATAGACTATGTAATAGGCCTTTTAGATGAAGAAACTTATAAAAGCTTAGAGGTAGGAATAGATAAAGCGGTAGAAGCAACAGATGAATTTTTGAAAAATGGAATTGATTCTGCTATGAACAAATACAATTAAAGACATGGATAAATCTAAATTTAAATAGCTATATTTATATTAAGTTATATATTAGAATTGTTATGAAAAAATATATAAATATAGTAAATAGTAAAAGAAAGGAAGAACTAGCTATCTAAAATAGAATAGTAAGATAGCAAAAAAGAACTATGCAAGAAATTATAATAAACCAGGATGAACAAAATAATAAAATTGTTACTTTGGTAGAAAATGGTAATTTGGTAGAAAAATATGAAGAAAGACAAGATCAAAAAAGATTAGAAGGTAACATATATTTAGGAATAGTAGAAAATGTTTTAGTTGGTATGCAAGCAGCATTTGTTGATATTGGATTAGATAAAAATACTTTCATTCATGTTAAAGATATTATACCAAAAATCAGCAATGAAACAGGGAATAAAAACGAGATATTGAGTAAATATGATATTAAGAATTATATACGCTCAGGTATGCCAATTTTAGTGCAAGTAAAAAGAGATAACACAAACAAAAAAGGTGCTAGAGTATCTACTCATATAAGTTTACCCGGAAGATTTGTTGTACTTATGCCTGATACTGAATTTATTACAATTTCACAAAAAATAGAAAAAGAAGCAGAAAAGAAAAGATTAATTGAAATTGCAAGAGAAAATTTGCCAAAAAACTATGGTGTAATTATAAGAACATCAGCTGAAGGAAAGCCAGAAGAACTAATAAAACAAGATATAGAAAAAGTATTAGAACAATATAGAGAAATTATAAATCAAGCAGAAAAGCTTAAAAAAAACCCAAAACTAAAGCCAACACTATTATATAAAAACGAGGGAATTATCAAAAAACTATTAACTGATGTTATAGATCAAAACATAGAAAGAATAGTTACAAACCATAATGAAGTATATAGCTATGTTGACGAGTTCTTAGCAGATGTTGGACTAAAAGGAAAAGTAAAACTTGAAAAAAGAGAAAATGTATTAGACATGTACGATTTAGAAAATCAATTAGAAAAGGCAAATAATAGAAAAATATGGCTTAAATGTGGAGGCTTTATTACAATAGATAAAACAGAAGCTTTAACTGCAATAGATGTCAATTCAGGAAAATATACTGGAAACAAAGAGCTAGAAGAAACAGTATGCACAGTAAATAGAGAAGCAAGCATAGAAATTGCAAAACAACTACGTATGCGTGACATAGGTGGCATTATAATAATAGATTACATAGATATGGAAAAAGAAGAAACTAAGCAAAAAGTTCTAAAAACTTTAGAAACAGAGCTAAAAAAAGATAGGTCTAAAACACAGATAATAGGTTTTACACCATTGGACCTTTTAGAAATGACAAGAAAACATATTTGTAGTAATGATTAATGATAGAGAGTTAAAAAGTTAAAAAGCTTAAAACTTCTATTAAAAGTTAAATAATAATTTAAAGACAACTAGAAAGAATGGTAAAAATAAATGAGAATAAGATATAAACCATGGGCAAGAAAAGAGCTAGAAGAAAGTGCTTTTTATAGAGAGCATCCAGAAGAAATTAAAGGAAACTGGAGAAAAGAATTTTCAAGACCAGAAAATCCATTATTTGTAGAATTAGGATGTGGTAAAGGGGCATTTATATCGCAAATGGCTCTAAAACATCCAGAAAACAATTATATAGCAATAGATTTAGTAGACCCTATGCTAGGCTTAGCAAAAAGAAAAGTAGAAGAAGCTTACAAAGAAACTCAAAAAGACATAGACAATGTAATTTTAACTAGATTTGATATAGAAAGAATTTTACTAATATTATCAGAAAAAGATGAAGTTGATGGAATATATATTAACTTTTGTAATCCATGGCCAAGAGGAAAACATCACAAAAAAAGACTTACATATACAAGGCAACTTGAACATTACAAAGAATTTTTAAAGCCAGAAGGAAAAATATATTTTAAAACAGATGACAGTAATTTGTTTGAAGAAAGCGTACACTATTTTGAAAATACAGGTTTTAAAATAGAAAAAATAACAAGAGATTTAAAAAGTGAAGAAAATTTCTGGGAGAGTTTTGAAAACATTGAAACAGAACATGAAAAAATGTTTAGTGAGCAAGGAATAAAAATTAAAGCACTTATTGGAAAAAGGTAAAAGATAAATAAAAAATTGAAATAGAAGTAAGACAAATCTCTATGCGTGTGTTAGAATAATAGTAAAGAATTAATATATAATCGAATAATAAACTTAAAATGGGCAAGAATATAAGTAAAAAACGAAAAGGAGAATACTTATGTTCTTGCCTAAATCAGTATATTATGAAAAAGAAAGTGAAAATTATGAGCTTGGAAAAGAGCTACTTACAAGATATAGAGAGAAAGGAATTCCATGCATAGAAATTGCAAATCATAACAATATAGAAGAAATGAGAAAAAAATCAAATAGTGAATTTCCTAATATGAAACAAAATTTGATAATAGGAATACGTAAAACGCATAACTTTGTACCAAATCAAGATAAGGGAAAAGGAAAATGGAATAATGTTAAAAATGAGCATTCCACAGAACACAAAATTTCAGACTTTCTAGTGCCATACACTTCATCAGGCTGTATAGCAATGTGCTTATACTGCTACTTAGTATGTAATTATAACAAATGTGCATATTTAAGGTTATTTGTTAATCGTGAGCAAATGTTAGATAAAATTAAGAGAGTAGCAAACCAAAGCGAAAAAGATTTAGTATTAGAAATAGGAAGTAATAGTGATTTAATCTTAGAAAATACAATTACAGGAAACTTAAATTGGACAATAGAAAACTTCGTAGAAAATCCAAAAGGATTTCTAACATTTCCAACTAAATTCGATATGGTAGACCCAATACTTCCTTTAAACCATAAAGGAAAAATAATAGTGCGAATGAGCATAAATCCAAAAGAAATAGTAAGAACTGTTGAAATAGGAACATCTCCACTTGAAAAAAGAGTTCAAGCAATAAATAAATTATGCGATGCAGATTATCCTATAGGAATTCTAATAGCACCAATTATTCTAGTAGAAGATTGGAGAGAAAAATATACTGAACTAGTACAATATTTAGCTGAAAATTTAAGTGAAAAAGTAAAAAAGGTTGCTTTCTTTGAACTTATATTTATGACTTATAGTTACATTCATAGAAAAATAAACGAAGAAGCATTTCCAACTTTACTAAATTTATATAATCCAAACATTATGACTGGTAGAGGAAAAGGCAAATATACCTATAACAGAGAAGTAAGAGAAGAGGCGGAAATATTTTTAAGAGATTTAATGAGAAAGTATTTTCCAAATAATGAAATTAAATATATTGTTTAACTTCTGTTCACAATATAGACATAAAGCCAATATATAATGTATAATAATATAGAATTTACATTAAACAATATGTAATAATTAAAAGTAAAATTACAAGGAGGAACAATATGAATAATAGTACCATATTAGTTGTAGATGATGAATCAAGAATGAGAAAATTAATTAAAGACTTTTTATTGCAAAAAGGTTATAATATACTAGAAGCAGAAGACGGAGAACAAGCATTAAAAGTATATGAAGAAAATTCAAGTAAGATAAACTTGATTTTATTAGATGTTATGATGCCAAAGTTAGATGGTTGGTCTGTGCTTCGTCAAATTAGACAAACCTCGAAAGTTCCTATTGTAATGCTTACAGCAAGAGGCGAAGAACAAGATGAATTATTTGGTTTTGAATTAGGTGTAGATGAATATATTTCCAAGCCATTTAGCCCAAAGATTTTAGTCGCAAGAGTAGAAGCTATTTTAAAAAGAACTTCTGGAGATAAAAACGAAACAAAAGACTATGGGGGAATTGTAATAGATCCAGAAGGAAGAACTGTAAAAGTAGATGGCAAGCAAGTAGACATGAGCCTAAGAGAATACGAGCTATTAAAGTATTTAGTAGATAATGAAAATATTGCTTTATCAAGAGATAAAATATTAAACAATGTATGGAACTATGACTATTATGGAGATTCAAGAACTATTGATAGCCACATAAAGAAAATAAGACATAAACTAGGTAAAAAAGGAAAGTATATTGAAACCATGAGAGGAATTGGCTACAAGTTTGAAATTAAGTAGTTTTACTAAAATAAGGGTTATAAATCAATCACAAAATAAATTATAAAAATAGCATAAGAATAGTACAATATAAAGGAAAATAGAAAGAGGAAAAATGAAAAAATTAAAAGAAAAACTAAAATCAGTAAGAGTAAGGGTGTTTTTTACATTATGTGTTATCATAATGTTTTTAGTTTTGTGCCTTGTAATTATAAATAACTTGGTGTTAGAAAATTTCTATATGTATAGTAAAACAAAGGCAATCAAGGAAGCATATAAACGAATAAATGATTATTACGCAGAGCCATCA
Source organism: uncultured Clostridia bacterium (assembly GCA_947630185.1). GTDB lineage: Bacteria > Bacillota > Clostridia > TANB77 > CAG-508 > CAG-273. The sequence goes on along the minus strand of CANRGT010000004.1, from coordinate 32,657 downwards.
CTAGAATATAACTTAGAAACCGAAATAAGAAAAATAGCATATAGAAATAACTTTGATATTTTAATAAAAGCAGATACAAATTTAATACTATTTTCAACAGATAGAGATTTTTTAGACAACATAAACCAAATAACCAATTTAGCTGAATTAAAAGGAAAATTTAGTAGAACTAATACTATTTACAAAGATAAAGAAATTGAAATAACTACAATAATGGATAATAGCAATAATTCAAATTATATTTTATTAACAGCAACGCTAGTTAATGACTACAATTTATACATAAGAATGCCAATTGCCCCAATAGAAGAAAGTGTTAGAATTTCAAATACTACTTTATTTTGTATAGGAATTTTAACAATTATATTATCATCATTTATTGCATCTTTTATTTCTAGAAAATTTACAGCCCCAATTTTGCAATTAAATGACATAACCAAAAAAGTTTCAAAATTAGATTTTAGCCAGAAATACCGAATTACAGATTCAGATGATGAAATAAATGAACTTGGCAAAAATATAAATACCATGTCTGATAAGCTAGAAACAACGATTGAACAATTAAGAGAAAACAATTTAGAACTAGAAAAAGATATTGAGGAAAAATCTAAAATTGATGAAATGCGTAAACAATTTATTTCAGATGTATCACATGAACTTAAAACTCCAATAGCTTTAATTCAAGGTTATGCAGAGGGATTACTTGAAAATGTAAATACAGATGAAGAATCTAGAAAATTTTATGCTGAAGTAATTTTAGATGAATCAAACAAAATGGATAAGTTAGTAAAACAGCTTTTAGAGCTTATGAAGCTAGAATATGGAAAAAGAGAATTTAATGATAGTAAATTTAATTTAGTAGAACTAACAAAAGAAGTTATTAGAAAATGTGATGTTATGCTTAAAGAAAAGCAAATAGAAGTTGTATTTGATGCAAAAGAGCAAGTTTTTGCATATGCAGATGATTTTTACATAGACCAAGTGGTAACAAATTATTTTACAAATGCAATAAAACATGCAGAAGAAGTAGACGGCAAAAAGCAAATAAAAATTACTATTGAAGAAAAAGAAGAAAAAATAAAAATGTCAATTTATAACACAGGAAAACAAATATCTGAAGAAGATTTAGAGAGAATATGGGGTAGGTTCTATAAAATTGATGAGTCAAGAAATAGGGAAGATGGAGGAACTGGAATAGGACTTGCACTTGTAAAGGCAATTCAAACAAATTATGCAAATGCCTATGGGGCTTTAAATAAGGAAAATGGTGTAGAGTTCTATTTTGAAGTAAATAAATATATAGAAGATAATAATAAAAAGGAATACTAGGAGCGTATGCCTCCTTGTATTCCTAGCCCATCTCCATCGCAAACTAGAGTTTCTACTTTTTTCTTTTTCTTCTTAACTTCATTTATTTTTAACGAGTTAATAAAGTTATCTTTATTATTTGCTAATTCCGTATATTCTTCTTTAGGCTTTTCTATCATTTTAATATCTTCTTGCTTAAACAAAAGATTTTTAAAAAATAAAAATATTCTTTTTATAATATTCATCTTTCTTCTCCTTTTTCTTCAGTTTTACTATTAAAGTAACTATTTTCATTAGGGGCTTTTCCATTTGACAGAGTTGCTTCATCTGGTTTTAATTTGTCTTTAGCCACAGTGCCAGAACTTGTAGCTAAATTTATTTGCTCATTTTCTTGTTCATCATACTCCCATGGTCTTTTGCCATCATGTTTTTCTAAATCTTTTTCATAACACTCAAAAGTATTTGTAAATTCTTCGGGTGTTAATTCTACAAATTGACCACTATCCTTATCAGCAAAGTAAAATTTTTTACCCATTTTTTCTGAAGAAGCATAAACATATACAACTGGAGCTTTTTGCTCATCAGATTTTTTATAAACTCTATTTACAACGCATTTGTTAAAGTCTAATGCATCATTTGAAAGTAAATCTGATAAAATAGACATAGTTGAGTTTTGACATGTAGCAAATTCAGGACAAGTATCTGCAATAAGTGAAAAATGCTTGATAATATCTTCTTCGGGGTTATTTTCTGCATAAAGCTCATGTAAAGCTTTAGATTTATCTAGTAAGCTTACAATAGGAAAATTTCCATCTTTATCTGCTAATCCGACACTTGTAAATAATTTCCTTAAACTAGGTACATCTAAATTTAAAGTAGCATCCTTCAATTGCTCATCATTTTCATGGCTATGGTGGTCTACTCCATTTACATCAATATCATGTTTTCTAATTTCATCATAACTAACAAAGAAATTAAAAGGTCTTCCACCAAATCTATGTGCTGTTAAATTCCAAGTTGGGTCTAATATTGTATTACCTCTAACAATTTCCCCATTTGCAAGTGGAACTTCAATATCTGTAAATTTTAAAAATGCATGTGTGCCGGTGCCTATAATTTCACTTTCAATTCCTAATTTACTAAAAATGTATTGTTCTACTCTTGATATTCCATTACATACACCATAACCAGAATTTATAATCTTCCACATCGCTCTACAATCATCAGAATCAAATACTTCTGTATCAAAATCTGGACTGTAACTTATTTTTTTACCAATAGCATTATCTATTATAGCAATTTTTTGTGCATCAGAATATTTAGGGTCTATACTATCAATTAAATTAGTAATCCATTTATCAGCATTTATATAGTCTTGAACATTTGAAGCAAAATCAAGATTAGGTAAAGTACTAGATGATTGAGGCGTATAATCTAAAGAACTAAATATTTTCATATTTGGACAAATATCGCATAATCTCATAAGCTTAGCTTTTTGCTCTTCATTAAATTGCTCAGGGTTTATTGCAATTAAATTATCTAATCCACGATAATCTTCTAAATTTCCATTTAAATCTATATCAATTTTATCTACATATTGGGTAGAATTCATATTTAGTGCTGCAATGTACTCTTTAGGAAAGGCAGAAGTATCTATGCTATCTTTAACTTCTTGTTCTAAAGTAGCTAAGATTTCTTTTTTTTCTGACTCAGTTAACTGCATATTTTCTAAATTTTCTATAAATAATTTCTGTTTCTCAGCACTTAAACTACTTGTGATTTTATATAGAGGAATATCATTTTTAATACAAAAATCTTTATGATTAGCAAGAAAATCATTTAATGCTTTTGAGTCCATTGAAGTTAAGATTGAAATTATATCATAGTTATTAAAATTATTTTTTTCTAATAATATAGCAGTTTTAGTTTGGTCACTAATAGTTAATATAATTTCTACCTTTTGATATTGTGGTAATTCATAATCTTCGGCGATTTTTAATTTATCTTTTTCATTTGATAATGTAAGTGCTAACTTAGCAACACCAAAATTGCTAACTCCAAGTGTATATGAAATTAATTTTTTGTCACTTAATACTTGCTTTCTTGTTTCTTCACTTAAACTCCCAATAATTTCTGGTATGTCAGACTTATCAAGTTTACATTTTACTAAAAGTTTTGTATTATATAATAATTGCTTTTTACTGCTATCGCTTAAGCCATCTATAATGGTCCTTATATAATGACTTTGAAAATCGCCTGTTATAGCATCATTGTTTAACATTTGAAGTTTTAAATTATCATCAGATATAAGAAAAGCTATGTATGCTCGTACCATATCACCAGCCTCTTGAAAATGAGGATAGCTAAATAGCTGATATTTTTCATTATCATCTAAAAAATCGCTCACTAATGAGCAAAGCTCATTAATAGTAAAATTGTATTTACTTAATGTTTTAGCGTTTGCAAATACACTTAATTTATTATTTGATTTTTCTAATAGATTTCTTAAATCTTTTGCATCCATAAAATTCCCTCATTAGTATTTTATTTTATATGAAAATAATATCATATATTTATAATAATTAAAACGGTTTAATAAAAAATTTTTTTCATTAATTGTAATCGCCAAGTGAAAAGTTAAATGCAATTATATAAAGTAAATGTAATTTATACGATTAAATGCATATTTAAATGAAATTATAAAAAACAAAATAATTTAGAATCTATACAAGGTAAATAAAATATAGTATAATACTAATTATAGAGATGAAAAACAAATTAAAATAGATATACTTAAATTGAAATTAAAACTGCTTTAATATATAAAATATAACTTAAAATAGGAGCATTAAAACAATGGAAGAACAAACATATATAATGAAAAAAATACCTACATTTGAACTAAAAGCCATATTTGAATGTGGACAATGCTTTAGATGGAATGAAGAAGAAGATAAAAGCTACACAGGTGTTTTTAAGAATAATGTTTTAAATGTAAAAATCGATGGCGAAAATATTGTATTTAAAGGCATTTGTGAGAACGATATTAAAGAAACTGTAAATAAGTATTTTGATTTAGAAAGAGATTATGAAAAAATAAAAGAGACTTTAAGAAAAGTAGATGAGCCACTTAAAAATAGTATAGAATATGGAAGCGGAATAAGGCTTTTAAACCAAGATTTATGGGAAACCATAATTTCATTTATAATTTCTGCAAACAACAATATTCCAAGAATTAAAGGAATAATTGAGAGAATATCTAAAGAATACGGAACAGAAATTAAATGGAATGGAAAAAAATATTATAGTTTCCCAACAAAAGAACAACTAGCAAAGGCAAAAGTAGAAGATTTAAGGAGATTAGGCTTAGGCTTTAGAGATGAAAGAGTTTATCAAACCACAAAGCTTATTCTTAATAAAGAAGTAGATTTAGATAAGCTATCAAAAGAAAAAGATAGTAAAGTTATTAAAGAAATACTTTTAACACTTCCTGGCGTAGGGCCAAAAGTAGCAGATTGTATAATGCTATTTTCTACTTTAAAATGTTTAGATGTATTTCCAGTTGATGTTTGGGTAAGAAGAGTAATGAATGAGCTATATTTTAATTTACCAGAAGAAAGTAAATTAAAAAGAGAGCAAATAGAAAGTTTAGCAAAAGAAAAGTATGGGAATCTAGCAGGTCTTGCACAACAATATTTATTTTACTGGAAAAGGGAAGCTTAAAAAAGACTAATAATAAAGAAGATATAAAATGCATAAAGATTTTAGAATTTATATAAAGTAATAGAAAAATTAAATAAAAGATAAAGCAAAATAAACATAGGAAAAATACAATTAGAAGGAGGAAAAATTAGTGAGTTTACAAATCATATATGGAACAGTAGGAACAGGAAAAAGTAGCTATGTATTTGAGCAAGTGCAAGAAAAAATAAAAGAAAACACTACTCATCAAATTAAAATAATTACACCAGAACAGTTCTCTTTTACAGCAGAAAAAAAGTTGTTAGAAACTTCTCCTTCCAATAGTATATTAAAAGCAGAAGTAATTACATTTGCTCGTATGGCATATAGAATATTAAATGAAGTAGGTGGAAAGACAAGAAAGCATTTATCTAGTTCAGGAAGAGCAATGCTAATTGACCACATACTTTTAACACAAAAAAATGACTTTGCTTTCTTAGGCAAAACAGACGAAAATGTAGAGATGATAGGAAGGCAGTTAACAGAGCTTAAAAAGCATCAAGTTTCAGTAGAAAAGCTAAAAGAGGTATGTGATGAAACTAAAAATAAATATTTGCAAACAAAGCTAAAAGATATTACAAATCTTTATGAGCTTTATACAAATCAAATTGAAACACAGTACCTTGATGAAAACGATAATTTGAATCTTCTTGCTGAAAAGCTAGAAAGCTCAAAAGAGTTCTATAACTGTGATATATACATAGACGAATTTGCAGGCTTCACTTTGCAAGAATATGAAATTTTAAGAAAGCTAATGAAAATATCTCACAAAGTAACAATAACAATTTGTGCAGATAATTTAAATGAAAATACAAATCCAGATATTGATATTTTTTATGCAAATAAACAAACTGCAAATAGAATTTTAAATATTGCAAGAGAAGAACAAATAGAAATTGAAGAGCCAATTCGTTTATTAGAAGAAAAAAGATTTAAAACTGGTGAGCTTGCATACTTAGTAAAAAGCATGAGAGAACCATATTACAAGCCGTATCAAGACAAAATAGAAAACATTTCTTTATTCTTAGCAAATAACCCATATTCAGAAATAGAAGAAGTAGCAATTCAAATAACAAAGCTTGCAAAGCAAGGATATAGGTATGAAGATATTGCAGTTATCACAAAAGATATAACCACATACTCAAGCCTAGCAAAAGCAATTTTTAACAAGTATCAAATTCCAGTTTTTATTGATGAAAAAAAGGATTTAAGTTCAAATTTATTAGTAAAGCTAGTGTTATCTTTACTTGAAATATTTGCAAAGAACTGGTCTTATGAAGCAATGTTTGGGCTTATTAAAACTGGCTTTTTTGAGTTAGATAATTATGATATTTCTTTATTAGAAAACTACTGCATAAAATGGGGAATAAAAGGCTCAAAATGGTATGCAAAAGAGTGGAAATTCTATGATGAAACTGACGAAGAAAAGCAAAAAATATTATATGCAAAGGAAAAAATAGTTTCACCATTACTAAAATTTAAAAATAATTTAGCAGGCTACAAGACAGTAAAGGAAATAACAAGAGGAATATATGAATTTTTAAAGGAAAACAATATAGAGCAAAAATTAAATGAAAAGGTGCAATATTTAAAAGAAACAAACAATTTAGAAATTGCAAAAGAATATGAAACCAGCTTAAAAATTTTAATAGATTTACTTGATGAAATAGTGTTAGTATTAGGCGAAAAGGTAGTAACTTTTGAAAGATATAGCAAAATTTTAAAAATGGGATTTTCACAAAGTGATTTAGGTACAATTCCAGCAACCGCAGACCAAGTAGTAATAGGAGATATAGATCGTTCAAGAACACATAAAGTTAGAGTAGCATTTTTAATAGGATTAAATGATGGAAGTTTCCCACAGGCAATAAAAGATGAGGGATTTCTAGATGATGAAGATAGAAGAACATTAAAAGAACAAGGAATAGAGCTTGCAAAAACAACATTAGAACAATTATATGATGATAATTTCAATATATATAAAGCATTTGGAACAGCTGAGGAAAAGCTATTCTTATCATACTTATCTTCGGATTCAGATGGTGGCTCTTTAAGACCATCTATTCTAGTAAATAAAATTAAACGCATTTTTCCTAACTTAAAAGAGACAAGTGATGTTGTAAAAAGAGAAAGTAGTATTTTGCTAGATAACACTACATTTGATGAATTATTAGTAAAACTAAGAGAATATAAAAATGGAGAAGAAATAGAGCCTATATGGTTTGAAGTATATAAATATTACGAGTTACATGATAAGGAAAAATTAGAAAGTTCCTTAAAAGCTTTGGAATATAAAAATATACCTGAAAAAATAGAAAAAAGTAATTTACAAAAATTATATGGCGATACCTTAAAAACAAGTGTATCTCGCTTAGAAAAATATAGAGCTTGTCCATTTTCATATTATTTAAATTATGGATTAAAATTAAAAGAAAAAAGAGATTTTAAGATAGAAAGCTTCGACACTGGAAGCTTCATGCATGAAGTAATAGACAGATTTTTTGAAGTTTTGGAAGAAAGAAATATATCTGTAAAAAGTCTAGAAAAAGAAGAAGCAAAAAAGATTACAGAAGAAGTAATAGAAGAAAAACTAGCATTAAAGCAATATGAAATATTTAATAGTATTCCAAAATATAGGGCAGTAGCAAGAAGATTATCAAGAGCAATTACACAATCAATGTGGTATATTGTAGAAGGGCTTAAATACAGCGAATTTGAATTAGTAGGGCATGAGGTAGAATTTGGAGAAGGAAAAGAATACTTGCCAATAATTTTCGAGCTAGAAGATGGTAAAAAAGTAGAAATTGTAGGAAAAATTGATAGAATTGATATAGCAAAAATGCCAGACGGAAGTTACATAAGAATTATAGACTATAAATCAACTCCTCACAATATAAATTTAAATGAGGTGCGTGGCGGATTACAATTACAGCTTTTAACATACTTAGATGTAGCTTGTAAAAATAAAGGTTATATGCCAGCAGGAGCATTATACCTTACCTTAGTTGGAAAAAATATATCAAGAGAACCTGAGGAAAATCAAGAAATTATAGAATCAGAACTTAGAAAACAATTTAAAATGCAAGGACTTATTTTAGCAGATAGTAATATTGTTAAAAAGATGGATACGAATTTAGAAAAGACTGGTGGAAAGTCAAATATAATAGATGCAAGCATACTAAAATCAGGTGATGTAGGCAAAAATGATAGAAATATTAGTAGGAAGCAATTTGAAGATTTACAAGTATATATTGAAAAAACAATAAAACAAATTTCGAGTGAAATTTTAAATGGAAGCATTCCAATCGAGCCATACTATAATGTACAAAGCAAAGCAACTGGATGCGATTACTGCCAATACAAAGCAATTTGTAAGTTTAATCAAGTATCGCAAAATAGTTATAGATATATTTCAAAAGATAGTGGAATTTAGGTTTGTCTTGCGGTTTATAAGGTGGTGTGGATTTTACATGGCACTGAGATTTATAGACGATATGATTTAAATATGTGAAATTAGTAATTCTACAAGTAAAGTTAGAAAGGAATGAAATCTAAATGAAAATTTGGGAAGATGAAAAATTAGTATGTTTTAAAAAAGATAATATACAATATATGCAATTTAAAAAACTACTAGAATACCCAGAAATTACACATTGCTATACTCTAAGAAGTAATGGAAATTTAGACTTCTCACCAAGTTATAAAAATAATGAAAAACTACAGGAAAGCTATAAAAAAATTTGTAATGTCTTAAACCTGAAAACTCAAAATGTAATAAAACCACATCAAACTCACACAGACATAGTAGAAACAATATATAAAGTACCTCTAGAAGAGGAGAAAATTAAACAAAAAACATTAAAAAATGATATAATACAAAATGATATAAATTATATAGAAAATACAGATATTGAATTTGAAGAAGTAACAAATCATCAAAAAGCGCTAGATAATGTAGACGGAATACTTACAAACCAAAAAGAATTAGTTTTATTAACTACGTCAGCAGACTGCACCTCACTTTTGTTCTATGACCCAGTAAAAAAAGTAGTAGGAAGCGTGCATTCTGGTTGGAAAGGAACACTTGCTGGAATATGTAAAAATGCAGTAAAGAAAATAATTACAGAGTATGGAAACAAACCAGAAAACATTATATGTTGCATTTGCCCATGCATTAAAAGTTGTTGCTTTGAAGTAGACGAAGATGTAAAAGAATTATTCTATCAAAAGTATAAAAATTTAAGTGAAATTTCAGAAATTATAAAAAAGGGTGAAATAAAAGAGCAAAAGCAAAAATATTTTATAGATACAACAAAAATAAATGTATGCTTATTAAAAGAAATGGAGCTAAAAGAAGAAAATATAGTAGATAGCAATATTTGCACAGTATGCCATAGTGACAAATTTCATTCATATAGGGTAGATAAAGAGAACTCAGGAAGAAATGCGGCAATAATTGCGTTAAATTAAGAAGTATGATACATTTAATATAAATGAAATCTTTAAATTAGAAAGGATTTAATTATGATACCACAAAGATTAAAAAAAGGAGACACAATAGGTTTAATTTCTCCATCAGATGTGATAACAAAAGAAGATTTAGAAATAATAAATAGGTCAATTTGTTTAATGGAAAGTTCAGGCTTCAAAGTAAAAATTGGTAAGTATGCTTTAATTAATACATTAGGCTATGGTGCTACTGCAAAAGAAAAAGCACAAGACATAAATAATTTATTCCAAGACCCAGAAGTAAAGGCTATCTTTTGCATTAGTGGTGGCTTCAATTCAAATAGCACATTTGATTATATAGACTATGACAAAATAAAATATCAACCTAAAATTGTTTGTGGTTTTAGCGATTCTACATCATTATTAAATGTAATTTATAACAAAACTGGTTTAGTAACATTTCATGGACCAACATTTAAAGCACTAACATCTTGGCAAACAGAATATGGCTACAAAGAAGTAATGAAAAGATTTTACGAAGCAGGGCTTAGCATTGGAGAAGCAAGCGAAGAATATAAAACAATAAAAGAAGGAAAAGCTAAAGGCATTTTAGTAGGTGGAAATTTAAGTTTAGTATCTCAAATGTCAAGTGGTAAATATCAAATTGACTTTACAGATAAAATTTTATTTTTAGAAGAATTATTTTTAGAAACACCACCAGCTCTAGTAAGTAATCATTTATATAACATGAAGCAAAATGGTGTGTTTGATAAAATAAAAGGAATATGGCTTGGAAATTATGATGGCTCAATTTCTATAGAACAAATTTTATTAGATACCTTAGAGGGTGAATATAATTTCCCAATTATAAAATCAGATAACTTTGGTCACATAGATAAAAAGACAGTAATTCCAATAGGAACAATGGCGAAGATAGATACAGAAAAAGAAATAAAAATTGAATTATTAGAAAATTGTGTGGAGTAAAAAGAGGTAGCTATGTGGGAAGAATTAGAAAATAGTATTAAAGATTGCACTAAATGTAAGTTATGCGAAGGCAGGCATAACATAGTATTTGGAGAAGGTAATAAAGAAGCAGATATAATGTTTATAGGAGAAGGTCCTGGTGCAGATGAAGATGCACAAGGTTTACCGTTTGTTGGCAAAGCAGGTCAGCTTATGAATAAGGCATTTCAAGGACTAGGAATAAAAAGAGAAGAAGTATATATTGCAAATATTGTAAAATGTAGACCACCTAATAACCGTGTGCCAGAAGATGATGAAGCTGAGGCTTGCTTAGAATATTTAAGAAATCAAGTAATGTTAGTAAAACCTAAAATTATAGTATTATTAGGAAGTACTGCTTTAAAAAATATATTAGGAAAAGAATATGGAATAACATCAGCAAGAGGAAAATGGATAGAGAAAAAAGAAATTTATTATATGCCAACATGGCACCCAGCAGCACTTTTAAGAGATGAAGCAAAGAAAATTGACTTTTGGAAAGATTTAAAAGAAGTAGTTAAAAAGTATAATGAATTGAATGTTAAATAATATTATAAGAAAAATATAGTTATATAAATTATAAATAGCAAAAAGTATTAGTATTAAATTAATTAAATATACAAAGAGGAAGCAAAGATGAGTGAAAAACAAGAAATAAATGTGAATAAAGTAGAAATTGAAAAGATACAAGAAGAAATAAAATATTGCCTAAATTGCACAGCAAAGCCATGTAGTAAAAATGGATGCCCATTATCAAATGATATACCAACATTCATTAAGTTAGCAAAAGAAGGAAATTTAGAAGAAGCATATAGAGTTTTATCAGAGACAACAGTTTTAGGTAGTATTTGTGGAAGAATATGTCCACATCAAAAACAATGTGAAGGAAGCTGTGTAAGAGGTATAAAGGGTAAACCAGTTAGCATAGGAAAAATAGAAAGTTACATATTTGATAATGCTTTAGAAAAAGGGTATTACAAAGATGGCATTGGAAGTGACGAACACAACCCAAAAAGTGAACATGTTGAAAAAAAAGAAAATACTCAAAATACTGTAAATTGTAGAATTAAAACCTTGAAAGGCAAGAAAATTGCAGTCGTAGGTGGAGGCCCTGCAGGGCTTACTTGTAGTAGCTTTTTAGCAAGAAAAGGTGCAGAAGTTACCATATATGAAAAATACGATAAACTTGGTGGAATTTTAAGCCATGGAATACCAGACTTTAGATTAGACAAAAGTATAGTAGAAAAAACAATAAATGCAATTATAGAGCAAGGCATAAAAGTAGAATATAATAAAGAATTAGGTAAAAATCTTTCATTAAAAGATTTAAGTCAAAACTATAATGCCGTATTTTTAGCATTTGGTGCAAATATACCTAGAAAAATGGTAATAGAAGGTGAAGATTTAGAAGGCGTATATGGCGGAAATACTTTACTTGAACTAAATTGCCATCCAAACTACCAAAATAAAAGTGTAGCAGTAATTGGTGGCGGAAATGTTGCAATGGATTGTGCAAGAACAATTAAAAGATTAGGAGCTAAAAGAGTAGTTGTAATATATAGAAGGTCAGAAGCGGAAATGCCAGCAGAAGTTAAAGAAATTGCAGATGCAAAAAAAGAAGGAATAGAATTTTTATTCCAAAATAACATTACAAAGATATTAGGAAATGGTAAAGTAGAAAAAATAGAATGTATAAAAACAGAGCTTGTACAAAAAGAAGGAGAAAATAGAAAAGTACCAGTAGATATAGAAGGAAGCAATTATATAATGAATATGGATTATGTAGTAATGGCAGTAGGTGCAAAGGTAGAATTAGGAATATTAGAAAATGAGAAACTTCCTAGCACAAAGAAAAAATATTTAGAAGTAAATGAAAATTACCAAATAGAAGAAACTAATATTTTTGCAGGAGGAGACTTAGTGGGAACAACATCAACTGTTGCATGGGCTGCAAAAGATGGTAGAGAAGCATCTAAAAAAATAGAAGAATATATTAAGAAAAAAGTCATGTGCTAAAAAGTACATGACTTTAATTTTATAATATTAATTATGTAAAAATTTAAAATAATGTAAATATATATTTATTTTATTCTTTCTCTTTTTCTTTATTCCAAGAGAAAATATTTCTCAAAACTTTAAACAAATTAGCAAGTTTAGATTCTTTAACAACAGTTAATGAAACATTATTTATAATTGCCTCATAGCGCTCCTCTAATGCTGCCATTTTATCAATGTAATAATTACTATAATCAAAGTAATTATCAGTAATACCAATATAATTTTGGTAAGCATATAATTTTGTACGGTAAACTTCAATATCTTGTGTAGTTGTTAAATTATTAAATTCTTGATTAAAGTATGAAGAAAAGATAAGGTCTTGTGTTAAAATAAAAGTTTTCTTTAATTCTTCTTTGTAACTTGCAATTTTAATACCAATCTTTTGAGCTTTAGTACCTTCACAATCATCTTCAACTAAACGATTATTTAACTTGATAATTTTTTCTTCTATATTTAAAATTTTATCTAAATTTTCTTGTATTTTTAAAAATTCTTTTCTGCCACAAAGTCTAATTGCTTCTTCTTTAAATGCATCTGTACTGAATAATGTGCTGTCTTGTAATAATTCATCACCAATTAAATAAGCAAGCTGTTTTACCAAATTACAAAGAAGTGGATAGCAGTTAGGACTATCTGTAGGTAAAGAAATATCATAATATTTTACAATCTCTTGCTTGTAACCTAAAACTTTAGCAGTTGCAAGTTGAACAGCACCCTCATTTAAAGCCATTCCATAAGTTTTAAATTCTGTATAATCACAAAGTCCTAAACGGAATAAATTACCTTTATTATCTTTTACTTCTTGCAAGTAATGAATAAACTCATGTATAGCATATTTTTCAAGCTCATCTAAAGGTACACCTTGCTTAAAATAAATAGAAGAATTTTTGTAAAAATATGTTGCTTCTGCAAAACCATCAGGCATATCTGCTAAATACATTGGAATTCTAGAAAGCTCAATAAATAATTGCCCAGCATTAAAGTGAGCTTTAGGAAAAGCTTTGCAAATTTTATCAGAAACACTTTTAGCAAGTGAATTAACGCTTAGAGTGTCTAGTCTTCCAACTATTTCAATTCCATCCTTTTTTAATTCAGCTTCAACATTCATTTAAAAAACATTTCTCCTTAGTATTTTTCTGGATACTATTATACAACAGAATATGACAAAATAGTATGACAATACCATTACACTTTTGTTACACTTTTGTTACAAACATAAACAAAATAAACTAACAAACGTTTGCTTTATATATATATTTGTGCTATAATATAGTATATATGGTAATTACCATATAGCAAACCTTCATGTTTTCAGCATGAGACATTAAAGCAAAGTAAAAAAATTTTAGGAGGAAACACAAATGACAAAGAAATTAAGTAGGGGACTTAAAGTAATGGCAGAATGGGTGATGCTTATATCATTCGTAGCATTCATCGCTTTTCTGTTTTTGACATTTACTATAAATGGCAATTTTGCCCTTTGGTCAGGAATATCTGCTATGATTTGTATTGTGACAAGTCTTTTATTAACTATTGACACCCACTAATGTCCCCACATAAAAGCGACCGGAATCAATTTAGATTTTGGTCGCTTTTTTTTCAAGCAAAAAATTTCTTTACATTCAAAAATGAATAGTATATAATATCGCAAAGATGGAAATACTAAAGAAAAAATTGTAAATAAATTATTGGCTATAAACACTTAAACAAGTAAGTAACATTAATAGAATGTTATTATTGGGAAATGTTTTAAAGGAGGAAAGTTAAATGGCAAAAGAAATAACTGAGGAAGAAAAAAAGCAAATTGAAGAAATGATAGACGATTTAGTTAAAAAAGCCAAAAAAGCATCTGAAGAGTATATGGAGCTAAATCAAGAGCAAGTAGACTACATTGTAAAACAAATGGCTATGGCAGGACTAGAGCATCATATGGAGCTTGCAAAAATGGCAGTTGAAGAAACTGGTCGTGGTATTTATGAAGACAAAATTACAAAGAATATGTTTTCAACAGAATATATATACCATAGTATTAAATATGATAAAACTGTTGGCGTAATTTCTGAAAATTCAGAAGAAGGTTATGAAGAAATTGCAGAGCCAATAGGAATAATTGCAGGTGTTACACCAGTAACAAACCCAACATCTACAACAATGTTTAAATCATTAATTTCTGCAAAAACAAGAAATGTTATAATTTTTGGATTCCATCCAAATGCACAAAAATGTAGTGTTGCAGCAGCAAAAATATTAAGAGATGCAGCAGTTAAAGCAGGTGCACCAAAAAACTGTATTTTATGGATTGAGCACCCATCAATAGATGCAACAAGAGCTTTAATGAATCATCCTGATGTTAATTTGATTTTAGCAACAGGTGGAGCTGGAATGGTAAGGTCTGCATATTCTTGCGGAAAGCCAGCATTAGGTGTAGGACCTGGAAATGTACCTTGCTATATAGATAAAACAGCTAATTTAAAAACATCTGTAAATGACTTGGTACTATCAAAATCGTTTGATAATGGTATGATTTGTGCATCTGAACAATCTGTAATCGTTGATAAAGAAATTAGTAAAGAATTTGAAAAATTAATGAAAGAAGCAGGATGCTATTTCCTAAATGCAGAGCAAACAAAAAAATTGAGAGATAGTATGTTTGTGGCAGAAAAAGGATGTGCATTAAATGCAGATATAGTAGGAAAAAGCCCATATAATATTGCAAAAGGTGCTGGAATAGAAGTGCCAGAAGATACAAAAGTATTAGTATTAAAAGAAAATGGTGTAGGAATTGAGTATCCATTTTCAAAAGAAAAATTAAGCCCTGTACTTGCATATTATGTTGTAAAAAGTTCAGATGAAGGAATTGAATTAGCTGAGAAATTAATTGAATTTGGAGGTCTTGGACATTCAGCAGTAATTCATTCAGAAGATAAGGAAACTATACAAAAATTCTCAGAAAAAGTAAAAGTAGGAAGAATAATAGTAAATTCACCATCAACACATGGAGCAATTGGAGATATTTATAATACAAATATGCCATCATTAACACTTGGTTGTGGAACCTTTGGTGGAAATTCAACAACAGCAAACGTATCATCAGTTAATCTAATAAATATAAAAAGAGTCGCAAAAAGGAGAGTAAATATGCAATGGTTTAAAATTCCTGAAAAAATATATTTTGAAGCAGGCGCTATTGAATACCTAGAAAAAATGCCAGACATCACTAGAGCCTTCATAGTAACAGATGAATCAATGGTTAAATTAGGATATGTAGATAAAATTCTATATTATTTAAGAAAAAGAAAAGAGTATGTTCATTCTGAAATCTTTTCAGATGTTGAGTCAGACCCATCATTTGACACAATTTATAAAGGTGTTGAAATAATGAGAGAATTCAAACCTGATGTTATTATTGCATTAGGTGGTGGAAGCCCAATAGATGCAGCAAAAGGAATGTGGCTATTTTATGAGCACCCAGAAGCAGATGCAGAAGGTATGAAGCTAAAATTTATGGACATTAGAAAAAGAACATATAAATTTCCAAAATTAGGAACAAAAACAAAAATGGTAGCTATTCCAACAACTTCAGGAACAGGTTCTGAAGTAACATCATTTGCAGTTATTACAGACAAAAAGTTAAACAAAAAATATCCATTAGCAGATTATGAATTAACACCTGATGTTGCAATAGTAGACCCAGAGCTAGTAATGAGTCTTCCAAAAACAATTACAGCAGATACAGGTATGGATGTTTTAACACACGCAATAGAAGCTTATGTTTCTAATATGGCATCAGACTTTACAGATGGTTTAGCTGAAAAAGCAGCTGAATTAGTAGTTCAAAATTTAAGAGAAGCATATAACAATGGAAGCAATAGAATAGCAAGAGAAAAAATGCACAATGCAAGCACTATTGCAGGTATGGCATTTACAAATGCATTTTTAGGTGTAAACCACTCACTTGCTCACAAAATTGGAGCAGAGTTCCACTTGCCACATGGTAGAATAAATGCAATTTTATTACCATATGTTATTAAATATAACAGCGAAAAGCCAACTAAATTTGTATCTTTCCCAAAATATGAATATTTCATAGCAGACCAAAAATATGCCGAGCTTGCTAGAAAATTAGGGTTAGAAGGAAAAGATACTAAAGAATTAGTAAATGCTTTAATTGAAGAAATTAAGAAAATGAATGCAGAATTAAATATTCCAAAATCATTTAAAGATGCAGGAATTGCAGAAAAGGAATTCCTAAGTAAGGTTGATATGTTAGCAGATAGAGCTTTTGAAGATCAATGTACTACTGCAAACCCAAGACTTCCATTAGTAGAAGAATTAAAGAAAATTCTATTAGATAGCTATTATGGAAAATAAAATTTTGTAAAAGTATTTACAAATAAAGACTAGAGTCGTATACTCTAGTCTTTTATCTTAGTCGAACGAGTACATTCCTTTTTTAACTTTTTCTACTTAAAAACCTTGTAATTATTACCAAAAGTAGTTATAATAGTAACATGAATTTAAAAAAAACTTTCTAAAATATAAGGAGGGTAAATAAATGCAAGTATCTAGAGAAGAACTTTTGCATATTGCAAAATTAGCAGACTTAAATTTAAAAGAAGAAGAAATAGATACTTACTTAATACACTTGCAAGACATTTTAAATTTTGCAAATATTGTAAGTAAGGCACCAGTAGAAAATTTAAGTGAAACTATTGGTGAAAATGATAGTTATAATGTATTTAGAAAAGATGAAGTTAAAGTATTTGAAGATAATGAGGCATTACTTCAAAATGCTCCAGAAAAAGAAAGAAATATGTTCAAAATACCAAAGGTTATACAGTAGTTAAATTTAAGGTTATAAAATTTGATTTTGATAGAAAATTCAAAGCATTATAAATTAAAACCTTATATAAGCAGAAAATAAATCTAAAATGAGGAAAGGAAAAAGTATGGAAATTACAAAATTAACTGTACATGAGCTACAAGAAAAATTAAAAGCAAAAGAGCTTACAATTACTGATATTACAAAAGCTTATGTAGATAATATAGAAAAGCACGAAAAAGATGTACAAGCATTTATTACTCCAATAACAGATGAAGCAATAAAAAATGCAGAAAACATACAAGCAAAAGCGGAAAGTGGAGAAATAAAAGGAAGCTTAGCAGGAATTCCAATAGGAATAAAAGATAATATTTGTACCAAAGGAATAAAAACAACTTGTGCTTCAAGAATGTTAGAAAACTTCGTTTCTCCATATAATGCAACTATAATGGAGAAAATAGAAGCAGAAAATATGATAAATTTAGGAAAACTAAATATGGATGAATTTGCTATGGGTGCTTCTACAGAATATTCATATTTTAAAAAGACAAGAAATCCATGGAACTTAAATACAGTACCAGGAGGTTCATCTGGTGGAAGTGCTGCAGCAGTAGCATCAAATATGGTGCCATGGGCTATTGGCTCAGACACAGGTGGATCAATTCGTCAGCCTTCTAGCTTTTGCGGTGTAGTAGGTTTAAAACCAACTTATGGTTTGGTTTCAAGATATGGTTTAGTAGCATTTGCATCATCACTAGACCAAATAGGGCCAATAACAAAAGACGTAACAGATGTAGCAATTTTATTAAATGTTATTAGTGGACATGATGAAAAAGATACTACCTCAGTAAATAAAGAAAAAGTAGATTATACCAAAGCTTTAAAAGGCAATGTAAAAGGTTTAAAAATAGGACTTCCAAAAGAATATTTTGGAGAAGGAAT
This sequence comes from uncultured Clostridia bacterium, assembly GCA_947630185.1. Classification (GTDB taxonomy): domain Bacteria; phylum Bacillota; class Clostridia; order TANB77; family CAG-508; genus CAG-273. The sequence continues at coordinate 14,332 of CANRGT010000004.1, read as the reverse complement.
AAATCCAGAAGTAAAAGAAAAATTAAATGAAGCTATTGAAACATATAAAAAGCTTGGAGCAACAGTAGAAGAATGCTCATTAAATATTGCAGACTATGCACTTGCTACTTACTACATTATTGCCTGTGCTGAAGCAAGCTCTAACTTAGGAAGATTTGATGGAATTCGTTATGGCTACCGTACACAAAATTATGAAAGTTTAAAAGATATTTATAGAAATTCTAGAAGCGAAGGCTTTGGACCAGAAGTTAAAAGAAGAATTATATTAGGTACTTATGTACTTTCTTCAGGTTATTATGATGCTTATTACAAAAAGGCACAACAAGTTAGAACATTAGTAAAGAAAGAATTTGATAAAGCCTTTGAAAAATATGATGTATTATTAACACCAACATCACCAACAGTAGCATTTGAAATAGGAACAAGGTCAAATAACCCGCTAGAAATGTATTTAGCAGATATATGTACTGTTTCTGTTAATATAGCAGGTCTTCCTGGAATTTCAGTTCCATGTGGTGTAGATAGTAAAGGTATGCCAATAGGAATGCAATTAATTGGAAATAAATTTGCAGAAGAAACTATTTTAAATGCAGCATATACTTATGAGCAAGAGTTTAAATTTAGAGAAAAATATAATCCAGAGTTTAAAAAAGTATAATACTAAATTAAAAGAATGATAAAGGTTTATAGGCAAAGCCTTTAAAAGCCTAAATATTATATAAGGAGAAAATGATATATTTATAAATATATCATACATAAATATATGTCGAAAGAAGATTATGAAATTGTAATAGGACTAGAAGTACACGCAGAGCTTTCAACAAAAACAAAAATCTTTTGTAGCTGTCCTACAGAATTTGGTGCAGAGCCAAATACACATACTTGTCCTGTTTGTATGGCTATGCCAGGTGCACTTCCAGTTTTAAATGAAAAAGTAGTAGAATATGCTGTAAAAGCAGGTTTAGCAACAGATTGCACAATTGCAAGAGAAAGCAAAAATGATAGAAAAAATTATTTTTACCCAGACCTTCCAAAATCTTATCAAATATCACAATTTGATAAACCACTTTGCACAAATGGAAAAGTAACTATTGAAGAAGATGGGGAAGAAAAAGTAATTGGAATTACTAGAATTCACATAGAAGAAGATGCAGGAAAATTAAATCATAATGAATTTGGAAGCGGAAGTTTAGTAGACTTAAATAGAGCAGGAGTTCCACTAATTGAAATAGTATCTGAGCCAGATATGCGTTCAAGCAGAGATGCAGAAAATTATTTAAGAAAAATCAAATCAATTTTAGAGTACATTGAAGTATCAGATTGTAAAATGCAAGAGGGCTCTTTAAGAGCAGATGTTAACGTTTCTGTTAGAAAAAAAGGAGCAAAAGAATTTGGAACACGTACAGAAATGAAAAATATGAACTCTTTTAGGTCAATTGTAAGAGCAATAGATTATGAAGCAGAAAGACAAATAGAAGTATTAGAAAATGGTGGAAAAATTAACCAAGAAACTCTAAGATGGGATGATGTATCTGGAAAAACATTTTCAATGAGGGACAAAGAAGATGCACAAGATTATAGATATTTTCCAGAGCCAGATTTAGTAGCAATTAGATTATCTGATGAATATGTAGAAAATATACGCAAAAACTTACCAGAATTACCAGAAAGCAGAAAGAAAAGATATTTAGAAGAATATAAATTAACTGAAAAAGATTCAAGAATGCTAACAGCATCAAAATATATGTCTAACTTATTTGAAAAAGCATTAGAAATATGCGGTAATGCGAAAGCAGTAGCAAACTGGTTATTATCAGATGTTTCAAGAATTTTAAATGAAAAAGAATTAGAGCCAGAGCAAATACCATTTACAGCAGAAGAACTTGCAAAAATGATTATGCTTATTGAAAAAGGAACAATAAGCTCAGCAATTGGTAAAAAAGTATTAGAAGAATTATTTGAAAATCCAAGAGACCCACAAAAAATTATAGAGGAAAAAGGTTGGATTCAAATTTCAGATGAAGGTGCAATTAAAGAAGTTGTAATGAGAATATTAGAAAACAACCCACAATCTATTATAGACTTTAAAGCAGGAAAAGATAGAGCATTAGGATTTTTAGTTGGTCAAGCTATGAAGGAAACAAAGGGAAAAGCAAACCCTAAAATGCTAAATGATATGTTCTTAGAAGAATTGAAAAAATAAGATGAGAAAAAATTTAATTTTTTGCTAAAATTTTTCCCAGATTGTCAACGCATTGAATTGACAATCTGGGATTTAATATAACATTATTTTAATTGATAAGATTAATTTTCATTTCTTTTTATCCAACCTTTTGCTTCAGATTCAGCAAAACGAGAATCAGCGAAAAAATCGGATAATGTTATTCCAAGCCCTTCACAAATGTATAATAGATTTTCAATTCTTATAGTTTTTGTTTTTCTTGTTAAAAATTGTGATATAGTAGAAGTATATACACCTGTTAATGATTCTAATTTATAAATAGAAAGATGCTTTTCCTTCATTAATTCTTTTATCTTAATTGCAATTAAATCTGTAAATTCCATTATAAAACTCCCTAAAATTAATTATTTTTAGTCTATCAAATATTAATTTTAAAAACTCTCAATAAATTGAGAGAAATTTATTGCAATTTTTATAAATTTATGTAATAATAAATATCGAAGTATTAAAAAATCAAAAGAAAAAGGAGAAAAAATATGGATTATAAAGATTTTATAATGAGTCTATTAGAAGAAAAAGGCCTAGATAAAAGATTTAGAGACAATCCACAAGCAGTAAAGCAAATTTGTTCTTTAATAGAAAAAGAAAGTGGAAAACCTGTTAAATATACTAGTGAAAAAGAAATAGACGAAACTGTTAAAACTATGTTAGAAAGATATGATTATGTTGGAAATGATGGAACGAGACTTGATAATGTTTATTCAATAAATGAAGATGGAAGCTTTTCTGTTAAATACAAAACAAGTATTGATAACGGATTGAATACAAGACAAGATTCTGAACAAATATTTTCAATCGGAAAAGAAAGAGGAAATTTTATAGTAAGCGAAAGTAATGATGTTATAAATAAATTTCAAGATTCTACTGTTGCTACAACTAGTGTAAACTTTAAAGTATTTAATAGTAATGGTTTGGAAATTCAATCACGAAACATTTCTCAAAGTGTTAATGCTTATACTACTAATAGAATTAATAATTGTAAAGATGCTTTTAATATTGCTAATAGTTATACAGGTGTAAAATACGAAATGGGTCCAGTTGAGGAAACAACTTTAGAAAGAAACGAAAATTTAGCAACAGTGCATTATAGAGTAGAAGAAAGTAATAATAGTAGGTTACTAATATATGAAAAAGATAGAATAATTAATAATAATAAAAATCAAGATATTGGTAATCCAATGCCAATGTATTATAGTTTAAATGGAAGAATTACTGGTCAAGCTAAAACTGGAGAAATGCCAAACTTTCCACCAGAAAATGCCCCAGACAATCTTATGGGGTATACAGATTATATGGCAAGGGTTTATTCAGAACAAACAGATAAGGAAAGAGAAGAAAGTATTCAAAAGGCATATAATATATCAGCTTCTAAAAGTGAAGCTTTTAGAAAAACATTATTGGATGGAGCAAAAACTAATCCTAAATTACAAGAAGTAGTAGAAAAATTAGGTTTAGATAGAACTAATAATGAAGTTAAAGTGTCAGATTTAGCAGGAATTTATAAAGAAGTTGACCCTAAAGAATGTAGCACAGTAATTGAACAAATAAAAGAGACTTCATCAAAAGAAGAAAGAACAACAACTAATGATGAAATAGAAAAATAAACGAGAGGATAAAATTATGAAAGAGATTGATAAACAAGCAATTGCTGAAGTAATAGAAATATTAAATCATAGTGAGAGTGAAATAACAAGTAAAATTCCCGAAAAATTTATCCAATTCTTACATGATAATTCAGATAATGAATATAAGGTAAATATTGACTTTAATAATGAAAATTGGGATGATACAATTAAGCAAGATACAAAAGCTATTTTGGCATTAATTTACAGAGATTATATTGTATCAAAAGAAGAACGAGATAAATTGTTGCAAGAAGAACAAGAAAGATTGGATAAAGAAGAACAGGAATTGCGTGAAAAGTATAATCCAGATAATTTATTTAAGAAAAAGAATGATGCGGTAGAGGAAAAAGATATTAATTCTATTAACAATATGCAACTTGTTGTAATAAAAGAGGACAATTGGTTCAAAAGAATTTGGAAAAAAATTATTAGCTTTTTTGGAAAGAAACCTATTTAATTATATAGGTTTCTTTTAAATTTTATATATTTTTACTATTATTATAAAGCTCATCAGGGCATATATCAGCACCATTACACCATTCAATAGATAAACCACCTATTTTAACAGTATCAAATATTTTTTTATCCTTTAATAGCTCAAAGGCTTTATGCGAAAGATAGGGCTTTACATCAAATACTTTTTGCTCTCCATTATCAAAAGAAATTAACAACAAATAATTTTCTAAAGGTTTTACATCTATAGCCTTAGGACACATAAAAATCACTCCAATCCTTTATAAATATATAAGTATAGCATAAAACTATATATTAAAGGCATATAACACCTCCTTTAGTATAACATAATAAATTAAATTTTACAATATGGGAAATAAATATGAAAGCAAACAATAATATGTTTTTAGGAAAATTAAAAAATAAGATTTGAAAAAATCTATTTAATTTCTTCAATTAAATTTAAATAATCCATTTTTGTATGTAATAATCTATATACAATAATTTGTTTATATTCTTCTACAATATCATATAAAATAATATAATTACCAACAACTAATCTTCTATATGTTTCATTATGAGGTTTTATACATACTTTTGAACCTAAATATGGATTTTGCTCTAAACTAAAAATTTTTTGTTCTATATTATTCATTAATCTATCAGCAGAATTTTTTTCTAATAATTTTTCTGATATATATTTGTATATTTCTTCTAATTCTTCTTTTGCAGTACTAGTTAATAGAATTTTAAAATTATTAGTAGCCATATTTCTCTCTTAATTTTTTGAAAACATTTTTGGCACTATAAACTTTACCTTGCTTATAATCTTCTTTACTCTTTTCAAGTTTAGCTAAAAACATTTCTTTTTGATATTGTTCAAGTTTATTTTTTCTTTTAATTATTATAGGTTCTATATCGTCTGTGGTACTAACTACATTTTCAAATTCGTTAATATTTATTTCTTTTTGCATAAAATCACAACCTTTCTATATTTTATATTATACCACTTTTTTTAGAAAAATTAATACTTTTTGATATCTTAATAAATAAAAATAGACTATAGATGTAAATACATATATAGTCTACATAAATATATACAAAATGTCAAGAAAAATCGTATGCGAAAATTCGACATTATTCGGTAAGGTCCATTTTAATTTTTTGAAAAGCAAAGCCACAAATAATAGAGGTAGCTATAAAAAACAAACTGCTTTTAAACAAAGAAATTCCTATGTAAAAAACGCTAGGGGAAGAGTAAAAAAACATATATGTAAATAAAATAATTATAGCAAAAATGCTAATCTTAAAAGAAAACTTAATTCCAAATTTCATAGCCTCTACTATGTGATTATCAATCTTTTTAAATTCACTCAAAATATATTTCATACTCATTACCTCACAATCTCTATAAGTTTATGTTACCATAATAAAAAGTAAAATTCAAAGGTAATTTTTAGCAAATTAAGAGTAAAGCAAAACTAGAATTATAATATAAAAAAAGATGCTATTTCTAGCATCAATCTTCTAAAAAACTGTGCACAATTTTTTAGGAATTCTTATGCATTCATAGCATTTAATTTTTTAGCCATATTAGATTTTTTTCTAGCAGCTGTGTTTTTTACTATAACACCTTTTGTACAAGCTTGGTCTACTTTTTTAGTTGCTAATGATAATAATTTTGTAGCTTCTTCTTTATTTCCAGCTTCAACAGCTTGTTCAAATTTCTTTACAGCTGATTTATATCCAGACTTAATCATATTATTTCTTGATGTTTTAGTTTCAATAACTTTAACACGTTTAATAGCTGATTTAATATTTGGCATTTCTTGCACCTCCCTTTAAGCTCATAAATAACAACATATATTCTAGCATGTTTTTTCCGAAAACGCAAGTAATTTTGCAAAATACCTTGAAAAATAAAAATAAAACATATATAATAAAACCATACTAAAGAAAGATAGAAAATTGGAAGGAGAGATTATTATGAACATCAAAATAGTAGGAAAAGACTTAAAAGCAACAGAAGCAATTAAAGATTATATTGGTAAAAAATCAGAAAGATTAGTAAAATATTTTGGAGAGGAATTTGATGTAACAGCCACAATCAAAACAGAAGGTGGAATGCAAGTAGCAGAAATGGATGTTAAAACCCCTACAGATAGATTTAGAGCTGTAACAGCCCACAGAGATTTATATGCATCTATTGACAAAGACATAGATATATTAGAAGGTCAAGTTAGAAAAATGAAAACTAAAAAAGACCAACAAAATATGACAGAGTCTATTAGAAACAAAGAAGTAGCAAGAGAAGTGGATGACAATCCAATCGAAGGAGAAATTATTAAAACACTTTATTATGAAATTAAACCACTATCTCCAGAAGATGCAAAATTAAAACTAGAAGAAAAACCACAAGATAGATTTTTAACATTTATAAACATTGAAACAGGAAAAGTAAATGTAATCTATCGTTTAAAAGACAACAAAAATTATGGATTAGTTGAGCCAGAGGCTTAAAAAATGTATAAATAATAGGTGCCATTATTTTATACCTCAAACATAAAGTATAAAATAATGGTATTTTTTAAAATAAAAATGAACTTTTTAGAAAAATAATTCGTCTAATAGGTGTAAATACCAAAAAGGAGAAAGGAAAATAAAATGGAAGAAGAAAATAAAAGTAAATATAAGTTAAGTAGAGTATTAAGTTTAGTAGCATTATTTGTATTGATAGTATTCTTAATAGGAAATGGAATATCATATGCAATGGGAGGTGCCAACATATATTCATGGCTATTGGAAAAAATTGGAATAAGTAAAGAACATGAAGAATCAAAAACAGATATTAACCAAGTAGTAGAAAAAAATGGAGTTAAAGTCACATTAATTGATATGGCTTATGATACTAATTCCTTAATAATGGGTTATATGTTTGAAACAGAAGATTTATGCCAAAAATCTTATGATTTAGGATATTATCAAATTGACCCAAACGTTCAGGATAAAGATAAAATGATTGTAGATATGCTACAAAATAATGCGGAAATAGAATTTCAAGCTAAAATATCTGATGGACAAAATGAAACATATATAGGAAATTATTCAGATTCAAATAGTGGTTTTAAATTAGAAGATGGTGACATGCATTATTTAGATAAAATTCAAACTTTTGCAAAGGTAGTTTCAAAAAACGAACTTGCATTATATGTAGTAGCAGATATTTCAGAATTTAAATTTAATGACACAGTAAATATAGAAATAATTATAAACAAATTAGGTATGAATGTTATGGAAGCAATACCACCAATATTTGAAGGAGAATGGAATTTTAAAGTAAATAACTTACATAAAGGACTAACAGATTATGGTATTTATTAAACTGTGTAAAAAACTTGAAATTTTATGTAAAATATGATAATATAATTAAATCTAGTAATACTAGATTTAATTTTTATACTCCTATTTTTGGGTTATAGGTTTTATATAAATTCACCATTGGTAAAATTTGTTTTTAAGGAGGAATCAATATGAGTTTTAAAGACAATGCAAAATTTAAAGAATATTGCGAAATGGCTAAAGAGGCACAAGCTTTAAAAATTAAAGCTAAAGAACTTTTAAACCAATCAGAAAAAGGTTTTATTAAATTACGGAAAGAATTTCTAAAAAACTTGGAAGAAGAAAGAAAAAGTCTAACACAACGGAAGAATGATTTAATAGCAGAGTATTCAAGTTTGACAGCTACTTGTCTTGAGCTTGTAATGGAAGATACCAAACAAGCTGACAGTTCTAAAATTCAAGAGATTGATCAAAGAATTTTGGACATTCGTAAAGAACTTAACGAACTTAGTGATAAGTTAGCAACAAATCAAAAAGGCTTTGAAGAACTCTGTTATTTGTTCGGACATGACAAAAAAGAAAGTTTCAGTACGGATACTGCTACTTTCTATGAATGCAAATGCTGTGGAGCAGGAAACAGCAGTTGTAATTTCGATAAATCATTTGTTTCTGAACTGCTTGGCTATAAAGTGATATCAGTTTTAGATTTTGATTAAGTATTTAAAACAACAAAATTCCTTCGATTTTTGAAGGAATTTTTTTTGCTTTCATTACAAATAAGGCAACATTTAATAAGTACATTTTATCAATTTAATTCTGTGTGATTCCACAGAATTAAAATTGTCATTGTGTATTTTCATAAGCTGTAAAGTTTAAAAAAATTTCAAATTGTAACTTACTTGTAACTTTGGCAATGTATAATGTACTTGTAAAATAAAGAAAGGAATTTTTAGTCTATGGAAATATTAAAAGTTGAAAATCTAACTAAAATTTATGGAAAAGAAGAATCAAAGGTTGTAGCATTAGACCATGTTTCATTTACAGTAGAAAAGGGAGAATTTGTTGCAATAGTAGGTGCTTCTGGAAGTGGAAAATCAACCTTACTTCATTTAATAGGTGGCGTTGATAGACCAACCTCAGGCAAAGTTTTTATTGATGGAAAGGACATATTTAAGTTTAATGATGATAAACTTGCAATTTTCAGGAGAAGGCAAGTTGGTTTAATCTATCAATTTTATAACTTAATACCAATATTAAATGTGGAAGAAAATATTACACTTCCTTTATCACTAGATAATAGAGAGGTAGATAAAGATAAACTAGATGTTATGCTAAATTTATTAGGGCTTCAAAGTAGAAGAAATCACCTTCCAAATGAATTATCAGGTGGACAGCAACAAAGAACAAGCATAGGAAGGGCGCTAATTACAGATCCTACTATAATCTTGGCGGACGAACCAACTGGAAATTTAGACTCGAAGTCAAGTGATGAAATAGTTTCATTACTGAAAAAATCAAATAAAGATTTAAAACAAACTATAATAATGATTACACACAATATGGAAATTGCGAAAGTAGCAGATAGAATTATTAAAATTGAAGACGGAAAAATCGTTTAAAATAGCTTAAAGTATTGATAAATTTAAAATGTTAAAGAATTAAATAAATTTATTTTAAGCAAATTGAAGGAAGGGAAGGAAATTTAAAAGTGAACTTACTTAATAAATTAACAATTAAAAACCTTAAATTAAATAAAAAAAGAACCATTGTTACAATAATAGGAATAATTCTATCAGTTGCACTAATTACAGCAGTTGCATCAATTTATGTAAGTGGAATTCAATCTTTAATAAATTATGAAATATCTATAAAAGGAGATTTTCATGTAGCATATTTTGATGTTCCAAGTACTGAACTAGACACATTTAGAAATAATAGAGGAATTGAAGAATTATATATCACAAAAAATGTAGGCTATGCAAAAATTGCATCTAAAAATGAGTATAAACCTTATGCTTATATAAAGGCATTTACAAAATCCTCACTTGAAAATCTTGCAATTAACTTAATAGAGGGAAGACTTCCAGAAAATGATAGTGAAATAGTTATACCAGCTCACCTTAAAACTAATGGTAGATTAGTTTTAAATGTAGGTGAAACAATTACATTAGATGTAGGAAAAAGAGTATCAAGTGATGGCTCTGAATTAAATCAATCAAATCCATTTAATCTAGAAGACTCAAACTTGCAAATAACTGATAGTAAAACAGGTGAAATTATATATGAATCAAATGAGAAAAAAAGTGATGAAAAAATAATAGATGCAGTAAGCAAAACCTATAAAATTGTAGGAATAGTAGAAAGACCAGCAAGTAATATTGAAGAATATTCTGCACCAGGCTACACATTTATAACTTATGCAAGTGAAGATGATTGTACTGGAAATATTGATATATATGCAAAATATTCAAAAACGCGGAATAAAAGATTCTTATAAAATTACTGCAAATATATTAGGTGTAGATGAAGAAATATTTGAAATTGCAAATGATAATATTGGTAATAATGATACAATGGAATCAATAGAAAAATATAAGCAAGAAATGGAAAAGGCAAAATATGATATAGATGTAAATAGCTACTTAATTGGCTTACAAACAAATCCAATAGCTAGTAGTGGAATAGGCGATTTAGGAATTGTTGTAATAATAGTAATGGTAATTATAGTACTTACATCAGTTTTCTGCATAAAAAATAGCTTTGATATTTCTATAACTGAAAAAATAAGGCAATATGGAATGCTAAGAAGCATTGGTGCAACTAAAAAGCAAATAAGAAAAAATGTATTTTATGAAGCTACAATACTAGGAGTAATTGGAATACCGCTTGGAATATTATCAGGATTTTTTGCATCTTACATACTTATAATTGTAAGTAATTATTACTTACACGCGATGATGGAAAGTGGGGTTATATTAGAATTTTGTTTTTCTTTAGTAGCAGTAATAGTAGCTATAATATTAGGAATTATAACAATATACTTTTCAGCATTTAGAAGTGCTAGAAGGGCAGCTAAAGTATCGCCAATAGAATCAATAAGAAATAGTGCAAATATAAAAATAAATCCTAAAAAAGTAAAATCTCCAAAAATAATAAAGAAATTATTTGGAATTGGTGGAGAAATATCATTTAAAAATTTAAAAAGAAACAAGAAAAAATATAGAACTACCGTTATTTCTATTGTTGTGTCTGTAAGTGTATTTATTGCACTTTATAGCTTTATGACAATGACATTTGATGAAGTAAAAACAGAGTTTAAAATAGCTGAATACAATATTTGGGTAAATGCAAGAAGAACTGATAATGATACTTACCAAAAATTTTTAGAAACAACTGAGTTAGATAATATTGAGGATTATTCTGTAATAAGGGGCTCAGGAATTACTTATGAAAATCCTAAATATAACCCTAAATATGTAGAATGGCTAAATTTAAAATTAAATCAAGATTCAAAATCATATTTAAGTTTTTATACGCTAGGAGAAAATCAATATAAAAAATATGTAAAATCCTTAGGCTTAGATTATGAAAAAATGAAAGATAAGGGTATACTAATTGACTATATGAATACAGGAAGGTATAATGAAGAAAAAGATAAATATGAGCATAAATATATGAGAGTATACGATTATCAAGTAGGAGATAAAATAGTAGGAACAATATCTAAGGATTATACGATAGAAGAAACAGAGAAAATATCAGAAAATACTACTACCTTAGAAATAGGCTATATTACAGAAGAAAAACCATTTGGATTAAAAAATATAGATGGTATAAAGCTTATCATAAGTGATGAATTATTTGATGAAATTGCAACAAGCAATGTTGTAGATATTTACTATAAATCAAACAATGCTAATAAACTTCAAGATGACATAGAAGAGCTTTTAAAAGATGAAAATTATGACTTAAATAATATAGAAGATAATTATAGAACCATGAATAACTTATTTACATTAGTTGGAATATTCTTATATGGCTTTATAATAGTTATATCTCTAATTGGAATAACTAACATATTTAATACAATAACAACTAGCGTAGAACTTAGAAAGCAAGAATTTGCAATGCTTAAATCTATTGGAATGACAACAAAAGAGTTTAATAGAATGGTAAGGCTAGAAAGTATATTTATGGGTGTAAAATCATTAATATTTGGCACTACTATAGGTATTGGTTTATCTTATTTGATATATCATTTCTTATCAGAAGAATCTGGAAATCCATACAGGTTGCCAGTATTAGCAATTATTCTTTCTATATGTGCAGTATTTATTTTAATATCACTAATTATGAAATATTCAATAGGCAAAATTAACAAGCAAAATACTATTGAAACAATTAGAAATGAGAATATATAGGAACCAGGTCCATCTTTCAATTCTTGAGGTAAAAGGGACAGGTCAGGTGTAATAAATTTTATTACAAAAAGTAAATATAGTTGGAGCAATATAGCAAAATTTGGAGGTCTAACATGGAAATTTTATTAGTAGAAGATAACTTATCAATCATCAAAGGGCTTGCATATTCATTTGAAAAAAATAATTATAAGCTATCATATACAACAAATATAAGAGAAACAAAAGAATATTTAAAGCAAAATTCTAACATAGACTTGATAATATTAGACATAGCATTACCAGACGGAGATGGTTTTGAGTTATTCAAAAATACAATAAAAAATTTAAATATACCAACTATGTTTTTAACAGCAAAAGATGAAGAAGATGATATTGTTAAAGGGTTAGATATAGGAGCAGAAGATTATATAACTAAGCCCTTTAGCACAAAAGAGCTACTTGCAAGAGTAAATAAAATATTATTACGCTCAAAAAAGAAAAGTATTATTAAAGTAAAAGATATTACCTTTGATATGGACAAATTAATGTTATATAAAGAAAATGTGCAAATAGATTTAACAGCCTTAGAACTAAAACTTGTAAATTTACTATTTTCAAATATAAATAAATTAGTAACAAGAAACATGATATTAGATAAAATATGGGAATGGACAGGCAATGATGTAGACGACCACACAATAACAGTTTACTTTAAACGAATAAGAGAAAAAATTGGAACAGATATTATTACAACTGTAAAAGGTATGGGGTATATAATAAATGAAGAATAAAATTAAATTAAAAAGATATTTTATAACAACTTTTTTAATATCTATATGTTTGCTTGCAATATTTCTAATTATGAATATATATGAATATCATGTATACACTATAAATTTTAATAACAAATTAGCAGAAGTAGTAAAAGCTGTGCAAGAAAAGTATCCAGATTTATCTGAAATAGAAATCATGGAAATATTAAATAGTAATACAAAAGGTGATGGCGAATTTTTTGAAAAGTATGGTATTAATGTAAATGAAGCATCAATAGTGTTGCAAAATGATATAAGCTATCGTAATTTTCTAATACTAAATATGCTGTTTATGCTTACAGCTATCACGATAATTATAGTAATATTTATAATATACAATAAAAATAAGGAAAAGGACATTAAAGATATTACAAAATATATAGAACAAATTAACAAGAAAAATTATGAGCTTAAAATAGACCAAATGTCAGAAGATGAGCTATCTATTCTAAAAAATGAGATATATAAAACTACAATAATGCTAAAAGAAGCGGCAGAAAATTCAAATATGGATAAATTGAATTTGAAAAAATCTTTGGAAGATATTTCTCACCAGCTAAAAACACCACTTACAAGCATTTTAGTACTTCTTGATAACCTAATTGATGACCAAAATATGAGCAATGAAACAAGAAATGATTTTATTAAAGACATAAAAAGAGAAGTAGTAAATATCAATTTCTTAGTACAAGCTATTTTGAAGTTATCAAAATTTGATGCAAACACAATCCATTTCATAAAAGAAGAAAAATTATTAAAAGAAATTGTAGACGAAGCAATTAAAAATGTTTCGCCTTTATGTGATTTAAGGAATATCAAGATAAATGTAACAGGAGATAGCAGAGCAAAAATTATATGTGATGCAAAATGGCAAATAGAAGCAATTACAAATATTTTGAAAAATTGTGTGGACCATTCAAAAGATAATCAAAAAATAATTGTAAAATATGAGCAGAATAATGTATACTCACAGATAGATATACAAGATTTTGGAGATGGAATATCAAAAGAAGATTTGCCACATATTTTTGAAAGATTTTATAAAGGGCAAAATGCAAGCCCTGAAAGTATAGGCATAGGTTTAGCACTTTCAAAAACAATAATTGAAGAAGATAATGGAATAATTAGTGTAGAGTCAAATGAAAATGGCACTAAGTTTGTGATTAAATATTATAAATAAAAATTAAATATTAAAAATAAAAGAAACCTACTTAAATATGTATCTAAATAGGTTTCTTTTTTGTTGTCTGTACAACAAATTCTATTCTAACTTTCGGTTAAAACTTATTTCATGTTGTTTTCAGCTTGTTGAATCATTTTTCTAACCATATTACCACCGATTCTACCAGCGTCTCTTGAAGATAAATCTCCATTATAACCATCTTTTAAGTTAACACCAACTTCGCTAGCAACTTCATATTTGAATTTGTTAAGTGCTTCTTTAGCTTCTGGAACTACAGA
>CANRGT010000003.1 GCA_947630185.1 uncultured Clostridia bacterium | reverse complement strand
TTTGCTATTCCTTGTATTTTATCACTACTTATAAGTTCACTTTATAATATAGTTGACCAAATATTTATTGGAAATAGTGAATTAGGTTATTTAGGAAATGCAGCAACTACAATAGTTTATCCAGTAACTATTATAGCAGTAGCTTTCGCTTGGTGTTTTGGAGATGGTGCAGCTGCATTCTTATCATTGTGTCAAGGTAGAAAAGACACGAAAGATGTTCATAAAACAATAGGAAATGGAATTATAATAACATTTGTAATTAGTATTATATTTCTAATTTTAGGATTTACTTTTATGGATAATATTTTATATGCTTTTGGAGCATCAGAAGCGAGTATTAGTCTTGCAAGAGATTATTTTATAATAATATTATCTGCAATCCCAGTTTATATGATAGCAAATATGTTAAATGCAGTTATTCGTGCAGATGGATCACCAGCATTTTCAATGGCATCTACATTATCTGGAGCGATACTTAATATTATACTAGATCCAATATTTATATTTGTATTCAAACTTGGTATTAAAGGTGCAGCTTGGGCAACAATAATAGGACAAATTATATCTTTTATTGTGTCAATAGCATATTTATTTAGGACAAAAACTTTTAAACTAAAATTAGAAAGTTTTAAAATAAATATAAAATTATTTAGCAATGTTATAAAATTAGGTGTATCAACATTTATTACTCAAATGTCAATAGTTGTAATATCATTAGTTTGTAATATAATGCTTGCTAAATATGGAGCTATATCAAAATATGGAGCAGATATACCAATAGCAGTAATAGGTATAGCAATGAAAGTATTTACAATAGTTATAAATATAGTAGTCGGAATTATTTTGGGAGCTCAACCAATTTTAGGGTTTAATTATGGAGCAAAAAAATTTGACAGAGTTAGAGAAACATTTAAAATTGTATTAACATCAACAATTATAATTGGAGTAATAGCAACATTGATATTTGAACTTTGTCCACAAATTGTAATAAGAATGTTCGGAACAGAATCAGATTTGTATATGGAATTTGCTATAATGACATTTAGAATATTTTTAATGTTAGTAACATTTACTTGCATAATAAAAATGAGTTCGATATTCTTCCAAGCGGTAGGGCAACCAGTAAAAGCAGGTATAGTGTCATTACTCCGTGATATAGTTTGTTTTGTACCATTAGTAATTATATTACCTAATTTTCTAAGCGTTGAAGGAACATTATGGGCAGCGCCAATAGCTGATTTAATAGGAATAATTTGTTCTAGTATATTAGTTATAGTATTCTTTAAAAAATTAGGAAAAGAAAATATCGAAACAAAAAAGATAAATACTATTTTGAAAAAATCACATCCAGGAGTAATTGTTACTATTGCAAGACAACATGGAAGTCAAGGCAAGTATATAGGAGAATTAGTTGCGAAACGATTAAATATTCCATATTATTATAAAGAAATGACGCTAATCGCAGCTCAAGAAAGTGGATTAGATAAAGAATTTATCTCTAATTTACATTTAAACTCTCCAACTGTGTTAAACGATCTATATTTATCTACATCCCCAGTTCAATATGCTATACAAGCACAAGACAGAGTAATTAAGGAGATTGCTAATCAAGGTTCTTGTGTAATTGTAGGTAGAGCAGCAGATTATGTTTTAAGAGATAATAAGGATTTGGTTAGGATATTTATTTATGCACCAAAAGACTATAGGGTATCAAATATAATGAAAATGTATAACGATACTAAACAAGATGCTATAAAAAATGTTGAAAAATCAGACAAAACAAGGAGTAACTATTATAAAACTATTTCTGGTTTAGAATGGGGAAAAATAGATAATTATGATTTATGTATTGATTCTTCGATTGGAAAGGAAGAATGTGCTAGAATAATTTGTGAATATGTAAATAATAGAAAATAGTAAAAATACAGCCAATGGTTATTTGTTAATCATTGGTTTTTATGGTTATAATTATCTCGATAAATTAGTTTTTACAAATTGTTCATATATTGTTCATAAAAATAATGTAAAATTTAATACAGTTTTAAGAAACATTATATATTATTTAATAAAATATTTATAGGAATTAAAAGTGAAAGATATGGATTAGGATTTGCATAATAAAATAATACAAGGAGGAAGATTATGTTTATATTAAAAAATGCATGGATTTCAATTAAAAGGAATAAAGGAAGGAATATTTTAATAGGAATAATTATTTTAATTATTGCTTGTGCTTGTACCATAACATTAGCAATAAAAAACACAGCTGTAGATTTGATAAATTCCTATAAAAGCGCTTATGACAAAGAAGTAACAATTAGTTTTGATAGAGCTAATATGATGAAAGACTTTGATCCTTCAGGTGCAGAAGGAAGAGAAAATGCAAGAGAAAAATTTGATAATATTGCAAGTTATACAATTAGTGATGTTGAGTCTTTTGCTGATAGTGAGTATATTGAAAGTTATTATTATACTTATGGTGTTGGATTAAACGGAAATAATATTGAAAAAGCCGAAATTGAGTCAAATAATAATATGCCAAATGGATTTGGTCATGGAAAAGAAAATAATATTTCATCTACTGATTTTACTTTAACAGGTTATAGTTCATTAGATGCTATGAGTGAATTTATAAATGGTACTTATACTATGAATGAAATTACTGATAATGCTTGGAATGTAGCATTTAATGGTAATTATGTATTTATAAACCAAGAACTTGCTGATTACAATGATCTAAATTTAAATGATAAAATAAAACTAGAAGATGAAGATGGAAATACTTATGAATTTGAAATAATTGGTATTTTTAAAGAAAACGAAGAGGGAAATCAAGAGCCAATGTCAATGTTTTCAAATTCTGCCAATACACTTGTAACAAATGCTAATGCTGTTACAAGCATTACTACAAGCAACGAAGATTTACAAGCAACAATTAACCCGACTTTTATAGTGGATTCTTATGATAATGTTGAAAAATTACAAGAAGAATTTTATGAAAAGGGCCTAGATGAAAACTTTGTTTTACAAACGAATGAAGAAACAGCATTAAATGGAGTATCAAGTATTGAAAATATTAATTCATTTGCTACAACATTTTTAGTTATTGTTCTTATTATTGGTGGAATTGTTTTATTTGTAATCAATATGATAAATATTCGTGAAAGAAAATACGAAATAGGAGTTTTAAGAACAATCGGTATTAGTAAGTTTAAATTAACTATGCAATTTGTATCAGAACTTGTTATTGTTTCAGTTGTTGCTCTTATACTTGGTGCAGGAATTGGTGCAGTAAGTTCTAAAGGAGTAAGTAATTCTTTACTTGCTAATGAAATAAATAGTAGTAATGAAAGAACCGAAGAAATAGGTAAAAACTTTGGTGGAGCTAATATGAATGGTGGAAATAGAGGCGAAATGCGAGGTAAAGGTATGCCAGTTGTTCAAGCATACGATTCTATTGATGCAGTAGTAGATATTAAAGTTTTACTAGAATTGCTTGGAATTGGACTTTCACTAGTGTTAGTAAGCTCAATTGCCTCAATGATTAGTATTCAAAGATTTTCACCACTTACAATATTGAAAGAGAGGTCTTAACAATGGAAAATAATAAAAAAGATAACTATGTTTCAAATCCAAAGAATATTATTTTAAGTATTAAAAATGCGAGTTATAGATATAGTGATGCAAAGGAAGATGATTATGCGTTAAGAAATGTTAGTTTTGATTTTGAAAGTGGGAAAATGTATGCTATAAGAGGTCGAAGTGGTACAGGAAAAACAACATTATTATCTTTAATCAGTGGACTTGAAAGATGTACTGAAGGTGAAATTATATTTGATGGTAAAAGTCTAAAGGATATGAATTTAGATAAATATCGAAATAGTGATATAGGTATTGTTTTTCAAAGTTATAATTTGTTGCCTTTTATGACGGCTAGTGAAAATATTATTCTTTCTATGGATGCGAACGGATTAAAAATTAAAAACAAAAAAGAAAAAGCTGTAGAACTTATGGAAAAAGTCGGCTTAAAAGAAACTTATGCAAATCGTAAAGTATTAAGATTATCTGGTGGAGAACAACAAAGGGTTGCCATTGCAAGAAGTTTATCTTATAATCCTAAAATGATAATTGCTGATGAGCCAACAGGAAATCTTGATAAGCAGACAGAAAGTGAAATTTTAGATATCTTTAAAAAATTAGCTCACGATGAAAATAAATGTGTTATTATTGTAACTCATTCCCAAAATGTATGTGATGCTGTTGATGTTATATATGATTTGAAGAAAGTTAAAGAAGAAAATGATAAGTAAGTAGTAAATAAGTAACAAAAATAAACTCTTTTCATATAATATACAAAAAATGAGAGGAGTTTTTTTGTATGGACTATGAAATCATGATGAACGGAAACGCAAAAATAGGGTCAGTTGCCCCAGAATTTGAAGCAAATACAACTATGGGAAATATATCTCTTAATCAATATAGAGAAAAATGGGTAGTATTATTTTCGCACCCTCGGAGATTTTACCCCAGTATGCACAACAGAAATTATAGCATTTGCAAAAGCAAATACATATTTTGAAAGGCTAAATGCTAGTTTGCTAGGTTTAAGTGTAGATAGTAATGCCTCACACTTAGCTTGGATTTATGATATTTACTTAAAAACAGGTATAAAAATTCCATTTCCAATTATTGCAGATAGAAATGGGCAAATTGCAAGAAAATATGGGATGATTTCAAGTGACATAAGCAATACAGAAACAGTTAGAAATGTATTTATAATAGATGATAAAGGAATAATAAGGCTTATTTTGATTTATCCTATGAATGTAGGAAGATGCATTCCAGAGATACTAAGAGCATTAACTGCATTGCAAGTGGCAGATAGTAACAAAGCTTCGACACCTGCAAACTGGGTTCCCTGTGAGCCAGTAATACTTCCTTCTCCACAAACATTTGCAGAATTAGAAGCACGAAGCAGAGAAGTAGAGAAAAACAAAAATGGAATGGCATGGTATTTAAGCTTTAAACAGCCAAAGGATTGCAAAGTGATGGAAAATACAGAGAGTAAACAATTAAAAGAAGGAGAAGAAAAAAGCGATATCACTTGAAAAAAACATATAAATATAGTAAAATAGATGTGGTTTAAAAATACAATAAAGTAAAAAGCTATTAACAAGAAAATAATATAATAAATAAAGTGTATAAAAACTACTATTAAAGTTTATAATTTACATGATAAAAAAGGGGGAAATATATATAATGGGAAAAGTATTAATTGGTGGAGCATGGCCTTATGCAAATAGGTCGTTACATTTAGGACACTTAGCTGCTTTAATATCAGGAGATGTATTAGCGAGGTATCATAGACAAATAGGTGATGATGTAATTTATGTATCTGGTACAGATTGCCATGGTACACCTATTACAGAAAGAGCAAAAAAGGAGAAAATAAGTCCAAAGGAAATAGCAGAAAAATATCATAAAGAATTTTCAGAAGTTTTTAATAAAATGAACTTCTCATATGATTTATATAGCAAAACCGAAGATGATTATCATAAGCAAAAAGTACAAGAAATCTTTAGAAAGATTTATGATAATGGTTATATATATGAAAAGATAGATGATGATAATTTTTGCGAAAAGTGTAATAAGTTTGTTGCAGATAGAGAATTAAAATTAATTTGCCCTAGATGTGGTCTTGAAACTAAAGGTGATCAATGTGATTGTGGATATGTTCCAACAAAAGAAGACTTAAAAAATGCAGTATGTACAGAATGTGGTTCTAAAGTTGTAACAAGACCAAATAAAAATTTATATATTGCTTTATCAAAATTGCAACAAGAAATAGAAAAATATGTAAAAATAAATGAAAGAAACTGGAGAAAAAATACAATAAATGAAACTAATAAGTATCTAGCAGAAGGATTAAGAGATAGAGCTGTTACTAGAAACTTAGATTGGGGAGTAGATATACCAGTTGATGGATTTGAAGATAAAAAAATGTATGTGTGGATAGATGCAGTTTTAGGCTATCTAACAATGACGATGAAGGTATGCGAAGAAAATGGCTGGGATTGGAAACAATGGTGGAGTGAAGGCGACAATAAAATTTACATGGTACATGGAAAAGATAATATTACATTCCATACAATAATATTACCAGGATTACTTATGGGATTTGATAAGAGCCTTAAAGCCCCAGATAGAATTGTATCAACAGAATATTTGAATTTTAATGAACAAAAATTTTCAAAAAGCAAAGGAATAGGATTAACTATTTTAGAAGCATTAGAAAGATATAATGTAGATACATTAAGATTTCATTTATTAAGAAATGGCCCTGAAAGTAAAGATACTAACTTTACAGAAGAAGATTATATAATGACTCATAATGAAATTACAAATAAACTAGGTAACTTTATTAATAGAACTTTGAAGTTTAAAGGATTAACCACTATACCATGTTCTAAAATGAATGAAGAAGTTGAAACTGAAATAAAGAAAAAATATAATGAAATTTCATCTTTAATTGAAAATATTGAATTTAGAAATGCAACTTTGAAAATAGTAGAATTACTTGATTATGCAAATAAATATTATGATGACCAAAAGCCATGGGTTCAATATAAAGAAAATCTAGAAGAATTTAATAATACAATGTATACATGTGCTACAATAATTGCAAACCTTTCAAATTTAATTGAACCATTTATGCCAGATGCAGCACATAAAATAGCAGGATATTTAAAAATTGATAAAAATGAATGGAAACCAATTTCTATTACTGAAGATATTAATTTAGAAAATATAGAACCATTATTTGAAAGGTTATAATAATTAAAAAAACATATGAAAAGATTTTCGAAGCTAAAAGATTTATATAATAAAAAACTAAATAATACACAAACTAAATGGATAATAATTATATATTGTTTATTAAATGCAATAATATTTTTGACAATATGCTCTAAAAATTCATTTTTGTATCCATTTAATAATTGGGATGATCCTAATTCATTTTTTACAATGGGAAAAGGTATGGCAAATGGACTAATAATATATAAAGATTTATTTGAACAAAAAGGTCCTTTGCTATATTTAATTCATGCAATATGTTATATGATTTCAAATAATACATTTATTGGTATATTTATTTTTGAAGTTATATCATTTACTGTTTTCTTATACTTCATGAATAAAATAATATCAATATATTGTAGAAAAATACACACATTATGGGCTACACCATTAATATCATATATAATACTTTCTAGTTATGTATTTATTGCAGGAGATAGTGCAGAGGAATTTTGCCTTCCGCTTCTAGCAATTAGCTTATATTACATGTTAAATTACTTTAAGAATATATATCCTAATAAAATGCCTACAAAGCAGGTTATATTAAATGGTGTAATTGCTGGAGCAGTATTTTGCATTAAGTATAATCTGTTAGGATTTTGGTTTGGATTTGCAGCATTTTTATGTATAGGATTACTTATAAATAAAAAAGTAAAAGATGCTTTTTTAACAGGAATATATTTTATTGCTCGGAATGTTAATTCCATGTATACCATGGGTAATATATTTTGCTTTAAATGGTGCGTTATATGATATTATTAATGTATATTTCTTTGTAAATATATCATCATATTCATCTCAAGTATCAATATTTAATAGAATATATACTGCTCTTAAAGATTCACTTATGTATGTAAATAATTTAAGGCTATTTTCTACTATTACAATTATAGGTTACATTTATACAATGATAAGCAAAAGTATTTTTAGTAAAATATATGAAAAAATTGCAATAACAGTAACCATTTTGATATCAGTTATTGGTGTATATTATGGAGCAAACCACATATACTATTTCTTGATACTAATGCCATTTCTAATTTTAGGAATTATATGTTTTGCAAAGATTATTGAAAAAATTATAAATAAAAAATACATAAATATTATTAAATTAGTTGCACCAATATATTTGATTTTGATTGTTGTACTTTGTTGTAATACAAGCAATAATTTTGAATTTCGAAAAACGAAAAAGGAAGATTTAGTGCAATACAAATTTGCAGAAATTATTAAACAAAAACCTAATGCTACACTACTTAATTATGGCTTTTTAGATGGTGGATTTTATACAGTAACAAATATAGTTCCGAATGTAAAATATTTTCATAAACCAAATATAAGTTATGAAAGCTATCCAGAAATAATGGACGAGCAAAATAGATACATAAAAGAAAAGGTAGTTGATTTTGTTGTAATAAAAGTAGAAAAAGAAGAGGACAGCAACAAAATCGAATATTTAAATGAAAATTATAAGCAAATTGATAGTGTGTATGTTCAAAATGTAAATTCTTATTATATGTTGTTTCAAGTTATATAAAAAATACATGTCGAATTTAATTAAGTATTATATTGTAACATCAAATGTACTTATAATTTATTAAAACAACTCTAAAAGATAGTAAATAAAAATTAAAAAAATGCAAATTTTAAATGTAAAAATTCATAAAATTTTAAAAAATAGCCATAATAATAATGAAAATTACTATTATGGCTATTTAATTTAAAATTATTTACATTCTAAAATTTTGTGAATTTTTAAATTGGTAAGCCTTAAAATTTAAAATTAGAGAAAGGAATGAATTTATATGGATCAAAGTCAAAAAATAAATTGTACAGTAACAAGCTGTAAACACAACAATCCACAATATCAACAATGCAAACTAGAACAAATAATTGTAACACCAATTATTGGATGTGAAACAAAAGAACCTGATGAATCAATGTGCAGTAGTTATAAATATGAAAATAATAATGAGCAATAATGAAACACTGAGAAAATGCAAAAAAACGATTGAATTTATGTAAAATATATTATATAATTTATGCATGATAATATATATTATCATTAAACTTTACAATGTAAAGTTTAAAACACACTATAATAATTGAAAGAAATTGATTTCGATGAAAAAGACATTTGTACTTCGGCTAAATTCTTTACTTTCATCTGTAGACAGTACTCTACGGTTTGGCTCTGATAACGAAATAGTTATCCCGATGGCAGTAATTGATCAGCTTCAGAACTACCAAGGTAAGCCTGAAAAAAAGAAGATTGCCAGTAAAATATTAGAGTATTTGGAGACATTTGACATCAAACTCATGCGTTCACCACAGGGTGTACAGCAAAAAAACGGAAGTACCTTAAGAATCGTTCAGAACTATCATGCAATCGAGGTAAAGATGAATGATATTTCTGAAGCAGACAAAAGGATTTTCCAAGTATGCCTTGGACTTATGCAGGAGAATCCACAGCAGAAAGTTATACTAGTCTCTAAAAATCCAGTTACTAGGATTAAGGCTAGAACGCTTGGAATTACTGCAGAAGATTTCAAAGATGATTTATTTCCACTTTCAAAAGACCAATATTCTGGAAGAGCAGAAGTCAATGTGTTTAAAAGCGACATAGATGCTTTTTACAATGACAAAAGCTTACCCATAACAAGGGTTATCGAAAGTGAGAAAATCCAATGGACTCACAACATGTTTGTTATAATGCGAAGTGTAGATTCTAATCAATCTGCTTTAGCGCGTTATGATGGAAACAAACTGGTTTCTTTGCGATTTAATACGGAAAATTACCCGTATAAATTTACAGCAAAAAACGTGGGGCAAAAAATGTTGATGGAATGTCTTATGCAAGACTCCAAAACGGCACCTTTAGTAATTGCTAAAGGAAGTGCTGGCACTGGTAAAACTTATTGCTCTTTGGCTGTTGCCTTGAAAGGAATTGATGATGAAGTATACAAAAAAATACTTGTTGCAACTCCTTCAGAAACAGTTGGAAACGAGCGCTTAGGCTTTTTACCTGGGGACATTATAAGCAAAGTATCTCCATATCTTGGGGGTATAAAGGACAATCTTGCTATTCTCTTAAATAGCAATGAAAAGAAATCAAACCATGGGGAGATGACAGAAAACGGAGAATACTATTTCGAAAAAGGCCTTATAGAAATCCAGCCAATCGGCTTTTTACGTGGTAGAACAATTGTAAATTCTATCTTCATAATTGATGAAACACAAAACATCGATCCAGGAGATATCAAGTCAATTGTAACACGTGCAGCAGAAGGCTCAAAGTTCATCTTTTTAGGTGATCCTACTCAGGTTGATAATCCGAAGCTTAACGAAAGGTACAACGGATTAGTCTATTTGTCAGAAAAAATGAAGGGTAATCCTTTATGCTGGCAAATTACACTTGAGAGTGACGAATCAGTAAGGAGTGAACTTAGCACAATTGCAAGTAGAATATTATAGTTTAAATTGCATAAAAGGAGAGGCAATATTATGCCTCTCCTTTTGCATAAAATAAATATTATTGAACAACATATAATTCTGTAAAATAAAAACTTAAGAATTAATATATTGACTTTTATAAAATTTAGCAATAAAATGGTAAAAAAGTTTAAAGGAGTGATTTATTTATGCCATTAGTAACAACAAAAGATATGTTCGAAAAATCAATGAGGGAGCACTTTGCAATTCGGAGCTTTCAATGTAAATAATATGGAAATAATACAAGCAATAGTAGATGCTGCAGCAGAAGAAAATTCACCAGTTATTCTTCAAGCATCTTCAAGTGCGATTAAATATGCAAGAATTAATTATTTAAGAAAAATGGTAGAAGCAGCAATAGAAGAACATGACATTCCAGTAGCACTTCACCTAGATCATGGACCAGATTTTGAAACCTGCAAAATGTGTATAGATAACGGATTTTCCTCTGTTATGATAGATGGTTCTAAATATGATTTTGAAGAAAATGTAGAACTTACAAAAAAAGTAGTAGAATATGCACATAGTAGAGGAGTAGTAGTAGAGGCAGAACTTGGAAAACTAGCAGGAATAGAAGATGATGTAAATGTATCAGAACAAGATAGTATGTATACAGATCCAGCACAAGCACAAGAATTTGTAGAAAGAACAAACTGTGATTCTTTAGCAATAGCCATTGGAACAAGCCATGGAGCATACAAATTTAAAGGAGAAGCAAAATTAAGATTTGACATTTTACAAAAAGTAAAAGAAAAATTACCAAATACGCCAATAGTATTACATGGTGCTTCTACAGTTATTCCGGAATTAGTAGAAATGTGTAATCAGTATGGAGGTAACATTCCAGGTGCTAAAGGTGTACCAGATGAAATGCTTCATGAAGCAAGTTTAAAAGGTGTTTCTAAAATAAATGTAGATACAGATTTACGTTTAGCAATGACAGGAGCAATTAGAAAAGTATTCGCAGAAGACCCATCAGCATTTGACCCTAGAAAATATTTAACACCAGCAAGAGATTTAGTAAAGGCTACTGTACAACATAAAATAAGAGATGTGTTTGATTCAAGTAATAAAGCATAAAATAACTTAAATTTTTTTACCAAACTCTTTTTGGATGCGCATTTGCGCATCCTTTTTTGCTATATCTTCACGTTTATCATATAGCTTTTTACCTTTTCCAATTCCAAGTTCAAGCTTAATAAAATTGCCAGAAAAATATAAACTCATAGGAACTAGGGTATAGCCTTTTTGCTTTACTAAACCAACTAATTTATTTATTTCATTTTTATTAAGTAAAAGTTTTCTATCTCTTAAAGGGTCTTTATTAAAAATATTACCTTGTTCATATGGGCTAATATGCATACTATATATAAAAGCTTCACCATTTTTTATATTAGCGTAGCTATCTTTTAAATTAACTTTTCCATTACGAATAGACTTAATTTCAGTACCAGTAAGAACAATTCCCGCTTCAATAGTATCAGTAATTGTATAATTATGTTTTGCTACTGGATTTGTAGCAATAATTTTTTTAGCCATATGTAAAACTCCTTATAAAATATTTTATATGTTGATTTAAATTTTGTATAATAAACTAAAATTAAAACTTTATTTTTTATCTCATTAATTATAATTTATATGATATAAATATTATAACATGTGTGTCAAGCAATAACACACATGTTACAATATAGTAATTTATTCATTTTCATCATCATCATCGTTATGACGATATGTTGTTACATTATTATTTTGTTTTGCATAGTAAAGTATTAATGCAACAATTATAACACCAACGATTGCAAGAATTGTCCATGTCCATACAGCGTCAGAAACGTTAGAAAACATTCCAGCATCAGCACTTGTTCTTGTTGCAGTATAACCATTGTTATCACCGCTAGTTCCCATTGTACCCATTGTTCCTGCATTATCATTTCCGTTTGTCATTGAACCATTTTGCCCATTTGAGTTAGAACCATTTTGACCATTTGCTCCTTGGTCTCCATTTTGTCTAGCGTCATTACTCATATTGTTAGCAGCACCTTCAATACCATTTATACCGCTTCTAATTCCATCTACAACACCTTTCCCAGCATCTTCAACTACGTTTTCAGCACCACCTACGAAATTTCTTATTCCATTTACTGCATCAGAACCGCTATTTTGGTTATTATTAGAAGTAGCTGCAAATGTATAAGAAAGTGTAAAGAAAGCAATAATAGTTAATATAGTAGCAACAACTAAGAATTTCTTTTTCATATGATAAGATCCTCCTTTTTGAAAAATTGAGTCTAAATTTGCTCAATATTATTATTATTTTTTTGTAATAAAATATACAGATAAAAAGTGGAAAATAAAACGAAAAAATTGTTTTTTAAAAATGAGAAATAATATAAAAGAAATAATATAAAAATAAAACAAAATATAAAAAATGTAAAAAAGAAAAAGATGACATTTTTGCCATCTTCTTCCACATTTATATATAAAATTCAAATAATGTTATTTTGTAATATATTAAATACTAAATTAGAAAATATTTAGCCTCTTAAACGTATTAAAATTGCAATTGCAAGTAAAATAATAACAACTCCAACTGTAATTAATAAAATATTGATAATATTTGAAACACTTAATCCATCTTGTGGAGCAGAAGAAAAAGCGCCGGGATTTAAAGTTTCAGAATCACTAGGAGTAGAAGGGCTATCATATAATGTATCAGTATTTGCATTGTCATCATTTGAAACATTGGTATTACCATCATCTGTAGTATTAATAGTATTATCTGTTAAATTTTGATCTTCAATATTTGAACTTTGGTCTGTAGGATTATTGCTTGTGCCTGGCAAATCTAAATCTATATTAGTTGCATATACATAAGTAATGCTAAAGCTAAATATAAGTAATAAAATAAATATAATTTTTAAAACTTTTTGAGTCATAATTACCTCCTTGAAAATGAAATAATATTTTTTCTAATATACGATATAATAATACACAATTGAAAGAAAAAAGTCTAGATGTTTATGAGATATTTTTAAAAAAATTTAAATTAATTATTTCACAATAAAAAACTACACTACTATTTTTAAGTAGTGTAGTCAAAAGAAAATATTGCCCATTTTAGTTTAAGATTTTAGTTTTATGATTCCTCAATTCTTCTTAAAAATTTGAGACTTAGTCCTTGTTCTTTTACTCGCTGAACACGTACAATTACCTTATCATTATTATATAACGGAAAAGGTATTGAGGCTTTATCAACAAGTCCTGATACAAGGGGAGAGACTTCAATAAAATAACCAATCTCTCCTTTATCGTGCTGATAAAAGTTATCAGAAACACGACCGGTTAAAATATCTCCAACTTGGTAATTTTGCAAGCCATCCGAACATAAAGCTTTAATAGATGCACTTATGAAATGAGTATTATCATCTTTAGATATAATTTTCACTTCAATAGTATCACCATAGTGATATAAATCACGTACATCCATGATATGAGAATTTGAAATTTCAACATGATTTATACCAATTGTTAAAATTTTCTCATATTTTACAAATATAGTGCTTTTAGTCATGGAGTATATAGGTAAAGTAAATACATCTCCAATCGAAATGCTATTATATAGGTCAAGCTGTACAAGTTTAAGAGATAACTTTTTGGTACCAGTTCCTGATGAAATCACATAAAAAGGAATATGCCTGTAGCTGAAAAGTGAACATACATATCCTTGTAGATTTCTTAAGGGATAGATAGATAACTCCTCCTTTTCTACAATACCATATTCTGGATTTCCTAATTGATTTTCACTTTCAAGCAAAACAGTTAGTTCTTCTGAAAAAGTATCCCACCGGAAAGCACTTCCATAAACTATTTCCTTTTCATACGATTTTGAAAGTTGCGAGAGTTCTTCTTTTTTTTCGTTTTCTTTCTTACTCTTAATTAAAAAGCCTAATTTTTTCTTTTGTCTAGCATTCATTTTGTATCTCCTTCTTGGGCAATTTTCTTTTAATATAGAGAAAAGTCTCTCTATTAAGATTAACATAAAATTGAAAAATAGTCAAGGAGTGAATAATTTTAAGGCATTGACTTTTTTTAAATATATTGTTATAACTTAAATAGAATAAAAGAAAGGGTGAAAATTATGGTAGAAGAATTATATCAAAACATAGGAGGAGATTATCAGAAAGCAATATCGAGAATGCAAGATGATGAAAGAATAAAAAAGTATTTACGTTTCTTTTTAGCAGATGAATCGTATAAACAATTAGCAGATGCTATTGAAGCTGGTGACTGTGATTCAGCTTTTAGAGGAGCACATACTTTAAAGGGAGTAAGCCAAAATATGGCATTTGCATCTCTTAGTAAAATAGTAGAACAAATTACTGAAGAATTAAGAGCAAAAGATTTTGAAACAGCAAAAGAAACTTTTAAAACAGTAGCAGAAGAATATAAAAAAGTAATAGATGAAATTAATCATGTTATATAAATAGAAAGGATAAGATATATGGAAGAAAGAGATACACTACTTATTGCAGATGATGTAATGATTAACAGAGAAATGCTAAAAGACATATTTGAAGGAAAATATAAAATTTTAGAAGCAGCTAATGGAGAAGAAGCTATTGAATTATTAGAAAATAATAAAGATAAAATTGCTTTATTATTTCTTGACTTAGTTATGCCTAAAAAAACAGGATTAGACGTAATGCACTATATGTCACTAAATGATATGATAAATATAATTCCTGTTATTATGATTACAGGTGAAGCAACTGTTGAAAGTGATGTTAGAGCTTACGAACTTGGCGCAGCTGATATTATATATAAGCCATTTGAGCCAGAAGTAGTTATACGTAGAGCCAAGAACATAATAGAACTATATCAACACAGAATATCTATTGAAAATGAATTAGAGCTTAGAACAAAGGAATTATATGAAAGTAAGAAAAAATTAGAAGAAAATAATAATTTCTTAGTTAATGCATTAAGCTCAATTGTTGAATTCAGAAGTTTAGAATCAGGAGAACATATACAAAGAGTAAAAAGCTTTACAAGAATAATGTTAAAACATTGGAGAGCATTATATGGCCAAAAACAATTCAAAGATGAACAAATAGAATTAATAGTAGATGCTTCAGCATTACATGATATAGGAAAAATAGCAATTCCAGATGTTATTCTTTTAAAACCGGGAAAGTTAACAGATGAAGAATATGCAGAAATGAAAAAACATACGATATATGGTTGTTTAATGTTAGAAAAATTTAAACAAGAAGAAAACGAATTTTATCGTTATTGTTATGATATTTGTAGATATCATCATGAAAGATATGATGGAAGAGGATATCCTGATGGTCTAAAAGGTGAGGAGATTCCAGTTTGGGCACAAATTGTATCAATTGTTGATGTATTTGATGCACTTATAAATAAAAGAGTATATAAAGATTCTTTTTCTATAGATGAAGCTTTTGCAATGATACATAATGGTGAATGTGGATGTTTTTCAACAAAATTATTAGATTGCTTTGATGATGCAAAAGAAGATTTAATTGTAGTAGCTAAAAAATTGGCACAAAAATAATCAAAGTTCTGAAGTAAATATTGTGTTTTATAAGAAAAGAAATATTTTATTTTTGTAAGGAGAAAAAATGGAAGAAACAATAAAAAAAGAAAATGGTACTTGGAGTTTCATAAAAAATAAATGGATAAATACTAATACAGGAACAGAATATAATGAAGATGGGTTTAATTATGATGGATTTGACCGAGATGGGTATAATAAAGATGGATATGATAAATTTGGATATGACAAAAGGAAGTTCAATAGACAAGGTATAAATAAAAATACTGGAACTAAATATGATATGTTTGGTTATGATAAAGATGGCTATGATAAAAAAGGATTTTTTTATCAAACTAAAATGAATAGAAATACAGAAACAAAATTTGATACAGATGGATATGATATAAATGGCTATGATAAAGATGGATTTAATATTTCAAAAATACATAGAGATACAGGTACGGAATACAATAAAGATGGATACAACTATAAAGGATATGATAAAGACGGCTACGATAGAAATGGCTATGATAACAGAGGATTTAATAGGGACGGAATACATAAGGAAACAGGAACATATTATGATCCATTACATTATGACAAAGATGGGTTTAATGAAGATGGTTTTAACAGATTTGGTTATAACAGAGATGGATATGATAAAAATGGATATGATATAAGAAGTTTCGATAGAAAAGGTATAAATAAGTATACTAAAACTAGATATGATAATTCTGGATATGACAAAGATGGATATGATGAAAGAGGATTTTTTTATCAAACTAAAATTAATAGAAATACAGGAACAGAATTCGATACAGATGGATATGATATAAATGGCTATGATAAAGATGGATATGACAAAAAAGGATTTAGCATTTGGGGAAAAAATCGAGATACAGGTACTAGATATGATATAGAAGGATATGACCATAAAGGATATAATAAAGAGGGATATAATAGAGAAGGCTATGATTATAATGGATTTAATAGGGACGGAATACATAAGGATACAGGAACTAAATATAACATACAAGGATATGATATAAATGGTTATGACAAAGACGGATACGACAAAAAAGGATTTAATGTAGATGGAATACATAAAAAAACAGGAACTAAATTTAACTTAGATGGTATGGATATAGATGGCTATAATAAGGATGGCTATAACAAAGATGGATTTGACAGAGAAGGATTTAGAAGAGATGGCTATAATAAATCTGGATATGATAGAGAGGGATTTAGTAGGAAAGGAAGAAACGAAGAAGGGTACGATAGAGAAGGATATAATAAGAAAGGTTTTGACAAAGAAGGTTATGACAAAGATGGATATAACAAGAAAGGTTATGACAGAAATGGATTTGATAGGCGTGGATTTGATTTAGAGGGAATACATAAAGATACAAAAACAAAGTTTGATGAAAAAGGATTTGATGTTGACGGTTATGACCAATATGGGTATGATAAATATGGTCTAGATAAAAGAGGAAAAAATAAAGATCAAAGGAAAGAAGTACAACAAGCACAAAGAAAAAATTGGCTTGGCTTACGAGAAAAAGCTGAAAAATTAGCTAAAGGTCAAATGACAATTGAAGAATATATAATGAAATCCAAAACAAGTATAAATGACTTAATAACTTTTGCCAAAAAAGAACATTTATCAGCAGATGTTATAAGGGGATTATATAAATGGATAAAACCATATAATACATATAAAGTACCTTTTAGAAAAAAAGAATACCTAAGTTCTACTACTATTATGATTGATGATAAACCTGTTAAACCAACAGAAGAGGATGTAGATATGTGCATAGAATATCTAAAAGCAAATGGCTCTTTAATATGTGATAAAACTGTTAGAAGTACAGTAAGAGGATATCTAAGAGGTGAAATTGATATAACACAAAAAAGCGAAGAAGCAAGTAAACAAGAATTAGTAGAAAGAATACTTGTTCAACAAAGTATTATATCTGAACAGCAAGCAGAAATAAATAAATTAAGCAGTCAGAAGAAGGAGTTATAAATGAATAATAATGGATTAATAGAATATAAAGAAAGTTTTATAACTAAAATAAAAAAATTCTTTATAAAATTATTTAGAAAAAATGATGAGAAGTATAATAATATACCAGATGCATCAAATGAAAATATTAACGAACTCAATGACGAAGAAAATCAAGATAAATTTATAGAAGAATTAAAGGTAGATAGTAACAAAGTTAATAATGTAATAGAAAAAAATAACTTTTTAGAAGAGATAGATGGAAATGAGGAAGCATTAAGTATGCTATCTATAGATAGACTAAGAAAATTAGAAGAATATTATGATGGTATTATTGCTGAAAATGAAAAGAAAATAAAAAAATTAAAAGCAACATAATATCTAATTATAATACATATTACAAATACAAGGTATTTGAAGACCTTGTATTTTTTATGAAAAAATGATAAAATACTCATAATACACTAACAAAAAAGAAAGGTAATTGTAATGATATTTTATTATAATAAATTAGTTAGAGATAAGATAATTGAGAACATTAAAAGAAAAGGCTATATATGTGAGTATAGAATACTAAATGATGAAGAGTATAAAAAAGAACTTGATAAAAAATTGCTAGAAGAGGCAAGTGAAGTAATTGAAGCTCATAGTGCAGAAGAAATAGGGGATTTAATGAAAGTTATTCAAACAATTATGAGAGAATATAATATTTCTTTTGATCAAGTTAAGCTAGCAATGGAACTTAAAGATAATAAAAACGGAGCTTTTAATGACAGGTTATTTTTAATTTCAGTAGATGAAAAAGATAAAGAAAGGGAATAATATGTTTAAATTACATTCAGACTATAAACCAACTGGCGACCAGCCAGAAGCAATAGAATATTTAAGCAAACGGTGTAAAAGAAGGCAAGAAATTCCAAACTTTGCTTGGTGTAACAGGCTCACGGAAAAACTTTTACTATGGCAAACATAATAGAGAAAGTGCAAAAACCAACTCTTGTTTTAGCACATAATAAAACACTAGCTCGGACAACTTTATAGCGAGTTCAAGGAGTTCTTCCCAGACAACGCAGTTGAGTATTTTGTATCATATTACGACTATTACCAACCAGAAGCATACATACCACAATCAGACACATACATAGAAAAAGATGCTTCTATTAATGATGAAATAGATAAGCTTCGTCACTCTGCAACAGCTAGTCTTTTTGAAACAAGAGATGTTATTATTGTAGCATCCGTGTCATGCATTTATGGCTTAGGTGACCCAATTGACTATGAAAATATGGCTGTTTCATTAAGACCTGGCATGACAATTCAAAGAAATAATATGCTAAAAAAGCTAGTAAATATGCAATATACAAGAAGTGAGCTCGAATTTAAAAGAGGTACGTTTAGAGCAAAAGGTGACATTGTAGAAATCTATCCATCTGATGAAAGTGAAACTGCAATCCGAGTAGAATTCTGGGGAGATGAAGTAGAAAAACTTTCTGAAATAAATCCTTTGACGGGAAAAGTTACTGGAATTAGACAGCATGTAATGATATTCCCTAACTCACACTATGCTACAACACATGATAAAATGGAAAAAGCCATTATAACAATTCAAGAAGAATTAGAAGATAGAATTAAGTATTTCAAAGAAAATAATAAACTGATAGAAGCACAAAGAATTGAAGAAAGAACAAATTTTGATATAGAAATGATGAGAGAAACTGGCTTTTGTCAAGGAATTGAGAACTATTCAAGACATATAAGTGGTAGAGAGCCAGGAAGTAGTCCATACACTTTATTTGACTATTTTCCAAAAGACTTTTTACTACTAATAGATGAATCTCATGCAACTATTCCACAAGTAAGAGCAATGTATAATGGTGATAGAGCAAGAAAAGAATCATTAGTAAAATATGGCTTCCGCTTGCCATCAGCATTTGACAATAGACCTCTTAAATTTAATGAATTTGAGGAGAGAATAAATCAATGTATTTTCGTAAGTGCAACACCTGCAGAATACGAAAAAGAACATTCAAAAGAAAATGTAGTAGAGCAAATTATTCGTCCAACTGGACTTTTAGACCCTAAAATAGAAGTAAAACCTGTTACAAATCAGATTGACGATTTAATAGAGCAAATTCATGAGCGAGTAGCAAAACACGAAAGAGTTTTAGTAACTACTTTAACTAAAAAAATGGCAGAGGATTTAACAACTTACTTGGCTGGAATTGATATTAAAGTAAAATATATGCATTCAGATATTAAGGCATTGGAAAGAATGGAAATTATACGTGATTTGCGTTTGGGAGAATTTGAT
Source organism: uncultured Clostridia bacterium (assembly GCA_947630185.1). Classification (GTDB taxonomy): domain Bacteria; phylum Bacillota; class Clostridia; order TANB77; family CAG-508; genus CAG-273. The sequence goes on along the minus strand of CANRGT010000003.1, from coordinate 100,344 downwards.
GTTTTAGTAGGTATCAACTTATTAAGAGAAGGTTTAGATATTCCAGAAGTTTCTTTGGTAGCTATATTAGATGCTGATAAGGAAGGCTTTTTACGTTCGGAACGTTCACTAATACAAACAATAGGACGTGCTGCAAGAAATACAGATGGAAAAGTAATTATGTATGCAGATGAATTAACAGAAAGTATGGAAAAAGCCATAAGCGAAACAAATAGAAGAAGAAAAATTCAACAAAAATATAACGAAAAACATGGAATCACGCCACAAACAATTCAAAAAGCAATTCGTGATACAATTAAAGCAAGCTTTGTAGAAGAAATACAAGAACAATATAGCTTAGATAAAAACGCTGATATGAAAGAAATTATAGCTAAATTAACAGATGAAATGTTAAATTATGCAACTCAAATGGAATTTGAAAAAGCAGCAGAAATAAGAGACAAGATAAGAAAATTAGAAGCTATGATACCAGAATAAAAATAAAAGCACTTGAAATTTATAATACAAGTAGTATAATCTAGCTATAAAATAATTAAAATTTAAGGGGTTTAAAAATGCAATATACGATACCAGTCTATTTTCTATATTTTATAATAATAGCAGTTTGTGGGTGGTTTATGGAGATAACACTTCAGCTTATTACAAAGCATAAATTTGCTGATAGAGGATTCTTAATAGGTCCATATTGCCCGATATATGGCTGTGGAGCACTTTTAATTACGATATTCTTGACACGATTTGAAAACTATCCTGTTGCTCTTTTTTGTGTGGCAATAGTAGTTTGTGCAGTCTTAGAGTATGCAACAAGTTATATTATGGAAAAAGTGTTTCATGCAAGATGGTGGGATTACTCAGAAAACAAATTTAATATAAATGGAAGGATATGTTTGGAGACAATTATTCCATTTGGCTTATTAGGCTTACTTTTAATATATGTTGTTAATCCATATATTTTTAAAATGCTAACAGAAGCACCAGAAAATATAATAAATATAATAGCAATCATCATCGCTACTATTTTTGCTTTAGATTTCATTGTTTCATTTAAAGTAATTTTAAATGTACGCTTAACATCTAAAAAAATTGATGAAGAAAATCCAAAAGATAATACTGAAGAAATGTCTGAGAAGGTAATAGCATTTTTAAGAAATAAATCCTTCTTAAATAGAAGATTATTAGATGCATTTCCTAAAATAACTATGATAAGTAAGAAAATAAAAGAAAAAACAGCAGAAGTAAAAGTAAAAGCAAATGAAATGAAAGAAGACATTAGTAAAAAGGCAAATGTAGTTAGAAAAGACATAAATAAAAAAGCTACTAAAATGAAGAATGATGTTAAAAATGGTATTAATAAAACTTCAAAAGTTGTAAAAGAAAACATTAGTAAAGTAAAAACTAAAAACAATAAAACTAATAATCAATAAATAACAAAATATGAAGCTTAATTATAAAAATAAATGCACAATATAGTAATTATTTATTTAGTTAAGATAAATTTTTGATTGCATTTCTAGCAAGTTCATCACAACGATTATTATATTCATTATCACTATGTCCTTTAACTTTGTTAAAAGTAACTTCATGAACTTTGGTTAAAGAAATAAGCTCTTGCCAAAGTTCTTTATTTTTAACTTCTTCTTTGTTAGAGTTTCTCCAATTATTTTTAACCCATCCAGCAATCCAATTTTGTAAAAAAGCATTAACCACATAGGCACTATCACTATATAATTGTACTTTGCAAGGCCTTTTTAATAGCTTTAAAGCTTCGATTACAGCAGTAAGTTCCATTACATTATTAGTAGTATCTTTCATGCCACCAGAAATTTCTTTTTTATTCTCACCAAGCATTAAAATAGCACCATAACCTCCAGGACCAGGATTTCCACTACAAGCTCCATCAGTATATATAATAACTTCTTCCATACTTCAAATTTATCCTTTCTCATATAATATAAAATCTAATAAATACATTTAAATTAATATTTTAGTATATATTACAATTTAATGTATAATTTTTGTAAAAAACTTTGCATATTGTAAAATAATTCTTTTTATGATATTATATCAATAATAAAAAACAAGTCAATAAGGTGTTACTATATTTGTATTATAAAATAATATTGTATTATATATAAAAACAATATTGTGAAAGGAGTACAAAAAATGAGCAATGTATTAGGAATTGTTGCAGAATATAATCCGTTTCATAATGGACATCTTCATCATATAGCAGAATCTATAAAAAGCACAAATGCTGATTATGTAGTTTGTGTTATTTCAGGAAACTTTGTTCAAAGGGGAAATACTTCTATAGTTGACAAATGGACTAAAGCTAAAATGGCAATTGCATATGGTGCAGATTTAGTACTAGAGCTTCCAACAGTATATAGCATTTCTAGTGCAGAAAACTTTGCAGAAGGTGCTATTAAAGTTCTAGATTCTTTAGGAATAGTAACACATATTTCATTTGGAATAGAAGCAAAAGAACTATCTACATTAAATAATATAGCCAATGTTCTTGTTGAAGAACCAAAAGAGTATTTAACAATGCTAAACCATGAACTAAGTAAAGGGGTATCATTTCCTAAGGCAAGAGAAAATGCTTTATTAGTATATTTAAATGATGTAAAAAGATATGCAAATGTTTTAAATGGTGCTAATAATATTTTAGCTATTGAGTATTTAAAAGCTATGAAAAAATTGAAAAGTAACTTAAGTCCAATAGGAGTTAAGAGAGAAAAAGTATTGTATAATGATGAAGAAATTGTAGATGACTTTGCAAGTGCAACAGCAATACGCAAAATGATATCTAATAGGCAATTTAATGATATCAGAAAAGTAATGCCAAATTATTCTTATGTATTATTAGGAAGAGAATTGAAAAAAGGTCACTATGTAATAGATTTATCAAAATTCCAAGATGAAATCCTTTATATTTTAAGAAAAATGACAATAGAAGAAATAAAAAATCTTCCAGATGTATCTGAGGGATTAGAAAATGCAATTAAAAATGCAGCAAATTCATGCAATAATATTATTGACTTAGTAAACATTATAAAATCAAAAAGATATACACAAACCAGAATACAAAGAATATTAGTTTATGCTTTATTAGGAATTACTAAAAAAATGATGGAAGATTCTAAAAAGGCTACACCTTATGTTAGAGTTTTAGGATATAGTGATAAAGGTAAAAAGCTAATTTCTGAAATTTCAAAAGCAAATCCTAAATTAAATGTGGTTACTTCTGTTAAGAAGTTTATTGAGTCTTCTAAATCTAAAGTTTTGAAAGAAATGTTACTTACAGATATCTATGCTACAAATGTATATACTCTAGGATATGAAAAAGACTCTTGGGCAAACTTAGATTATACAAATAAAATTGTTACACCAAATGATTTGAAATAAATATATAATTATAAAGCACAATATATTACAAGAGATTAGTATTAGGGTGGTAAATATATGATAATAGGAATTACTGGTAGCTCTGGAAGTGGAAAGAGTACCATTTGTAAAATATTAGAAAGTAAGTGGAATGCAGAGATAATAAATGCAGATGAAATAGCAAAAGATTTATCAAGAAGCGGAACTCAATATTATAAAGATATTGTTCAAGAGTTTGGAAAAGAAATTTTACTTGAAAGTGGAGAAATTGATAGAAAGAAATTAGCAGATATTATTTATAATGATGAGAATAAAAGAGAAATTTTAAATAAACTTACTTTTAAATATGTTTGTGATGAAATTATAAAAGAAATAAAATTTGAGGAACTAAAATTAGAGCAAGATAAAAATATAAAGAAGCAAACGGAAGAAAATTTAAAACTAAGAGAGAATCATAATAAAGAAGCAGATAACCAAAAATTAATTATAATAGATGCACCATTATTATTAGAAGCAAAATTAGATAATATTTGTGATACCACAATTGCTGTTATATCAAAAAATAGAAGGGCTCAAATTGAAAGAATACTAAAACGTGATAATATAGACAAAGATGTAGCAATTGCTAGGATTAACTCACAAAAAGAAAATGAATTCTATGTTCAAAATTGTGATTATAAAATTGTAAATGATGGAGATATTGTTGATTTAGAAAAGCAAATAAAAGAGATTTTGAATAGATTAAATTAGTAAAATGTAACAATCTAACCAATTGTTACATTTTTATTACATTTGCATAACAATTTAGTAACAATGTTGAATTGTGTCAATAAATAACATATAATTAAATCAAATATAATAGCATACAGAAGAATATAAGCAAAGGGGAGTAAAAAATGGAAACTTTTGCAGACTATATCTTGTCTGAAACAGACTGGATAAAAAAGATGGAAATAATGCACTATTTGAAGAAAAAAACAGGAGTATTTTTTGACAAGTCAGTTATATTTAAAACTTATTTAGCAAAGTTATTTTTAGAAAATACGGAAACTGATTTAGATAAAAATGTTGTTTTAACAGCCTGTTTATTATGTAACTGTAAAAAAACAGAAAATCCTCAAGATTTAAGTAAAGTTAAATCTTATGCAAAAGATGGGGCAGAGTATTTAAAAGAATTAGGCTTTTCTGATAGGTTTTGTAAAATATGTGAAGAAGTAAATAGATATAGTGGAAGCACTCCAAGAGAAAAAGAAAGCGATGTTTTAGAACTAGTAGATCAGTTTGGTGGTATGCTATTAGATAGACCAGAAAGAATAGCATTTAAAGTAGATGAAGCTTTAGTATTATTAGAATATAGGAACTTAAAAGATAAAGAAAATCGCTATTTAGAAAATTTTAAAGATTTTGTAAATGAAATGCAACAAATATTAGTTTAATATGAAATAAAAAATGATAAGCGAAGGAGGAAACTAAGATGCTTACTGGACTTATATCTAAAATTAGTAAAGAAATGAATTTATCATCCAATAGTACAATAGATAATATACGATTTGTTTCACGGCTTTGATAATAAATATAGAGAAAAAATTAATGAATATTATAGAAATAAAGGAAAAATAGAAGTAAGTGAGAAAGAGCCACATATTAATAATCAAAGATTAGCAGAAGAAATTAAGAATTCTATGGCTGACATATATGATAGAAATAATGATAAATCAGATACGAAAGATAATGAAAAAGAAATATAAAGATTGGTTCAAAAACCCAGTCTTTTTTTCGGTACTAAATAAGTATTAAATAATTAAAATTTTGTAATAATAATTAATCAAAACAACCTAAAAAATAAATACACAAAGAAAGGAGTAGTATTAGCTAAAACTAATATAAAACATAAAAAATGAAGGAAATGTTTGCAGATTTACATGTGCATATTGGAAGGTCTGAAAATGGTAAGCCAATAAAAATAACAGCAGCGAGAAGCTTAAACTTTGCCAATATTGCAAAAGAATGTAGTGATAGAAAAGGAATACAGATAGTAGGAATTATAGATTGTGCATCACCATATGTAATAGAAGATATCGAAAATTTCTTGAAAACGGGTGAGGCTTACGAAATTAAAGATGGTGGAATAATTTATAAAGAAAAAGTTTGTATAATTTTAGGAAGTGAAATTGAAACTTCTGAGATAAATGATAATGGAAAAACAGGAAGTGCTCACAATTTATGCTATTTTCCTAGTTTAGCAGATATAAAAGCTTTTTCAAAAGAAATGACAAAATACATTCGTAATATCACATTAAGCTCACAAAGAGCATCAATTTCAGCTTATGAATTGGTAGATATTGTAGAAAAATTTAACGGAATTTTGATTCCAGCACATGCATTTACACCACATAAAAGCTTTTACGGAAATTGTACAAGTAGATTAGAAAGAATTTTTAAAGAAAAATTCAATAAGATATTTGCTATTGAATTAGGCTTAAGTGCAGATACATATTTAGCAGATCAAATATCTGAGCTTGAAACAAGAACTTTTGTTACTAACTCAGATGCACATTCTTTGCCTAAAATAGCAAGAGAATATAACAAAGTATTATTAGAAGATATTTCATTTAAGGAGCTTGTAAAGGCTTTAAAAAATGAAGATGGAAGAAGAATAGTAACAAACTATGGGTTAGACCCTAAACTTGGAAAATATCATAGAACTTATTGTGAAAAATGTGATAGACCAATTGAAGGAGAGCCACCTATTAAAGAATGCCCATACTGCCATGGAGAAGATATTACAATGGGTGTTTATGATAGAATAGTTGAAATTCGTGATAAAAAGGAAAGCAAAAGTCCTAATAATAGGCCACCATATGTTTATCAAGTACCACTTACATTTATTCCAGGGCTTGGCTCAAAAACTATTGATAAATTACTAAATACTTTTGAAACAGAAATGACAATTTTGCACAAATTATCAGAAGATGACATAGAAGCAGTAGTAGGTGAAAAGGTTGCAAAAACTATTATTTCTGCAAGAAATGGCAATGTAACAATTCAGTCTGGTGGTGGCGGTGTTTATGGAAAATTATCAGTAGATTAAAAGTTCTAAATCTCATCTTATTGCATAGATATTATGTAGAAGCTACTAAAATTAGGTATTATAACTTTTTGCATATTTTATAAGTTATTAATATTTAAATACCAAAGTTTTATTAAGGTATTAAATTATTAATGTATAAAGTAAAAATTCTAATATAGTAGCTCTAACATAAAAAAGCGAAAAGGATGAGATTTGAAATGGGAAAAACACCTAAGAAAACATCAAAATTTACTACTATTATTATAAACCATATTAAAGACAACTTAAAAGAATACATTATAGTTTCACTAATTTTATTAATAGGCATAGTTGTTGGAGTATTCTTCGTAAATAATATGAATGAATCACAAGCACAAGAAGTTGAAGTTTATTTAACAAGTTTTACAAATTCTTTAAAAGATGGAGCAAGTATAAATCAAGGAAAACTTCTTCAAAAATCAATATGGAATAATCTAGTGCTTTCAATTCTTATGTGGTTAATAGGCTCTACTGTAATAGGATTTCCATTAGTTATTGGAATGGTAGCATTTAGAGGCTTTTGCTTAGGATATACTATTTCATCGAGCATTGCTATATGGGGAGCTTACAAAGGAACATTGTTTTTTATTACAAACATATTATTACAAAATATACTTTTTATTCCCGCAATAATTGCTTTAGCAGTTAGTGGAATAAAAATGTATAAATCGATAATGAAAGATAAACATAGAGAAAATATAAAACTTGAAATATTAAGACATACCATTTTTTCACTTATAATGCTTGCAGTATTAATTTTATCATCTTTTGTTGAAGCATATATATCACCAATTTTATTTAAAATGTATATGCCATATTTATAAATATCATGTAAATTTTAAACGAAGTGTTATTTTTTACTAAAATATAAAAAAATATAATATATAAAATAGTATAAATGTCAATACAAAATTAAAGAATAAAAAATATTTTTTTAAAATTTCAAAAATCTATTTACAATTTAAAATTATTTTGATATAACTTATGTAAATTGATTTAAATGCGATTTCAATTTATGCTTTTAAGCATTAAAATATATAATAAGGATGGGGAACTTATATGGAAAAACAAATTAAATCTTTTTTAGAATTTATTCAAAATGAAAAAAAATTATCAGACAATACTTTACAATCATATCAAAGGGATATATTACAATTTGAAGAATATGTAGAAGAAAATAGAATAAACTATGCCAAAATTACTCAAGAAGAGATGAAGGCTTATTTAAAGCATTTACAAGAAATAGGCAAGAAGGCTTCAACAATTTCTAGAAACTTAGCTTCTTTAAGATCATTTTATCAATATCTAATTCGTGTTAGAAAAGTTAAACATGATCCAACAGAAGATATACAATCTCCAAAAGTAGAGAAAAGAGTTCCAAGTGTTCTTACTTCACAAGAAGTAGAATTATTACTAGAGCAACCAAAAAATGTTGACTTAAAAGGGGCTAGAGATAAAGCAATGTTAGAATTTGCTTATGCTACAGGAATGAGAGTAACGGAAATTATCTCTTTAAATGTAGAAGATGTAAATTTAGAAGAAGGATATGTTACTTGTAAACAAGGGGCAAAACAAAGAAATATTCCTTTAGGTTCATTATCTTTAAAAGCTTTAAAAGAATATATGAATGATGCTAGAAAAGTTTTAATAAAGAATGATAAAGAAAAAGCTTTATTTGTAAATGTAAATGGAAGAAGATTAACAAGACAAGGTTTCTGGAAAATAGTAAAATATTATAAAGAACAGGCTCATATAACAAAAGATATTACTCCACATGTATTAAGACATTCATTTGCAACACATTTATTACAAAATGGAGCAGACTTAAAAGCAATACAAACAATGCTTGGACATTCAGATATTTCATCAACACAAGTATATATGCAATTCCAAGACCCAGGATTAAAAGATGTATATCAAAAAGCTCACCCAAGAGCATAGTTATAAGAGATTTTTACAAATAAATTTTTATATTGAATTTAATATAATTTATAAAATATCAGTTTAGAAAGTTGTACTAATGAAATAGTACAACTTTTTTTGTCAATATAAAAAATTTTTATAGCATCTAATTGCAGTGTTTAATTGCGTTCTTTAATCTAATTAGTAATCGAATATTATTTTATACAAAAAACATCTTGACAGTTTACAATAATAAAGATAAAATAGTAACTGTAGATAAATATATGCTAATGAATTTAATTTAATAATATTTAGTTATATATATTTAGTACATTGAAAATTAAATAAGAAAGAGGTGTAAAAGATTATGGATATCGTAATCAATATCGCCGTTTTTCTAATTTCAGCAGTAATTTTTACTTTCGTTGGAATATATGCAAGAAAGAAAATTGCTGAATCTAAAATGGAAAGTGCAGAAGCAGAAGCAAAGAAAATACTTGAAATGGCAGGAATAGAAGCAGAAAACAAGAAAAAAGAAGAAATTTTTAAAGCAAAAGAAGAAATTATGAATGCCAGAAAAGACTTAGATCAAGAGATTAGAGAAAGAAGAGGCGAAGTTCAAAACCAAGAAAAAAGATTGATTCAGAAAGAAGAAAATTTAGAAAAGAAACAAGACATAGTAGAGAAAAAAGAAAAAGAACTAGAAGATAAGTACCAAGAATTAGAAAACAAAAAATCAGAAATAGAAGAAACATTGAATAAACAAATTGCTGAATTACAAAGAATTTCTGGATTATCAAGAGATGAGGCTAAGAAAATTTTACTTGCAGAAGTTGAAAAACAATTAACAGCAGAAAAAGCAAACTTAATTCATGACATGGAAGTTAAAGTTAAGGAAGAATCAGAAAAAAATGCAAAAGAAGTTATAGGTTATGCAATTCAAAAATGTGCTGCAGACCACACTTCAGAAACTACTGTATCTATAGTAGCCCTTCCAAATGACGACATGAAGGGAAGAATTATAGGTAGAGAGGGTAGAAACATAAAAACACTAGAAACTTTAACAGGTATCGATTTAATCATTGATGACACACCAGAAGCAGTTGTTATCTCAGGCTTTGACCCATTAAGAAGAGAAGTTGCAAGAATAGCACTTCAAAAATTAATTGATGATGGAAGAATTCATCCAGCAAAAATTGAAGAAATGGTAGAAAAAGCAAAAGAAGAATTAGAACAAACTATTAAAGAAGAAGGAGAGAGAGCTGTATTAGAAACAGGTGTTATAGGCTTACATCCAGATTTAGTAAAGCTAATAGGTAAGCTTAAATTTAGGACAAGCTATGGTCAAAATGTTTTAAATCACTCTATCGAAGTATCTAACTTAGCAAGAATTATGGCAGATGAATTAGGATTAGACACTAAACTTGCAAGACGTGCAGGCTTACTACATGATATTGGAAAAGCATTAGACCATGACATGGAAGGAACACACGTTGAACTAGGTGTTGACATTTTAAAGAAATACAAAGAAAATGAAAATGTTATAAATGCTGTTGAAGCACACCATGGTGATGTAGAGCCAAAAACAATAGAAGCTGTTCTTGTACAAGCAGCAGATGCTATTTCAGCATCAAGACCTGGTGCAAGAAGAGAAACATTAGAAGCATACATCAAAAGACTAGAACAACTTGAAAGCATAGCAGATTCTTTTGAAGGTGTTGATAAATCTTTCGCTATCCAAGCAGGTAGAGAAATTAGAATTATCGTTAAACCAGAAAAAATAAATGATGACCAAATGACTTTAATGGCTAGAGATATTGCTAAAAAAGTAGAAGAAGAAATGGAATATCCTGGACAAATTAAAGTAAATGTGGTTAGAGAAACTAGAGTAATCGATTATGCAAAATAATATTATAGATGTAGTTGTTATATAAACAGCTACATTTTTTTTAAAATAATAGTTCTTAATTATAACTATACAGCTAAGAATATTATGTTTTTTGCACCTTACTGTCGCAACCTTTTATTACATACTTGTAAGTAGGTTGCTCCAAGCGCACTTCGCTTACTCTCCGTTTGGTCGCTGCGCGGTGCTTACAAAACATAATATTCTTAGCTTTTAATAATATAATAATAAAAAATTTAATAAAAATGTTGTGATTTTTTTAATTTCAATATATAATAGTAATGCTAATTTAACAATTATAAGGAGGAAGTATAAATGGCTTTTATAGAAGCAATAAAACAAAAAGCAAAACAAGATATTAAAACAATTATTCTTCCAGAAAGTGAAGATGTAAGAGTATTAAAAGCAGCAGAAAAAGCAATAAAAGAAGAATATGCTAAAATTATTTTAATAGGTAATGTAGAAGAAGTACAAAACAGAGCAAAAGAAAATAATATAGATATTTCAGAAGCTCAAATAATTGACCCTAATACATTAGGAAAATATGAAGAATATGTTAATTTATTTTATGAATTAAGAAAGAATAAAGGAATAACACCAGAAGATGCTAAAAAAATTATATTAGAACCTATTTATTTTGGAATGATGATGCTTAAAAATGGAGAAGCAGATGGCTTAGTATCTGGTGCTTGCCATACAACAGCAAATACATTAAGACCAGCACTTCAAATTTTGAAAACTGCACCTGGAACTAAATTAGTATCAGCCTTCTTTACAATGGTAGTACCAAATTGTGAATATGGAGAAGATGGTGTATTTGTTTTCGGAGATTGTGGATTAGTTGAAAATCCAACAGCTGACGAATTATCAGAAATTGCAATATCATCAAGCAAAAGCTTTGAGCAATTAACTGGAAAAGAATCAAAAGTTGCATTACTTTCTTATTCAAGCCATGGAAGTGCTCATTCAGAATTAACAGAAAAAGTAGTTGAAGCTACAAAACTATTAAAAGAAAAAGAGCCTAATTTAAAATGTGATGGAGAGTTACAATTAGATGCAGCAATAGTTCCAGAAATAGCAGCATCAAAAGCTCCAAATAGTGAAATTCAAGGAAATGCCAATACCTTAATTTTCCCTAACTTAGATGCTGGAAACATTGGTTATAAGCTAGTACAAAGATTAGGAAAAGCAGAGGCATATGGCCCACTTTGCCAAGGAATTGCAAAACCAGTAAATGATTTATCAAGAGGCTGCAATGTAGATGATATAGCTGGTGTAATAGCAATTACTTGCGTTCAAGCACAAGCAAAATAAATATAAGGAGGAAATGAAAATGAAAATTTTAGTTGTAAATTGTGGAAGTTCATCTATTAAATATCAATTAATAGATATGGAAAATGAGAGTTTAATGGCAAAAGGTTATTTAGAAAGAATAGGTTTAGCAGATTCTTTCTTAACACACACAGTAAATGGAGAAAAGCATAAAATAGAAAAGGCTGTAAATACACATGAAGAAGGAATGACATTAGTTTTGGAGCAATTAACACATCCAGAATATGGTGTTATTAGTAGCTTAAAAGAAATAGATGCTATAGGACATAGAGTATTACATGGTGGAGAAAAATTAAGCGAATCTGTTTTAATTACAGATGAAGTAATTGATGTTATAAAAGAGTGTATTCCATTAGGACCTTTACACAACCCAGCACAAATCAAAGGAATTGAAGCTTGTAGAGAAGTAATGGGAGATATTCCAATGGTTGCTGTATTTGATACTGCTTTCCATCAAACATTACCTAAAAAAGCATATATATATCCAATTCCATATGAATATTATGAAAAATATGGGGTTAGAAAATATGGATTTCATGGAACATCACATAGATTTGTTGCAAAAAGAGTAGCAGAGTTAATGAATAAACCTGAAGAAGATTTAAAAATAATTGCTTGCCATTTAGGACAGGGAGCAAGCTTATGTGCTATCAAAGGTGGAAAATCTGTTGATACAACTATGGGATTAACACCACTTGCAGGTGTACCTATGGGAACAAGATCAGGAGATATAGACCCATCAATAGTTACATTCTTAATGAAAAAAGAAAATTTAACACCTGATGAGATGGATAATATATTAAACAAAAAATCTGGAAAATTAGCACTTTCAGGAATTAGCTTTGATGATAGAGATATAGAAAAAGCAGCAGCTGAAGGAAATGAAAGAGCAAAATTATCAATAGATGTATTTGTTTACCAAGTAATTGGAGCAATTGGAAAATATGTTGCTCAAATGAATGGCGTAGATGTAATTACTTTTGCTGGTGGAGTAGGAGAGAACGGAATAGAAGTTAGAAAACAAATATGTGAATCACTTAGCTATTTAGGAATAAAAATTGATGATGAAAAGAACAACTGCAGAGGAAAAGAAGTAGAAATAACTACACCAGATTCTAAAGTAAAAGTATTTGTTGTTCCAACAAACGAAGAATTAATGATTGCAAGAGATACAAAAGAAATAGTAACTAAAAAATAAATTATATATTTTAAAGTTAAAAGGGATTTTATATGAAAAATAAAGTTGAAAATGTATTATTATGTATTTTTTTAATACCATATATTATAATATTATTTATGTGCATATATTATGGTATAACTGGTTATGGCTATTGTTTAGATGGGAATACTGCTTATGGATTTATAGCAATTCAAAATTATTTTGGACAAGAGGTTTTTATACATCTAATATCGTTATTCTTATGGAATCCAATTATAATAGTTATAATCCTTGTTTGTGGTTGTTATCAGCTTTGCTATCGAATGTATAATTTTATTACTGTTAAAGGAAACAATAAAGAAGGTAGTGAAAACTATAAGGATGATAAGAATTCTAAAAATAAAAGCATAAATTTAAAAAAGATTATATTCTTTATTTCTATCTCTTGCTGGATAATTTATCTTGCATCTGGTATATTTGCTTTTATATTTGGTTCTAATACTGGAGACGGATATTTTAGTCAAACAATGGAATATGGAATGAATGCGTTACTAAAAACCTTGTTTTTAAATTTAATTTATTTTTCATTTATACCAGTATTACCAATTTCATTAATGTATATAATCATTTATTTAGTATTTGGAAAAGCAAAAAAGAAAAATCAGGTTTCCAATATAAACAATTAAAATTTTATTAATTAAGAAATAAAAAGAAAGGCGAAGTTTTAAGCACTTCGTCTTTTGTGTATAAAAAACAATCCTTATTATGAAAATTCATTACTTTATATATTTAAAGGGTTACTCTCAACGGCATTTCTTACTTGCTCATTTTCTACGTGAGTATAAATTTGAGTAGTAGAAATGTTTTGATGTCCTAGTAAAACTTGTAAAGCTCTAATATCTACATTTCCATATTGGTACATTAATGTAGCAGCTGTATGTCTTAGTTTGTGTGTAGAATATTTAGTGATGTCTAGTCCAGCTTTTAATAGCTCTCTTTTTACTATTTCTTGAACCATTCTATTACTAATACGTTCTTTTCTTTTACTTAAGAAAAGGGCATCTCTATCTTCAGATTTAACACCATCATGTGGTCTAACAGCAAGATAATCATTTATAGCAACAATGCAGGCTTTATTTAAGTAAATAGTACGTTCTTTATTACCTTTACCAATTACAGTCATTTTATTTTCACTAAAATCTATATTTTTTATATTGATTCCAACAAGTTCAGATAAACGCATACCACAATTTAAAAATAAAGTAATAATAGCAAAATCTCTTTCTTTAAATTCAGATTCTTCATTTTTAGTTACTTCTAAAAGTTTTTGACTATTTTCTAAAGATAAATACTTAGGTAATCTCTTTTCTTGTTTAGGTGTTTCTAAACCAATAGTAGGGTCTTTATCTAAAGTCTTTTCTTTATTAGTTAAATATTTAAAGAAAACACGAATACTAGCTACTTTTCTAGCTCTTGTAGCAGATTTACTTTTATAAGTATTAGTTAAATAAAATAGAAAAGCATGAATATCATCTAATTGTATTTTCTTTATAGTTTCCATTGTCATATGACTTATATCTATATCTTTAATGTTTTCTTCATTTGACATACCATAATGATGCATAATAAACTTTAAAAAGTGGTTCAAATCATAGTTATATTCTTTTACAGTATTTTCTGATTTGTTTAAAATAGTAGCAATATATTGAAGAAAAGCATTTAAAAAGTCTGGATTATTGGTGGTATCTATCATATAAATCATTCCTTTCTGTATATATTTTAGCATAGTATAAATAAAAATAAAAGGCACTAAATTAAATTAGTGCCTTTTTAACTTAAAATAAGCTATCACTTCTTCCATAGAGGAAGTCAAAGACTTTTTCTTTTTCTTCCTCATCTTCTATTGGTGCAGGTTGCCAGTTATTAGTTGAACCTGTAAACACATAGAAGGGAATAATGTTCTCTTCACTTTCGATAAGGTTATTAGAACCATCAAAAGTAAAGATTTGTTGGTAAATTACCGTTCTGTTCTCAGGAGAACGATTACCACCATAGCAGAAATTACCAATGGAATAAATTATTGATGTGCCATTGTATTCTTCATATGGCTGTAATACATGAGGATGCCCACCAATTACAAGGTCAGCACCAGCATCTACGAATTTTCTGCAACCTTCAACTTTCCATTCTTCAGGTGTGTGGATTTTTTCTGTTCCACCATGGAAGAATACAATTTGAAGAGTAGTTGTCTCAGAAAGTTCTTCTATTTGCTTAACAATGGTTTTCACATTATATGAACCCCAGAATTTACAGCAAATAATTCCAATGCTAATGCCGTCTTTTTCAAGAATTATAGGATTTTCTACATCTCCCCATAAAACATTTACATTCTCAAGAGCAGACTTGGTTTCAGAATATCCTCCAGAGCCATAATCATTAGTGTGATTATTTGCAATAGATACTGCATCTATACTGCTATCAGCATATACAGCAGCATTTTTTGTAGAGCTTCTGAACCAAAAAGCTGGTGAGTAGTCTTTGTAAATTGCTTCAGTATTGTCATCAGAAAATACATTTTCGCAATTTGCAATTGTAAAATCATCATTTCCTATAATGTTCATGCATTTCTCAAAAAAATATGAAGTATCCATTGTATTAAGATAATTTATCATATTTCCTTTTTTCTCTTCACCTTTTTGAGAGGCGAGAGTGCAATCACCTAAAAAGGATATAACGATTTGCTTTGTGGCATTTTCTTCAATATCTTCTTCGATATCAGCTGTAGTTTCTTCAGTTGTTTCGCCATTTTCTATATTGGAAGATGTCGAATCTGTTGTTACAATATCTTCAATGTCAGAAGAGGATGAAGTTGCTGTCATAGTTTCTGTGTTAGTTGATTCGTCTGGCGTTTGAGTAATTGCTTCTTGTGTGCTAGTTTGGCTAGTGGTTGTAGGTAGGCTAAATGATTCTGTGCTAGTCTGAGAAGATGTGATATTTTTATTAGAAATACCAACTTCTGTTGTAGCAGGGCTATTATCAATATGAGTACAGCCTGTAAAGATGATGGACATTAATAATAATGTCAAAAGGGTTTTCCGCATTTTTTTCATGGTATCAATCTCCTTCAATGATTTACATAATAATATGCCATAATCAAATAATACCACCACACATAAATTTTGTCAAGTTGCTTATTTTATAGTTTTAGAAAATATAAATCATATGTAAATATTTGTATTTTTATTTTATAAAAGATACATCCTTTTGTTGACTTTTGTTTTTAATTTATATATAATTTTATTTAGAAGATAAAGGTGAGGATAGAATAGTGGAAGAATTGGAAGAATTAAGGTTAAAGATAAAAGAACGTTATATAAAAGGAATTATAATTACTATTATAGTAACTGTACTATTTGCAATTTTTATACCATTTTTTATGTTTATTTCAATTTTTTTGGGAATTATTATAACCATATTTTCTACATCAAAATTAAAACGTGAATATAAACTTGCTTTTAAAAAAGTATTTGTATTGAAAGCTTTAGAAGCAAAATTTACAGATTTAGTTTATAAACCAGATAAAGGTATGCCATATGAGACAATTGCTGGAACTAATATGATGTATATGGGAGATATATATCATTCAGAAGATTTTATATCTGCTAAATATAAAGATATAAAATTTGAACAGGCAGATGTTCATATAGAAGAAGAACATACTTCAACCGACTCAGATGGAAATACAACTACCACATATGTAACAATATTTAAAGGTAGATGGATGGTATTTGATTTCAATAAAACCTTTAAGGCAGACGTTCAAATAGTTCAAAAAGGATTTGGAAATTCTAAAGTAAAAACAAGGTCTTTATTTGGAAAAAAGGATGATTTATTTAAAAAAGTTTCTATGGAATCTGAAAGTTTTAATCAAAGATTCAATGTATATGCTCAAAATGAACATGATGCGTTTTATATAATTACACCATCTCTTATGAGCAGAATAGAAAAATTAGATGAATTAAATAAAGGTAAGCTTTTGTTATGCTTTATAAATAATCGCTTACATATTGGAATATATGATAATAAAGATTCTTTTGAACCTGACAATGTATTTAAAGAAATTAATGAAGAAGAGATAATTAAAAGAATATCAGGTGATATAGAAATGATAACACAATTTGTAGATGAACTTAATCTTGACAATGATTTATTTAAAAGGGAGGTGTAAAAAATGGGGATAGTAATTATTGTTGTAGTTATTGTATTAGTTATATTAGGATATGTAATTTCAATATCTAATGGATTAAATAGAGCTCTTGTTAAAATTGATGAAGCAAATTCAGGAATAGATATTGCTTTAACAAAAAGATATGATGTTTTAACAAAAATGATAGATGTTGTTAAAGGCTATACTAAGTATGAACAAGAAACAATATTTAAAACCATAGAACTACGTCAAGGTATGACGATGCAAGAAAAAAATGATGCAAATGCTACTATGGAAGAAAACTTTACAAAAATCGCAGCTCTTGCTGAAAATTATCCAGACTTAAAAGCAAATGAAACTTATAAAGAATTGCAATTGTCAATTGCAGATGTTGAAGAACATTTGCAAGCTGCACGTAGACTTTATAATTCAAATGTATCTATTTATAATCAAAAAATTGTTACATTTCCTTCAAGTATAATTGCAAACTCAAAAGGAATGACTAAAAAAGATTTCTTCAATGCAGAAGATAAAAAACGTGAAGATGTAAAAATTGATTTATAATACAAGCCAATATATAGATTAAATTTAATCTTTGAAAACTTTTTAGAACAATGATTGACAATTCACATATTTTATGCTAATATGAATATAATAATTAAGAACATCATTGTTTTTAATAAATGTGTTTGTCGCCGCCCCTTTGGCGAGTTATAAATGAGAGAGTGAATAAATGTGTTTGTCGCCGCCTCTTTGAGCGACTAACAAATGAGAGAGTGAATAAATCTTTTAAGGGGCTTACCAGAAATGGTAGGCTCTTAATATTATAAGGAGTAATAAATATGCAAATAAATGTAGGCTGTTTTTATTTTATAAAAGATACATTTTTTGATATTATAAATGATCCAGAGTTGATGAAAAATAAAGAAAATGGAAATAAGCGACCATGCTACTATTGTTTTAAAAGTAAAGAATATAATAATATAATTTGGTTCATTCCTGTAAGTACAAAAATAGATAAATATCAAAAAATTTATGATTATAAAATACAAAAACAAATTAAATTAGGAAAAAAGCCATCAATCGATACAATTGTTTTTGGAGATGTAGCAAATACATATAGTGCTTTCTTAATACAAAATATGTTTCCTGTAACTGAACAATATGTAGAAAGCCAATATATAAAGAATAAAGTACCAATAAGATTGTCAAATAAATTGCAAACAGAAATTGTAGATAAGGCAACAAAGGTTTTGAATTTATATAATCATGGAATGAAAAATATTATTTTCCCTAATATTGATAAAATATTAGAACAATTATTATAATTTTTTATATAAATATTCTTTACAAGAAATTGAAAGATGCCGAAAAGAATGCCATGAATTTGTATTTTCAGAAGGAGAGGAAATTTGGCAACTCAAAGAGTTCTTTAGACATTGGTTGATGCCTTCTTAAGGACCGATGCAGATAATCTAGCTAGCCGATGGATTATCTGCATTTTTAAATTAAACTTTATAGATATAATACCTACTAATAAAGAAAATTTCCAAGTTGGATAAAAACGGTAAAGTAGGGGGGAATAGTGGATTTTTGTGTAATGTTAAATTTTTAAAAATTCGATCTAAAAATTTAAAAATCGAACATTTGTTGTGATTAAAATTTTTGTAAATTTAAATGTAATTTTATAAATATTTAATAAAATTTTAAACTAAATTTCTAATTATAATATTATAAAATAATTTCATTTCATAACGCTTCAAAATTGTTTTTAAGACATTTTTATATTTAACTAATAAAGTTAATCGTCTAAAACTTATTTTAAATATTTAAGATTTACTATTTGTATAATGTAAAATTGTTAAAATATTGTAAAATCAACGGTTTTTAAAAAGTGTTGAAAAATGGTTTAAAAAACGACGCACGAGAATCGATTTTAAGGCGTTTTTATTTTTTAGACATATAATTTGTTGTCTATAAATTTAGGAAAAATACTGAAATATAAGGATTTTAGAATTTTTAGTAAAAATATTATAAGATAACTAAAAATTTTATATAACTAACTAAAAAGTTATAAAAAGATAATAATTAACTAGAAAACCTAAAAGCTATAAAAATAGCGAGATAGAACCTTAGCTTTTAAATTCCTACTTCCAATTGTACAAAACTTTCATTTTGTGCAATTGGAAGTAGGAATTTAAAAGCTATTATTTGATATACTCTTCCCCTATAAACATTTTAAAGAATAAATTTTATAATAATACTTCAAAAATTAGTTAAAATTTAAGAAATTATAAAACAAATTAAAAAAGTAAGCCCTTGAATAATAATCCAAGAGCTTTAGAAAGGTTCCTATTCAATGCAAATCATCTTAAAAGGATCAGTGTGATAAGCAATAATTTTCCCATCAGAAAATCTCTTTGCATTATCAATACGGTTTTTAAAAAATGGGATTGGTTCTCTCCAATCAGATTTTACTTGCATTTCATGGATTAATGAAACCTCCTTTTTTGCAACTTCTACGCCTTCATTATTAGGTGTGTACTTATACTGTCCATCACTGTTGATTTCCAGTACACCAATTAAAGTGTTTTTGCAATAGATTTCATATTTCATTCTACTCCACCTTTCTCGATAATAGTAAATATTATCAAATATTATTATAACATATATTTTTATTTTTTTCAACGTTATGTAAGTTTTTTAGTATAGCTTTATACCTTATTTTTAGCAATATCTCTTATAAATTAGTTACTCTATATCATGTTCATCGGTATTTTTCTCTATGGTCTTTTTCTTATCATTCATAATGTCAGCTTGCATTTCTTCTCCTGTCCTTAACATTTCCCCAGATGTGATTCCACTTCGTAAACCATTACTAATTATATTTTTCAGCAAAGCATTAATATCAAACCCTCCATCTAATGGTGTATTTTCTATATCTTTGCTCATAATTTTTGTCATTTCTTCATTTCTAATATTAAATGCATATTTAGCTAAATATCTTACATTTTCCGGTAATCTAGCATTAATTCTTTTTTCTACATTTTCCAATACAACATCCATATCTATTGTGCCTTGCAAAACTTCATCACAATAATCTAATACTTCATCATCTTTATATAATTCTTCTAAAGTGTCTTTCCAAAAAGAATTGTAACCACCTTCACTTTCACTTTTTAATGTTCCTATTCTTGGATGTGCTATATTTACACTATCTCGCAAACCAAAATAATCATTTAATAACATTTCTACCGTTGTATAATCATTGTCTAGCATTAATGCTGACTCACTATCAAAATTAGGACATATACTAATTACATCTCTCCCATCAACTTTCTTCTTAATAAAAGCTATGTTTTCTGTGTGCTTATCAGTATCTATAACAGCTATAGAAAAAGCTAATCGTTTTTTATAATCAATAATTAGTTTTTCAATATCTTCTTCTGAATAACCGTCCAATATCAAACTTTCTCTTAATTTATCAACTGTAAAATCTAAACTTGTTGTATCAATAAAATCACCTTTATCAATTGGTTCATCACCGATTATATCTCTAAGACTTATTAATTGTTCTCCTTTATCAGTATCAACAACTGATTGTGATAAAACTCCATATATTTGATTTCCATTTTCACCTTGCATTTTCACTAAATCATAATGCGCTGTTTCAACTCCTAATTCTTTAGCAATTTCTTCAACTATTAATTCAGCGTAAATTCCATAATTTCTTTCATTTTCCAAGATTGCTTCGCCTTTTATCAATGCTTTTTGAGTATTAAAATTTACCCAATTCTTTATTCGATTAGGGTTACCTACAATCTCCCTAGATTGAGTTGTAAAAATTATTCCTGCTTGGGTTAAATCTATAAATCCATTCTCATCTCTAAATTGTTCTAAATCTTTAATAGAATATTCGCTTTTAACAAAATCATCATAATTCTCCATATAAAATTCTCACTTTCTTATGTGTATTAATTTTCTTAGAAAACTTATAATTTTTGATATAAATGAGTTATTATTTATTTCTACTAAACTTGTTTCTGTATGGTTTTCTTGAATTCTGTCATCTACTTTCTTGTTTTTTAGCCAATCTCTTTCTTTATATTGGTTAATTTTTTCTTGATATTTTATTTCGTTATTGTAATAATGTTGTTTCAAATTTTCAATATTAGTTTTATCTTTTTCCCAATATTTTAAATTAAATATACTTAATATAATTAATGCTTTTCTCGTAAGATTTATATTATCCACTTTATCAATTGTAATTTTGTGATTGACATCTTTTTCTCGACTAATCATGTTTCTTATTTTGGTTGGTATCTCTTGCTCGTATTTTGTGCCTAATACATTTAAAACTTGATCAACTTCAGCATAAGCTATCTTTAGTGTATCTTCCATTTTTCTTCCTTTTCTTTATATATAAAATAATATTTTTTCATTATCTCTATTTTGTATCATTATATATGAAAATTAGGTCTTATACAATATGCATTATCGAATTTTTTTCATTTTGATAAAAAACCAATTATTATATAAAAAATAAGTTTAGCTGTTAACCAAACTTATTTATAAATATATTTTATTATAAATCTATTTCATATTTTTTAAAAAATAATTCATTTTTTCTAAAAATTCTGCATTATTCTTAGTTTGCATTATTTGTGTAATAAGTTCTTCAGTTACATCTGCAACAGACATTGTAGACATAGCTTTTCTTAGAGCAAACACTGTTTCAAGCTCTTTTGAAGAAAGTAAAAGTTCTTCCCTTCTAGTTCCAGATTTATTGATATCAATCGCAGGAAAAATTCTCTTTTCAGATAATTTTCTATCTAAGTGAACTTCCATATTGCCTGTACCTTTGAATTCCTCAAATATAACATCATCCATTCTGCTTCCTGTTTCTATTAAAGCTGTAGCAAGAATTGTAAGACTTCCCCCATTCTCTATATTTCTAGCTGCACCAAAGAATTTTTTAGGCTTGTGCAAAGCACTAGGATCTAAACCACCTGATAATGTCCTTCCTGATGATGGAATAACTAAGTTATATGCTCTTGCTAAACGAGTAATACTATCTAATAATATAACAACATCTTTCTTTTGCTCTGTTAATCTTTTTGCTCTTTCTAGTACCATTTCTGCTACTTTTACATGGTGCTCAGGAAGTTCATCAAAAGTAGAATATATAACATCACCTTTTATACTTCTTCTCATATCTGTAACTTCTTCTGGGCGTTCATCTATTAAAAGAACTATTAATTCAATTTCAGGATTGTTTGTAGTTATGCTATTTGCTATTTTCTTTAATAATGTAGTTTTACCAACTTTAGGTGGAGCAACTATCATACCTCTTTGGCCTTTTCCTATTGGTGACATTAAGTCAATAATTCTCATGGCATATTCATTTGGTACTGTTTCTAGTAATATTCTTTCATCTGGATAAATTGGTGTTAAATCATCAAATTTTGTTCTACGATAAGCATTTTCAGGTGCTTCCCCATTTACTTCACCAACATAAATTAAAGCAGGAAATTTTTCTCCTTCTTTTGGTAGCCTTGATATACCTTTTATTTTATCACCTTTGTCTAAACGAAATCTTTTAATTTGAACAGGTGATATATATACATCTTTTGGAGTTGATAAATAGTTTTCTCCTCTTAAAAATCCATAACCATCTGGTAAAACCTCTAATATTCCTTCTACTATTTGATCATCTGCATTTGTTATTTTATATCCTACATTTGGTTCACTTACATAATTGTTGTCATTATTAACATTATTATTTTCTTCATTTATTTCTTCTGCTGATATTTTTTCTACTTCTCTATCAGAAACTTTTTCATATTCATATGTTTCTTCAGATTGATTTAAAGCTTGTCTTTTTTCTGCATCTAAAATTGGATTAAGTTCTTCTATTAATTCCTCCTTTTTTAACTTTGATGTGTTTTTTATACCTTTTTCTTTTGCAAGTTGACGTAATTCAACTAATGTACACTTTTCTAAATTCATATAAACCCCCTATTTATATTTATAAATTAACTTTACTTTATGAACAATGTTTGATGAGATTTTTATAAAATAAAGATAAAATAACTTTTGGACATAAAAACAATTGAGATAAATAAATTAGAATTATGAGGATGTTCTAATTTCATCCTCATATATTTAATTGTTTTATTTGCTAACATCAATATATACCTTTTCATTAGGTAAATACATATCTAAACTTTCTCTTGCAATTTCTTCAATATATTCTTTCGAATTTATATTAGCTTTGGTTTGATTTAATTCTTCTTTTCTTTCTTCCTCAGCTAATATTTGTTCTTCATATCTTTTTTGGTCTGCCTTATATTCGTTTAATTTTTTTTGTTGTGAAATGAATATACAAATAACATAAATTGCAATTCCGAAAATTACAAGTCTTTTTAATATAAAACTAAGTTTTTTATTTTTCATTCGTGTTTCATTCCTTTATAAATTCATTACATTATTATAACATACTATATTTATTTTTTCTACATTTTTCTTAAAATTCCTCTTTTTTCTTTCAATTTTATTCGAATTTTTGAAAAAAGTTTATTATCTTTTGTCGTATTTTGTTGATTTTTGTTAACTTTTCTATTAATTCTATTTATTTTTTAGTTTTATTTTGTTTACTTTATCTTTTAAGCTTGCTTTATTTCCTTTATTTGTATCATTTATTTTATTTGCTTTCTTCTCTTTATTTGTATTGTTTATTTTACTTGTTTGAATTGCAATCTTAATATTATTATTTATAAAGCTTGAAATTGGTTTAATAATAATTTTCTGAAAAATGTTATATATAAATTGTAAAGGAATTAAAATGAGTTTTTTAATAGTTTGAAGTATTAATGCTAAAAATTTCACAACTATTTTGCTAAGTGTTATTACATATAGTAAAATCCCAATAAAAATGCCTAAAAAGACATAAATTCTAATTTCACCTTGATTGAACTTAAAAATTGAAAACAATGTAATCATTCCAGCAAGAAACCAAAATACAATATCTTGTAAATAGGTAATAAAGTCTGCTGTTATGAAACATTTTCTTAACACTCTGAAAATGTCAAATAGAATTCCTATTACAATTCCAGTTATAATAAATAATGATAAACTTAATAGTTGGCTATAAACTTCCCCCATGCTTTCACCTACTTAAAGATTTTGCCGAGTAGACCTCCTCCACCCTTTTCCATCTTTTCCTTTTCACTGTATGATAGCTGACTTATTTCTCCATCAACAGTTACTTCAGATGTGTCTAGGCTTAGTTTATTTATTCTGATATTTTCACCTTTTACTGTAAGTAGTCCAAGCTCTGTTTCTAAAATAACAATTTGATCATCAAAGCTTAATACATCTAGAACGCCTGTAATATTTAGCTTTTCTCTGTTTTCCAATATAATGTTTTGAACTACATTTGTCATATTTGACATTGTTTTTCTCTCATCTACTGTCATATGTACACCACTCCTTAAAAAATAGTCTATTTATATATATTCAGGTCTTGTCTATTTTAGAACATTTTTTAATTGATTCATTTGTTATTTTATTGTATCATTTTACACAGCTTCCTCCATCATTTCCATTAGTAGAATTTACTATGATTTCAATTCCATATTTTTCTGCAATTTTAATGCATCTTCCATGTAAAACCTTTGCCCCATTTTCTACTAATTTTGTCATATCTTCATAAGAAATTTGTTCAATCTTTTTAGCATTTTTGTATTTATGTGGGTCTTTATCATAAATTCCATTTACATCTGTGAAAATGTAACATTTATCTTGATTTAATGCTGCAGAAATAGATACAGCTGTTGTATCAGAACCATCTCTACCTAATGTTGTAATATCTTTATTTACATCTATTCCTTGAAAACCTGCTATTACAACTATTTGATTTGCTTCTAATAACTCCCATATTCTATCTGTATAGATGTTTTGTATTTTTGCTTGTGTATAATTAGAATCAGTTAAAATTCCTGCTTGCCAGCCTGTAAGTGATGTTGCTTTATACCCCATACTTTGTAAAGCTATGGTAAATTTACTACATGCAACTTGCTCTCCAGTTGACAATAACATATCTAATTCTCTTTTGTCTGGCTGACTATTAAGCTCTTTTGCTTCTTTTAATAATTTATCAGTCGTATTTCCCTGTGCTGAAACAATTATTACTACTTTTTCATAATCATTCAAAAAGCTTATAGCCTTTTTTGCTGATTGAATTAATTTTGCGTTTCCCTCAAGGGAACTTCCACCAAATTTTATAACTACTAAATTCATAAGAATCACAAATCCTTAAATAAAAAATACAAGTCAATTTAACTTTAAATTTGACTTGTATATTATATGCCATATTCTTAAAAAATGTTTTTTCTATAGCTTAAAATATTATGTTTTTTGCACCTTGCTGTCGCAACATAAAGTTGCTCCAAACGCGCTTCGCTTAGGACGCTTAAGCGGTGCTACAAAACATAATATTTTAAGCTATAACTAATATTTTTTAATGATAAATTTCAAATAGCTATCAATAAAACCATTCAAATCTCCGTCCATTACCCCTTGAACATTTCCTACTTCGTAATTAGTTCTATGGTCTTTTACAAGTGTATATGGGCAAAATACATATGAACGAATTTGACTTCCCCAAGCAATATCCATTTGAACACCTTTTAGTTCATCTATTGTATCTTTTTGTTCTTGTTCCTTTAATGTTAATAATTTCGATTTTAGCATTTTCATTGCTGTTTCTCTATTTTGTATTTGCGAGCGTTCTGATTGACAAGCAACTACAATGTTTGTTGGTAAATGTGTTATTCTAACTGCTGATGAGGTTTTGTTTATATGTTGTCCTCCTGCTCCTGAAGACCTATAGGTATCTATTCTTAAATCATCTGGATTTATATCTATTTCTATATCTTCTGTAATTTCTGGTAATACTTCAACAGATGCAAAAGAAGTATGTCTTCTTCCTCCTGCATCAAAAGGAGATATTCTAACTAATCTATGAACACCCATCTCTCCTTTTAAATATCCATAAGCAAATTCTCCTGATACTGAAAATGTAACACTTTTTAAGCCTGCTTCTTCTCCTTCTAAGTAATCTAATTCTTTAACTTCGTAACCATTTGATGCTCCCCATCTTGTATACATACGATAAAGCATTTCTGCCCAGTCCTGTGCTTCGGTTCCACCTGCTCCTGGATGGATTGTAAGTATTGCATTGTTAGCATCATATTTTCCAGATAGCAAAGTTGTTATTTCCAACTTTTCAATTTCTTTTTGTAAATTAGGTGTTGCTTTCAAAACCTCTTTTGCCATTTCATCATCTGGCTCTACTGATAAAAGCTCACTCATTTCAATAATATTGTTTATCTCATTTTCTATCTTGTTATAACCTTCTATTTTATTTTTCAGTTGATTTATTTGCTTTAATACAATAGAACTATTTTTACTATCAAGCCAAAAGTCTTGATTTGTTGTTTGCTCTTCTAATGTTAATAGGTCATTTTTTAATTTAGTGATGTCAAAGTGAATCACCTATCTGTTGTAATTTTTGTTTTAATTCTTGTAAAAGCCTATTATTTTCTTCTAGCTCTAGCATTTTTTCACTCTCCTTCATAAAAATAAAATTAGTTTATTATATTTTAATCATTCATTTACTAGAATTAACTTATTATTTTTAATCATTAAGACTCTATTATTTGCATTTAATATATCAAATAATAGTAGCACTTAGCAATACTTTTACAAAAAATAAATGAACAACTTGTAAAAGCTGTTCATTCATTGGAACTATTCATCTGTTTCTATCAGGCAAACTAATGTATCCACACGGCAATCGTCAGATGTTTCGTTGACTGCTCTATCGTTATAGAACATTTTGATAACAACATCCTTACCGAATTCATCTACAAGCGCTTGGCTAGTAGTTTTAATGTCGGAATGGTTAGATTTTCTTCCTTCTCTAAACATGATTGTCAGATTGGTAATACGCTTAGTAGAGTTTTCTCTCTTATGACTGGAATAATTTACTATTTCATCCCGTCCTAAAACATTAAGTTCTCTTAATTTTCTGATTACTTCCACAGACCTTGATAACAAAGTTCCTTCCATTTTTGTTTCCTCCTAAAATTTTAAAATAAATTTTTCGAGGGAAACTTTTTTGTCAGTCTGCCCTCAAAATTTGTTTGAGAGCATTAAAAAAGCTCATAACATTATTGTAACATAATTTTGAGCTTTTTTCAAGTTGAAGTAAACTAGTTATATATTTTCATAGTGTGACCACATACTTAATATTCTTACCGTTTTTTTATCTTCTAATACTTCATATACAAGTCTATGTTGTATATTTATTCTTCTTGAATATAAATCTTTTAAATCTCCTAATAATTTTTCATAAGGCGGAGGATTTTGAAATGGATTATCTTTTAGTATTTCAATTAAAGACTTGGTTTTCTTTGCTAAATTGCTTTTCTTTAACTTTTCAATATCTTTTAATGCATTTTTATGATATACAATTTTATACATTTACCACTCCACCTCATCTTCTGATACAAAATCTTCATCAGATGAATTTTTTCTTTCAATAAGTTCTTCTTTTAATTTAGGTATAGATGAAATATATACTGTTTCCATTAAACTGTTATAATCTTCTTCAGATAAAATAACGGCATTACCACTTTTGGTAGATACATTTATTGGTTCATTATATTTTATAGCATTTTCTAATAATTTATAAATATCTTTTCTAAAATTTGTTATATTTGTGTTAGTCATCTTATGCACCTCCTATATAATAATATTTTATCATACGTTTTTACGTACGTCAATATTATTATACTCTTTTTTATGAATAATATACATATTTAATTATTTTCCAATAAACATCTGCACAAAAATTTTACCATACTTAGGACTACTAACTACTCCGATTCCAGTATAATTATAACTAGAATTTAAAATATTTGCTTTATGTCCTGATGAATTCATCCAAGCATTAACAGCGCCACTATTACTTGAATTTCCAGCTATATTTTCTCCTGCAGTTTTATATGATATTTTAAAGCTCTTTAACATATCAAATGGAGAGCCATATATTGGTGATGTATGAGAAAAGTAATTATTGTCTACCATATCTTGGGCTTTTATTCTTGCTACTCTTTGCACTTCTTCATCTACTTTTAATGCTGTTAATCCGTTATTGATTCTTTGCTGATTAATTAAGTTAAAAACTTCTTTTTCATCTGAATTCATAGTAGATGATATTTGTGTGTTTCCTGTATTGCTATTCGTATTTCCACCATTTGATGAGCTTGGATAAATTGGTTTTACATATTTTTTATTTACTGCTCCAACATAATCTCCTTCTATTTGTACAATATACCAATCACCAACTCCTGCAAATACTCTAATATATTCGTTTTTATTTACAGTTGCAATGACTTTATATTGTATTCCCGGACCATTTCTTACATTAAGAGTGCTTGCAGTTACTAATCCTGTTGAAAAATCAACATTATAATAATGTTGCATACCAAATGAAGTTGTAAACATTGCCATTACCAGTATAAATGATATTATAGCCGTAGCTTTTAAAAATTTTTTTCTTTTCATAGTAATTACTTTCATAACATACTCCTTTTATTTTCTTTATTTAAGTATATTATGCTTGGAATGTCCTATATACCAACAATTTTTGATTTTTGTTATATAAGAACCTCACCCACCATCACAATCAAAGCTTGTGGGTGGGTACCCGAGAACCTTGTTTCTTCACAATAAAAAGAGCCAGCTGTGCAAGCAGCTAGCCTTTTCAAATTAATTATTTAAGGTTTTCTTATTCATCTTTCCTTTATCATTGCTTGGGCAGCAGTATGCCAAGTAGTATAACCAACTTCGTAGCTCGATATTGATATACCTCCAAGCGGTTTCCAACCTTTAAGTATTTTTTCATTAACCAATGATTTTATTTTTTCTTCTATTTCAGATAAATCGTCTCCCCAAGCAGAAATAATATCATATTTCATCTTGATACAACTCCTTTAATAATTATTAAATAGAGTTTTTTCATCTTGCACTGAAAAAACAATAGGTAATTGCATTAAAATTATACTACATTTTATGTAAATTGTAAAGCTAGAATTTGTTTATAATTAATTTAAATCAGATAACCATACTGTTTTTTAGAAACATTTCTTCATTTCATAACTTTTATATTTTCTATTATTCCATCTTTGTTTATTTTGAAATTTCTATAAAATATTATATTTACAACTATATATTGTTCTATCATTGAAAGTGTTTGTCCTATTGCAGTACAGAAAGGTGTTTTTAAAAATGATGTTACAACTCTTATTCCAGATGCTACTATCTTATTTGATGCTACTTTACTTTCGAATTTATCTGTTAATTGTAAATAGCATATTTTTAGTTCATAAAGTGGCTCTACTAAAAAGTTTACAATTTCTACACTTAAATACATTAAAGTTATAACAAAATTTAATTCATAATATCTATATGAAAATAATATCATTAGGAAAGTTGTAGACAATAATATTCCTATCAGTTTATAAGCATTTCTTATGTGTTCCTTATAATTAAATTTTCCTTTACTTATATCAATTTTTGCAACTGTATCTATTGCACATAATGAATCCCATTGTGTATCAGTTACTAATGCTACAAAGTTTAATGCAACTATATATTCTTCTCCAAATTCTAAAGCATTACTAAATCCAAATAAATATGTTATGAAATAAAAAGTATCTTTTACTATAGGAACTGATTCATACTTTATATTTTTTAATAAGTTAATTTTAAATTTAAACTTCCTATACTGTTTTATTGTTATTAGTAAAGTATATATTAAGATTACAAATAATGTTATTGCTACAATTATTGCTTTATTTTTTATAAGTAAAGATAATCCTATCAATACTCCAAAATTTAATATGTTAAGAGTAAGCATATATTTATTTGCTATTTTTTCTTTTCCTTCAAAATATAGTTTTTCCATCACAAAAGAAAAAACTAATTGTATATATAACTGTATTACTGAATAAATTGCAAATTCTTTATATATACTATAATCCATATTCATAAATTCTATATAGCTTTTTATATTTATTGCAATAAATATAAATACAATAAATCCTATAATTATTCCTAATGTCATTCCAGACAATACTGCATTTTCATTTTTATCTTTTTCTTTACTGATATTAGCTCCTGTAGCAAAAACAGACTTGAAGATCATCCAAATAAACTGTAATGGATATGTAAGTGTAAAAACATTTGACAGATTCTTATCTAATATCAATCCAAGCATAATCCAAGATAGTATAGGTATAAATGAAAAAATTGCTTGATTAAAACTTATTCTTAATAGTCGCTTCATCTATTATTACCCTTCTTGTTCTTTATTTTCTAACATTGTTTATTATTTTAATTGCTTTAATTTTACTATAAATTATAAAATATTTCAATTCTTTCTTTTCCCACTTTAATCATTCTATATTTTAAAGTTCTCCAATAATGCGATGGATCTGGCTATCTGTTAATGCTTTTATTACATCAGTAATATTAAAATAATATTCTTCTTTGCATCATATATATAAATTAATTTGTAATATTTCTAAAAAATTAAAGGTAAAGACCTAAATCTCTACCTTTTTAACCATCGGTTATCTGGCAGGTGTGCCAAATCCTGCATCTCTTTTGACCTATTAGGTGTGTGGATGGCACTATTGTCCACCTCAAATAACCTACTTATATTGTACTTTTATTATACAACTTTTATTCATCTTTGTCTAGTATTTTTTGTTTTTACTTTTCCAAATAATTTTTCCTCTATTTTTTATAGTCTGATTCCATGTTCTTTTATTTAGTTTCATTAATGTTATAATTGAATTTTTATTGTGTTCTTCATCTTGTCCTAATGCTAATTTTATAATAACTCTACCATTTTTACCTATATCATTAATTTCTTTTAAGTAAATCATTGTATCATTATGTCTATTATCTTCAATTATATAATTAGGATTTTCAATTATACTTTTTATATATGGTCGTAATTGTTTGTATTCTTCTTCATGAAATAACAATATATGTTCATATAATCTTTCATCTGTTAAAATTACTTCTTCTGTTATTAATTTGTTTTCATACTCTCCTAACTTCTTTTTATCTAAATTGGTTATATATTGCACTTTATTACCTTCTTTTAATTTAAGATTATTATATTGCTTTAACAAATCTCTTCTTTTGTTTTGCGAACATTTGTATTGTATCATATATATAAATTAAATTCAACAATTTTTTTGGAAATTTTTTCAATTTTATAATTGTTAGGTATAGAAAAAAGTTGTAAAAAATTAGAGCTATGTTTCCATAGCTCCTATAAATTCGTGGTTACTCTATTGATTTCTACCACAGCAATTCTTATACTTCTTACCGGCTTCCGGCATGGGCAGGGGTCGTTCCTCCCTACTTTTGGTCCATTATTTACAACAGTTGTGCTTTCTGCACCAGATTTTCTAGGAACACCATTATTTAATTCATTTCCTGCTTCTTGCAAACCTTGACTTGTAATTTTTATACTGCTAGTTCTTTGCATATCGTTTTCTCTTTTTCTTGCATTCATAAGAAATCTTACAACATCTGTCTTAATGTCATTTATCATTTGGTCAAACATATCAGCGCCCTCTATTCTGTATTGAACAACAGGGTCTTTTTGGCCATAAGCACGAAGACCAATTCCGTCTTTTAATTCATCCATTGCATCGATGTGGTCCATCCATCTTTCATCAACGATTTTTAGCATAATTACTCTTTCAAGTTCTCTTATATTGCTTTCACCAATTTCTTGCTCTTTTTCTTCATATATTTTGTGTGCTCTTTCTTTTAATTCTTCTGCTACTTTATTTGCATTTACGTGCTTATCATCTATTGAATCTAAATTTGAAATTCCAAATGTTGCTTTTACATCTTGAAGGAAAGAATCTATATTTATATTATCTTCATCTGCTAAGTATGCTTGTGCTGTTTCATCTGCCAAAGAATCTATCATGTTTGTTATATGTTCTTTTAGGTTTTCTCCGTCTAAAACTTTTCTTCTTTCATCATAAATAATTCCTCTTTGAACATTCATAACATCATCATAGCTTAACACATTTTTACGAATACTGAAGTTTCTGCCTTCAACTTTTCTTTGTGCAGATTCTACTGCATTAGAAAGTATTTTTGCTTGAATTGGCATATCTTCATCTGCACCTAGGGTATTATATACTTTTGTAATTGTATCTCCACCAAATATCTTCATTAAGTCATCATCTAGGCCAATATAGAATCTAGATTCTCCAGGGTCTCCTTGACGACCACTACGACCACGAAGCTGGTTATCAATTCTTCTTGATTCATGTCTTTCTGTACCTATAATTTTTAAGCCACCTACTGCAATTACTTTTTCTTTTTCTTCTTTTATCTCTTTATCAAATTTATCTTTTAATTCTTTGAATTTATTTCTAGATGCTAGAATTTCCTCATCATCTGTTTCATTGAAAGCTGTAGCCATTTCTATTTGTTCTTCTGTATAGCCTTGCTTTCTCATTTCTTCTTTTGCTAAATATTCACTATTACCACCAAGCATAATATCGGTACCACGACCAGCCATGTTTGTTGCTATTGTAACGGCACCGTATTTACCAGCTTGTGCAATAATTTGAGCTTCTTTTTCATGGAATTTAGCATTTAATACTTCATGCTTTATTCCTTCTCTTTTTAAAATATTGCTTAATTTTTCAGATTTTTCAATAGATACTGTACCTACTAGAACTGGTTGACCTTTTTCATGGCTCTCTTTTATATCTTGTACTACTGCTCTAAATTTAGCATTTTCATTTTTATATATAATATCATTATGGTCATCACGAATCATTGGTTTATTTGTTGGAATTTCAATAACATCTAGTCTGTATATTTCTTGAAACTCATCAGCTTCAGTCATTGCAGTACCAGTCATACCTGCAAGTTTATGATACATTCTAAAATAATTTTGGAATGTAATTGTTGCAAGTGTTTTAGATTCATCTGCAATTTTAACGTTTTCCTTTGCTTCTATTGCTTGATGTAATCCATTATTATATCTTCTTCCATACATAATTCTTCCTGTAAATTCATCTACGATTAACACTTCTCCATCTTTTACAATGTAGTCAATATCTCTTTTCATAACTCCATGTGCACGAAGTGCTTGATTTACATTATGTACTAATTCAGAGTTTTCAATATCGTTAAAGTTTTCTAGGTTAAATTCTTGTTCTGCTTTTTTAATACCTTTTTGTGTTAAAGATGCAGATTTTGCCTTTAAGTCTACAATGTAATCGTAGTTTTCATTGTCTTCTGCTTGTTCTTCATTTTTTATATCTTCTTCAACTATTACTTTTGGTGTTAATTTTCTTACAAATCTATCTGCCTTTTTATATAATTCAGAAGATTGTGCTCCTCTACCAGATATAATTAAAGGTGTACGGGCTTCATCAATTAAAATACTATCTATCTCGTCGACAATAGCATAATTTAGCTCTCTTTGTACTAATTGATTTTTATAAATTACCATGTTGTCTCTTAAATAATCAAATCCAAATTCATTATTAGTACCATAAGTAATATCACAAGCATATGCTTTTCTTTTATCTTCTGGCTCCATTCCAGCTACAACTAAGCCAACAGTTAGCCCTAAGAATTTATATAGTTTTCCCATCCATTCACTATCTCTTCTTGCTAAGTAGTCATTAACTGTAACAACATGAACACCTTTTCCTGTTAATGCATTTAAATATACAGGCAAAGTTGCAACTAGGGTTTTTCCTTCACCAGTCTTCATTTCTGCAATTCTACCTTGGTGCATAACAATACCACCTATTAATTGCACATCAAAATGCCTCATTCCTAAAACTCTTTTTGATGCTTCTCTTACTACTGCAAATGCTTCTGGTAAAATTTCATCTAGCGTTTTTCCTTCTTCTAATTTCTTTTTAAATTCTGTTGTTTTTTCTCTTAACTCATTATCAGTTAATTTTTCTATTTCAGGCTCCAATTTGTTTATTTTTTCAACAATTGGTTTTAATCTTTTTACTTCTTTTTCACTATAGCTTTTAAATAATCCCATGGTTTCTTTCCTTGCTTTTTATATATTTAGGTTTTTATGGATTTACCTATAAACCATAACTTTAATCAAATGCTTTTTAAAATTGACATTTGCATTAAATACTATATCACTTTTCTTCAAAAATCGCAAGGAAATTTTGGTTTATTGGTTGCACTATTTTAAATTATTTATATAAATAACAAAAAGACGCAATATTTTAAGCTAGTGAAACTTAGGTATATTTCTAATAAAATGTACATACATTTTATTAACTAAAGTTTAAAAGGTGGTTAATATGTTTATTTGTAATTTAAAAGTAGATGGAAACAAATTAGGAAAGATATTTTTAGGAATATTATTTGTTTTGATAATAATTATAACTTTAATTGTAGCTTATAAAATTTTAGGTAATAACTTTTTTAAAACTAATGACACTATAAAGGAGCAAGAAGTATACAATTTAACTGCATCTAATTACACAAATGTTTTGAAAAGTGTACATGATAACCCAAAGCAATATGTAGGGCAAGTTGTAAAGTTTTCTGGATATGTGTATCGTCTATTTGATTTTTCAGAAAAGCAATTTGTTCTTGCAAGAGACATGGTTATTTCTTCTGATTTTCAAACTGTAGTTGTTGGCTTTCTTTGTGAATATGATTTAGCAAAACAGTTCGAGGATAGTGCTTGGGTTCAAATTGAAGGTGAAATAACCCTTGGAAATTATTATGGTGATATGCCAATTCTTAAAATTTTAAAGATTGAAAAAATAGATAAACCATCTGATGAATATGTATATCCTCCAGATGATTCATTTGTACCAACTTCTACGGTATTATAGCTTATTAAATTTATCCTTTGTTATTAATTTATAGCTGTTTTTATATAATTCAATGGTATCAGCATCTACAATCCCTATTCGAAACAGAATCTGTGAATTTAATATTTTATATACTTCGTCTGTTTTTACAATGCTATCTACTTGAAGACCATTAGTTTCGTTTTTAGGTAGTAATTTGTTAAACGAATACTTCGTTTTTTCTATTCTGGATGAAATTAGCATAGCTATGTTTTCAATAGGAACAGCCATATTATTTTTATCTATAATAACAAAAAGATGATTGTTTCCTTTTTCCTTTGAAGAATACTCATAATCTTTTACGAATACTATATCTCCTATATCATAAACACTATAATATTCTTTTGGCTCTGATATTATATTTTCAACTTTTCCTTCGTGCCATTCTTCTTCTACTGGATACTTTATGAAAGCTTCTGATACATCTTTTACTTCGTTATTTTCATAAACTGATTTTACAAAATCACTGTTTTTTTCTTCCATTTTTTACTTATTCCTTTCTTTTTTATATTTGAAACACTTGATATTATATATAATTTTAAATTGATTTATATTAATGAATAATATATGTTTAGTCACCCTATATGTTAATAATAACATATAAGGTGACTATAATCAAGAAATTTCGTTCGACTTTATTCGACATATTTAATATAATATTCTATCATAAAATTATTTTACTAAATTATCTTACTGCTCAAATATTGACTTAAACACCCCTTTATCAATAAAAGTAGCAAATATATTTTTTAATACAATTAAAATAATCGGTCCTATAAACATTCCTAAAACGCCAATAAATTTAAAACCAGTGTACATCGCAATTAAAGTAAAAATAGGATGTATTCCAATACTTCCACTAATTATTTTAGGTTCTAATAATTGTCTTGCAACAGACATTATTCCCCACAATACTAATATTGCAATTCCTAGTTTTATATCGCCTGAACAAGCAGAGATTATAGCCCATGGAATCATAAAAGTTCCAGAGCCAAAAATTGGTAATAAATCAACAAATCCTATTAGAACTGCCATAAGTAATGGGAATTCAATATTAAAGCCTATAAAGTGTAGTATATAAAGACCGAATTAAACAAATAATAGTAGAAATAAGAACTAATGTAGCTTCAGCTTTAAGATAACCGCCTAAGGACTTAACAAGCTCTTTTAAATGAATTCCTATTTTCTTTACCCATAATTCTGGCATGTGATGCTCTAATTGGTCTATCATATATACTTTGTCTACACACATAAAATATAAAGCTATTAGAGTAATAACAATATATATACCAATTGTAGGTACTGATGTTAAAAAGTTAATTGCGCCAGTAAGTACATTTTTTGCCCAATCAGATATAGTTTCTAAAAAATTAGCAGTAGAGTTTTGAATTGTATTCATAATATTTTCAGGAATTTGTATATTTTTAAAATCAAATTTGCTTAGCAAATTTTGAATTAAACTATACCCTTTTTCAATGTATTCATTTAAGCTACCAAGTAAGTTTGAAGCTTCTGAAACAAGAGTGATTAAGAGCCATACAATAAGTGCAACTATAAGAATAATTGAAATGGTAAAAACAATTATAGAACTTGTCTTTCTTTTTAATTTAACTTTTCTCATTAGTAGTCTAATTATTGGCTCTAATAATAGAGAAAGTACAAAAGCAATTAAAAATGGCAAATAAAAAAAAGCTAATCTAAAGCCTAAATAAACACCAATTATAGTTGCTACTAATATAATAATGTTTTTTACTACTTTTCCCCAGTAATTCATATCTATTATCATATTGTACTTTTTCTCCTCTTTATTATACAATCTTTAAATTTATTTTATGTAAAATTATAAAAATCATTCTTAATAAATTTGTATTAAAATTTATTATTTTATATGCCAACTTCTCCTGCTTTATTCATAAACTCAGGAGAAATTAACATATTTAAATTAGATTATATTTTTTATAATATTTAAATTTGATACTCATTTTATTGATTAGTAACTATTTAAGAACTATAAAATTCTATTCTGCATTTTTGTCATTGCATCCACAAATATTATTTAATGTGTTTGTAACACCACTATTTTCTACTTGTTCATTTGCTGATAAATCACCTAAAGTTAATATTCCTACGATTTTGTTATCATCAACTACTGGTATTCTTCTAATTTGATATTGAGACATTAAATTTTCTGCTTCTGTAATATCATTTTCAGAATTACAACAACATACTTTACATGTCATAATTTCGCTTACTGGTGTGGTGTTTACATCTTTGTCACAAGCTATTCCTCTTAAAATAATATCACGATCTGTTACTAGACCTACTACATTTTTTGAATTATCACATACTGGAACACAACCAATATGTTTATTAGACATAATAGTAGCACAATCTTTTATAGTGCTTTCTGGGTTAACACAACAAACTTCTTGACACATACAATCTTTAACTTTCATTTTTAATCCTACCTTATAAAAAATATTTAGGTTTTTAATAAAGGATTTACCCATAAACCTTTTATATAATAAGAAATTTATATAATATTATTTTGAACAAATATAAAAAAGATATGCAAAGTTTTTTTGCATATCCAAATAAAATTTTTTCAAAAATTATAATAATTGTTATTTATTCTATGGTGTGGTCTTCTATTTCTTAGTAGTTGTTGTATAATAAGAATTTTTATTAAATCTCTTAAATACGGATTAGTTTTCCTCTCGACCCTATCTTCTTGCCTTTTAGGTGTTCTTTGAAATTCATTTGGTCTTATTGGCGTTCGTGTATCACCTGTTCTTAATGGCGTCCTTTGTAAGTTGCTTTGTTTTATAGTTGTATTATTAAAATTATTTTCTCCCCTTCTTGTATCTTGAGGTACTATATTTTCACTTTTTTGCTCAATTTTTACATTTATTATATTAGTATTATTATCTACTTCTTGATATACTTCATCAGTCATTCTATCAATTAATTCTTTACTGATTGGCTCGTTATTTTGCTCACATTTATTGCAAATAATTGGGTAAATAGAATGATATATTTCTGGATAATATTCTTGTGCCTCATCTTCTAAAAGTTGATCCATAAATTCATTTCTATCATATGTAGGCTCATAAATCGGGTCTGGTGCATAAATGTTAGGATTTTTGCTTGAGTAACCTAAAACTTGTTGCATATACTCTTCATAATTTCGGTATTCCATTTCTTACCTCCTATTATAATAATGAATATAGTTTTTTTGCCTTATTGTTAGATGCTTTCGAAATATAGTCATTATTAGTTTTGTTTTATTATATGCATAGTTTTAGGTAATGGTGTATGTACTATTTATAATTGTTTTACCGCCTCTTTAAACTTATTTCCTCTATCAGCAAAATTTTTATACAAATCAAAGCTTGCACTTGCAGGAGATAACAATACTACATCACCTGATTTTGCAACTTTATTTGCTAAATTCACAGCTTCTTGCATATTACTGCAGTAATAAAATTCTATTTTTTTACCATTTAAATGAGCTTTTGTAGCTTCTTCTATTTTGCTAGATGTTGGCCCTGTTAATATTAAAGTTCCAACTTTTTCTGCTATCATCTTTCCTACTTCTGAATAATCTAAACCTTTGTCAGAGCCACCAGCTAATAAAATTATATTTTCATCAAATGATTTTAAACCAGCTATTGTACTAGCAGGGCTAGTTCCAATAGAGTCATTATACCATTTTACACCATTTAGTTCTCTTACAAATTCTAACCTATGTTCAACACCATTAAATTCTTTTATAGCTTTGGTTTGTTTTTCTATATCTACTATCGAGCTGGTTGCAGCTAAAACTGCACAGATATTTTCATAATTGTGAATTCCTCTTAATTTTATATCTTGCTTTTTAATTATGTGCCTTCTTAAACCATCTTTACAATATTTAATAACGCCATCAGTATTGTCATAAATGTAGCCATTTTCTAATTTTTCTTTACTACTAAAGAAAATAACTTTTCCATTTGCTTCTTTTGCAAATTCTCTTGTAAATTCATTATCATAATTTAAAACTAAAATTCCGTTTTTATCTTGATATTTAAATATATTTTTCTTTGCTTCTCTATACTCTTCATAAGACTTATGTACATCTAAATGGTCTGGATAAATGTTTGTAACAACAGAAATTTGTGGACTAACATCCATATCGATTAGTTGAAAACTACTTAATTCTAATACAACTATGTCATCTTTAGTCATATTTTCTACTTCTGTGAAAAGTGGTTTTCCAATATTTCCACCTAAATAGCATCTTTTGCCAGTACTTTGAACTACTGAATATATAATTGATGAAGTAGTTGTTTTTCCTTCTGTTCCTGTTATCCCTATTACAGTAGCTGGACATAATTTAAGTAGCATTTCAATTTCTGTAGTAAGTATTGCTCCTCTTTCTACTTCTTCAACTATTTCTTTAGTGTCTGGCATACAGCTTGGTGAACGGAATATAAGTGAAAAGCCTACTAGGTGTGATAATGCATTTTCACCTGTATAAAGTTCAAAATGATATTGTTCTATTTTTTGAAGTGCTTCTTTATCTAAGCTTTTCTTTTCTCTTTTATCAAATATAGTAACTTTGGCTTTTCTTGTATAGAAATAATCTAGTAGTGGAATATTGCTAACACCTAAGCCAATTATTGCAATTTTTTTGCCTATAATGTATCTTTCAAATTCTTCTAGTCTTTCATTTTTATGTATTTTTTGATTTACTTCTGTTTGTTCGTTTGCTTCTACTTTTTTATTTATGAATTCGTTTTCATTTTTTATTAAATCATCTCTTATTAAATTTTCACTCATTTTTTAGTTTTGGTTAGTTTTATACTAACGCTTCCTCCCTTCTTCTATTGAACTGTTTGTAAAGTAAGGCTTTTATTTACATATTGAAGTATTTTTTCTGCTCCTTCTTCTATTGTTTCACAATCTGTAACATCTACTACTATTGTTTTTTCATATTTTTTATAAAAACCTGATTTTTCTTGTAGTTCATCACGTTTAATAATATTTTTTCTTACCTCTTCTTCAGGTACTTTTCCATTATATTTTATGCATTTTCTTCTAACACGTTCATCTAAAGAAGCAGTTACTAAAAAATGATAATCTAAGTCAAGGTAAATTTCCATTAAAGCTCTGCCTGATACTATTACATTATATTTTTCTTTAAATCCATCTATTAGTTTTCTGGCAAATATAAATAAACTTGTATTATCAGCAATATGACTTACTTCTGAAACCGCTATGGAAGCATTGGTAGATTGCAAACTTTCTTCATCTATTTTTTTGCCATCTATGTAAATAACTGTATCTCTGTTTTCTATCGAAATTGTAATTTTTAATTTTTCCATAATTTCTTTAATGTCTACATTATTCATACTTTTCTTTAATTCTTCTAAACTTATTCCAGAGTTCATTAATCCATAAACTATTGCTCTATATAAGTTTCCGCCTTGTAATAGCATACTATTAGGTATTTTATTTAGTAGTTCCTTACATATTGCAGTTTTTCCAGCGCCCACTAAGCCCTCTATTCCAATAACTATATTTTCCATT
Organism: uncultured Clostridia bacterium; assembly: GCA_947630185.1. Lineage (GTDB taxonomy): Bacteria > Bacillota > Clostridia > TANB77 > CAG-508 > CAG-273. The sequence goes on along the minus strand of CANRGT010000003.1, from coordinate 59,748 downwards.
TGTTCCATCCTTCAAATAATTTTTAAACATATATTCAATTTATTCTTTTATGCTTTTAACGTTGATATTCTTCATAAGTTCCTGTTAATAATCCCCATTTTTTGTTTCTTTGTATTACATTCATTTTGTTAGATTGTATAATTTGTATTGCTTGTTTTAATATCTTTTGCTGTTCTTCTGAAATCTCTTTAATATTTGTTGCATCTTTCAATGCTTGTTTTGCTTTGCCTACTAAATTTAAATGAGTATATAATTCTGCAAGTAACATTTTCTGTTCAAATTCTGAAAAAATTGAAATTTCTTCTTCGAAATCTTTGATATTTTCTAAAGATATTTCTTGATTATATATTCTTTTTCTAAATTTCTTTATATTTTTCGAAGTATTGACTTCTTCTTTACTTTTCTCCATCAAATCTTTACTATATGTTTGACTTTCATTTCTTTGTGATTTTTTTTGTTTAATATGTATTAAACTTAATTGTTTAGTTATGTATTGTGCTTGAAGGCTTTTAGATTCTAATAATTCTTTAGCTACATTCTCTGCCTCTTTTAATTTTCCTTGTTCTATGTATATATCAACTAATTGTGTCTTTAAAGACACATCCGTAGGTTGAATTGATAAAATTTCATTTGTTAAATTTTCAGCATCTTGAAATCTTCTTTGCTCAATATATATCTTAACTAATTGATGTTTTATAATATCGCAACTTGAATCAGATTTTGATTTTAATATTTCATTTGCCATTTTTTCTGCTTCTTCTAATTTTCCTTGTTCTATGTATAATTTAACTAGTTGTGATTTTCTAATTTCGCTATCTGGTTGTAATTTTATCATTTGTTTTGCCAAATCCTCTGCTAATTGGAATTTTTCTTGTTTTCTATATATTTTAAGTAGCTTTTCTTTTCTATTAATATTATCAGGCTCTAATTTCATCAACTTTAATGCTAAAATTTCTGCATTCTTATATTTCATTTGTTTCATATATACACTAATTAATTGTGCATTGGTAGGTATGTTATTTGGTTCTACTTTCAATATTTCTTTAGCTAAAATTTCTGCTTCTTGAAATTTTCTCTGTTTTCTATATATTTTAATCAATTGTCCTTTTGCATATAAATCATTAGCGTTCATTTGTAATATTTCTTTTATCAGGTTTTCAGCTTCTTGCAAATTTCCTTCTTTTATATAATCTTCTATATTTTTTTCTTTTTCTGTCAAAAAATCCATATTTTTCCTCCAAGTTTTATAAAATACGTTTTATATTATTATTTATCTTGTTTATTATATCATACTATTTCGTTTTTTTGAATAGTTTATAAATTTTTGGGCAAAATAGTATCATATAAGAAATGGAGGTGCTTTTTATGTCAGAAAATCAAAATAAGCAAAACAACAAAAATAATAACAACAATAACAACAGCAAAAACAACCAAAACAATAATAACAATGAAAGAAATAACAACAATAACTGCAGATAGTTAGAGTTATTTAATTTTAAAATTTTTAAAAAAATATAGTAAGTTAATTTGTAAAAACTTACTATATTTTTATTTATGCTTACATCAAGTTAAAAATATTATGTTTTTTGCACCTTGCTGTCGCACCAAAAGGTGCTCCAAACGCGCTTCGCTTGAACGCTGCGCGGTGCTTCTAAACATAATATTTTTAACTTTATACTATAATATATTAAAATATTAAAAATTTACTATTTTTCCAAATATTTTTTCAAAAATTTGCCAGTATAGCTTTGCTCATTTTTTACAATTTGTTCTGGTGAACCTACTGCAATTACTTGTCCACCTTTTTCTCCGCCTTCTGGTCCTAAGTCTATAATGTAATCTGCTGTTTTTATTAAATCTAAATTATGCTCAATAACAATAATGCTATTTCCAGTGTCTACTAATCTTTGTAAAATATCTACTAGTTTATGAACATCTGCAATATGAAGACCAGTTGTTGGCTCATCTAGAATGTATAAAGTTTTTCCTGTTGCTTTTTTAGAAAGCTCTGTCGCAAGTTTTACACGCTGAGCCTCTCCACCTGATAAAGTTGTAGATGGCTGTCCAAGTTTAATATAACCAAGGCCTACATCATATAAAGTTTGAATTTTATTTCTAATTCTAGGTAGATTTTTGAAAAACTCTAAAGCTTCTTCAACTGTCATATCTAAAACATCACTAATTGTTTTGCCTTTATATTTTACTTCTAGCGTTTCTCTGTTATATCTTTTTCCTTTACAAACTTCACAAGGTACATATATGTCTGGCAAGAAGTGCATTTCTATTTTAAGAACACCATCACCAGTACAAGCTTCACACCTACCACCTGAAACATTAAAACTAAATCTTCCTTTGTCATATCCACGAATTTTTGCTTCTTCTGTTGATGCAAAAATATCACGAATCATATCAAATACGCCAGTGTATGTTGCAGGGTTTGAACGAGGCGTTCTACCTATTGGAGATTGGTCAATGTTTATAATTTTGTCTATATTTTCAATACCTTTAATCTCTTTGCATTTTCCCGGCTTTTCGTTTGAATCATATAGCTCTTTTGCTACTGTTCTATATAATATTTCATTTACTAATGTGCTTTTCCCTGAGCCTGAAACGCCTGTTACGCAAATGAACTGACCTAAAGGAAATTTTACATTTACATTTTTTAAATTGTGCTCTTCTGCACCTTTTACTTCTATTGCTTTTCCATTAGATTTTCTTCTTTTCTTAGGAACTGTAATTTGCTTTTTACCACTTAAATACTGTCCTGTAATAGATTCTGGAACTTTTTTTATTTCTTCTGCTGTTCCTTGGGCTATTACATTACCACCATGTACACCAGGTCCTGGTCCAATGTCTATAATTTGGTCTGCGGCATACATTGTATCTTCATCATGCTCTACTACTAAAACACTATTTCCTAAATCTCTTAATTTCTTTAAAGTTGCAAGCAATTTGTCATTGTCTCTTTGGTGAAGACCTATACTAGGTTCATCTAAAATGTATAATACTCCTGTTAGTCCAGAGCCTATTTGAGTTGCTAAACGAATACGCTGTGCTTCTCCACCAGATAAACTTCCAGCACTTCTTGAAAGTGTCAAATAATCTAATCCAACATCTATTAAGAATTGTAATCTTTTATTTAGTTCTTTTAAAATTTGGTCTGCTATTAATTTTTCTTGATTTTTTAATTCTAGTGAATTTAAAAAGTCCTTTATTTTATCAATTGACATATCTGTTAATTCATTTATGTTTTTTCCACCAACTTTAACGGATAAACTTTCTTTTTTAAGTCTTGCACCATGACAAGTTTGGCAAGGGCTTTCACTCATATACATTTCGTAAAAATCCCTCATTCCTTGCGATTTGGTTTCATTATACCTTCTATCTAATGTAGGAAGCACTCCTTCAAAAGGTGTACTAAATCTTCTTGTTCCTGCATAAGATGTATATTCAAAGTCAATTACTTCATCACCTGTACCATATAATATTTTCTCCAAAAACCATCTTGGAAGCTTTTTAATAGGTACTTTAATATCAACACCATAATGCTTTCCAATGCTTTCAAAATACATTTTTGCCATAGTTTCATTTTTCTTCATTGTACTAGCGCCAAAAGCTCTTACACCATCATAAAGTGTTTTGTTTTTATCTGGAATAATCAAATCTTCATCCATTTTCATTAGATAGCCTATACCTGTACAAGTTGGACAGGCACCAAATGGATTATTAAAAGAAAACATTCTAGGTGTTAGCTCTTCTATACTAATTCCACAATCAGGACAGGCATAATTTTGGCTATATAATATTTCTTTATCTCCAGGAATATCAATAGTAACTAAATTATTTGCATGCTTTAATGCAATTTCTACAGATTCTGTAAGCCTTGTCCTAATATCTTCTTTTATAACTAATCTATCAACTATTACATCAATATTATGTTTTTTCTTTCTATCTATTTCAATATCATCTGTAAGCTCATAAGTAGTTCCATCTATTCTTACACGAACAAAACCTTCTTTTTGAAAGTCTTGTAAAAGTTTAGTATATTCTCCTTTTTTTCCACGAATAACAGGTGCTAATACTTGAATTTTAGTACCTTCCTCTAAACTCATTACATTATCTATGATTTGGTCTATTGTTTGTTTTTCAATTTTCTTTCCACAGTTTGGACAATATGGAACGCCAATGCGCGCATATAATAAACGAATATAATCATATATTTCTGTAACAGTACCTACTGTTGAACGAGGGTTGCGAGAGGTTGTTTTTTGGTCTATTGATATTGCTGGTGAAAGTCCTTCTATAGATTCTACTTCTGGCTTTTCCATTAAGCCTAAGAATTGCCTTGCATAAGAAGATAAGCTTTCTACATACCTTCTTTGCCCCTCTGCATACAAGGTGTCAAATGCTAATGACGATTTTCCTGAGCCCGAAAGCCCTGTAATAACTACTAATTTGTCTCTTGGTATTTCTAAATTTATATTTTTTAAATTGTGTTCTTTTGCGCCTTTTATTATAATACTGTTTTGCATTTTATAATAATGCCCCCTAAATTAAAATTCTAACATATAGATTATAAAACATTAGTTTGTAAAAGTCAATGTTATTTTGTGGAAAAAGCCCTTTTAATCTTCTTACTAGTTAAGTTTGTACCATAAAAATCTTTTCTTGAGCAACCTGCTCTACCACTTCCGGCACATGCACATGCGCAACTACTATGAGCACAGCTACTGTGTGCACAAGCGCATGCACAACTACTATGTACACAACCTCCATAGTAGCCACCACCATAATATCCTCCACCAAAACCACGATGCCTATAATATCCATTTCTTCTACCTGTAAATATTGAAAAAATTACTGATAAAATCATTAAACCAAAAATGAAAATAAATATTATTCCATCTGAGCTACTTTTGTTATATGTTTTAGTTTCTACTAATCCTGTAAATGCAGTTTTTTCGTATTTAACTTCTGCTGTTACTTTTTCACCTTTTGATAAATTTGTTTTATTCCAAATTAAATAGTTTCCTTCTTCTTTGTTCTTATTACTTGATTTTACTTGATCCTTATTCCATTTTATTGTTATGTTGTTTACTACAATATCTGTAAACCATGCAGGTGTAAATTTATATTCGCAGTTTTTTCCAGAGGTTGTATACATATTAGGTTGGTGTATTGAATATCTAAAGGTTATTTCTTCTCCAGCATAATATTTTTTTGTAAAGTCAATTCTTACATTTGAACCATTGTATTTTTTTATACTTTTTATATTATTAGTTCTAGCTGTTGCTGAGTCAAAGTAACTATTGGGCGTACCTATTGTAACCCATTCTAATGGTCCTTCTGTGTCTGAATCTAATACTACCCAAGTTAATTCATAAGTAATGTCCAATGAGCCATCATTCATTCGTGGTTCTACTGTTATAGTATAATTTTTAATTCTATCTAAATCAGCAGCATAAGCTTTTGTTCCTATTGTTAGAATTATAAAAAATAAGAATATTAAAGTTAATAATATGTATTTCTTCTTCATAATAAACTTAGCAACCTCCTTCGTTCTTTAATGGGCATTTTCCAGTTCCTTTTGCAGAGTAAGCTCTGTGCTTTTTACATTTACTGCTGTTCCATATATTTTCCCATTTTGTAGTTAGCATATTTCCTAGCCCGGCATCTTCACTTAGCCAACTTTGACAAGGCACAACTTCACCATCAGGTGCTATTGCCATATTACTTAAGCAAGCACCACAGTTAGGAACAGAAAGACCTAGCTCTCTTATCTTCTTTTCTTCTAACCATCCTGGAGATGTAAAGCTTATTTCCATTAAATTATCTTTGGTGTATTCACATGCTTCTTTTAAGATAGCATATAATTCATCTTCTGAAAGCTGAGTATTTTTTGACTCATCCTTTGTAGCATTACCTGTTATAATTAATCCAGAACAAGTAACATACTTTACACCTAATTCATGTAAAAATTTTAAAGTTTCTACATAATTTTTATTTAATAAGCAAAGTGGTGTATTTATGCTTATTGGCAAATCTGCTTTAATTGCATTTTTTATACCTTCAACTGTTTTTTCATAGTTATTTGCTCCAACTAATTTATTGTGTTCATCTGGGTTTGATGAATAAAAAGTTACTTGCACACTATCTAAACTTGCATCATGCAATTTCTTGCATAATTCTTCTGTTAATAATACGCCATTAGTATTTAACCTAGTTATAAACCATTTTGAATAATCTATAAGTTCTACTAAATCATCTCTTTTAGTTGGCTCACCACCTGTAAATGTAAGTTGTGGAATTCCAACTTTTCTACATTTATCAATAATTTTTTTCCAATCCTCAGTTGACAATTCTTTTTTATCTGCATAGTTTTGACCTGCTGCATAACAATGCAAACATTTTTGATTGCAATTCCAATGTCCGTCTTTTGTCATACTGCTAACCATTAAATCCATTCTATGTGGTGCTTTCATTTGAGAAGCATATACTCCTATTGGCAATTGACCTATTTTTTCTTTTGGTTCTTTTCCTTCTGCTATATCAATAAATACAGATAAAATTCTGTTTAAATCTTCTGTTAATGTTTCTTTTCCTGGCAATTTATATATTTTAAGTGCTTTATCAACAGTATTTTGAATAACAGTTTTTAATTCTTTCTCTGTAACTTCTTTTCCATTGAATGAATTTACTTCTTTAATAAATATTGCAAGTAATATTGTCCAAGATAATTGAATTGGCAAAATGTCTTTTCCATTTAATATAACCACACTTGGATTTGATTTTAAAGGATTATACTTTGCTGGAACTAAATGTATTCTTACGACACCTGGTTCATAGGGATTTAAAGTTGTGTGTAATACTTCATTAAGATTTTCTTTGTAAAATTTTCTTTCTTTATTAGTCATTTGTAATTTGTAATTTGTTAGCTTTTTATTTATAACCATTTTATCTGCATTTAATTTCTATGGTGTAAAACAAGCTAACTTCCCCTTTCTTTTTATTTTTAACTTATTCATATTAGCAAATTAATTCTACTTTTTGTTATATTTTACTATAAATAAAATCTAATAACAACAAAATTTTGTTACAAAAATATTACATTTATTTTACAAAAATTTAAAATATGTTACATAAAGATTACAAAAGGTTTACAAAAAATATTTTTCCACAGCATTGTGGAAATTGTGGATAACTTTGTGAATAACTATAAATAGGCACTAAAAATTGTGGATAACTTTTAAAAATTATTTGTTATTATTTTATGAAAACTTATTATTGTCATTTTTAAGTTTTAATATTTTACATATATTTCCATTTACCTGTTATTTTTAAATATAATATTGCATTTATGTTAAACATATTTATTACCTATATTTCAAATATATTTATTATCTACTATGTCAAATATATACATTTCCCACTATTGATAAATTATGTAAATTGTGTTAAAATAGTATTATCTTCATTAAATTTTCTTCCCTCTATACCACTTTTTAAGAAAATGCATGAGGAAATAATTATTGGGAGGAACAAGCTATGATTGACATAGCGCACATATCTGAAGAGGTCATTTTTGAAACTGAAGGAAACGGAGGTGGATACTCTTTTTCTACTGTCAAAGACATAAAATCCCTTTTGCCTAACGAATCTCAGCTTAATCAAAAAATAAGATCAATTGTCCTGGCAAAATCTCGAGATTTTATATACCAAGAAATTGATATTATGCCTTTGCAAAAAGCTTTTATGATAGGCGCAATGGGATTTATAAGAAGGGTTCCATCTAATTTAAAAATTCTTACACACAAGGATTTTTCAGTTTTAAAGTACAGCAGTGAAAGAATTCCTGATGAAATGTTTGAAATAGCAAAAAAATGTGGAATGGCTTGCTACTGGGATTGCGAAACTTTAATCTTTTGTGCTACCAAAGATTATCAGCCTATTATTCAAAATATATATAGGCTGCTTAAATCTCACAATGTAAGAATTGAACTTGATCCTCGCTTTTCTTACTACGACGATAACGATCGTGACCTTTGGATATGGAAAAAAGACTCTAAAAATTTCCTAGATTTTTAATCTAGGAAATTTTTATGATTTTTATTGATTTCTTCATTACATTTAGCTTCTTTTATTTTTAGAAACCACATATAATTATGCTTCAGGTGGTAATCCAGGTGATCCCGTTGGGGTAGGTGTTGGTTCTGGTTCTGCTTCTGGTTTTCCATATTTCCATGTTTCTTCTTCAATTGAATCTATTTTTTGCAAATCTTTTGCTGTGAGATCAGATTTCAGAATAACTACGGGGCGCACAGCGAAACCTTTGCAGTATGACAAATTTCCGGTTGAAAAAAACATATCTTCAATAGCTTTAACTGATTGGCTTTCAAATCGAAACTCCCCATACTCCTCATCGTATCCTTCGTACACGTCAGTATAGACTAGCCCCAATCCAAATACCGCATACTGATTAGGAATCACACGAACTCTTTTTGAAGCAAGCCAGTAGCATGCTCCATCACTATATTGTACATTGTGTTCATCTCTAGGGTATTCTGTATTACCAAATAACATATCTAATAATGTTTTATCTTCTACTTTTACTATTCCTTCTCCTCCATCAACATCTAAACTATAACCATATCCATCCACCTTTCCTTCCACAGTTGTTTTCTTTCGTCCATTTAACCAAGATTCTGGTGTATATTGCTCTGTTAATGTATATTTTTCACCATATTGCATACCTCCAAAAAAATTCACATCCTTTATTTTATCTTCTGTTATTCCTACTGCTTCATTTATATCATCAATTGTTACACTTCTTATTTCTTGTGCATATTCATTCTTAAATATTCCTGCTATGTTATCTAATTCTGTCATTCCATATTCACATGCATTCGCTCCATACATATAAAAATATGGGTCATTAGCTGTCTCCACTCTATCACTCTTTATTGGTCTTCCTGATATTAATTTTAATCCTCCTGTTGCTTCATCGATCCCCAATATTCTCCAATGTAAATCATTATTTTCTACACTAAATGTTTGGTCAGTTATGCCTAAACCTTTTACATCTTCATTTACTCTTGTCATTCCTGTTTTATCTGCCTTTGCTGTGTAACTTCCTTCGTCTGGACTTTCATAATTTATATAGTCTCCTACTTGTAGTTCTCCATCTCTAAACATTTGTACTAAAGTCTTTTCTCCGTCTATGAAGTCTTTTAGGTCATTTGTTAAATTTGCTATGTCTCCTTGCTCTTTTTCTACTGCTTCATTTGTTTTTCTTCCTGCTTCTTTTGCCATTTCTATTAGTCCGTTGTCTCCTAATATTACACTAATACTTATTGATGCTAATATTAAAAGTACTATAATAGTTACTACTAAAGCTATTAAGGTTATTCCTCGTTCTCTTATGGTATTATTTTCTAAAAAATTTACTTCTTCTAAGTTATTTTTCATTTTTCCTTTACTTCTCCTTTCTTTAAATTTTGTTTCTTTTTGCATTTGTCCTTTACCTCCTTTTTCGTTTTTTATTTTTATATTTTTTATTATTTTTATAGGCTTATATCTTTCCTATAAGAATAAAATATTAAAAGCTTTTTAAACAACAAAAAGGACAGGCTATTTATTTTCTAAATAGTCTATCCTTTTTACTTTTTATATTTTTATTTACTAAACTATAGCTCTCTCTCTCTCTCTCTTACAGCCATCTGTGTTTCGAAGTTCATTTGGTTATCTTCTCCTTCTCTTTTGTTCATTTATAACTTTATAACTAAATAATTTATATAATAATATTTAACCATATTTTTATACTTTAGTAAACTGTTTTTTTAAATGTCACACAAATGTAATATAACTGTAATATTTTAAAATTATAATCTATTTTGATTTACGACTTTTATATTGCTGAATACACCAATTCTTTCAAATTTCCATATTTACATAAGTATATTTCCATTGCTCTTCTTCTATTGAATCTATCTTATGCAAATCTTTTGATGTGAGATTAGATTTTAAAATAACTACAGGACGTACGCCATACTCATAATGTCCCCAACAAGTCGGGGTCTTATCCCCATCATATCCTCCGAACATTCTATCATCTTCCGTATAGCCTACACCAACTTCACCGATATCGTGAGCGCACCGAAAATAGACCAAAAAAAGCAAACTGAGACCCGTCCTTCGTTCTTCCATCAACCCCACGTGAGGCAAGCCAATACTTAGCTCCACACCATCCACCTTCATTTGTTGTTGGACCTTCTGTATTACCAAACAACATATTAAATAATGTTTCATTTTCTACTTCTACTGTTGGTTCATCTTTGGAGTTTATTGAATAATAATACGCATCTACTGTTCCTGATATAGAACCCATCTTACTTTCTTTTGCTTCTGGGTTTGTTTTTATTTCTTCCTGTTCTTCTAACCATGTTTTAGGTGTATATACATTTTTAAATGAATAAGATTCACCATATTGCATACCTTCTAAATAACTATAACGATAATAGTTTAAGTTTACTCTCTTTATGTCTTCTTCCTTTTTTATTCCTACTGCTTCGTCTATATCTTCTATTGTTACACTTCTTACGTCTTGTGCATATTTTTCATTCATAAATATTTTTGCTATATTGTTTAATTCAGTTATCCCATATTCATATGCATACGTTCCATTCATAGAAAAATATGGATCTTTATATTCTGTATTTACGTCATTGCTTTTTATTGGTCTTCCTGATATTAATTTTAATCCTCCTGTTTTTTCATCTATTCCCAATATTCTCCAATGTAAATCGTTATTTTCTACACTAAATGTTTGGTCCTCATAAGCTCCTGTTTTATCTGTACTTACAGTCCAACTTCCTGTTTTTGGATTTTCATAATTTATATAGTCTCCTACTTGTAGTTCTCCATCTCTAAACATTTGTACTAAAGTCTTTTCTCCGTCTATGAAGTCTTTTAGGTCATTTGTTAAATTTGCTATGTCTCCTTGCTCTTTTTCTACTGCTTCATTTGTTTTTCTTCCTGCTTCTTTTGCCATTTCTATTAGTCCGTTGTCTCCTAATATTACACTAATACTTATTGATGCTAATATTAAAAGTACTATAATGGTTACTACTAAAGCTATTAAGGTTATTCCTCGTTCTCTTATGGCCTTTTTTTCTAAAAAATTTACTTCTTCTAAGTTATTTTTCATTTCTATTTTATTTCTCCTTTCTCTTAATTTTGTCTCTTCTGGCATTTTTCTTTTTCCTCCTTTTTCTCTTTTTATTTTTATATTTTTTATTATTTTATAGGCTTATATCTTTCCTATAAGAATAAAATATTAAAAGCTTTTTTAAACGACAAAAAGGACAGGCTATTTATTTTCTAAATAGTCTATCCTTTTTACTTTTTATATTTTTATTTACTAAACTATAGCTCTCTTCAAACTGTTCACCTATTCTGTAAAGATTTAGTGTGTGTGTGTGTGTGTGTGTGTACAGTATCAAGACTTCTAGCCATTTTTATTTCTATCATTTTCTTTCTTTCCTTCTCTTTTGTTTATTTCTAACCTTTTAACTAAATAATTTATATAATAATATTTAACCATATTTTTATGCTTTAGTAAACTGTTTTTCTAAAATGTATTACAAATGTAATATAACTGTAATATTTGAAAATTATAATCTATTTTATAATAATATCCTCAAAATCAATATAATTTCACAAATTAGAATTACAGGAAACCCTATTACAAACTTCATTTTTTGTGTTTTATGTCTAAATGTATACATACCTGCTATTCCACCTATTCCTCCACCTAGTAGAACTAAAAGTAGTAAAGTATTTTCAGGTATTCTCCATTTTCCTTTTTTTGCTTTTCTTTTATCAAGCCACATTACAAAAAATGTAATTATATTAATTGCAAAAAAATAAATAATTATATTTTGTAGTGCAAATATATTTTCAAAATTCATATATATCACCTACCCAAACAAGCTCATTTGATTGCTTTGGCTCATTCCTTTTAAGCAACCTACTTTTTCTAATAAATCAGTTACAGATTTTCCTATTTTAGAGCGAATCCTCATATCATCTATTGACATGAATTTTCCGTCTTTTTTTGCTGCATCTATTCCCTCTGCTGCCACAGTTCCAAGACCTGGAATGCTGTTTAGAGGTGGTCTTATTTCTGTATCTGATTCCATTATAAATTTAGTAGCATGACTTTTATAAAGGTCGATTGGTAAAAAGGTTATTCCTCTTTCATACATCTCTAAAACTAATTCTAGAATTGCATACATATTTTTATCTTTTGTTGTGGCACTGTTTCCTTGTAAATCAATTTCTTTCATTTTGTTTTTAACTTTTTCTACACCATAGCACATAATGTCGCTGTCAAATTCATCTGCACGAATTGTGAAAAATGCTGTATAATATGCTGCTGGTCTATGTACTTTAAACCAAGCAATACGGAAGGCGTTTGTTACATAAGCTGCTGCATGGGCCTTTGGGAACATGTATTTAATTTTCTTACATGAGCCTATGTACCATTCTGGAATATTGTATTCTCTCATTGTTTGCTCAAATTCTTTCCATTTTTCTGGGTCTGCCGATGGTTTTCCTTTACGAACAAATTCCATTATTTTAAATGCTGGCTTTGGTGGCATTCCTTGTTTTATCAAGTAAAGCATAATATCATCACGAGTACATATTGCATCTTGTAATTTAATTGTTCCTTCTTCTATTAAAGTTTGTGCATTGTTAAGCCATACATCAGTACCATGTGATAAACCAGAAATACGAAGTAGCTCTTCAAATGTTGTTGGTTTTGTATCAACTAACATTCCTCTTACGAATTTAGTACCAAATTCAGGTATTCCATAAGTTCCAACTTCTGAATGTATTTGCTCTGGGGTAACACCTAATATTTCAGTAGATGCAAATATTGACATTGTGTCTTTATCATCTAATGGTACTTTTGTTGGGTCTATTCCTGTTATATCATATAGCATACGAATCATGGTTGGATCATCATGACCTAGTATATCAAGTTTTAATAGGTTTTGGTCTATTGAGTGGTAATCAAAGTGTGTTGTTATAATGTCTGAGTTAGGGTCATCTGCTGGGTGTTGTACTGGTGTAAATTCATATATCTCCCTTCCCTTTGGTACAACTATAATACCACCAGGGTGCTGTCCTGTTGTTCTTTTAATTCCAGTACAACCTTGTGAAAGCCTTAAAATTTCTGCATTGCTAATTGGAATACCTCTTTCTTCATAATATTTTTTAACATATCCATAAGCTGTTTTATCTGCTACTGTACCTACTGTTCCTGCTTTGAAGGTGGTTCCTTTTCCGAATATAACTTCTGTGTAACGATGTGCTTTTGCTTGATATTCTCCTGAGAAGTTTAAGTCAATATCAGGCTCTTTATCTCCATCAAATCCTAAGAAGGTTTCAAATGGAATATCCATACCATCTTTTGCTAGTTTATGACCACATTTTGGACAATCTTTGTCAGGTAAATCAAATCCGTTTTTATAACCATAATCTGTAAAGTCTGAATATTTACAGTTAGGGCATCTATAATGTGGTGGAAGTGAATTTACTTCTGTAATACCCGTCATATTTGCAACAAATGAAGAACCTACTGAACCTCTTGAACCTACAATGTAGCCGTCTTCATTTGATTTCCATACTAGCTTTTGTGCAATAATGTACATAACTGAGAAGCCATTTTTTATAATTGAATTTAACTCTTTATCTAATCTTGTTTGTACTAATTCTGGTAATGGGTCTCCATATAATTCATGTGCCTTGTTATAAGCAATTTCTTTAATTGTTTGCTCACAACCTTCAATATATGGAGGACATTTTTCTGGAGAAATTGGGCTTATTTTTTCGCACATATCTGCAATTTTATTTGTATTAGTTACAACTACTTCGTAAGCTTTTTCTTCTCCTAAATACTCAAATTCTTTTAGCATTTCTTCTGTTGTTCTTAAATATAATGGTGCTTGCTCGTCTGCATCATCATAGCCTTGACCTGCCATTAAAATTCTACGATAAACTTCATCTTGTGGGTCCATAAAGTGAACGTCACAAGTTGCAACTACTGGCTTTTGCAATCTTTCGCCTAGGGCTACAATTTTACGGTTAATATCTTGTAAGTCTTCTACTGATTTTACAGTTTCATTTCTAACCATAAACATATTATTTCCATTTGGTTGAATTTCTAAATAATCATAATCTGAAGCGATTTCTTCTAACTCTTCATCTGTTTTTCCTGCAATAATTGCTCTATAAAGCTCTCCTGCTTCACAGGCACTTCCAAGCATAAGACCTTCAGAATATTTTTTATATATTGATTTTAAAATACGAGGTTTTTTGTAAAAATAATCTAAGTGAGAAATAGAAATTAGTTTGTATAAGTTTCTTAATCCCACATAATCTTTTGCTAAAATAATAGCATGGTAAGTTGGAAGTGACTTATAGTCTGCTGTTCCACTTAATTTTTCATCTATCTCATCTAAGGTTGATATTCCCTTTTCTTTTAGCATATCTAACATAATATTAAATACTTTAACTGTTGTATCTACATCATCTAAAGCTCTGTGAGCAACTTCTACTTTAATGCCTAAATTTTCAGCAATAATTCCCAATTTGTACTTTTTATATTCTGGGAATAAATCTTTTGCTAAACGCAAAGTATCTATGTAAGTATTTCCTAGTTTTAAGCCTAATTCAGAGCAATTATGTTTTAAAAATCCTATATCAAAATCTGCATTATGGGCAACTAGAACGCTATCGCCTACAAATTCTAGAACTTTTGGTAAAACTTCTTCAATAGTTGGTGCATCTTTTACCATTTCATCTGTTATATTAGTTACTTCTACTACTTTTTGAGGAATAGGTTTTTCAGGATTTACAAAGGTGCTAAACTCTTCTATTACCTCGTGATTTTTTACCTTCATAATTCCTATTTCTGTTATCTTTTCTGTTCTAAAAGAAAGACCTGTTGTTTCTAAGTCTAATACGCAATAAGTTGCATCTTCAATAATTTGTCCTCTTGAAAAAGAAACTGATGGTGTTTTATCAGGTGCTAAATATGCTTCCACACCATAAATAACCTTCAAGTCAGGCTTAGCTTTTTCTAAATATTTATGTGCATCTGGAAAAGCTTGTACTACACCGTGGTCTGTGATTGCTATTGACTTCATTCCCCATTTTACAGCTCGTTTAAGTAAATCTGTAACAGCGGTCATTCCATCCATCTGGCTCATTTGTGTATGCATATGAAGCTCAACTCTTTTTTCTTTTGCATCATCACTTCTAGTCTCTCTTTTAATTCCAGTAGATTCAATAATTACATTTGCAATTATTCCTAATTCTTTTGCAAAAGGGTCAAATTGAGCATTTCCATTTACTTTTACACCTTTTACACTTTTTAATCTTTTAACAACACTATCATGTTTATCTGCTTCAACAAAAGCTTTACAAGTAATTGTCGTGGTTCCATCATATACATCAAAAGTAACTAAAAACTTACCTGATTTTAGTTCTCTTGAATCTGTATTTAAAATCTCTCCATCTATTAGTACTTTTCCACTATCTACACTTATATCTGCAATTTTGCTTAATTCTTCTTTTATTTTTAAACTTCTACCCAAAATTAAAGGTGAATTTTCTTCTTCATTTGAGTCAGAAGATTTATCTCCTGAATTATCACTACTTGCAGTATTTCCATTATTTGAACCATTAGAGCCACCATTACCTGATGAACCATTTTGTCCTCCAACTTGTCCATTTGAAGATCTATTTGAAGCATTATTTGAATTGTTATTTGAACTACTATTTGAAGAATTATTCGAGCCGTTATTAGAAAAACTATTTGAACCTTCTTCTAATAAAGCATCATTTGCTCTTTGCTCAGCTTCTCTTTGTGCCTCAGTTTGAGCTAATAAAATTGCTTGTTTTTCTAGTTCTTTTGCATATTCTTCATAATTTCTTATCATTTCTTCTGTAATTTCTTCTTTATATGTAACAATATATTTTTTTGAATATAAATCATCAAGCTTAGTTTCTAAAATTTTTTCAAATCCTCTTGCAGATAAAATAGCTTGTCCTTTTCTTGCAAGTTTTACAGTAAGCTTATTTTCATTTATTTCTACTATGCTATCTTTTAATAAAGCCTTTGTTAAAGGATGCTTATATGCCATATATTCTACAATATATGGCCACTCGCTTTTAATTTTATTAGATATATCGTCATTTTCATCTTTACTTTCGTTTTCAATCTTTATTTCAATTTCTTTAAAAGCAAATCTCTTGCTCAAATATTTTTCAAACTCTAATAAATCCTTTACAGGAATAGAAGAAGTAGCCTTTAGTTTTATTTCCAAAGTACCAGTTTTTTTATACACATTAATACAAGCAACCTTGCCTTCACTTAAAGCAAAACTGTTTGTATTATAATCTTTAAAAACTTGTTTTACAGTCTTTAATGTAGCGACCTCTTCCATTGTACTTCTCCTTTTCGTTTGTTGTGAAATTTGACTTTTTATTGTCTTTAATTTTTCAAAAATATTTTAAATTTTGATAAATATTTTATATCATTTTTTAATAAAAAAGTAAATTGAAATTATAAAAGTTTGTAAATTTTTATCTTACTATGAATGACATTATGTTAAATGTTTTATTAAATTAGGAAATCACAATTACCCAATTTAATATTATTGAGAAATAAAAAAAATTAATGTAGGTATTTGCCCACATTAATTTTACACTTACTATGATTGCTAATTTTCTTGCATGATTTCTTCTTTAGTTAATCCAGTAATTTCTATAATCGTTTCTAAAGGAATATTTTTCTCTAGCATTTTCTTTGCTGTTTCTTTTTTGCTTTTTAATTCTCCTTCTTTTCTTCCATCTGTTATTCCCTTGTTATAACTTTCATGTAATCTAGTATTTTCATCTAATATCTTCTTTTCCCTTAAGTCTGCTATTCTCTCTAAATATTCATCTTCACTCATTTCTTCTAGCTTATTTACTGCTTCATTTAGTTCTTCATTTTCTTTCATTTTTTTCTTCACCCTCTCTGATTTAGGATTTTCCAAAAATGATAACCAGTCTATTAACTCACTTCTTGCTTCGTCTTCTATTATCTTTGGCAATTCTATTATAACCAACTCTAACTTATCTGTCAATATTAACTTTCGATTTTTTTCTTCTATTATTTTCCATTTTGTTATGTATTCTAACTCTTCTAATCCTTCTACTTTAAAATCTGCTATTAATATTACTATCGTTTTTTGTAAATTTTCATACTTATTTCCTTTTTTTATTTGCCTACTATATACTCTGCTCCAATAGTATAGTATTCTTTCTTTTATTGTCGTTTCTGACTCTAACTGCATCTCTATATTACATTTTTCTTTTCCATTTATTGTTGCTATTACATCTAATATTCCTAGCTTGTCTAATACCTTCTCTCTTCTTAATATTTGATTTTTGCTTAAATCTATACTATCTATCTTTTGTTCTAAAATGCTTTCTAAAAATCTTTTGGTTATTCTTTCGCTTCCTACTTCTCCAAATAATACTTGAAATACTACATCTATTTTTGGAGATAATAATTTCTTTTCGCTCAAATATTTTTCCTCTCTTTCCTTACTATATTAAACTGCTACTTTGCAATAGATAATGGTTTAAACTACTTCCTCCTTTCTAAATTGTTTTTACTTTTACTCTTTTAATTTAAATTTGGATTTTTAAAAGAAACTTTTTAAAGAATAAATTTTTAAGATTTTAAATCTGTAAATTTTAAGACTTTATATTTGCGAAATTAATCTTTAATTTTAATTTGAAATATAACTTTAATAAATTCTTCTGAATATTAAATAAACTTTAAGTTAATCTAATCATTTTTAAAATGCTCATATTGCAAATTTGCAATCTATAAATATTAAAACATGAATTTTGTTAAATTGCAAGAAAAATCTTTCTACATATTTTTACATTTTTTTACAGTTTTGAAATATAAAACAATATGAATGAAAACAACATTTTTATTTGCCATTTTCCTACATATTATTTTACCATTTACAGTGTACATATTTTATTAAAAAAAGAATCTCCTTTTAATATATTTGTAACATATTTGCTACATAATCTATATTATTAGAGATCCTTTTATGATTTTTATTTATGTACCCTTATCATTGCTCTGCTTTACCGTATGTAAAGTACAGGGCGAAAGCCGATGTGGATGTTGAAGACGCCAGCTGGGCTACTAGCATCGCGCTGAGCCGCCGGGCCACCATCGCTAAGGGTGTTAAAGCAGCCCCCTCGTAGAATAGCAAAGTCCCCTTTGGGTTCTGTTTTTGTTTCGGATACTGTATTACTACGGTCTCCTTTTTCTGTTGTCCATTCCCACATGTTTCCTGCAAAATCATATATATTTTTTGCTTTATTTCTTTCTGATATTCCTGTTGCTAATTCATATAATGTTTGTTCTCCTTCATCAGACCTTGCTTTAAAATTTACTGGCCCTCTTTTATAATTTTCTTGGTTTTCTTTCAAAATCCACTTGTTACCATAGTTCATACTATGCATTGAATATAATCCATTTACATTTTCTCCTGAATCTACATTTACATAGTTACCCCATGAATAACTATCTGTTACATCATATTTCTTATCTTTACTTAACCAGTGGCATATTGTGTCCCATGCGTAGGAATCTATTAATCTACTTGTTACTGATGTGCTATCTTCGTACATCCTTTCCGATAATCCTTTTGCAACCGTTTGGTCTACATAGTTCCATGCTTGTAATCCTTTCCTTGATGCTGGTAAATTTTCTTTTGTTACTTCTATTGCTGATTTATTTCTATTTTCTGCTTTTGCTTTATCTGTATATTTAGTAGTTTCATCATAGTTTATACTCTCTGGCACTCCTGCTTCATATCTTGCTACATAAAATCCTCCGTTGTCTTTTACACTTTTTTCCCTAAACCCTATTTCTTCTTCGTCCCACCAATCTCTATAATCATTGTACTGATATTGATTTTCTTGCCATGTTACTGTGTCTTGTTTGTATATTATTTTTTCACCATTTTCAGCATCTACATCATTCTCACCTTCTATGCCATCTACTGGCACCCATACAAATTCATTTCCTTTACTATCAATAATTACTAGACCTTCATCAATACTATCTTCGCCTTCGATTCTTGTTGGTGCAAAACCAGCTGGAATTATTGCACCTTTATATTCCTTATTTTCGAAATTCATTGCTGCCTCTGCCATTGCAATTTGTCTTAAATCTTTATCTTTTGCTTCATTTGTTTTTTCTCCTGCCTCTTTTGCAAGTTGTAATATTCCATTATCTCCAAATACCACCGTTATACTTACCGATGCCAAAATTAAAAGCACTACTATTGTTACTACTAGGGCTATTAATGTTATTCCTTGGTTAGTAGTCTCTTGCTTTTCTTCAAGTAATTTAAAATTTTCTCTTAAATTCTCCCTTCTTTTTCTCATTTTACCTTTTTTCCTCCTTAGTCTTGTAAATTTAAATACAATTTACTTTATTTATAATTTTATGTATTTTTTATTCTTTTAAGCTTTACTAATTAAAGTCATATTTTAAAAGAATAAAATATTAAAATCTAACACAATTTTTCTTCGTTTTTTCGAAAAAAACTAATAATAACAAGTTATTCATTTGCAAACAACAAAAAGGACAGGCTACTTTATTTTTATAAAATAGTCTATCCTTTTTATTTATATCTTTTAAATTATTTACTTCTTTATTATTTTTTTCTACTAAAACACTAGCTATTCTTCTTGCAAATAGCTTAATTCCTTTTTTATTTAAATTACGGCTCTCTCTCTCTCTCTCTCTCTAGAGCCACAAGCGTTTTCTAATTTCATCTGTTTCCTCCTATTTTCTTTTGATTATTTATTTTATACTATATTTTCAAGTAGTTGTCAATACAGTTCTTTTATAATCTTCTAACATTTTCTTAGAATACCCTCAAAATATCATTATAAGTAACCAAAATAGATAGTCCAATTAAAATTGCAAAACCAACCATTTGAATTGTAATCTCAGTCTTTTCATTTAAAGGTTTTCTTCTTATTGCTTCTATTAGTAATAATACTATCTTTCCTCCGTCTAACGGTGGGAATGGTAATAAATTAGTAAATCCTAGTGAAATAGAAATTAATGCTAATATATAAATAAAATCTGCTAAGCCATTTGTTTCTGCAACTACGCCACCAATTCCAACAGGTCCCATCATTTGGTCTATTGTAACATTTCCAGTAAATAATAATTTTAAATTGTCTATTATAGAAAATGCAAATTCTCCAGTTTCAAAAACAGCATAATATAAATTATTTCCTAGGTTGTTTTCTGCCATTTTCATATAAACACCTAAATAATAATTTGAACGAACTTCTGGATTTATTTCAAGTTTAACTATTTCCTCTTGCCTTTTTACTTCTAATTCTATTTTTTCTCCAACCACCTTACTTATTTCTGAAGATAGTTTTTGAACATCGCCCTCTACCTCTATTCCATTTATAGAAACTATAATATCATTTACTTGTAAGCCTTGCTCTTGTGCTGGGCTCTTAGGGTAAAGCGCTGTTACTTTTGTTTTTTCATCTCCACTATTTGAAATTGCAATTCCTGTGTAATTATATTTTTCTTCTATTGGTTTAAAGTTAAAGGTTTGTTTCGTTCCATCAGGCTTTTCTATGACTACTTCTATTTCGCCTCCATCACATTTTTTAAGTGCATTATCTAAATCTGTTTTGTAATGAATATTTTTTCCATTTACCTTTACAATTTTATCATTTGCTTCAATACCAACCCTACTTGCTTCTGTATCAGGAATTGTAGAATCTATTGTGGTAGAAATATTGTTTCCAGTGCAACTCATTAAAATAAAATACACGATTAAGGCGAATATAATATTTACAAGTCCACCTGCTACTACAACTGCAATTCTTTTAGGAATACTTGCTTTGCTAAAAGAACCTTCTGCATCAGAGCGTTCTTCTTCACCCTCCATATTAACAAATCCACCTAATGGAATTAATCTTAATGCATATTTAGTCTCTTTTCCTTGTTTTCTCCATACTGTTGGTCCAAAGCCTATTGCAAATTCATTAACTTTTATTTTGCATAACTTTGCAACTAAAAAATGTCCACCTTCATGTATGAACACAAGAAGTCCTAAAATAATAATTATTTTTATCGCTGCTATAATAAAACTTAGCAATTTTGTCTCTCCTTTTTGTATATAATTACTTTATATCTTATATTTTCTATTATATATCAAGTCATAAAAAATATATAATAGAAAATGTTAATAATACGCTTTTACACTAGCAACATGAACAAAAAGTATGCAAAAGGTGCTATAAACACGATGCTATCAATTCTATCTAACATTCCACCATGACCGGGAATTAAGTTACTAAAATCTTTAATTCCAGTGTACCTTTTAACAGCTGATGCTGATAAATCACCAATTTGGCTAAGTACACTAAGTACAAGTGAAATTAAAATAACAATTATATAATTAAATTCTACATGGAAGATATATTGACAAGCCACAGTATAAAGTGTTACTAAAATAACTGCTCCTATTATTCCACCAATACAACCTTCTATGGTTTTATTTGGGCTAATGTCTGTAAAATGATGTTTTCCAAAGTTTTTGCCTATTATGTATGCAAATATATCAGTTCCCCATGCTGCAAAGAATACATACCAAATTAGAAATTTTCCGTTTTCTAAATTTTCTCTAATAATTGATATGAACATTAAAAATATTGCAATATAGAAAATTCCAAAAAGTGTGACTGACATATCAATTATGTTTATTTTTAACTTACTAAATATTGTATGTAAAAATAAAATCAATATAATAGTTGGTATTAAAATTCCAATTATCATTAGTAGCATTTGTTTTGGAAATACGTGTATTATAGAAATTGTTGCAGCTGCAATATAACCGAAGCCATGTAATTGGTTTTGCTTTATTGCTTGTATAAAAAGCTTTATAGAATTCATGTATGCTCATAATAGCAATTACTGCAATAACAGAATCTACCACATATTTATTTCCATATACCATTATAATTGCTACTATTGGAAATAGGATTAAACCTGATACAACTCTCTTAAAATTCATTTTTTATTCCTCTCTGTTTTTTAATTTGTTCTCATTTGTTTGAAGTTTTTATTTATGTTTTTATTATAAAGTTAAATATCATTTATTTTTTTAATTTCAAATATTTAATTTATTTGCATTTATTCTAAATAAATCTATTTTCCACCAAATTTACGATTTCTATTTTCAAAAGTTTGAATAGCATCATCTAAGTCTTTTTCTGTAAAATCAGGCCAATATTTAGGTATAAATAAAAATTCTGTATAAGCTAATTGCCATAGAAGATAGTTGCTAATTCTTTGCTCTCCGCCTGGTCTTATTAAAAGGTCTGGATCTGGCTGACCTGCTGTATAAAGAGAGTTTGAAACCAAATCTTCATTAATTTCATCTATTTGTATTTCACCATTTTTAACTTTTGTAGCTATTTTCTGTGTTGCTTTTACAATTTCATCTCTACCACCATAATTAAATGCAATGTTTAAAGTAAGCCCTGTATTTGAACTTGTTTTTTCTACTATTCTTTGTATACTTTTTTGAAGTCCATTATCTAATTTAGAAATATCCCCTAAGATATTGATTTTAATATTGTCCATGTTTTTGTCAGTTAAGAAATCTTCTACATATTTTTGAAGCAATAGCATAAGAGCTCCTACTTCTTCTTTTGTTCTTTTCCAATTTTCTGTTGAAAAAGCATATACGGTTAAGTATCGAATGCCAATTTTATTTGCATATTTTGCAATTCTTTTTAAGTTTTCTGCACCTTCTTTATGGCCTAGTTTTGTTTCTAAGTTTCTTTCTCTTGCCCATCTTCTGTTACCATCCATGATAATTGCAATATGCTGTGGTAATAGTTTTTCCTCCATTTGGTATTCCTTTCTTTTTACTGAATAATTCTATTTAACTTTTTATTATTCTATTCTTATATAAATTAAATACTTGTAATTTTTTATTTTTAATAACTAGCTTATGAATTATATACTCATAACTTCTTTTTCTTTTGCTTCTAATAGCTTATCTACTTCTTCTACTTTTTTATCTGTTAATTTTTGAATTTGATCTTCTTCATTTTTTAAGTCATCTTCTGTTATTTCAGATTTTTTCTCTTTTTCTTTTGCTTCATCTATTGCATCTCTTCTAATAGAACGAATTGCTACTTTTGCATCTTCAGCTAATTTTCTAATATCTTTTACTATTTCTTTTCTTCTTTCTTCATTTAATTCTGGGAAAGTTAATCTTATAACTTTACCATCATTATTTGGGTTTATTCCAATATCTGATTTTAATATTTCTTTTTCTATTTCTTTTAATAAACTCATATCCCATGGTTGTATTAAAATCATTCTAGCTTCTGGTACAGAAATACCTGCTACTTGATTTATAGGTGTTGGTACACCATAATAATCTACTGTAATTTTATTTAGAATTGCAGGATTTGCTCTACCTGCTCTAATTTCTGATAAGCTTTCTCTAAAAACGCTTATTGTTTTATCCATTTTTTCTTCAAAAATACTATTCATCATTTTTTTATTTTGTATAACCTTTAATAATTATTCTTACTTTTAAATTTTATATTATTTTAATAGGTTATACTCTCCTTTCTTCTTATTTTAATTGTTTTTATAATTAACTCTTTATTTTTGACTTTAAAATTTATAAATTAAATTTTATTTAATATTTTATTTATATAGTTTTAATTTTCTATAATAGTTCCTACTTTTTCTCCTAATATAGCTTTTACCATATTGTCTGGGTTATCTATTCCAAATACAATTAAAGGAATATTATTATCTCTACATAAAGATGTAGCAGTTGAATCCATTACTTTTAAATCTTTATTTAAAATATCTAAATAAGTAATTTTATCATATTTTATTGCATCTTTATTTATTTTTGGATCATCTGAATATACGCCATCAATTGTTTTTCCTACTAATATAACTTCAGCATTTATTTCTGCTGCTCTTAGAGCTGCTGCTGTATCTGTTGTAAAATATGGGTTTCCAGTTCCGCAACTGAATATAACTACTCTTTTATTAGTTAAATGTTTGTCTGCTTTTCTTTTAATGTAAGGCTCTGCTATCTCTCTCATTTCAATTGCTGTTTGTAATCTTGTGCAAACTCCTCTTGATTCTAGCGAACTTTGAAGTGCTAAGCCATTCATACAAGTTGCAAGCATTCCCATATAATCAGATGTTGTTCTTTCCATTTCTGAGCCATATTTTCCTCTCCAGAAATTTCCACCTCCAACTACAATTGCAACTTCTGCTCCTAAATCTACTAGTTCTTTTATTTTGTCACAAATTCCACCTATTGTTTTTGCATCAATACCATGTTTGCTTTCTCCTGCCAAAGCTTCACCACTAAGTTTTAGCAATACTCTTTTATACTTTAAATTTGGCAATAATAACACTCTCCTTAATATTAAATTTTATATTTGTATTCTATCATAGATTATTTATTTTTACATCTCTTTTTTTAAAAATAATACATTTTTTTAATTTTTGTTAAATTTAGCTTATAGTATATTATAGTAATTTCGTTTTCTTTTTATTTTTAAAATTTCTAAATTTTAATAAATATTTTTGTTTATAATGTCAATACTAAATAAGAAGATTAATTTATAAGGTGATAATTATGAATCAAATTATAGAATATAGTAGCTCATTTCAAGAAAAAAAACATTCTAATACAAAAACTTCTAATAATAAAATTTCTTTTTTTAAATTAAATAAATATCCTTTACAATTTTTTATTTCTTTAATACTAGCTGTAATATCTCTTTTTGTTTTATTTTATCACTTTTACAAAAAAAATGAACAAGAAAAAATATCAAAACAACTTTTGAAAAATTATACATTAACTACTTTATATCAAGATGATGAATTTACTGAAGCACAAATAGAAAACACATCTACTATAATTGAAAATCCATTTGTAATAGGAATGCTTTGTATTGATAAAATAAATTTAAACTATCCTATTTTATCAGAAAGTAATAAAGAATTATTAAAAATTTCACTTTGCAGATTTGCAGGTCCAATGCCAAATGAAGTAGGAAATTTATGTATTGCAGGTCATAATTATGTAGATAATAGATTTTTTAGTAAATTAAAGCAACTGTCTAAAAATGATTTGGTAGAAATTTATGATTTAAATGGTAGAAAAATTGTATACTCAGTTTTTGATAAATATGAAGTTAATGTGAATGATTTATCTTGTACTAACCAAGAAGTTGGAAATAAAAAAATTGTAACTCTTATTACGTGTAATAATGTAAATGGAAAAAGAACTGTTGTAAAAGCGACTGAGAAACTTTAAAAACTGTAGAGAAAAATCTCTACAGTTTTTTGTCTACAAATTTAACAAAATCATTAAGAAATTCTATTCAGTAAATCTTTGATTTCATAAGTAGAATTTCTCTTGCCTTTTATATATTTAATTAAATATTTTTATAATTTTTGATTTTAATAAATGCATATATTGCTGATGCTACACATATTGTAATGAATACAAATAATGTTGTATCTTCTGTTACACCTGTTTGTGGTAATGTATTATTTGCAGAATTATTTGTAGGTAATGTATTGTTTGCTTGTGCATTATTAACTGGTGTGTTATTCCCTACTGCATTGTTTCCAGATTGTTGACCATTATATTCTGGTGGTGGGTTTATTTGTAATGTATTGTTTGTTGCTTGTACTAAGTTTGCCATAACTAATAAAAATATTGCTACTAATGCAAATACTAAAATAATTTTTTGATTTTTCATTTTTTTCAATCTCCTTTTTCTTTTGATGTTTTATTTTTATTATTTCAAAAAATAATAAAACTTATACATAATTTTCTTATTTGTTAACATTTTATACTTTGCTTATAAAATAGTCAAGGTTTTTTTGTCAAATTTTATATTTTTTTATCATTTTATTATTTTTTTGTTTAAATTATACATTAAATCTAAATAATACTACATCTCCATCTTGCATTATATAATCTTTTCCCTCTAAGCGCATTAAACCTTTTTCTTTTACATTGTTCATTGAACCTTCTCTAATTAAATCATCATAAGAAACAATTTCTGCTCTTATAAATCCTCTTTCTATATCACTATGTATTTTTCCTGCTGCTTTTGGTGCTTTTGTTCCTTTTTGAATTGTCCATGCTCTTACTTCTGGTTCTCCAGCTGTTAAAAATGACATTAATCCTAATAAGTCATAACTTGCTTTAATTACTTTATCTAATCCAGATTCTTTTAATCCTAAAGCATCTAGCATTTCCTTTTGTTCATCTTTTTCTAAGCTTGCAAGCTCTTCTTCTATTTTTACGCAAAGAGCAATTGCTTCTGCATTTTCTTTTTTGGCATATTCTGCTACTTGCTTTACATTTTCATCATTTTCTGCATTTGATAATTGTTCTTCTGAAACATTTGCTATATACAAAATTGGTTTCATAGTTAGTAAAAAAGAATCTCTAATAATTAATTGTTCATCTTCATTTAAATTTAAAGACCTTGCTGGTTTTCCTTCTTCTAAACATTTTTTTACTTTTTCTAATAAATCAATTTCTTCTTGATATTTTTTGTCAGCCTTTAATTTTTTCTTAGCATTATCAAGCCTTTTTTCTATTGTTTCCATATCTGCAAATACTAATTCCAAATTAATTGTTTCTATATCTCGAATAGGGTTTATTCCTCCATCCACGTGAACAATATTGCTATTTTCAAAACATCTTACTACTTCTATTATGCTGTCAACTTCTCTTATGTGTGATAAGAATTTGTTTCCTAATCCTTCTCCATGGCTAGCACCCTTTACTAAACCTGCAATATCAACAAATTCTATTACAGCAGGAGTGACTTTTTCTGGATGATAAATTTCAGCTAGCTTATCTAATCTTTCATCTGGTACTGCAACTATTCCAACATTTGGCTCTATCGTACAAAAAGGATAGTTTGCACATTCTGCTCCTGCCTTTGTTATTGCATTAAATAAAGTACTCTTTCCGACATTAGGAAGTCCTACTATTCCCATTTTCATAATGTAATTTCCTCCTATTATTAATTTCCACTATTTTGGTCATTTCCGTCCTGTAGTTTAATTATTAATATTTTCATTATTTGTATTACCACTACTCTGATTGTTTTCGGTGTTTGTGTTATTTACATTGTTTTGATTGTTTTCATTGTTTGTATTATTTCCATTAACTTGATTGTTTTCGTTGTTAGTATTATTTTCATTAACTTGATTGTTTTCATTGTTTGTATTATTTCCATTAACTTGATTGTTCTCATTGTTGGTATTAGTTCCAGTACTTTGATTATTTTGGTTATTTGTATTACTTCCAGTGTTTTGACTATTTTCATTATTTGCATTATTTTCACTGTTTTGATTATTGGTTGTATTTGTACTATCTACACTAGGTGCTTCAGTATTGGTATTTTCATTTTTATCATTATCTTCTTTGTTAGGATTATAATTCTTCCAAGGGTTATTAGGATCTGGGTCTGTTGGATCCCAACCTCTTAAGTTTTTAGGAGCACTTGAAATTTTTGGTGCTGTTGGCTTACCTAGTGGTCCAGGGTTAGAACTTGAGTAAAATTCAACTGATGTTCCAACAGATACATTGTCAAAAAGCCATTTAGCATCTCTTGTAGTTAATCTTATACATCCCATTGATGCTTTTGTTCCGAGCTTATCATATTCCCAATATTCTAATGTATGGTTGTTTTTCTCTAAAAATGGAACTGAATGAAATAAAATATTTCCTACAATTTGACTACAATAATGCGCATATACATCTCCATACATTTTGCACCACAAAATTTTAGCTGGAATTTTATAAACTCCTGACCTTGGAGTTTCAGTTCCAGTTGAACATACCATTGCTTTAACTGGAACTGAATAATTACCTTTAGAGTCATAAGTGTACACTGTAACTACCTGTGCACCATAATTTACTTTTATATAATATTTATTTTTTGTTTTAGAACTATTATTATTTTTTGTAGTACTTTTGTTTGAGGTATCTTTTTCTTTTGATTTTTCATTCTGTTCAGCTTCTTTTACTTCTTTATCGTTTATTTCTTTTAATTCTTCTTCTGTTTTATTCTCTACAGCAGTAAAATTTTCTATTGATAATTCATCATCATCTGCACTTGCTAAAGCTGTTTTATTGGAATTATTTAATATTATATTCAAAGCTCCTGAACCAATAATAGTAATAATCATAATAGACACTAAAACAATCCATTTTTTTACATTTGGATTTTTATCTTTCATAACTTTTAACTCTTTGTTTTTAGCTTCTGTTTCCATATTGTATAATATTTTCATCCCCTTGCAAAT
The DNA here is from genome assembly GCA_947630185.1 of uncultured Clostridia bacterium. Lineage (GTDB taxonomy): Bacteria > Bacillota > Clostridia > TANB77 > CAG-508 > CAG-273. The sequence continues at coordinate 31,223 of CANRGT010000003.1, read as the reverse complement.
TTATCATTTATAATGTAGCACAATTTTTATTCTTTGGCAAGTAATATATATAAAATGTTTTTTATAAAAATTTCAATCAATAATTAAATCTAATATTCTCTCATGTAACTTATAAATTTTAAAATATAAAGAGGCTGTATTATAGCCTCTTTTTCATGTTTCTTACCGTCTAAACTCTCCATACAGAGTTTCCTTTGTAAGCTCTATTGCTTCCTTTTTCAAGCTTTCTAATTCACCGCTATTCGATAATTCTTGTGACATTTTACCTTTAAGTACTATCACTTTCATATCTGAATTGCGATTAATTACTTCAAGAAAAGCATGGGCATTAACAGGAAATTTAGAATCCTCATTATTTGCTTTTACAACAGCAAATAAACCAGTGAATATTTCGATAAGTTTAAACATTTCTTCTTTACCCCTTTATAATTATATTTGCTATATAAAACCTGCAATAAAAACAGGAGTATAAGATTTAGGTCTAGCATTGCTAGAATGGAGCTTCCAGCCGGAATCGAACCGGCGACCCCAGCCTTACCATGGCTGTGCTCTACCTACTGAGCTATAGAAGCATAAATTAACTAGAAACTTTATTTCTAGCTATTTTAATATATATTTTTCTAACTAAATTAATTTAGCTAATTTGACTCATCTAGTATTTCTTTAATTGCCTTTTTACGAATCCTTTGAATAGCATTATCAATAGACTTAACTGGTGCATCTAGCTTTTCTGCAATTTGAACATAACTTTCACCTTGTATATATTGATTTAGTACTTTTTTTTCAAAATCACTTAAAGTTTTGTCTATTGTAGCTTCTATATTAGCATAGTATTCCTTTTGCGTAATTGTATCTAATGGATCTTCTATTAAATTAGTGTTTAAAATTTCGTATAGTTCTGCATTGCTATTATTTCCATCTTCTTCATTGTCATAAGCATTGCAATTTAATGATAGATATGAATTAAGTGGCATATGTTTTTGTCTATTAGAGCTTTTAATTGCTGTAATTAGTTGTCTTTCTATACATATGCTAGCAAAGGTTTTAAAAGAATTTTGTTTATCTGCTTGAAAATTCTTAATTGCTTTAAACAAGCCGATTAACCCCTCTTGCTCTATATCTTCTCTTTCTGCACCTATAATATAATATCTACCAACTTTCATATTAACTAAGCTTTTGTAACGATTTATTAGGTGTTCTAGGGCGCATTTATCATCAGATTTAATTAAAGTAATTAAATCTTCATCTGACATGTCATTATAATTTGCATTTGATGAATAATATACATCAGTTTTGCCCATGCTAATTGTTACCTCCTGTAAGCCACTTCATTACTATGGTTTATTATATCTACTCTCTTTTTTTCTGTCAATAGATAATTTTGAAAAAGTTGATAAATTCTATAAAATATGATATTATTTTGAGCATGATAACAACTTTTATTACAATATGTAATTATGTTATAAGTATCATATTGCAATTATATTGAAAGGATTACTAATTATGGCTTTTGATGGATTAGTTTTAAATGCTGTTACTGAGGAATTGAAAAATAATTTAATTGGTGGAAAAGTTCAAAAGGTTTATCAGCCAAGTCAAAATGAAGTACTACTTAGTATTTATGCTAATAGCTTACAGTATGCACTTTGCCTTAACATTTCTGCTAATTTTTATTGTGCACATTTAACTACTTCTAAAAGAGAAAATCCAACAGTTGCTCCTAATTTTTGTATGCTACTTAGAAAACATTTAACTAATTCAAAACTTGCCAATATATATACAATAGGTTTAGAAAGAATACTAATAATTGAGTTTTCAGATGATGAAGATAATATTGTTAGTAAGAAATTAATTGTCGAGCTTATGGGAAAACATAGTAACATTTTACTTTTAGATAATTCAAATATTATCATTGATGCTATTAGGCACTTTTCTATTAGTGATGGTGCAAATCGAAATATTTTTCCAAAAGAAGTCTATACTTTTCCTACTTCAAACAAAATAGATATTTTAGACTACTTGCGTTTTGAGAATAATTTGCCAACTGATTCTACCTTGACTCAATTTTTTATTGATACCTTTATAGGTATTAGTAAAACCTTTATTGAATATTCTATTCAAACTTTAAATTTGTCAAATAATTTAAATAAAGAAAACTATATTCAACTTGCTAATTATATTATAAGCTTAAAAAATAATATAACTCTAAATCAAGTAAAATGTATAAATTTTCAAAACGATTATACTATTACACATACTGATACTGTTGAAGCATTGCAAGTTAATTTCTTTTTAGATGATTATTACTCTTCTAAACAACTACAAGAACAATTTGTAACATATAGAAATAGTCTTCTTAACTTTATATCTGCAAAATTAAAAAAGTTAGAAAAGAAGCTTATTGCTTTAAATTCAAAACTTGAAGAATGTACTCATATGGAAGAATATAAAATATATGGTGAGCTTATTACTTCTAATTTATATAAAATTTCAGATGAACATATATCACATATTGTTTTAGATAATTACTATAATGAAAAACAGATAGATATACCTTTAGATATTAGCCTATCTCCTAGTGATAATGCAAAAAAATATTTTAAGAAATATCACAAATTAAAAAATACTTATTCTATTGTTCAAGAACAAAAAATTCAATTAGAAGAAGAATTAAATTATTTAGGAAGCATTGTTTATGAAATTCAAACTGCAAATTCTATTAAGGATTTAGATAATGTTTATGACGAAATACAAGAAGATTTTGCTGTTAATAAAACAAATTCTAATGTGGCTTCGAAAAAGAATTCTAAGAAAAAAGTTCAAAAGATGAAAAAAGTTTCAAATAGTGAAAGTCCTATAATTTATATGGTTGATAATTTCAAAATATTAGTAGGAAGAAATAACAAGCAAAACGACGAACTCACTTTCAAAATTGCTAGCAAAGATGATATTTGGTTTCATGTTAAAGATATTCATGGAAGTCATGTTATCTTACAAACAAATGGAAAAATGCCATCACAAGAAACTATAAATAAATGTGCAGCTATTACCGCTTATCATAGTAAAGCTATGCAGTCATCTAATGTACCTGTTGATTATACTTTTGTAAAGTATGTAAAAAAGCCTAGTAAGGCTAAGCCAGGAATGGTTATATATACTAACCAAGAAACTGTAAATGTTAATCCTGAAAATTATAACTAATTTAACACTTGCATATAAAATTTAAAAGCCCCTCTTTGTGAGGGACTTTTAATTGTCTAAGAATACTTAGCCAATGATAAGAGCGCCGTTTAGGATGATCTTCTTGCAATTCGGGAAATTGTTTTGGAGAACTTTTTTGACCTTTTTGGTACATAAGGCATAATTGCCTAACCTGTTTTTTAAGTCTATGTAGAGTGTATCACCTTCGACACTTCCTCCATCTACACTTATGCCCTCGTTTTTGAACTGCTCGTTGATCTGTTCTTTCACATACTCGGTCAACCGATTAACGTTGTTTGTGCTCATTTTGTAGCACTCCTTTCAAAAATTTGTATACCTTATTATAACACAACTTTTATGAATTTGCAATTTTTTTACTTTCATTGTTTTTTATTTTCATTTATTTTTCAAAGTTTTATTATTAATCTTTCTTTTTTGAGGCTTTATTCTTTATTTATATTTTCTCGTCTAGTATTCCTACTTTATACTCAATATCTTCCATGTGTGGAAACATTTCTTTTACTCTTTTAAAAGTAAGCATACTATTTCGTGGTTGTGGATTTTTTTCATCAACTGATAACAATTTTTGCGTATAACAATTATCTGCTGTTTTAAATAATAAATATCTATTTCTTACATAAGTAAAATAAATTTGATAACCATCTTCTAAATTTTGATAAAATTGTTTAAATGTATATTTTCCTTCCATTTACTCTCCTTATCTATTAACTAATCATAGTAATAAATTCTTCTTCTGAAATAATTGTTACTCCAAGCTCTTCTGCCTTTCTTAATTTACTTCCAGCATCTTCTCCTGCTAATACATAATCTGTTTTTTTTGAAACAGCTGACGACGTTTTTCCTCCAAAATCTTCTATAAGTTTAGTAGCTTCTTCCCTTGTATAGTTTTTCAAACTACCTGTTAATACAAAAGTTTTTCCGTCAAATTTATTATTTGAATGCTTCGCTTTTATAACTTTCATATTCAATCCAGCCTGTTTTAATTTTTCAATTAAATCAATAGTTTGTTGTTGTTTAAAAAATTCATAAATTGTACGTGCTGTAATTGCTCCCACATCATCAATCATTCTTAATTCTTCATACGAGCTATTCATTAAATCATCAATATCTTTATAATATTTAGTTAAAGTTTTAGCAAGTTTAATTCCAACGTGTCTTATTCCTAAAGAGCTAATTAAGCAATACAAATCCTTATGTTTGCTTTCTTCAATAGCATTCATCATATTTTGTGCAAACTTCTTGCCATTTTTCTTTAATGATGCTATATCATCAAAAGTTAATTTGTAGATGTCTGCAATATTAGAAATAAGCTTTCTTTCAATTAATTCACCAATAATATTTTCTCCTAATCCTTCAATATCCATAGCATCCTTAGAAGCAAAATGAATAATACTTCTATAAAGTTTAGCCGGACATTCAACCCCAATACAACGCCAAACTGCTTCTCCTTCTTCTCTAACAGCTTGTGCACCACAAACAGGGCATACCTCTGGCATATGAAATTTTTTTTGAGTTCCATTTCTTTTTTCTTTTACTACCCCAACTACTTCAGGAATAACATCTCCGGCTTTTTGAATAATTACTCTATCTCCTACTCGTATATCATTTTGTTTTATATAATCTTCATTATGAAGTGTAGTTTTTGAAATTTTAGAACCTGCAACATTTACTGGCTCTAATATTGCCATTGGTGTAATTGCTCCTGTTCTACCTACTTGGCATACTATATCTTTTAGCAAAGTTTCTTTTCTTTCTGGAGGATATTTATATGCAACTGCCCACTTTGGTGTTTTAAATGTAGTTCCTACTTTTTCTCTTAATTCTAAGTCATTTACCTTTACAACTGCACCATCTATTCCAAAGTCTAGCTCGTCCCTCATTTTTCCAATGTCTTCTATAGCTTGTCTTACCTCTTCCATATTTTTGCATAAAATTTTAACTGGATTTACATTGAATCCAAGTTTTTCTAGGTATAATAGGCTTTCGTAATGTGTTTCAAAATTGATATCGTCACATTTTTGTACATTAAACATAAAAATATTTAATGGTCTTGAAGCAGTTATTTTACTATCCAACTGACGAAGTGAGCCTGCTGCTGCATTTCTTGCATTTGCGAATTGTTCTTGTTCATCTAATAATCTATTTTCATTTAATTTTTCGAAATCTTCTTTTCCAATAAAAACTTCACCACGAACAGTAATTGAAATTGGCTCCTTTAAAGTCTTTGGCACAGTTTTTATTGTACGAATATTGTCAGTTACATCTTCGCCAACTAAGCCATCTCCTCTTGTAGCGCCTTTTACCAATTTTCCGTCTCTATATTCTATTGCAGAAGATAAACCATCTATTTTAGTTTCTACTACATAATCTAGGGGTCTTTCAAACTCTTCTGCTGCTTTTTGCATTTTTTCATCAAATTCTTCTACTTCTTCAAAACTAAAAACATCTTGGAGGCTTTGAAGTGGCACCTCGTGTGTAACCTTTTCAAAACCTTTCTTTATACTACTTCCAACTCTTTGTGTTGGAGAATCTTCTGTAATAAGCTCTGGAAATTCTTTTTCAATTTGCTTTAATTCTCGCATTAGCATATCATATTCGTAATCGCTTACAACCTGCTCGTCATCAAAATATTTTTGTGTATAATATCTTAATAGTGGTCTTAGCTCTTCTGCTCTCTTTTTTGCTTGCTCTTTATCCATTTTTTATTTCCTCTCTGCTATTTTTTTAATTCAATCATTTTTAAAAATTATATTAGCATTTTATATTATATTGAGTCTTTAAATAAATCTTTTCCACCTTTTATGTATTCCCAACCTGAGAATATTGTTGCAACTATTGAAACACTCATTATTATTGTAACTAATAAATTTATAATAAATTCGTAGCCTGTTAATGTGCCATTAAATATTGTTCCATAAGCATTTGGATCAATAAATGCAAAGATAACTGCTACCATTTGAGTTACAGTTTTTAATTTTCCCCACATGTTTGCAGGAATTACTTTTCCGTTCTTTTCTACTGCAATTAAGCGATAACCAGATACAACAAATTCTCTAAATATAACTATAATTGGAATCCAAGCTGGCAAATGATTAAATTCTACAAGCATAACCATTGCAGTTATTACTACTATTTTGTCTGCAATTGGGTCTAAAAATTTTCCAAATGTTGTTATTTGATTTCTTGACCTTGCTATGTAACCATCTAATTTATCTGTTATTGCAGCAATTATAAAGATTATATCTATTACTGTATATGTGATTGGTATTCCCCACAAATCTCCTTCTATATTTAAAAATGGGATTATTACCATGATTGGTACTAAAAGAATTCTTAAAATAGTTAATTTGTTTGCTAAGTTCATTATTTTTCCACCTTTATATTATTTTTAATATTATATTCTTGTTTGTTACATTATATATAAAGTTTGGAAAAAAATAAATAGGAATTGAAGATTTTTTATTTTTAAATTTTGAAACTAATTGGAATATTTAAATAAATACTGATATCAATTAAATTATTGAATATATATAAATTACTTTTTATTAATAAGATCTTTAAATAATTTGCTTTTTTCCTCTAACAATTTAAAATCACAACATCTTTTTGAAATATTTGATTTCGGATTATGTATTTTTTCATTATATAATTTCAATGCATTTTTCTTAATCTTTTCGACTTTACCATTTATCAATTTTAACTCAAGACTTAGTAACGATATGTACAACACTTTTTCTTTATTATCTATAAATTTTCTATATTCTTCTATATCTTTATACTTTAATATTTTTACATAATCATTTGATATTGGAATCATATTATTAAGATTTAGCACGCCTATAATTTTATCTTTTTGTTTTATTTTAATAAAATCCATACCTTCTTTAATTCTATAATGTTTATCTTTTGCTGATGATATTGGTACATAATAATCAAAACCTTTTATATTAATTAATATTCCTATATATGGCTTTAGCTTCTCACCATAATTCACATTTTCAATCTTATCATCAAATTGTTTTAAAAAATTCACATAATCTTTGTTAGCTATATACCATTTTAGCTTTTTATTTTTCATTTTTTGCTCCTATAAAATAAAATTTAGATGGTAAATTTTACTTTACCATCTCTTTTATACCCATTTTTTACAGGAATGGTAAAACCTCTTTATATTCCTGTTTTTAATTGGAACAGTAAAACCTCTTTATATTGCCATTTTTTACAGGAATGGCAAAACCTCTTTTAACAATAACTTTAAAGAAGTTATTAATATTATTGTATTCATTATAATATATTTTTATTCTATTTGTCAACATATTTACTTAATATATTTGTAATATTTTGGAAATTTTTTGTGTTTTATCTATTTTGCACAATTTCTATAATGTCTGCAATATAATCTCCTATAACTGGAATATTTAATGTTACAATTTTTTGAAGTATTATTACTAGAATTGCAGTTAAAATAGTAAAACCAATTCCAATACCTATACCTTTTGAAATTCCTGTCATTAAGTTTCGTATTAGTAATTGTTTTTTATTTCCTAATAATTCTGTAAATTCTAATATGTTGTTTTTAGTTAATGTATTATTTATTTGTTCTAGATTTTTTAATAATTGCTTTTCTAGTTTGTTTTTCCTAAACATGAAAAATCCTCCATACTATTAAGATGGAGGATTTTTATATTTTTATACAAAAAATTAATGATATTTTCCAAGAAATTCCTTATGTTTATAAAATATCACAAACAAAGCACAGCTTCATTAAATTTTGACTTTATTGCCAACTTAATATAGGGTAACCATCATTTATATTGTTTGTATCTTGTTTCCATGGATTTCCTTCTTGTCCTTCGTTTAATGAATTAACAAATTTTTCACTTTTCATTTCTATTTCTGTTTTTCTGGTACCATGAGCACAAATTAAACCTATATCATCATTCCATTCTGGTTCTATTGTTTTTTCTAGGAAATAACATCTCAAAAGTTCCTCTCCATCTTCATACGCACCAAACGTACGAAGCCCTAAGCTAGTTTTGTAACTTTCGTCAGCCTTAATCCTTCCTATTGTATATGAATTTGCTATTTCTTTGCTATCATTTACTATTGCGATTGCCGAACCCACCTTAGCATAGCCACTTACATATATATTACCTTTAGAGTATACGTTTTTTATCGTACTTTTTTCATTACAAGACCCAGTAATTAACCCTGCCTGTACTGTATCTTTTTCTCCATATATTGTCATATCAATGTCGCTATAGCTATTATATATATCCCCACTATTTGTAGAACCAACAATGCCACCAACATCGCATGTGCCCACTATGTTTGCATTAATTTTTCCAGATATATAACATTTATCTATTTTACTTCCAGTCATATTTTTAGCAACTAATATTCCTACTGCATCCCACCAATTACTAGACACTTTTTTATTATTTATATGAATATCAGCATTCTCAATACCTAAGCATTGTATAGTTCCATAATTATCAATAAACATTCCAGTTGTCAAATTTAATGATGTTGACTCTTTTCTTATTCTTAAATTGTATATAATATTATTATTTCCATCAAAAATTCCATGAAAATTTTTTTTAGATATTTCTTCATCTGTTAATCTTTCCTGTGTTCCAATTGAAATAAATCCACTTTCATTTAATAGTTTCTTTAATTCTCCATTATACCCATACTCTCCATAATCTGTTCTATTTGCATCTACATATGATTTTGTTGAATTAAAGTCTAAACTTAATCCTAGTTTTACAGTTTTATCTGCATAAGTTTCAGTTCCACTTGTTACATTATGTGCAAATACTACTAAATCCTCTATACTGTTTATTGTAAGTAAATTCCCATTTAAGCCATCTACTTCTAATTTTCCCGGATTTGCATCTTTTACTTTTTCTACTACTATTCCTGTTTGTGTTTCATGTAATATATCTTCTAATTCTCCTATGCCAGATATGTCATTTTTTACTGCCTCGTTTGTTTTATCTCCTGCTTCCTTTGCTAACTGTATTATTCCATTATCTCCAAATACTACTGTTATAGTTACTCCCGCCAAAATCAAAAGCACTACAATTGTTACTACTAATGCTATTAATGTTATTCCTTTTGTACATTTTTTTAATTTGTATCTTTCATTTTCAGCCATGTTTTTTTCAAGTTTCTTCTTATTCATTCCTTTGTTCCTCCTTAATTTCTTATGTATAGTTTAGACTTTATTATAAAATATTATCCAATATTTAAGCCTATATTTTTGCTCGGATATTTCCGAATACAATTAAATTTTACCTTTTCGCATTAGTCTTTGTCAATACTTTTTGATAAAAATATTCGGTTTGTTCCAAATATTGTTTTTAGTAATTTTGCTATACTAAGTATATATTTTATAGGAGGATTTAAATATAATGTTATTACCTGATGCTATTAATTTAAGAATTAATGAATTGCTAAAAGAATATAATTTGACCGCTTATAAACTTTCATATCGTGCTGGAATTTCTAATTCAATTATTAGTGATTGTAAGCGTGGTAAAGTAAAAGAGCCAACTATTAGTTCTATAATTCATATTTGCGAAGGTTTAAATATTGAACTTAAAGATTTTTTTGATTCTCCTTATTTTAAAGATGTGGAAGCTATTGATAGATTTGAACATAATGATTCAAAAGTAATAAAAAAAGATTAGAATTTATATATTATAATTTCTAATCTTTTTTATTTATATTCTACACACTTCTAGATAATTCTAAATCTTAGTCTAGTCCAAAACATTTCCACTTTCTATTTTATTTTGAGCATCCTTATTATTATTATTATTTTCTTTCATCAATTTTTCAAGCTTTGTTATTAATTCTTGAAGTTTTGACATATCTTTACCAGCCATTTCCCAATTGTTATTTTTGTTAGATTGTTTTAAATTTTGGTTTGCTTTAATAATTGCATCTATTACACCTTCTATATCATCAGTATTTTCTATTTCAATATCTACTGCATTTTGTGATACTAAGTTATTTAAAGCTTCTTCCAATGTATCTCCAATTGCTACTTTGTTTCCTGAAGCTACAACTATTTTTTTAAGTACAGGTGTTGCTTTGTCATCATTTACATATTGTTGATAAATAGGCTCTACATATAATAGTGAATTGTCAATTGGAATTACTATCATATTTTTACTTATTTTTGTTCCAAGGGCATTTAATTCTGATATTTCTTCAGATATTCTTTCATCTTGTTCTAATTGTGTATCTATTTGCATTGGTCCTGCTATATTGCTATCTGCTTGATACTTATAAATGGTTAACTTTGGTTGTCCATTTTCATAAGAACCTACTAAATATGATATCAAGTTTTGCTTACCATATTGTGTATATGGTAACACTAAACCTAATGTAGAATTTTTATTATTGACTGTTTTTATCATAGCATAATATGGTGTAATTTCTGTGCCTATTTTTGTTAATACTTTGCTTGTATTGTGTGTAGCAATTTCCCATATATCGTCTTGTCTATATAATACATCAGTTTGTACATTATGATATCTTTCTAGAATTTCTGCTTGAATACTATATAAAAACTCTGGATATATAAATTGTTCTTTTATTTCTTCTGGAATAGAATTTATGTCATCTATAAATAAATCCGGATAAATTTTTTGATATGCAGAAATTATTGGGTCATTTTTATCTGTAATATAATAGCTTATAGTTCCATCATAAGCATCAATTAAAACTTTTACAGAATTTCTGATGTAACTTATATCTATCTTATTTAATACATTATCAGTTTCTAAAGTTAATCTTTGTGAATATGGATAACATTCTGTTATAGTATACCCATCTAATACCCATACTAACCTATTTTCTTTTGTTGTTACTAAATAAGGGTTTTCATCATATAAAATGTATGGCATTAGAGTTTTTGCTCTCTCTATTATATTTCTATTGATTAGTATTTTACTATTTGAATTTACGTTTCCAGATAGTGCAAGTTTTAAGTCATTTTCTTTTATTGCCAAAACAAGCCTATCAAAAAAGTTTAAGCTAAGCCCTGCTTGTCCTTGATATATATTTTCTTTATTTTCAGCTGTTGCTGAATCTATTATTGGATAATCAAATTCCTTTTTGCCTTTACTATTAGTTACAACTGTATCATTTGTTTCTAATCCGAAATATATTCGTGGCTCGCTAATAGTAATCACATCATTTGCTGAAGCTTCAAATCCTTTTTGCAAATGAAGCAAAGTTCCATTTTCATCTACTTTACTTGCAGATGTTATAACTACTCCAAATCCATGTGTATATTGATATGTTTTGTTATTATATGTTCCAGCTGAATCTGTAATTTCTCTTGGTGTAATATATACTAAACTAGGATTTCCATTTATATCTTTTACACTAACTTGTGTTGTTCCATAGGTATAATATCCTTTATTTGTTTGAGAAGTATTTAAATTATTTAATACAATATCTTTATTGGTTATATTGATATTATCTATGATACTCATATTTTGATTTAATATTTCTTTTGTTATTGTTTCATTTTCAGCTAAAGATACTTCATCTATATCTATTCCATATGCTTGTTTTGTAGACTGTATATTTGCTCTTATATAATCTTGCTGTTTATCTAATTCGTTTGAATTGATAAATATAAGATTAAATCCTAGTAGTGACACAAGCATTAATATTAAAAATGCTGGTACTATTGCTAAAGCTGTAAGTATACGCTTTGTGTCTCCTTTTTTTAATCTGTGAACTGCTAATATAACTGAAACCATAATAATTACTGATAAAATTCTGTAACCCCATAATTTTATTGTTACTTCTGATATTCCAGCTCCCCAAATAGCATAACTTCCTAAATTTATAAATTTTTGAAGTCCAACATTAAATGTTTCTACAAAAATTGTTATTGCAATAAGAATTGCTATTACAATAATATTATTGCAAAGTTGATTTAATAATCTGCTTTTCTTTAAAGTTTCTCTACTGACTCCATCTAATAAAAAATTGAAAACTACAATATAGTAAAAAGCTCCATATATAGTTAATCCAACTACAATAAATAGTAGATAGCGTAATAAAAATTGCAAAAATGGTTGTATAAAAACAAAATATCCTATATCTAATCCTATTACTGGATCTGTAATTTCAAATGCAGCCATATTTATACATAACATTAATTTTTTAAGCATTATGTTAGTAGCAAAAAAACTGACCAACAATGAAACTATAAATGCTATTGATTTGTTTGGCATTTTAGGTATTTTCTTCTTTTCCTCTTCAAAAAATGGTACTAATCCCTTTTTTATTCTTTTGTTAGTAATGTAAATAAGTAAAAATAAAATTATAAAATTTGCTATAAATGTACTAAATTGGTAAGCTACATTTTTCCAAAAAACACTTAAGTATTGTTCTCCTAATTCAAGAGTTTCTAAATAGTTTCCTCTATAAGTAACATATGAAACAATTATAGCAATTACAAAAAATGCTAAAACAAGTAATTGCCTTATTTTACGCTTTTTTACTTCTACTTTTACAAGTGCATTTTGTGGTTCTGATTTTTCCATTTTCAGTTGTACGATTATTTCGTACTTTCTCCTTTCTTTTTATATAGATTTATATTTTTATCTCAAGTATTTTCCCCACAATTTGTGTTCACTCATTAGTATAATTTCTTATTATAAATATCATTTTTTAAATTAGTGCATTTACAAAATCTGTACTATTGAAAATTTCCATGTCATCAATTTGTTCTCCTACACCTACAAATTTAACAGGCATTTTATTTTCAGCTACTATTCCAACTACAACTCCACCTTTTGCTGTTCCATCTAATTTTGTTAATATTAGTCCATTTATATCAACAGTTTCTTTAAAAGCTTTCACTTGAGGAATAGCATTCTGTCCTGTTGTTGCATCTAATACCATAAGTACTTCTTTTGAAGCATTTGGTAATTCTTTATCTATTACTTTTTTTATTTTCACTAACTCGTCCATTAAATATTTTTTGTTATGCAATCTTCCTGCTGTATCGCAAATTAGAACATCTGCATTTTCATTTTTTGTTATTTGAATTGCTTCATATACTACTGATGCAGGGTCTGATCCTTCTTCTTTTTTTACCATTTGGCAACCTGCACGATTTGCCCAAACTTCTAGTTGTTCTACTGCTGCTGCTCTAAATGTATCAGCTGCTGCAATTACAACTTTTTTTCCATCCTTCTTTAGACGATTTGCTATTTTTCCAATTGATGTAGTTTTTCCAACGCCATTAACACCTACTACTAAAATAACTGCTGGATGAGTTTCTAATTTTAGTCCGTTATCTACTTCATCTAAAATTGCTTTTATTTCATCTCTTAAAGCATTTTTTACGCCATCTTCGTCTTCTATTTTTTCTTTTTTTATCTTTTCACGTAAGTTTCCAATTATTTTAGTTGATGTTTCTACTCCTACATCAGACATTATTAAAACTTCTTCTAATTCTTCTAATAATTCTTCATCAACTTTTCTGAAATTACTAAATACGCTATTAATTTTTTCATCGAATGAATTTTTTGTTTTATTTAAACCTTGTTTTAATTTATCAAAAAAACCCATATTTTCCTCCTATGTTTGCTTTTTATTTGTATATATTTAAGCTTTATATAAGCTTTTAATTTTTATATAAGCATTTTAATCTGCAACTGCTAAAATAACAAGTCTATATTTATCACTTTCTGTACAAGTAGATAAAGTTATTTCTGGCTTGTCTCCTATTTTTCTTGCAAGATAATCTACTTCATCCGGTGTTGTACGAAATTTACTATATATAGTATATGTTACTTTTTGCCCATCTAGAGTTGTAATTGAAATTTTGTCTCCCTTTTCTAAATTTTTATTTTTAGAAAAAATATTGTTATAATTATGACCTACTATTACAGTATTTCCACTTTGATTAATTTCTCCTTTTGAATATAATAAACAAGGAGCTACTTCCATTCCTTGTACTGTAACTTGACTTAATATAGGTAAATTAAGTCCTGTTTTTTGTATTTCAATTTTACCAACTGTTTCAAAACCTTTATATTGTTTTTCAACTATAGTATTATTATTTGTTTTGCTATTTTGTGTCTCTTCGTTTTTGTTGGTCGTCTGATTTTTATTTGTTTCTTCGTTTCTTTTATTCGTTTGAGTCTGTTTTGCCACTTCGTTTTCATTATTTACTTGATTTTGTTTTGCTTCTTGACTTTCAGTATTTGCTTGATTTTGTTGTTTATTATTATAACCTAATTGATTTTCTGTTTTAGTTGTGCTTTCTGATTGATTTAATTTTGTTTCTTGTACTACAGTTCTTGAAGATGTGTCTCTACTTACAACTTCTTTTTCTGCATTTTCATTATTCATATTATTTTTCTTATCTTTCAGAGTTTCATCTAATAGTGTTTCTTGCTTTGTACATGCTATTTTATTTTCTTCTACAGTATATTTTTGAAGGTTCTCTTGTATATTAAATTTACTAGTGATAATGATTGAAAGAGTAAATAAAACCATTATGCTAGCAGTTATCTTAAGTATTATGCTACTTTTTTTAGTATACATAAATACTTATCTCTCCTTCATAAAAATAATTATAATAAAAATATCACGTACAATATTGTATCATAACTTTGGCAAAAAGTACAGCATATTTGTGAAATTTACATAAAGTTCTGTATTTAATCGTACAAATTGCATTTACTTTACAGAATTGCATTTAACTTTTCACTTGACGAAAGTTTCTGCATGCTTATCAAACATATACTACACTTTCTACAAATATCTATTATTAAAATACTAAGTATGCAGTTTTCAAGCTTTAAAGATTATATGTTTAAATTAATTTTTTGTAATACTTCCAAGCCAATACACGTTCTACTAATTCATCTATTTTTTCTTCTGTTAAAATTCCATCTTCAATAGCTTTTTTTACAGAATTTATACTTTGTTTATAATTTGTTGTAATCATTAAATTGTTTCCAGCAAGTACTGCTTTTACAGTTGCATCTTCATCTGAAGATGCTGCTGCCATTGCTAAATCGTCTGTGATTATTATGCCAGTAAACGATAGGTCATCTCTTAATAATTTATGTATTGTTGGAGAAAGCGAAGCTGGATTTTCTTTATCAACACTTGATACAATATTATGAGCAACTAAAACAGCTTCAGCACCAGCTTCTATTCCTGCTTCAAATGGCGGAATATCATTTTCTAAAATACTTTCATAAGTTCTTTTATCAATTGATGTTGATGTATGTGTGTCTATATTATTCCCATAACCAGGAAAATGTTTCAAGGTATACGATACTTTTAAATTTTTACTTGCATTAATAACAGTTTTTGCATAAATAGATGTAAGAGTAGCATCTTCACCTAATGTTCTGTCATACATAAAATCATTTGGATTTGTAGAAACATCTACAACTGGTGCTAAATTTAAATTTATTCCTAAATCACTTAAGACCTCACTTTTTTCTTTTACATCTTCTTCTATTTTTTCAAAACCTCCTAATTTATATAATTGCATAGGAGATTTAAATTTTGATTTTGCTAAATTTGCATTACTACTTATTCTCACAACATTTCCACCCTCTTCATCAACTGCTGTAATTAATAGTATTTTTGAAGCTTCTTGAACATTATTTATCATTTCCTGTACTTGACTTTTTGTTTTTCCTTTAAAATCTTTTTCAAAGAATAGATATCCACCAAAATCATACTTTTTTAATATATCTATTTGATTTTCGCTTGGATATCTAACTAAAAATAACTGTCCTATTTTTTCATCTAAAGTCATAGTTTTTAGTAATTCTTCCGCTTCTTCATAATATTCACTAAAAATTCCTTTATCTTTCAAAATTGTTTGCTTTACTTCTGATGGTTTTATAGTACCAATATTCATGTTTTTATTTTGACTAAAATTTAATATTAGTAATGCACTAGTAGTAAGAATTGATAAAATTAAAACTATAATTAAAACTGCCTTTTTCATTATACCCTTCCTTTCAATATTTACTTATTTTAGTTTATTGCCATCTACAACATAAATATATACGTACTCATTTACAATCACATATAAATTGCTTTTTTCTACTTCTGGTATTTTATAATGGATAATATGTTTCTCATTTTGTTCTGCTACATCAATTAAGTCATCTAATACTTCAAGCTTCATAAGCTTCAAATTTTCTAAGTTAGGTTCATTTGTTACTGTTACTATTAAATCACTATAATATTTCAAAATGTGCTTTATATTATATTCATACATTTCCTTTGGATTTTTATTCATCTTTCTTATTATATATATTACAGTTATTGCTATTGCAGATAATATAAATAAGCCACCTAGTACATAAAGAATAATTCTTTTAATGTTATTACTACTTTCATCAAAAATATTTTTGAAAGTAGTTTCTTCATAATTTCGTTTAGCTTCAGTTACAGTATTAGTTAAAGGTATATCTAATTCAATGTAATCTTCAGCTGTTTCGTTTTCTATACTATAATAAACATTTAATCTTACTTTAAGAACTGCATCTATTTTTACGTTATATGTTGTTTCATATAATCTTGCTAAGTCATTATATTTATCATAATCAATAGTTACATTTTCATTTATTGAAAATTCCTTTATATATCCTTTATTGTTTACTTCATCATTTATATTAAAATCTCTTGTCCATATTTCTTTATCTTCATTTTCATCATTTACTGTTCCTACTAAACTTGCCACGATATTATAATTATACTCAATATTAGCTTCTTCATTTGCTTTAAAATCATATTTAAAATTTATATTAAATGATTTAATTGACTTAGAAGCATAGTATCTTTCTTGAGGTAAAGTTTTTTCTATATAGAAATCATTTTCTTTTAATGATACTTCATAACTATCATTTTTGTTTGCAGTATAAGTATATATTGGAGAAATAAATTTTTCAATATCTAAACCTACTTTTATTAAAAAGCATCCTATTGTAACCATAATTATAATTATAACTACTATAATTAGGCTATTTTTATTAATTTTTTTCATTATTATACAAAATCTCCTTTCTAAATTTTAATTGTTTTTGAAATAATCATAGAGCCAAACAGATGGGTAGCCTATATATTTAAGGCAAAGTACATATACACCTTTAATTTGACTTGTTTCTACTAAAAGCATATCTGGTACATTGTTACTATCACCCTTCGTTTGATATAAAACTTTATTTTCCTTTTCTATTATTTTTACAACTCTATGAGCAACATTTTGATTTGACACACTATATACAATTATGCTACCTTCTGGAATTTTATCTAGCTCACTTTCATTTAGTTTTTTGAATATGACTACATCTCCTCTTATAAAGCTAGGATACATACTATTAGAAGCAATAGCTATTGGTTCATATTTAAATAGGCCCATAACAAAACTTACTAATGTTATGCAAATAACAATCGTTATTGTATAAACGATTTTCGAGGTTATATTTTCTTTTCTGTTTTTAATTTCAGTTTTGTTTTTTAAAAATCTATATTTAAATAGCAAACATATTATTACCTGAGAAATTATAGACATTGCTCCATTCAAAAACCAATTTGTATTTGGAAGAATTGGAAATAACAAAATTACTAATTTACTAAAAGTTCTATATAGTAAAGATGATTTCCACGCTCCTTTTGATGCTAAATAAGTAAATAAAGAGCTGTGACTTAGCGTTGGTATTACTATTTCACATATATATTGAAAAAGTTTCTCTTTGTCTGAAAGCAAATCAAGCAATATATTATATTTTATTTCTATCAGTGCTAGTATTATCGCTATATATACTAATACTAATTTATTACTTCTATTTCTAATTGAAATGATACACCTTGCTGTTTCTATTCCTATAATTGGTATTATTTGTATTATTACATTTTGAATTGTTGAGCCTATACTATGGCTATATGGGCTTTTTGAAAAGTCTAAAATAAATCCCATATAAAAGTATATAGCTAAATATATAAATGAAATTATAAGCATATATAGAGAAAATTTTCTATTTTCTTTTAATCTAATATAGTCTTTCTTTATTTTCCATAATAAATAAACTAGAATGCAAAACCAAAATAAAGGATTGACTAAGTTAGTATATAGAATTGCATTTCTAGTTATTAAAATAATGGTTATTAAAAGATATATAGTTACAATTATTATTGTTTCTTTATTATTTATCTTTTTCATATTGTTCACCTATTTTAATTTAGTGCTGTACATTTTATCTAATATATCTTTAGTACATAATTTTCATCTGTATTTTATTCTAGTTTTGTGTATATTCTATAATTCCAGATATTGTTTTAGTTTTTATTAAAGGCACTTCTGTTGCTGAAGGATTATATCTTACTGTTACAGAAAGTGTTGTTTGATCTCCTGCTGATAAAGTAGTTGCAACTTCTGATGTTTTATAACTAATTTCTGGACATTCATCTTCGCCTTCTTTAAAAATTAAATTGCTTAAAGTTGCATCAATTGTTCCTAAATTTTCAATCGTTACTGCATAAGTTACAGCATCTCCAGGCTTTTTCAATTTTGTACTAAAGCTAAAAGTTGTATCTGTAAATTCTGGTTTTCCTGCATCTACTTCTCCATTAGCATTTTGAATTTCTACTCCAGTTATTTTTATATTCCATTCTCCTGTAATTTCTGCAGTTCCATTTATTGTTAGTTCAGTTGTAAATGCTGAGTAGCCTATTGCCATTGCAACTACAATTATTAATAAAGCTACAGCTATAATAATTTTATTTCTTTTCATTTTTATCGCCTCCTATTTATGTAAATAGATGCGTTATTATATTATATGCAAGCATGAAAAAAATGTGAGGACAAAGCGTCTTCACATTTTATATAATTTATTAATTTAATATTTCTTCTTTTGTTAGGCCTGTTACTTCTATGATTGTTTCTATTGTAATACCTTTTTCTAGCATTTTCTTTGCTGTTTCTAATTTTGCCTTTTTTTCTCCGTTCTTTTATTCCACTTTTTCTTCCGTTTTTCTAGTCCGTTCTTTTAGCCCGTTCTTCTAATCCGTTCTTGCTTTGCATGCTCTTTTAAGCTCATCTCGTCCATTTTTCTTAACATTCTTTGATCGTATAGCCATCTTTCTTCATAGCTCATACTCATTCTTTCTAGTACTTCTGATGCTTCTTTTACTTTTTCATTTTCTTTCTTCGCCATTTCTACTTTTCCCCCTTCTTTTCTACAAATGAGTAATATCTATTTAATTTCTTTGTTTATTTTACCATAGAAGTATTTATTTTATCAATACTGTTTGGTAAAATTTGTTTCATAAATTTAAGCAAAAGTGCTAACTATTTTATTACCACCTCCTGTTCTTTTTTTATTTTGTTTTCTTCTCTTTACCTTTTGGGAATTTTTAATTTGATAGATTTTTAAATGATTTAAAAATATTTAGAAAAGTTATTTAAAATATTCTTGAAAAAAAATATATAAAAAAATATAAAGAAAGAACTTTTGCTTAAGTAACTTTCTTTATATCACATTTTTAGCTATTTTTCAAGCATTTTCGTTCGTCATACTTCGAGTAAATTCGACATATAAGTATTAGATATGAATCATCTAATTTCACAAATTTGCTTTATATAAATTAAAGTCTTTGTTAGAATATTATCTTATTTTTTTATCTTTGAAATCACATATAATTTATTGTGGTTCTAGTTCTCCATATTCCCATCTTTCTTCTTCAATTTGATTTATTTTTTGCAAATCTTTTGCTGTGAGATCAGATTTCAGAATAACTATGGGGCGCACTGCAAAGCCGCAGCAGCCCTCGAGGCCGTCATCGGAATAGAACATGTCGCCAGCACCTGCGTCAGTAATGCCTTCGCGCGAGTTCACCGAACCTAAGCCAAAGCCAGCATAGTCTGAGCTTGCGTAAACCCCACGCGAAGCAAGCCAGTAATTAGCACCAGAAACTCCATTGTCAAGATATTCCACATTGTCAAATAACATATCAGATAAGGTTTTGTTATCCACTTTTACTGTTGGTTCTCCTGTATCATTTATTGAATAATAGTATCCATCTACTGTTCCTGTTACAGTCGTTTGTTGTTCGTTATTTAGCCAAGATTCTGGTGTATATTGCTTGTCAAATTTATATGGTTCACCATATTGTGTACTTCCATATTCAGGATTATAACCTAAATTCACTCTCTTTATGTCATCTTTTGTTTTTATTCCTACTGCTTCATCTATATCTTTCATTGTTACACTTCTTACGTCTTGTGCATATTTTTCATTTTTAAATATTTTTGCTATGTTATTTAGTTCTTCTTCTCCATTTAAATATGCATTCGCTCCATACATATAAAAATATGGGTCGTCTTCAGCACCTTCTCTTTTTATTGGTCTTCCTGATATTAATTTTAATCCTCCTGTGGCTTCATCTATCCCCAATATTCTCCAATGTAAATCGTTACCTTTTACACTAAATGTTTGGCCAGTTATGCCTAAATCTTTTCCATCTTCATTTGCTTTTTTCATTCCCGTTTTATCTGCTTTTGCTGTATAACTTCCTTCAGCTGGATTTTCATAATTTAAATAGTCTCCTACTTGTAGTTCTCCATCTCTAAACATTTGCACTAAAGTCTTTTCTCCTGTTGTTCCATTTACATAGTCTTTTAGTTCATTTGTTAAATTTGCTATGTCTCCCTGCTCTTTTTCTACTGCTTCATTTGTTTTTCTTCCTGCTTCTCTTGCCATATCTATTAATCCGTTATCTCCTAATATTACACTAATACTTATTGATGCTAATATTAAAAGTACTATAATAGTTACTACTAATGCTATTAATGTTATTCCTCGTTCTCTTATGGCATTTTTATTTTCTAAAAAATTTACTTTTTCTAAGTTGTTTTTCATTTTTCCTTTACTTCTCCTTTCTCTAAATTTTGTTTCTTCTGGCATTCTTTTACCTCCTTTTTCATTTTTTATTTTTATATTTTTATTATTTTTATAGGCTTATATCTTTCCTATAAGAATAAAATATTAAAAGCTTTTAAACGACAAAAAGGACAGGCTATTTATTTTCTAAATAGTCCATCCTTTTTTATTTTTATATTTTTATTTACTAAACTATAACTTTTTTCAGACTGTCTATCAATTCTATAAAAGTCCGGTGTGTGTGTGTGTGTGTGTGTGTGTGTGTACAGTACCAAGACTTCTAGCTATTTTTATTTCTATCATTTGCTTTTTCTCCTTTTTTCTTTTGTCTTGTTTTACTTTATCATAACTTTTTACTTTTTGCAACTATTTTTTCGTTTATTTTTTGTAAATAATATTCTATAATTAATATACTTGTTTTTTTATTGTTTAGCCCTTTTTAAAATATTAAATTTATTTATTTAACAAATATACCCCTAAATTCAAATATGTTGCAAACACTAACCATATTAAATATGGAATTTGTAGTAGTCCTGCCACCTTATTCTTGTTATAAAATCTATATATCATAATAACTACTAATACATCTAATAATAGTATCCAGAAGAATGCAAATAATCTCCATTCAAGTACAAAAAAGAAAATTGGCCATAATATATTTACTACTAATTGTGCATAATAAATAGAATTTATTTTTTCATCAGTTAAATTGTTAGTCTTTAAAATACCATAAGATACGCCCATTAAAATATAAAGAATAGTCCATACTATTGGAAATAATACGCTAGGTGGTGCAAGAGGTGGCTTTTGCAAAACATTGTAATCAATAAATTTTGAAATAATAAGTCCTGTAATTCCACCAATAATTACAGGAACTAAAATTGACTTGATATAGGTCCATGCTTTATTCATAACAAATTTCCTTTCTAAAAATATAATTTACTTAAATTTTATTAATTTATTTTTAAAATATGTATTGTTTTGTAAATTTTGGTACATAATAGAATTAATAAATTTTTAAGTATAAAGGAGATTTAAAGTTTATGGAAAATCAAAATTTAAACATTCTAGATGAAGTTAATAAAGGGGCTACTATAGGAATGGACGCAATTACCTATGTTTCTGAAAAAGCTTCTGATGGGGATTTTAGACAAGTTTTAGATACAGAATATAATAAGTACAAAAAAATTTCAGAAAGAGTAAATGACTTGTATTCTCAGTATACAGATAAAGAACCTCATGAGACTAATGCAATGAATAAAGCTATGACTTGGTATGGTATTCAAATGAAAACTATGACAGATGATACTACTTCAAAATTATCTGAGCTACTTATGCAAGGTACTAATATGGGAATTATTGAAGGTAGACGTTTAATGAACCAACATTCTAATATTGATTCTGATGTAGAAAATATTTTAAATGATTTTGTTGTTATGCAAGAAGATAGTGTTGAAACTTTAAAAAAATATTTATAATATAAAAAATGAACAGTTTAGTTTTTTAAAGCTAGACTGTTCATTTAAATTTTATTTAAATAATATTATTTATCTCTATAATGAGATCCACATTGGATAACTATAATTTGATTGTTTTCTACTTTATATACTATTCTATTTTTATCATCAATTCTTCTACTCCAATATCCTGCTAAATTTCCAATTAAAGGTTCCGGTTTTCCTATTCCCTCATATGCATTTCTATCTATATCTTTTAATAATTGATTTATCTTTTTTAATGTTTTCTTATCTTGTTTCTGCCAATACAAGTAATCATCCCATGCATCATCTTGCCATGCTTTATTCATCTTCTACCTCCACTATATCATGGACAGTAACTTTTCCATTTTCTACATCTTGAATTGCCTTTTTTAGCCTTTCTATATTGGCAGTACTATAAAAAGGATCTTCGGCTGTAATTTCAAATGGTATTTTTTGCTCTCTTACAGCTTTCTTTGCAAATACACAAAATGCTGTTGTCATTGACATTCCTATATCAGAACAAAATTTATCAAATTGTTCTTTTAATTGTTTATCCATTCTTATATTTACATTTGTTTGGGCCATACTAACACACTTCCTTTCTAGTATTATATGTATTATAGCATTTATTATTGACAATGTCAATAAATCTATTTACAAATTATTATGATCATATGACACAAAAAATATAATAATCATAAATATTTAGTATATGTCCATATTATTATATTCAAAATATAATATTTTATAAGTATAATAAATTTATATTAAAATCCAATCATTTGTTGATACATATTTATTGCATAATTATCTGTCATTCCTGATATGTAATATATAATTGCTCTGTAATAATCTTTTTCATTTTTAACATCAAATATTACATCATTTTTTAATGTAGCTTTTCTTTCTAAGTTCCAATAATTAGATAACCATTCTTCAAAATCTTTTACAAGTAATGGGCATAATTTTTCTATTTTTTCTTTATTCTTATATGTTTCTTTTAAAGCATCATATATTGTATTTAATATATTTTCAAAGTATTTATTTGACAAATTAAGTTTATATGATAAATATATATTTTGATAGTTAAATTTCTTTAATTCTTTTATTAGTTCATAAGTTTCATTAGAAAAACACAAACCATTTTCCTCATTTGAATTTTTCCATAAATCATATATTAGATTATTTATAATTACTGTGTTATTTATTGGTTCTTTTGAATTGTTACTTAATAGTTTATATAGCTCTTCTAAATGCTCATCTAAAATTCCTAATGTTATAGCATCTTCAATATCTCTACCTAAATATGATATTTTATCTGCTATTTTAACTGCACAACCCTCCCAAGTATATGGAGCATATTGATTTGGCGTTTTATAATTTTCTAAGTCTATGTATTCTTCTCTTGGTTTTAACTTGTTTTCATCAATTTCACCACAATGAGATATAATTCCATCTCTTACAGCATATGTTAAATTCAAATTTTGTTTGTTTTTTTGATTATCTTCTAATATTTCTATTTTATCAACCATTACTAATCCATTTTTTTCATGCCAAAAAGTTTCTCCTAAATCTCTTTTAGATATTTCTGATAAAATTTTCTCTCCTTGATGTCCAAATGGACTATGTCCTAAATCGTGTGCTGTTGCAATTGCTCTTGTTAACTCTCTATTTAACCCTAAACATTTTGCTATTGTGCTACTTACAGATTCTACATGTATGGTATGTTCTAGTCTAGTGCATATATGGTCATTTTGTGGTGAGAAAAAAACTTGGGTTTTGTGTTTTAATCTTCTAAACGCGGTACAGTTTATTATTCTTGTATAATCTCTTTCAAATTCAGAACGAATATCGTTATTTCTAGCATATAGCGGTTTTTCTCTTTTTATCATATTATTCCATTTAGAATTTTCTTCAGTTGCTGATTTAGTTTTTAAAATTCCATCCATTTTGGTTTTCCTTTCAATTTTTATCATAGTCATCTAAAAAATGATGTACCTCACCTTTTTTTCTATAAGATATAATTGTATCTAAATTTACATTTTGAACACTTCTAAAAATATTCATATCAATTTTGTCATAATCTTTTCGTAATTCTTTTATTAGTTTTTTTACTTCTGCCCTTTTAGATTCAAGAAATTCATTTTCCTTATTTTTATTTATTTTCTCTGTAACTTTGCAAGCACATTGTATAAATTCAAGTTCATGCTTTTTTACCCAATTTAATATGTATTCTTCTTTCACATAGTACATAGGCCTTATAAGCTCCATGCCTGGATGTGATGTACTTTTTACCTTTGGCATCATTGTTTGCACTTGCGCTCCATATAACATTCCCATTAGTATTGTTTCTATTACATCATCAAAATGGTGTCCTAGTGCAATTTTATTACATCCTAATTCTTGTGCTTTATTATATAAATAACCTCTTCTCATCCTTGCACATATATAACATGGGTGGTCATCTATTCTATCTACCGCTTCAAAAATATTAGTATTAAATACTGTAAGTGGAATATTTAATAATTTAGCATTATCTATCACTTTCTTAGCATTTTTATCATTATAGCCAGGATTCATTGACAAGAAAACTAAATCAAAATTCATCTTCCTATGTTTTTTTAGCTCTTGAAAACACTTTGCCATAAGCATTGAATCTTTCCCACCAGATATACAAACTGCAATTTTATCACCATCTTGTATCATTTCAAAATCTTGTATTGCTTTTACAAATTTTGTCCAAATTTTCTTTCTATATGTAGTTGTTAAAGCTTTTTCTACTTCCTCATATTTTTCCAATTTTATGGTCTCCTTAATTTTTTGGTTTATAGTTTTCTTATTGCTCTTAATTTCTACTTTTCAATTATTAATTTAATATTAAAAATTTAATAATTTTTATCTATCTTATCGTTTTAGTTTTTTTAATTATGCTTTCTAATTAATATCTTTTATAAGATCTTTAATGACTTCTCCTGCAATAATTAGACCTGCTACTGATGGAACAAATGATATGCTACCCGGAACCTGCTTTTTATTTCCTTGCACTTTTAATTTCTCATCCATTTCATTATTATTTATTTTTTCTTCACTTTGCATATTTATTTCTTCTGCATCTTTGGCTCCTAATTTAATTGGCTCCTCTTTTGAATATACTACTTTTAATTTTTCTATTCCTCTTGTGCGTAATTCTTTTCTCATTACTTTTGCAAGTGGACATACAGTAGTTTTATAAATATCTGTTACTTCAAATTTTGTAGGGTCTAATTTGTTTCCAGTTCCCATGCTAGATATTATTGGTATGTTTAATTTATTTGCTCTTATTACAAGTTCTAATTTTGCAGTTACTGTATCTACCGCATCAATAATGTAGTTTATAGATTTGTCTAAAATCTCTTTACTTTCCGGCATAAAAAATTCTTTATAAGTTTCCACACTTGCGTTTGGATTTATTTCTAATATTCTTTCTTTTGCTACATCTACTTTGTATCTATCTATTGTTTTGGTTGTAGCAATTATTTGTCTATTCAAATTAGTTAAGCTTACTTTGTCATGGTCTACTAATATAAAGTTTCCTATTCCTGCTCTTGCTAAGCCTTCTACTACAAATGAACCAACTCCACCAATGCCAAACACAGCAACTTTAGAATTTTGAAGTTTTTTTACATTTTCTTCTCCTATTAAAAGTTCTTCTCTTGAAAATTGATTTGGCATTTTTATCTTTCATCTCCTTGTTTTTGTTTCAATATTTGCTTTAATCCAGCTATATTTTGAATATTTACTAAACCTTCTTTTACCCTTTTTGCAAACTCTTCTATACTTACTTTGCAATATCCATTTTTTTCTTTATCATACATATATATTTGTGATTTTCCATGAGCATTAACTACTATACAATTTTGGTATTCTCTTTCTCCGTTTTTTTCTTCGTAACAGTCTACCATATTTATGTTTTTTAATTCTTTAGTTGAAAATAATATAGTTAACAATTTTTTATGGTACCAGTACCTTTCTGCATATTGTATATTGGGATTTTCGCATATATCTATATTTTCTAATACAAATTCTGCTTTCTTTTCAAAATCTTCAAAATAATCAATATCTGATTTTAATAAATATAGATAATCATCTGAGTAATAATGTTCATCATCAATGTAACCTAATTTCCTATCTATTTGTTCAAGCTCAAACCTACTAAAAACTGGTGTTTCATCTTCTTTCACAGATAGCCCAAAATTTTCTGTCGCTGAGCATGTTTGGATATTTTCAATATCATCTTGTAAATCTACCGTATACATTTTTCCATCTTTAGTTTTTATAACATTATATACATGTTGATATTTCTTGCAGTCCTCTGGTAGCACTATAGATTCTGCATCAATTCCAAGCTCTTTTAATATAAATGTTAATATATTTGCACAAGATTTACAAGTGATTATATTTGCTTCCATTGCATCATTTAAATCATCTATATTGCTTCCTTTTGCATATATTTCTTTTTTCTGTTTTGAATTTCCTAAAAGAAATTTTAAATCAAAAGAAAACCTAGACCCTAGGTCTAAGTATACATATCTTACAATTTCATCTTCTGTCATATTTCTTTTTGAAATATACTCTTTTAGTCTTTCTACATATTTTTCTAAATTGCTCATATTATTTTCCTTTGATTCTTCCATTTTATTTGTCAATTTATTATACCTCTTTAAAGTGCATTATGTCAATCGTTTAATTTTTGCTATTAAAAAGCATTTAATAGTTCTTTTGCATTTACTTTTTCATACTTGCATTTAATATTTCAATTGACGTGCTATTAAAAAGCATTTATATATTTTCCATTTTGCCTTTTTAAAAAAACAATTTATATTTTTCTAATTTTAGCTATAAAGAACCCTTCATATAATTCATTTGGATATATACAAGCTGTTCCTTCTATATCTACTGGTAGAAGCGGTAAATCTTTACTATATTCCATTTTATTATAATTATTTTTATCATCGTTAGTTGCTGAGGCTGTTAAATTATTAAATTTATTTACGTCAATTGGCACTATCTCAATTTTTTTCTTTTCTAATAGCTTCTTTAGATGATTTTCGTTTTCTTCTTTTAAGATAGAACAAGTAGAATATACCATTTCACTACCTTTTTTTAATATATTAAGTGCTTTGTTTAATAATTCATATTGAACTTTTGTAGAACGCTCTACTAAATCTTCTGTAAATACCTGTTTTAATTTTGGATTTTCAAGCTCTATTGTTCCGCTTCCACTACAAGGTGCATCAAGTAAAACTTTATCATAAGAAAGGAAGTTACTTAAATTTCTAGCATCTTCCACTAAAACATTTACTCTACTTGCCCCTTGTTTTTCAAGATTATACTTTAATCTTTCTGCTCTTACTTTGTTCTTTTCACAGGCTGTTATAAATGCTTTATTATCAGAATACGCCATCATTTGTGTAGTTTTTCCACCTGGTGCTGCTGCCATATCTAATATATTTTCATCTTCTTTTGGATCTAGCACTAATACTGGAAGCATTGAAGATAAGCTTTGCAAATAAATCTTTCCTTCTTCATATATTTTTAAATTTCTAATGTCTTGTTCAGATTTTTCTTTTATTATAATAGCATCTTTATACCATTCTAATTGTTCAAATTCTATATTAGCTTTTTGTAATTCTTCTATTACTTCTTCACAACTTGATTTTATAGTATTTACTCTTAAAGTTACTGGTCTTTTCTTTGAATAGCCTTCTACTATTTTTAAAGCAAGATTTTCTCCATATTGATTAACTAATTTTTCATATAAAAATTGTGGTAGATTTTCGTTCATTTTATTTCCCTCGTTTTATTATTTTTATTTATAGAAGCTTTATTTTAGCTAAACTTTATTTGATATATTTTATTTTAATAAACTTTATTAGAATAATTTTATACTCACTATTTTACTCTCATAGCTCTTAGTGCATTTAGTACAGCAATTACAGATACACCAACATCTGCAAATACTGCTTCCCACATAGTAGATATTCCTATTGCAGTTAAAATTAAAATTGCTACTTTTACAAAAATTGCAAATATGATATTTTGTTTTACAATTCTTAAAGTCTTTTTGGCTATTTTAATTGCTGTTACTAATTTAGATGGTTCATCTGTCATAATTACAACATCAGAAGCTTCTATTGCAGCATCTGAACCTAATGCTCCCATTGATATTCCTATATCTGAAATTGCTAAAACTGGTGCATCATTTATTCCGTCTCCTATAAACACTAATTTTCCGTCTTTACTTTTAATTTTTAATAATTCTTCAACTTTTTCCACTTTTTCATTTGGCAATAATTCTGCATATACTTCATCTAATTTTAACTCATTTGCAACCTTTTGTGAAGCCTTAATTTTATCTCCTGTTAGCATAACAGTTTTTGCAATATTATAATTTTTAAGTCCAGATACTAAATTTTTAGCATCTTCTTTTATTGTATCTGCTATCAAAATATATCCTACATATTCTTTATTTACTGCAACATATATAACAGTTCCTACCTCATCACATTCAGTAAATGCAATATTTTTTTCCTTCATTAATTTGCTATTTCCAACAAGCACATCTTTATCATCAATTTTAGCCTCAATTCCATAACCTGCTAATTCTTGCGTATTTGAGATTAATTTTTCATCAATCTCACCTTTGTATGCACTTTTTAATGAAGCGGATATTGGATGATTTGAATAATTTTCTGCATATACTGCATATTTTAAAAGCTCATCTTCTGAAATATTTACTGCATTTACTTTTTGAACTTCAAACACACCTTTTGTTAAAGTGCCAGTTTTATCAAATACTACTATTTCAGTTTTAGCTAATGCCTCTAAATAGTTACTTCCCTTTACTAATATTCCTGCCTTTGAAGCTCCACCTATTCCTGCAAAAAAGCTTAATGGAATTGAAATTACAAGTGCACAAGGACATGATACTACTAAGAATGACAAAGCTCTATATAGCCACTCTGTAAAGCTTCCAATTTGAAAAATAAATGGTGGAATTATTGCTAATATAGCTGCAATTACAACTACTGTTGGTGTATAAACTTTGGCAAATTTAGTCATAAAGTTTTCAGATTTAGACTTTTTATTACTTGCATTTTCTACTAGATTTAAAATTTTACTAACTGTGGATTCTTCAAACTCTTTCGTAACTTTCATAGAAAATAGCCCTGTTTGATTTATACAGCCACTTAACACTTCTGAACCTTTTTCTATTTCTACTGGAACAGATTCACCTGTTAAAGCAGAAGTATCTAATAAAGATTTTCCATCTATTACAATTCCATCTAAAGGTACTTTTTCACCTGGCTTTACTATAATTGTATCTCCTATTTTTACTTCTTCTGGATTTACTTTTTCTTGCTTTCCATCTCTTTCTATGTTTGCAAAATCAGGTCTAATATTCATTAAATTAGTAATAGATTTTTTAGATTTATCAACTGCATAATCTTGGAACATTTCTCCTACTTGGTAAAATAGCATTACTGCAACAGCTTCTGGAAGCTCGCCTATACAAATAGCACCTATTGTTGCTATTGTCATTAAGAAGCATTCATCAAATACTTCTCCTTTAAAAATATTTTTTATCGCTTTAAAAATAATCTCTGCTCCTACAATTATATAACTTATTAGATATAAGGCAGGATTAATCCACATTGCATTAAATGGAATGCAAAGTGAAACTATAAATAAAATAAATGCTATTAAAATTTTAATTAAATCTTTTTTCATAATCATACCCACCATTTCTTGTTTTTTAACTATTATCATTCTTTTGTATACTTTTTAAGTATTATTTATATCTCTTTTATTATTTGTATTTTATATTTACTTCTTATTTTTAATTTTACAATTTCAGCTTCTATTTTTGTGTTCAATGTGTTCCATACCTAATTCAAATAAGCCTTTTACATGGTCATCATCTATCATGTAATACACTTCTTTTCCTTCTTTTCTACACCTAACAATGCCCATTCTTCTTAAAGTTCCTAATTGGTGTGAAATTGAAGATTTACTCATTCCTAATACATTTGCTATATCACATACACACATTTCATTTTGGTCAAGTGCATACAAAATTTTAGCTCTTGTAGTGTCACCTAATATTTTGAAAAATTCTGCTAATTTATTAAATAAATCTGCATCTGGCATTTTTGAAAGTGTGTTATTTACCACTTCTTCATGAATAATGTTACAGTCACATATAAATTCATTTTTTGACATTTTTATTTCCTCATATATGTTTAAAAACATACTCTTTCTTTTATATTTTATGCAAAACAATTGAATATGTATTCAACTTTTCTTTTATTATAGTTGAATATATATTCAATTGTCAATAGTATTTTTTAATTTTTATCAAAAAACAATTGCTATTTTTCTATTTTTTTGCTATTATTATATAAGCTTCATATGCCGATGTGGCGGAACTGGCAGACGCACCAGACTCAAAATCTAAATGGATTTAAAAAATCCTATGTCTTAAAAATACTGATAAATATACAGGTTTAGGTTTTGGTAG
>CANRGT010000002.1 GCA_947630185.1 uncultured Clostridia bacterium | reverse complement strand
GTTTCTTGGTCAAAGGCTTCTATTAAATTTGCATTTTCTTCTTTTTCATTTTCTTTTGCTAAATAATCTGTTTCAATGTACTTGGCCTCTTCTATATTATTTGTTTCTTCGCCTTCTTCAGTATACATTTTCCATCTATACTCTACGTTTGTTTCGTGGTCTGGCAAGAAGGTTAAGCCTTCTGGTAAATCATCTTTTACCTTACTTGCATATCCTGCTAGTTTTCCTTCATTAAATATTCTTAATGTATATGTTACTATATTTCCATTTGCTACTTGTACAGGATCCTTTGGATGCTCATATTTAAATTCTGTTTCACTTACTTTTGTAAATACTGGCACTCTGTTTGTTATGTCTGTATCATTTACCTTTGTTATGAATTTTCTTAAGGCTAAATCAAAGTTTCCTCTTTTTAAAATTAAGTCTTCAAAGTCATCATCATCTTCTTGGCTTTTATCTCCATATTCATCTTTCTTTACATTGCCTGGTGTAGAGTCTCTGTCTTCTACTGTATCGTCTCCATATTCGTCACTATGCTTTGTAATCTCTGCTATATTTTTTAGAAGTTTATCTGCTTCATCAGCTTCTGCTATTACTTCACATTCTATTTCTAAGTCTTTGTAGTCTAAATTTTCTCCATCAAAGGCTTTTAATAACTTATCTTTTAAGTATTCTGTTTCAATTGTTTTTCCGTCTTCTGATGGATTGCTCCAGCCATATTCTTTATTTATTTGACTTTCTGGTAGGAATTTTAGTCCTTCTGGTAAATAGTCGGTTACTTTGCTTGCAAATCCTGCAATATCTCCTTCATTGTATACCCTTATTCTATATACTACTTTATCTCCTGTTCTTACTGTTAATGGTTCTTTTGTATGAATTTTCTCTACAGTTGTTCCTTTATCCCATGATGCTGTTCTTGATTTTAATTTTGTTTTTTCTTCTTTCGAGATTTTTGGCTCTCTTACGAATACATCTTCTTCACTATTTTTTATATCTTTTCCATTTACAGTTGCTATAAATTTTCTTAATGCCAAATCTAATTTATAGTTTTTTATTTGAACTACTATTTTATTTTCTTCTAAAGTTGCTTTATAATATTTTGAACCTGAATTTTCTTCATTTGCTTCTATAGATGATACTATATCTTTTACTACATATACCTCGCCTTTAAGCTCTGTAGTTACTATTATTGTAATTTTTATTTTTTGATTACTGTATCCTTCTGGAGCTGATGTTTCAGTTATTGTAATTGTTTGTGTTCCAACTTCTGTAATTGGTATGTTTGTAATACTAATTTTTCCTTCATTATTAGTTACATAAGGTGTATTAGTAGGTAATTGTACACCATTTATTTCTACATTAAAGCTTGCACCTTGTAGCTTTTTTAAAATATCGTATGAATCTACTTTTTCTATTTCTATTTCGTAACTTCCGTTGGCTTTTGCTAATTTTAATACTTCAAAATCGTCATCATCTTGTTGACTTTCATTATTATAATTTTCTTTTTGTACATTGTTTGGTTCTGAGTCTCTATCTCTGTCTTGATCAGTGATTCCGTATTCATCTCTATGTGCTGTTATTTCTGCAATATTGGTTAATTCTTTTTCTGTATCTCCTGGTAGTGCCACTACTTTACATTCTATTTCTAGATCTTCATAAGGTAATGAATTAGCGTCTGATTTAAATGCTTCTATCCTTTCGTTTTCTAAATATTTTGTTTTAACTGTTCTTCCATCATCTTCAACTGTCCATTTGAAATCTTGATTAACTTTGCTTTGACCTTTTTCAGTACCTGGCTCTATAAATTGTAAGCCTACAGGTAAATAGTCTGTTACTTCTGTTGCATATCCTGCTATTTCACCTTCGTTATATATTCTAATTTTATATTTTACTATATCTCCTGTTTTTACTGCTACCGCATCTTTTGGATGTGTTTTCTCTGCAGTTGTTACTTCACCATTTTCTGCTAATTTTTGTATCTCTTCTTGTGAAATTTGTGGCTCTCTTGTCTTTTCTTTTGCTATCTCTTCTCCATTTATGCTTACAATGAATTTTCTTAAAGCTAAATCAAATTTTTTTGGTGTAAATTCTTTGCTATTCGTAAATGTTTTACTTACTTTTTCTACTTTAACTACTGGTTGATCTGTATTACCTGGATTTGCAACTGACCAATAAGTTATATCTGTTGTATAATATGTACCTGATATTTCAACTTTTATTTTAGAATAATCTGTTGTATTTGGAACTGAAATATAAAAATTTTCCCCTACTAATTCATCTAATGTTTTGATATTCACTTCTTCTTTTCTTGAATTTAAATACTTAACATTTTCTACTGTGTTAGCATCTTCTCCGCCTTTTACTGTTGCTTTTAAGTTATATTTTTTACTGTCACTGCTTGTCAATTTATATGGTCCAAAAATATATCTATCGCCTGACACTTCCATTGTTACATTAGTTTCATCAAAAGTTACTGGGTTTGTGTTCTCATTTTCATTTGTATAATCATAATCCATATCTTTGGGTGTTTCTACTAAATAATCAAATAATGCTTGACATGCTCTGGCTCTTTTTTCTCCATTTTTGAAAGATTTTCCATCTGATAAAGTTGCATATGTATTTGTTTGGTCAACATCATCTTTTCTTTGATTTAACCAAAGATCAAATGTATCACCACTATCTATATGATAGTCTTCATCATTATTCGTATAGTGCCATATTGCTAATTGTTGAACTACATCTATATCATCATCTGTTAAGCAATCAAAATCACTATCTTTAGCTTCTTCATACTCTTCTTCTGCAAATTGTTTTGCTGCTTTTATTAAATTATCCCTTCTTAAATCTCCTGTTGTAATATCAGAGTTACTAGCTCCTTCACTATTTGTTTCTGGTAATATAAAACAATTATCCAAAATCCACATTATAGCTTTATAATTTTGGCTACTAACATCTGGAAGAACGTTATCATCATTTATAATAGAATATGACATAGGTTTTGCTATTGTTTCCGGATGTCTCATATCAAAATGTCTTGTATAATCTTCTTCTTTTGTTTGTGAAGTAGACATATCTCTTGATCCAAATCCAGGTCCACCTTTCAAACAATAAATAGTTTGATTTCTGTCATTACCCACTTCATATATTTTCCATATATACTTTCGTGAATTTGCAAGCATATAACTATAACCAGATGACCTCTTCTTTTTAATGTTTAATTTAAGTGTTCCTGTACTTGCAAAAACCATATTAAACGAACTAATAAATGTGGTTATTAGTACAAAAAATAAAATTAGTAATATGATTCTCTTTTTAACTTTCATTTTAAAAATCCTCTTTCTAAAATTTTCTTTTTTTATACTAATAATTTTAGTTTTATTTTTATATACTGTCAATATCAGGTTTTAGCATATTTTGCAATCTTTTCCTTTTGTATTTTTTTCTTATTACGGATATAATATTTTTAAATTTTTGTTTGAAATATTACATTTAAATTACATTTTTGTAATTTTTTTATATATTTATTTATTATTACTTAGGGATAAGACAACGGGACGGGGTTTTTGTCTTAACATTTTTGGTTTTTTTTCTTAGTTTAGCAAGTGTTTTAAGACCGAAAAAATGCAGTACCTAGTTTATAGGTACTGCATCTTTTACTTAAAGCAATATTTATTTTTGCTATTACATATCAGTTTTCTTAAAATAAGATTTATATTTAGAATTAACTTAAATTACAAACTTCTTAATTAAAACTACTCCACCTGCTACAATGCTTACTGCTATTATTACTAATCCTACATATGTTGGCACGCTACCTGTTACTACTCCTAATAGTACTGGTGCATCATCTATATCGTCTTCTCCTGGCTTATTATTTCCTGGCTCAGAATCTATATCTGGTGAATGTGGCTCGTTGTCATCTTTGTATATCTCTGCCCAGTTTACTTTCTC
Organism: uncultured Clostridia bacterium; assembly: GCA_947630185.1. Lineage (GTDB taxonomy): Bacteria > Bacillota > Clostridia > TANB77 > CAG-508 > CAG-273. The sequence goes on along the minus strand of CANRGT010000002.1, from coordinate 122,389 downwards.
TCCTAAGTTGTTTTTGTTGTTTATCCATGTTAGTATGATTTCTACTTGTGCGCTCTCTCCTGGTTGTAGTAATGTATCTTTTAATTGGTCTGTTAATACTTTTCCGTCTTCTTCCCTCCATAATGGATTATCTTTTGGATCAAATCTTAATCCTTCTGGAATGTAGTCTATTAATTCTTTTGCATAGCCTGCTATTTCTCCTTCGTTTGTTACTTTTATTACGAATTTGAATTTGACTGTTGTTTTATCTATTCTACTTCCTCTTATTTCTACTTTTGCTGGTGGCTCTGGTTTTTCATCTCCTGTATGTCCTGTTTTTGTTACTGTCGTTTTTCCATTGTATGTTACTATTGATTCACTTACCCATTTCTTTAAGCTTAAGTCAAAGTATTGTACTTTTACTTTTTCTTCGTCTCTATCATCTTCTTCTGGCTCATCATTGTCTGGTGTAGAGTCTACATCATCTACTGGTTCATTATTTTCGTCTCTATCATCTGTTATTTCTGCTGTATTAATTATTATTCTATCTGATGTGTTTGGTTCTGATACTTTAAAGGCTATTTTTATGTCTCTATAATCTGGCATTGTCATTGTTTCTTGGTCAAAGGCTTTTAATAAGTTTGCATTTTCCTCTTTTTCATTTTCTTTTGCTAAGTAGTCTGTTTCAATATATTTTGCCTCTTCTATGTTATTTGTTTCTTCGCCTTCTTCAGTATACATTTTCCATCTGTACTCTACGTTTGTTTCATGCTCTGGTAAGAAAGTTAAGCCTTCTGGTAAATCATCTTTTACTTTACTTGCATATCCTGCTATTTTTCCTTCATTAAATATTCTTAATGTGTATGTTACTATATTTCCATATGCTACTTGTACAGGATCTTTTGGATGCTCGTATTTAAATTCTGTTTCACTTACTTTTGTAAATACTGGCACTCTGTTTGTTATGTCTGTATCATTTACCTTTGTTATGAATTTTCTTAATGCTAAGTCAAGCATGTAGTTGTTTACTTTGACTATTATCTTATCATCATTTACACTTGCTGTTATATTTGTTTTTCCTACTATTACATCTTTTTCTTCGCTTCCTAAAGTTACTGAATTTTCTGTGTTAAACGAATCTTCTGAATTTTCTGAATTTGATGAACTATTTGAATTCTCATCTACTATTTCAATTGTTTTTGCTACATATTTACCCTTTTCTATTGCTGTTGTTACTTTTACTGTTATTGTATCTATATTTCTGCTATATCCTTCTGGGGCTTTTGTTTCTCTTATTGTAATTGTTTGTGTTTCTAGTTTTGTTATTGGTAAATTACTAATTGAGATGCTTCCTTGTTTATTTGTTGTTAATGTTTGCTTACTTCCATCTGGCAAGGTTACTTCAAATTCTGCTCCTGATAGTTTTTCTCTTATATTTTGTCCATTTATTTTTTCTATCTCTAAATTATAGCTTCCGTCTTTTGCTTTTTCTAGTATTAATTCTTCAAAATCGTCATCATCCTCTTGGCTTTTATCTTCATATTCGTCTTTCTTCACATTGTCTGGTGTTGAATCTCTATCTTCTACTGTCTTATCTCCATGCTCGTCACTATGTTCTGTTATTTCTGCTATATTCTTTAAGCTTTTATCTTTTTCACCAGCTTCTGCTACTACTTCGCACTCTACCTTTAAGTCTTCATAATCTAAAGTTTTTCCATCAAATGCATCTATTAATGTTTTTGCTATATGGTCTGTTTCTATTGTTCTTCCATCTCCATTTGGATTTGTCCAACCATATTCTTTATTTATTTCACTCTCTGGTAAGAATTTTAATCCTTCTGGTAAGTAGTCTGTTACTTTTGTAGCATATCCTGCTATTTTTCCTTCATTGTATACTCTTATGATGTATATTACTTTATCTCCAGTTTCTACTATTAATGGTTCCTTTGAATGTACTTTGTTTGCCGTTGTTCCATCATCTAGGCTTGCTGAACCATTTGCTAATTTTTCTAGTTCTTCGTCTGTTATTACTGGCTCTCTACTATACTTTGGTGTGTTTCCTGCTATGCTTATTATGAATTTTCTTAATGCTAAGTCTAATTTGTAGTTCTTCATTTGGACATATATTTTTCCATTTACTACATTTGCTTTTAATTCTGTTTTTCCTGATGTTACTTCTGTTAATGTACTTCCTATACTATTTTCTTGTATTTCTATTGTTTTTACAACATATTCTCCTTCTTCTAGTATAGGTGTTACTTTAACTGTAATTGTATCAACACTCTTGCTATATCCTGCTGGTGCTTTTGTTTCTGTTATTGTTATTGTTTGCTCTCCAAGCTGTTTTATTGGTAAATCATTAATTGTAATTTTTCCTTGCTCATTACTTGTGTATGTATTTGCTGTTCCATCTGGAAGTTTTATTTCAAATTCCGCATTTGCAAGTTTTGTATTTAAGTTTTGTCCATCTACTTTTTCTAATTCTATGTTATATTTTCCTATTGCTTTTTCTAGTATTAATCTTTCAAAGTCGTCATCATCTTGTTGACTTTCTTCTCCATATTCTTCTTTATTTACATTGTTTGGAATTGAATCTCTATCTTCTACTGTTGTATCACCATGTTCATCACTATGTACTGTTATTTCTGCTATGTTTGTTAAAGTAGTTACATTTTCACCTTTTTTAGCTACTACTTTGCATTCTATTTTTAAGTCTTCATAATCTAATTTACTTCCATTAAATGCATCTATTAAAGTATTTGCTATATGGTCTGTTTCTATTGTTCTTCCATCTTCATTTGGATTTGTCCAACCATATTGCTCGTTAATTTGACTTTGTCCTTCTCCTACTCCTGGAGCTATAAACTCTAGTCCTTCTGGTAAATAGTCAGTTACCTTTTTAGCATATCCTGCAATTTCACCTTCATTATATACTCTTATTGTATATATTACTCTGCTTCCTGTTTGTACTTGTAATGGATCTTTTGGATGTACTTTTTCTGCTGTTGTTCCATTATCTAATTTTCCTTGACCATTTGCTAATTTTCCTTTTTCTTCTTCTGTAATCTTTGGCTCTCTTGCAAGCGCATCTCCTGTTTCATTTTTTACATCTTTTCCATCAATACTTGTTATGAATTTTCTTAGTGCTAAGTCTAGTTTATAGTTCTTCATTTGCATAACTATTTTGTTTCCTTGTAAAGAAGATGTAAATCCTTTTATTTGTTCTTCTCCTGACTGTCCTACAGCTTTTATACCCTTTACTACATATTCTCCATCTTTTAGCTCTGTAGTTACTGTTAATGTAATTGTTCCACCTTGGTTACTATAACCTTTTGGTGCTTTAGTTTCTTTTATTGTAACTGTTTGTGTTCCTGCTTTTGAAATTGGTATATTTACAACACTAATTTTTCCATCTGTACCTGTTGTATATGTTCCTGTTTCATTTAATGCAGTTCCATCAACTTTTATTTCGAATATAGCACCCTCTAATTTTGTTTCAGTATTTTGTGAATCTACTTTCTCTAATTCTAATTCATATTTTCCTTCTGCTGGTGGTAATACTAATCTTTCAAAGTCATCATCATCTTGCTTACTTTTTTCTCCATAATCACTTGTTGTAACATTATGTGGTTGTGAGTCCCTATCTTCTACTTTTGTATCTCCGTATTCATCACTATGCTGAGTTATTTCTGCTATATTTTTTAGTTCTGTTTCTGTAGCTCCTGGTTTTGCTACTACTTCGCACTCTATCTTTAAGTCTTCATAATCTAAATTACTTCCGTTAAATGCATCTATTAATATATTTGCTATATGGTCTGTTTCTATTGTTCTTCCATCTCCATTTGTGTTTTTCCAGCCATATTTACTATTTATTTCACTTTGACTTGCAAGTATTAATCCTTCTGGTAAATAATCAGTTACCTTTTTAGCATATCCTGCAATTTCGCCTTCGTTATATACTCTTATTGTATATATTACCTTACTTCCTGTATGTACTTGTAATGGAGTTTTTGGATGATCTTTAAATGCTGTTGTTCCACCATCTAATTTTCCTTGTCCTTTTGCTAAATTTCCTTTTTCTTCGTCTGTAATCTTTGGCTCTCTTGTAAATGTACTTTCTCCTTCATTTTTTACATCGACTCCATCTATTGTTGTTATGAATTTTCTTAGTGCTAAGTCTAGTTTGTAGTTATTCATTTTAACTACTATCTTACTTCCTTGTAGCTCTGCTGTATATCCTTTTAGTTCTGTAGAGTTTGTTGCTCCTGATTTTATTGTTCCTGTTGAGCTTATATTTTTTACTACATATGCTCCATCTTGAAAATCTGTTTCTACTGTTATTACTATTTTTGCCTCTTGATTACTATATCCTGCTAGTGCTTTTGTTTCTGTTATTGTAATTGTATGTGTTTCTCTTGCTGAAATTGGTATGTCTGTAACCTTTATTTTTCCTTGTCCATCTGTTGTATAATTATCATTTCTGTTCAAACTTCCACCTGTTATTGTTACATTAAATCCTACTCCTTGTAATTTTTTAGATGCATCATGTGAATCTACTTTTTCTAGTTCTAACTCATATTTTCCTGGAGTTACTTTTGATAAAACTAATCTTTCAAAATCATCATCATCTTGTTGGCTTGTTATTCCATATGAATCTCTTTGTACATTATTTGGTATTGAATCTCTATCTTTTGCTTTTGTAGTATTTCCATATTCATCTTTATGTGCTGTTATCTCTGCTATATTTTTTAATTCTGAATCAGTTTCTCCTGCTTTTGCTACTACTTTACATTCTATTTCTAAGTCTTCATATGCAATTGTTTGTTTATTGAAAGCATCTATTTTTACGTTCTCTAGATGTTTTGTTTTTACAATTTTAGAATCACTACCTACATACCATCCATAGGTTTGGTTAATCTCACTTTTATCTGGCCCTGAACCTGGTGTTATAAATTCTAATCCATCTGGTAAATAGTCTGTTACTTCTGTTGCATAACCTGCTATTTCGCCTTCATTATATATTCTTATTTTATATCTTACTATATCTCCTGTTTTTACTGGTAATGCATCTTTTGGATGTTTTTTCTCTGCTGTTGTTACTTTATCTGATCCTTCTCCTGCTAATTTTTTTATTTCTTCTTGTGAGATTTGTGGCTCTCTTGTAAATTTACCATCTTGATTTTTTACGTCTACCCCATTTATACTTACAATGAATTTTCTTAAAGCTAAGTCAAACTCACTTGGTGTAAATACTGTTTCATCTGTAAATGTATGCCCTTTTTCTTCTACTTTTACTACTGGTTGATCTATTCCCTTAGGTGTTTCTACTGACCAGTAATATGCTTCTGTTGTATAATATTTTCCTGTTATGCTAAATGTTACTTTAGAATAATCTATTGTATCTGGAAATGAAATATAGAATTTTTTTCCTATTAAATCATTTAGAGTAGTACCTTTAGGTACTTCTCCTTTATTTTCATTTAAATATTTAACATCTTGTTCTACTGTATCACTAGTTCCATATGTTACTTTTCCAGTTAACTCAAAACTAGCTGTTCCTATTTTTTCTAGTGTATATGGTCCAAATACATATCTATTACTTAATACTTCCATTGTAGCTTCTGATTCATTTATTTGTACAGTTTGATTTTCATTGTTTACACTTTTATAATCATAATTTAAGTCTTCTGGAGTTTCTGTTAAATAATAAAATAATCCTTGACATGCATGTGCTCTTGCTTCTCCATTTGTGAAAACTCCTTTTTCTGATAATGATTGATATGTATTAGTTTGTGTAACATCACCTTTTTTTGAATTTAACCAAAGTTCAAATGTCTCTCCTACATGATATTCTCCATTTGGATTTGTATAATACCATATTGCTAGTTGTTGTACTACATCTATATCATCATCTGTTAATTTATCAAAATCACTAGAGCTTGCCTCTGGATAAGAATCTTTTGCATATGCTTTGGCTGCTTTTATTAAATTATCTCTCCTTAAATTTCCTATTGTAATGTCAGAACCACTATCTTCACCGCTATTTTTTTCTGGTAATATAAAGCAATTATCTAATATCCACATTATTGCTTTATAGGCTTGACTATCAGGATCCGGCAATATATTTACATCTTCACTACCACTATTATATTTTTTATATTGATCTGGTATTTTTTCTGGATTTCTCATATTAAAAGATTTAGTATATGATTGAGCAACAGATTTATTATTAAACATGTTGTCAGAACCAAATCCAGGTCCACCCTTCAAACAATAGAAAGTATCATTTCTATCATTTTTTGTATTATAAATTTTCCAAATATTTTTATTTGAGTTTCCAAGTTTATAACCATAACCTGATGATCTTAACATTTTAATATCTAGTTCTAGAGGTCCCTGGCTTGCAAAAACTACATTAAATGAACTAAAAATTGTCATTAGTAAAAGTAAAAGCAAAGTTAGCGATAACATTTTCTTTTTTAAATTCATTTTTCAATTCCTCTTTTCTTAATTCTATTTTATTTATTTTCAACACTTTTGGTAATTTTAGTTAATTCTATTTTATTTATTTTTACTTATTAATTTTTAATTTTAGACTATATTATATATTTTACTCCATTTTTAGCCATATGTCAACATTAATGCATCTACTTTACTTACAAAATATTACATTTTTTATGCTTCGCTTTTGTGAACATAATATCTTGCTAAAAAATTACATTATATAGTTTTTAATTTATGTATATTAACTATTTATATTGTATACTATATTACTTTATATTATTTTATTTTATACATATAAAAAGGACAGTATAACTTTTGCTATTATACTGTTCTTTTAAACCATATATTTTTTGATTTTTTCTATTATCTTACTTTAATGTTACATATTTATTATTTATATATTTTATTATGTAATAACTTTATTTATGCATTTTATGATTTATATTTACATATTTAATAATTTTTATTTATGTATTTTATAATTTTAATCTGCATATTCGAAAAATTTAATTAACATTCTTAATAAATTTTAGCTAGATACTTCTGAAAAATACTCGTTTATCCTGTTAATTAATTCTTGTTTTACTTCTTCTATTGTCATTCCTTCAACCTGGGCTCCCGCTAAGGTTATATGACCTCCACCACCTAATTTTTCTAGTATAACTTGTACATTTATGTCACCTATTGAACGGCCACTTATGTATACTTTTTCTCCTATTTTTCCTATAACAAAGGATGCTGTTATATCACTAATTGTAAGAAGTTCATCTGCTGCTTTTGCACATATAAGGTTTGCTTCTTTATCGTTTTGGTCATAAATTGAAATTCCTATTGTTTCATTTACTATTTCTGCATTTTCTACTATTTTTGAAATTTTGTTATATGTTTTTAAATCACTTTGGAACCATTTTTTAACCTTTATAATATCTATACCACATTTTCTTAAATATGCTGCTGCTTCAAATGTTCTTACACCTGTTTTAAATGTAAAGTTTTTAGTATCCATCATTATTCCTGCATATAAAGCTTCCGCTTCTATTGTTAATAGTTCAATTTCTTTTGGAGCATATTCTAATATTTCTGTAACAAGCTCTGATGCCGATGAAGCATATACTTCATGGAAGGTAAGTATTGCATCTTCAATGCAATCTGGGCTTTTTCTATGGTGGTCTATTATAACAACTTTGCTGGTTTCTTCTAATAGCTCTGGCACTTCTACATAAGTTTGTTTATGAGTATCTACAACTATAAGAAGTGTGTCTGGCGAAATTTTAGACATTGCTTCTGCTTTGTTTATAATAATCTCGGCATATTCCTCATTTTCTTTTGCAGTTTCAATGAAATTATCTAAGTTTGTTCCTGTATTGTTATTTATAACATAGGCTTCTACACCTAGAGTGTTAGCTAAACGATATAAGCCCATGCTAGCACCCATTGAATCCATATCTCCATTTGTATGTCCCATTATCATTACATTTTTTGCTTGTTGCATTAGCTCTTGTAAAGCATGTGATACTATTCTTGCTTTTACTTTTGTTCTTTTTTCTACTTCTTGGCTTTTTCCACCAAAGAAAATATATTTTCCGTCTTCTTCTGTAACAATTGCTTGGTCTCCACCTCTACCTAATGCAATATCTACACCTGCTTGTGCAGATTTATATTTTTCGTAGTTTGATTCTCCCTCTTTTGAAATAGCGATACTTAGAGTTACTGGTATTTTTTCTGAAAGTTCTAATTCTTTTATTGTATCTAATATGTTAAATTTTTGCTCTTCTAACATACTTAAATATTTTTGTTCAAAAATACATATAAATGTATCTCTTTCAGATTTAATAATTAATCCTTCAAAAGTTCCTGCCCAGTCATAAAGTGTTTTTTCAATTGCAGCAAGTAGTATTGGTTTTTGCTCATCTTCTATTCTTTGATTTATTTCTTCAAAGTTATCTATCATAATAACGCCAACACATATTTGAGATTCTTCATAATCTTTTTTAATTTCAACATTTTTAGTTTCGTCTAAGAAATATAGAGTTAAAATATATTCTTGTTTTGCCTTTGTGTAATTGCCTAAAATTTCATAAATCTTATTTCCTACTTCTATCTCTTTATGAACTTTCTTTTCTGGGTCTTCTTCATTATTTTCTATTTCTAGCTTAATTTCCTTTATTGCTTCATCTAAAACACTTTTGATATCAGTATTTACAAATTCTTTTTCAAATCTTGCACTTTTCCAAAGTATATTTCCATTTGTTTCAATAATTATTAATGGAAATGGCGTATGCATTAATGTATTTTTTGCTGTTTTGTCTAAGTGAAATGTTAAATCCTGTATGTGTTCTGTTAACTCTGTTTTATTTTTTTGATTATTGAAGTATGTGTAAATAAGTACCATGGCATAAAATAAAATTGCTGGTGCAATATAGGCTACGTTTAAAACGCATATTATTACTAATAGCACAGCAATAATAATTAAATATATTTTTGTTTTTGACAATATTCCTTCAAATACTTTTTTATTGTCTTTTTGCATATTTTATTTAATCAATTCCTTTCTTCCTTTGTACAAAGACTTATTTTTGCCTTTGTATACATGTATATTGTACTATTATTTATGCTTACTGTCAATTGTTAAGTCTAAAATCATTGATTTATGTGTCTAAAATCCTTAATTTTTTCGTCTATATAGACTTACATATATAAAGTGCATATAAAGAAAGTTTCTGAGTAATATTAAGCAACTTTGTTATATAGCTACAAAAATAGGATGCTCAATTTGAACATCCTATTTTATGTTTAACTTACTTATTCAACTATAATACTTTTATTCTATTTATTCAGAGCTGTAATACTTTATATTATTTATTAAGCTATAAGTATTTTTATTCTACAGTAGTTGTTTCTGCTTCATTAGCATTTTCAGCATCCTCTTCATCTTTTTCTGTGTTTATATGTGTGTCTTTGTAGATTGGAAGTCCTGTTCCTGCTGGGATTAATTTACCAATAATTACATTTTCTTTTAAGCCTATTAATTCATCAACTTTACCTTTAACAGCAGCTTCTGTTAATACTCTTGTTGTTTCTTGGAATGATGCAGCTGATAAGAAGCTTTCTGTAGCAAGTGATGCTTTTGTAATTCCTAGTAAAATACGTTTTCCAGTAGCTGGTCTTTTTCCTTCTTTAACTGCTTCTTCGTTCTTGTCTTCGAAGTCATGTACATCTACTAATGAACCTGCAAACATGTCTGTATCTCCATTGTCTTCTACTCTTACTTTCTTAAGCATTTGTCTACCAATTACTTCAATGTGTTTATCGTTGATATCAACACCTTGGTTACGGTAAACTTTTTGAACTTCTTGAATTAAGTATTCATATACTCCTTCTGGTCCTTTAATTGCTAAGATTTCATTTGGATTTATAGCACCTTCTATTAAGGCATCTCCTGCTTGTACTTCGTCTCCATCTTTTACACGAAGTTTTGATCTAAATGGAATTGTGTATGTTTTTGAGTCATCTTTTGATGTAACGATAACTTCTTTCTTCTTTTTGTCTTCTGAGATTTTAACAGTTCCGTCTATTTCAGTAATAACTGCTAATCCCTTTGGTTTTCTTGCTTCAAATAGCTCCTCAACCCTTGGAAGACCTTGTGTAATATCTGCTACACCTGCAACACCACCAGAGTGGATAGTTCTCATTGTTAGCTGTGTACCAGGCTCACCAATTGATTGAGCTGCTATAATACCAACAGATTCACCAATGTTTACTTCATCACGTGTTGCTAAGCCCATACCATAACATTTACGGCATACACCATGTTTTGTACGGCATCCTAGTACAGAACGAACTTTAACTTGCTCCATACCTGTTGCAACTATTTTTTCTGCTATTTTTTCTGTAATCATTGTATCTGTGTCTGCTATAACTTCTTTTGTTGTTGGGTCTATAATTGTTTCTAATGGATATCTACCAATTAATCTTTCTGATAATTTTTCAATTACTTGGTTTCCATCTCTAATGTCTGATATTACTATTCCTTCATGTGTTCCGCAGTCATCTTCACGAACGATAATGTCTTGTGATACATCTACTAATCTTCTTGTTAAGTAACCAGAGTCTGCTGTTCTTAAAGCTGTATCTGCTAAACCTTTTCTTGCACCATGGGCAGAAATGAAATATTCTAGTGCATCAAGTCCTTCACGGAATGATGATGTGATAGGAATTTCTACTGTTTTACCTGTTGTACTTGCCATAAGTCCACGCATACCTGCGATTTGTCTTAATTGGTTTAAGTTACCGTCTTGCTCCAGATTGGCTCATCATGTATACTGGGTTTAAGTCTTCAAAGTTATTTTTCATAGCTTCTGTAACATCATCTGTTGCTTTCTCCCAGATTTTAATAACTGAGTTGTATCTTTCATCGTTAGTTATTAAACCACGTTTATATTGTTTTAATACTTCATTTACTTGTACATTTGCATCTGCTAAAATTTGTTTTTTAGCTTCTGGTACTTTTACATCATCTACTGAAACTGTAATACCAGCTGTTGTAGAATGTTTGAAGCCCATTGATTTAATGTAGTCTAGTAATTCTGCTGTTGCACTTAAACCATTGCTGTTTATTGATTTTTCAATGATTTTTCCTAAGTTTTTCTTAGCAACTGCAAAGTTAATTTCTGGTTCAAATAAGTTTTCTGGGTTTGTTCTATCAACAAAGCCTAAGTTTTGAGGAATACCCTCATTGTATATAAGTCTTCCAACTGTTGTTTCTATTTTACGAGTTTCTAAAACTCCGTCTACTTCTTTTTGAACTCTTACTTTAATTTTAGCATGTAAGCCTAAGTCATGGTTTTCGTAAGCAATTACTGCTTCTTCTGGTGAAGAATAATAATTTCCTTCTCCCATTTCTCCTGCTACTTCCATTGTTAAGTAATAACTTCCTAAAATCATATCCTGTGTAGGTACTGTAACTGGTTTACCATCTTGTGGTTTTAAAAGGTTATTTACTGAAAGCATTAAATATCTTGCTTCTGCTTGTGCTTCTGGTGATAATGGTAAGTGAATAGCCATTTGGTCACCATCGAAGTCTGCGTTAAATGCAGTACATACTAATGGGTGAAGTTTGATTGCTCTACCTTCTACTAATACTGGCTCGAATGCTTGAATACCAAGTCTATGTAATGTTGGAGCACGGTTTAAAAGTACTGGATGATCTTTAATAACATCTTCTAGAATATCCCATACTTCTGGTCTTAATCTTTCTACCATTCTTTTGGCATTTTTAATATTGTGTGCTAAGCCTCTACCTACTAATTCCTTCATAACAAATGGTTTGAATAATTCTACTGCCATCTCTTTTGGTACACCACATTGATATAATTTTAATTCTGGTCCTACTACTATAACTGAACGTCCTGAATAGTCAACACGTTTACCTAGTAAGTTTTGACGGAATCTACCTTGTTTTCCTTTTAATAAATCTGATAAAGATTTTAAAGGTCTATTTCCAGCACCTGTAACTGGTCTACCACGTCTTCCGTTATCAATTAGGGCATCTACTGCTTCTTGTAACATTCTTTTTTCGTTACGTACTATAATTTCTGGAGCACCTAATTCTAATAATCTTTTTAAACGATTATTTCTGTTTATTACTCTACGATATAAATCGTTTAAGTCTGATGTAGCAAATCTACCACCATCTAGTTGTACCATTGGTCTTAAATCTGGTGGAATTACTGGAATTACATCCATTATCATCCATTCAGGTCTATTTTTAGATAAACGGAAAGCTTCTACTGTATCTAATCTTTTTACTAATTTAGCTCTTTTTTGCTCACTTGCTTTTTCAAGCTCTTTCTTTAATTTTTCAGCTAATTTATCAACATCTATTTCTCTTAATAATTCTTGGATAGCTTCTGCACCCATTTTTGCTTTGAAAGAGCCTACTCCATATTTTTCTTCTGCATCATGATATTCTTTTTCAGATAATACTTGGCCTTTAATTAGTCCACTTGTACCTTTATCTACTACTATATATGATGCAAAATATATAACTCTCTCTAAGCTTCTTGGTGTAATGTCAAGCATTAAACCAATTCTACTTGGAATTCCTTTGAAATACCAAATATGTGCAACTGGTGCTGCAAGCTCGATATGTCCCATTCTTTCACGTCTTACTTTAGATTTAGTTACTTCTACACCACACCTATCGCAGACAATACCTTTATATCTTACTCTTTTATATTTTCCACAATGGCATTCCCAGTCTTTTGTTGGTCCAAATATTCTTTCACAGAATAGACCATCTTTCTCTGGCTTTAAAGTTCTGTAGTTGATAGTCTCAGGCTTTTTAACTTCACCTTTTGACCACTCTCTAATTTTTTCATCTGATGCTAAGCCAATTTTAATCTTGTCAAAAATCTCTAATTCATCCACGTTTATTTAGCCCCCTATATTTTATTTTCTTATGATAAAGGCTTTATTCTTGCTCTTATCATATTTTTTGATGGCTTTTTCCCTTGCCATCTTTGGTTTTTCATAATTTACTTTAAAATAGTATACACCGCTGAACAATTCTTTATTTGAAACTATTTTAAGCATTTATGAAGGCTATTAAATTTTTTATTTTTTTAGAAGTATTAAGTTTTTAACTATTTTTATTCCTGTCCTTCTTGTAATTTCTGATCCATTTTACTTAATATTTCATTTAATTTTTGGTCAAATTCTGGCTTACTATATACACCATATTCTTTTCCGTTAATTTTTATTTTTGCATATGATAATGCTACAAGTTTTCCTTCACTCTTAATGCTTTCTAACATTTCTTGTAATTCATCAATTTGTCCTTTTAATTCCTTAAATTCATCGTTATTAAATTTTATAGCTTGTGAATTTACGCTACCTTCTCCAGAACTTTTAACAGAATAATATTCATTTTTTGGTGTACTATGATTATATAATCCCTCTGGCAAACTCATGTCTTCATAAAGGGCTTCATAGTAAAAATATTCTTTTCCAGAATTTACACTTGATATAACAGTAATTACAATAATTACAACTAATATTAATAATGCTAATACAATAATTTTTTTCTTCATCTAATTTCTCCTATTCTCCATCATCAAGCAAATCTTGATCATTTAAAAGGTTATCTTCCCCTAAGTCTGTATCATCTAAAAGAATTTCTTCATCATCTAAATCTTCAAATAAGCTATCATCATCTTCCATGTCATCATCTAAGCTATCTGTGTCTTCCCCTTCTTCTGTATAGCCATCTGTTAATTCTGACTCATCTACAACTTGTTCATCTATTTTCTTAGCATCTTCTATACTGTTAAAGTCAATTCCGTCATCAATGTTTTCTTTTAGCTCAAGCTCTTGGTTATCTTCTGATAGAAGTCTTACATCTAGTCCTAAAGATTGAAGCTCTTTTATAAGTACTTTAAATCCTTCTGGTACGCCTGGCTCTGGTACATTTTCGCCTTTAACTATTGCTTCGTAAGTTTTTACTCTTCCTACGATATCATCTGATTTTACTGTTAACATTTCTTGTAATGTATATGCAGCACCATAAGCTTCTAGTGCCCAAACCTCCATCTCACCAAAACGTTGTCCGCCGAATTGTGCTTTACCACCAAGAGGTTGTTGTGTAACAAGTGAATATGGTCCAGTTGAACGAGCATGTATCTTGTCATCTACTAAGTGGTGTAGTTTTAACATGTACATTACACCAACTGTAATAGGGTGGTCAAAAGGCTCTCCTGTTCTACCATCATATACTATTGTTTTTCCATCTTCGCTAAGTCCTGCTTTTCTAAATAATTCTTTTATTTCGTCGTCTGTTGCACCATCAAATACTGGTGTTGCTACCTTCCAGCCAAGTGCTCTTGCTGCCATACCTAAGTGTACTTCTAGAACTTGACCTAAGTTCATACGTGAAGGAACACCTAATGGGTTTAATACGATATCTACTGGTGTACCATCTGGCATAAATGGCATATCTTCTTCTGGTAATATTCTTGAAATAACACCTTTGTTACCATGACGACCAGACATTTTATCACCAACAGAGATTTTTCTCTTTGTTGCAATATAGCAACGAATTACTTGATTTACTCCTGGTGCTAATTCGTCTGAATTGTCTCTAGTAAATATCTTAACATCTACTATTGTTCCTGCTTCACCATGTGGTACACGAAGTGATGTATCTCTAACTTCTCTAGCTTTTTCACCAAAGATTGCTCTTAATAATCTTTCTTCAGCAGTAAGTTCTGTTTCTCCTTTTGGTGTAACTTTACCAACTAGGATGTCTCCAGGTCTTACTTCTGCACCAATTCTTATAATTCCGTTTTCATCTAGGTCTTTTAAGCTGTCATCACCTACGTTTGGAATATCACGTGTGATTTCTTCTGGACCTAATTTTGTATCACGACATTCGCAGTCGTATTCTTCAATATGAATAGATGTGTATACATCTTCTTTAACTAATCTTTCGCTAATTAAAACAGCATCCTCATAGTTATAACCTTCCCAAGTTGTGAATGCGATTAGTACGTTTCTTCCTAATGCCATTTCTCCATTTTTAGTAGCTGGACCATCGGCAATTAGTTCTCCTTCTTTTACTTTTTCGCCAACACTTACAACTGGTCTTTGGTTTATACATGTACCACCATTTGTTCTTTTGAACTTTCTTAAATGGTATACATCTAATTCATCTTTCTTATTTCTAATTTGAATTTCATCACCAGTTACTTTTTCTACGATACCTTCATTTTTAGCAATAACTGTGATTCCTGAATCTCTAGCTGCTCTATATTCAATACCTGTTCCTACTATTGGCGCTTCTGGCATAAGCAAAGGCACTGCTTGACGTTGCATGTTTGCACCCATTAGAGAACGTTTTGCGTCATCATGCTCTAAGAATGGAATCATGGCTGCAGCTACAGATACTAATTGTTTTGGTGATACGTCTACGAAATCTACTTGGTTTTTGTCTACCATTGTTATTTCTTCTCTGTGACGTACACGAATTCTATCATTTATAAATCTGCCTTTTTCATCTACTGGTTCAGATGCTTGTGCGATTATGTATTTATCTTCTTGGTCTGCTGACATATATACTACTTCATCTGTTACAACACCAGTTTTGTGGTCTACTTTTCTATATGGTGTTTCTATAAATCCATATTCGTTTATAATAGCAAATGATGAAAGTGCTGAAATAAGTCCTACGTTTGGTCCTTCTGGTGATTCTATTGGGCATAATCTTCCATAGTGTGTATAGTGAATATCACGAACTTCGAAGCCTGCTCTCTCACGAGAAAGTCCTCCAGGTCCTAATGCTGAAATTCTTCTTTTATGAGTTAACTCTGATAGTGGGTTTGTTTGGTCCATGAATTGTGATAATTGTGAACTACCAAAGAATTCTCTAATTGAAGATGTTATTGGTTTTGTGTTAATTAAAGTTTGTGGAGTAACTACGTCTAAGTCTTGAATTGTCATTCTTTCACGAACGACTCTTTCTAGTCTTGTTAAACCAATTCTAAATTGATTTTGAAGTAATTCTCCAACGCAACGAATACGTCTATTTCCTAAATGGTCAATATCATCTACATTTCCTAAACCATGCTCTAAGTTTAATAAATAACTGATAGAAGCTATAATATCTTCTGTTGTAACATGTTTTGGAATAAGCTCATCAATTCTCTCTTTAATTACATCATGTAAATCTTTTTTGTTTGTTGTATCAATTATTGATTTTAATACTGTGTAGTTTACCATTTCCTTAATATGTAAATCACTTAAATCTACTTTTGGTAAAACACTATGGATGTTAACTGTGGCATTACCAATTACTCTAACTGGTTTTCCATCAACATTAACATCTACCATGTTAATTCCTAGGTCTTGAATTTTAATTGCTACATCTTCTGTAATTGTAGCATCTTTTTCTACTAATACTTCGCCTGTTTCTGCATCTACAATGTCGCTATATGCAATTCTACCTGTAATTCTTGTTGCTAAGTTTAATTTTTGGTTGAATTTGTATCTACCAACTTTTGCTAAGTCATATCTTCTTTTATCGAAGAATAGACCATTGAATAAGTTTCTTGCAGCATCTGCTGTTGGAAGTTCACCTGGTCTTAATTTTCTGTAGATTTCAATTAAAGCTTCATCTTGAGTTTTAATAGGGTCTTTTTGGATTGTTGTTACTAATTTGTTTTCTTCTCCAAATAGTTGTATCATTTCTTCATCTGTAGTAATTCCTAATGCTCTTAATAATGTTGTAACAGGAATTTTTCTTGTTCTATCTACTCTAGCGTAGAAAACATCATTTCCGTCTGTTTCATATTCTATCCATGCACCACGAATAGGCATAACAGTAGAGGTGTAAATTCTTCTACCTGTTTTGCTATCAAAGTCTTGTGCATAATAGCATCCTGGTGAACGAACTAACTGGCTAACAACAACTCTTTCTGCACCGTTTATTACGAAAGTTCCACTATCTGTCATAAGTGGGAAATCACCAAGATAAATTTCTTGCTCTTTAATTTCTCCTGTCTCACGATTGATTAGTCTTACTTTAACGTGTAATCTTGTAGAATAAGTTGCGTCACGCTCTTTAGCTTCTTCTAGTGTGTATTTTGTTTTTTCTTCCATGTAGTAGTCTAAGAATTCAAGTACAAGATTTCCAGAATAGTCAACAATTGGGGAAATATCTGCAAGTACTTCTCCTAAGCCTTCTTCTATGAACCAATTGTAGGAATCTTTCTGAACTTGAATTAAGTTTGGCATTTCGATTGAATCGCCGATTTTTGCAAAAGTTTTGCGAGAACATTTCTCGTGTTTAATTTCTTTTAACAAAAAAATCACCCCTAATAAATATTAAGCAGAAAAAAATATTTATGATGATTAAATAAAAAGTCCTTCTTGTTTCTATAATTGGTTTACGAAATGTTTTGTTCCTGCTCTCCAAACATCCCATTTCCGTAAGGAATTATAGAACAATTCCTCTTTTTATTTAAATTAACATAACGAGATTTAAAGTGTATTTTATGTTTATTTTAAAATTTACCCAATAAGTATATCATATTCATAGAGCTTGTGTCAATGGTTTTGCTTGGTTTTTTTGTAAAAATTTTGCTCAATATAATCGCATTTAACTTTTCAATTTATAAAATTGTAAAACTAGTTAATTTTTTGCATAAAATAATCTAACCTTTAAAATTGTATTGACTAATAAAAAGAGAGTTGCTATAATAACATTATTAAAATAAAGAAAAGGATTAAAATTATGCCAGTTATATTAAAATATTTAATTACGTTTTTTGTAGGTATGGTTCCTATTATAGAGCTAAGAGGTGCTATTCCAATAGGTGTTGGAATGGGTCTATCTTATTTTGAAGCATTTATATGTAGCTTTATAGGGAATATCGTTCCTATTTATTTTATTGTTAAATATATTCGTCCTTTATTTGATTTTTTTGGAAGGTGGAAACCTTTTAGAATAATCATAGATTGGGCTTCTGCAAAAGCAACAAAGAATATTGAAAATAATGCTAGGCTTCAAAATTTTACTGCCTTGGGTTTATTTTTGTTTGTTGCTATTCCGCTTCCTGGTACAGGAGCATGGGTAGGTTCACTTATTGCTAACTTTTTAAATTTGCCACCTAAGAAAGCAATTCCTCCAATTGTTGTAGGAGTGCTTACAGCTGGAATTATAGTTCTTACAATTACAGCAATTTCATTTGGCGGAATCGGATATATATTTTCACATACATAATTTTTTCATGTATATATATAAGTAAAAAAGTATTTCTTCTTACAGAAATACTTTTTTACTTTTATTGTTTTTTGTAGGCTCTTAGCCTTTGTTTACTTTGTTTTATCTTTTGTTCTTTTGATTTTTACTTCGTTGCTTTTTGCTTTTCTTTTATGCCTTTTTACCTTGTTTCTTCTTTACTATTACTACATTTTGTCCATCTAATACCACGTGTCTTATTGCTACTCCTCTTTCTCTTTGATAGGTTTCATATTCGTATAGTAGTACTAATGCTCCGCAACTTGCTATTGTTCCTAAGATTACTGTTAATAATTTTTCACTTGCTCCTGTCTTTACACTTATTATTGCTTCTGCTTCTGATGTGTTATCTTCTTCTGTTGTTTCTAAATAATTTGCTGGGTTTTCTACATTTACTACTCTTACTATGTTGTTCATGTCTCCAAAGTTACTGTTTCCATTCTTCCACTCTAGTACTACTCCTAGTTTCTCTTCTCCTCCTGCTTCTAGCTCTACTTCTTTTGTTAGTTTTCCATTTTCTTGTTTCCAATACTCTGGATTCTTACTTGATACTTTTAAGCCCTCTGGTATGTTCTCTTCTACTTTTGCCTTACCTTTTAACTCTCCTGTATTTTTTACTATTACTTCATATTCTATCTCTACTTTCGTTGTTAATGCTTTTGATGCTACTACTTCCATCTTTATTAGCTTATTATTTCTTATGCTCATTGGCTCTCCATTTATACTTGCTCCTACTATGTTCTTTTCTACTGATATATTGAATTCTAATTTTCTGTAATAGTACATTACTGTATCATCATCTTCTGTATAGTATCCTTCTCCATTTGTTGGTTTTAAGTCTTCTAAGTATTTGTAGTATGGTATTTCTTTTTGCTCTGTTACATATTTTTCTCCTACATATCCTTGCATTTCTTCTCTATATGTCTTTCTTTCACTATTTCCGTCTTCTCTTTGCTCCTCATAGGTTATTTCTTCTCCTGTGTCCATATCTACATATTTTACTGTTATCTTTCCACTTGGTATCTTCTCATAATAGTAGGTTACATAAATTGTATTTTCTTCATCATTATCATTTTCTTCCATCTTACCTTGGCTATTTTCTGGTTCTGGCTCTGCTGCTCTATAATTTTCTATAGTTTCTCTTGTTGTTTCATACGGATCTCCTACATAACCTTCTATTATCTTCTCTGGTAATAGTACTTCTCCTGTTTCTTTCTCTAAGTATCTTACTACTACTTTTGCTGGTATGTCTATATTTGTTATATGACTATCTTCTACTTCGTCCTTTGTATCATTTTCTGCAAATTCTATTCTTCCTTTTACATAGTTTGTCATTTTATGTTGACTTGCATCTAGGTTTTTGAATACTACTTTTATGTCTTTTTCAAAGTCTATTTGTTTTTCCCCGTTTTCTACTGTGTTGATAGTTCCTAAGTCTTCTATCCATGTTATTGTTTGTAAATTATCATCATATTTTCCACCATTTAATTCTGATTTCTCTTCATCTATTTTATATGGTAATGTATCTGTTACTGTTAATGTTGATTCTCCTATGTAGTCTTTTACTACTGCATGATATTCTATATAATAATTTACTTCTTGTTTTGAACTTGCTATGCTTTCTGTACCACTCTTTGTAATAGAACTTTCTATCTCTAAGTTCGATGCTTCTACTATGTGCTCTGTTTCATTTGTTGGTATTCCATTTATCTCTGCTACGTTCCTTATTGTTGTTCCATTCTTTAGGTACTCATTTACTTTTACCTTAAACTCTACTACTACCTTCTCCCCGTTTTGAAGTCTTAAGCTTATTCCTTCATTCAATTCCTCTATTGTATATATTTTTACATATGCTATTAATTCTTGTATTATATTTATGCTATCTTCTACATATGTTGTTCCTTTTGGTACTGTGTCTGATATCTTAATGTTTGCTGGTGCTGTTCCTGTATTTTGTGCCTCTATTCTATATGTTATTATATCTCCTGCTACTACTTTGCTTCCTGTCTCTGGCTCACTTGTCTTCTTATATGTTACCTTCGTTTTATTTACTAATACTTCTACTTCATTTGTATCTTTTTCATCTACTTTTGCTGTATTAGTTATTCTCTTTGTAAATATGTCTTCTTCTAATTGGTTTATACTTACTTTAAAGCTTAAAGTTATTTGTCCATTTTCTGTATTTAATGATTTGGCTGGTACTGTTACCATTATTCCTTCACTTAGGTTCTTAGCATTATATGTCCTTAGGTCTATTTCTTCTCCTCCAGATGTATACATACTTTCTCCATTTACTTGAATTGAACCTTCTACAAATGTTGTTCCAGCTGGAATATTGTCTTGTACTTTTACTTCTTTTTCTTCCTCTCCAGCATTTGTTACTGTAATTGTATATGTTACTATTTCTCCTTCTAATACATAATTTTCTCCATATTGAGTTGTTACTTTCTTATTACTGCTTATTATTGGTCCATTATATGTATTTGTTATTGTATTTTGATTTTGATCAATAGAAGCACTATAATATTTTAATTCATCCGCTTCTTCATTTTCTCCGATGAAATACTCTATTTCTTCTCCTTTTTCATTATATTTTGGTAAACCTGTAAATGTATATTGCCAAGTTTCTTCTGTTTTTTCTAAAGCTTTTGGTTCTTGTAGTAAGTTATCTTCTCTTGTTACAGTATGAGTTGCAACTATTTCTTCATTTCCATCTTCTGTATGTTTCTTTATTTGTAATTCTACTTTATCTGGAATTTCATAAGTATTGTTTTCATGATTCCATTTCTTAGTAACTGTTATATCTTTTGTTATTTCTATTTCTGTTTGTGCTATTGCCTCTTCTGTTTCATGAGTTGATTTTGCTGTTTCTAAATATAATGTTGCTTTTGCTTTGTTTTCTATTGTCTTTAATCCATAGTTTACTTCAACAAATACCAATTCTAGTTGTTCTTCTATATCTATTTCTTCTGTTCCATTAATATTTTCTATAGTTTTTTCATATGTAAGAGTTGGTATTCCATCTTCTTCTGAATATGTCCAATTTTCTAAGCCTTCTATTTTCTCTTTACTGCTTTCATCTATTTTGTATGGAAGAGTATCTACTATCGTTACTTTTGCATTTCCTATATATTCTGTTACTTTTCCGTGATATGTTATTGTATAATCTATTTCTTGATTTTCTCTTATTATCTTGCTTGTAGCTGTTTTACTTAATTCATTCTGTTCTACTTGAACATTCTTTAATCTATAATAATAGATTACTTCCTTTTGTTCTTCTGTCATTTCACCAGTTGCTTCAGTTTCACCATTTGAAGCAAATTCAAAATATTGGTTAATATTTGGTGAAGCTTCTGTAGTATAAATGTCTCCTACAAAGCCTGTTTTTTCTTCATCTTGCACTACTTGTCCATCCTCATTTGATGGTACCCTTTGATTTGTTCCTTCGATATAATGATGTACTACTACTTTAGTTGGATTTCCTTCGTTATCTATTGTTAATACTATTTCTTTGCTATTATTATCATTTTCTTTATAGTTTATGATTTTATATGTGCTTATTTCATTTTCTTGTTTTTCTACTATTAATGAAAATCCTTCTTTAGTTTCTTGTATATTAAAGTAATAATTTCCTTCCTCTGAATTTAGATCTATATCGTCTATCCTTTTTGCCCATTCTACTTCTCCATCTTCATTATATTTTATTAACATACAATTATTGCTATCTGTTTGAGCTTCTACTACTATTTCATTTCCACTTTGTGTGTCTTGCTTTGGTATTATTACATTTCCCTGATAATATGCTACTCCAATATATCCTTCTGTAACTTCACTTACAAAGCCATATCCACCTTGTTCTGCTCCTAACATTTTTGCCCATTCTACTTTTCCATCTGCATCATATTTTATTAGAATACCATCATCATAGTTATCTACTACAATATTTTCTCCATTTGCAGTTTCGCTACCATCAAATTCAAAGGTATCATTAATGTAGCCTCCAATTAGTACTCCTCCATCTTTAGTAATAATACCATATCCTACTTGAACTTCATAAGGAATAGATATTTCTGGATTAATAAATGCAGAAATTACTTTTCCATCTTCATTTAAATTTATAACCACAGGTCCATAAATATAATATAATTCAATTTGTTTTGAATCTGCAGTTTTATCTTTTGGAATAATAAATTCATATTCATCTACATAATCAATTGTTATCATTGTATTTGTATCATTTTGTTGTAAGGTAACTGAAGATTCTCCATATAATAGTAGTGGAGATATGTTTACAATGCTATTTATTTGTTCTAGCTTTCCTTCTTCATTATATATAGCCATAAAAGTATCTTCATATTCTTCAGTTGTTAAGGTTCTTTCTTGATTATCTACTGTCTTTTCTTTTGGTATTTCAATAGTTCCAGTATACATTCCTAAAACTATGTATTTATTTTCTTTTGTTTTTATTGAAGTAATAGTTGTACTAGCACTATTAGAGCCAATACCATTAATTTGAATTATATGTTTTATCTTTCCTTCTGCATTAGCTATTATATTAATTGCATCACACATTCCTTCTGACTTATTTAATTCAATTGGTTCTCCTGATTCTGTATAAATTTCATCGATTTTAACATTTTCATTTAAACCACCTGATATAATAAAGCTTCCATCCTCATTTATATTTTTTGAAGATGCATATATTTTTTCATCTTTAAATATTTCTTCTAAATTATTTATGTTAGGTTCTATTACATCTTTTACTTCTATATTACCTGTTTCTGCGATTTCAATTGTATGTTTTCTTGCTTCTGGATCTTCTGGTAATTTATATCCTTTTGGAGCTTGTACCTCAGTTAAAATATAGGTTCCAGGTAATAGATTTTCTTTTATTGTACCATCTTCTTTCGTTGTTATTACTCTTAAAGGTTCGCCATTTATTTCTTCTATTACCCCTATTAGATTACCATTTCCATCTTTTACTTCTTCTCCTTCGTTATTTGTAATAGTGAATTTAGAACCAGCAAGCAACTTTCCTACTTTATTTTGCTTTATTAATTTAAAATTAGGATCATTGTATATATTAATTTTTATTTTATTGCCTTCAATTATTATATCATCTGCATTGCCTTTTAATACTTCTACGCTGTATTCTCCATTTTTATAATGTACAGCAAATCGAATTTCTTGTTTATTATTTATGTAACCTTTTGTATTTGATTTTTCTACAAGAGTATATACTCTTTCATTTTCTAAATTCTGTAATATTATTTTACCACTTTCATCAGTTGTACGTTTTTCTTTTATCTTTCTTTCATAGGTATTTACATGATCAGATAACATTCCATTCATGAAACTTTCAGGATATCCATAATCTTCATAATCGTTATTTAATGCTTGTTCTTCAGGAAGTGGTGGAGGAAGTATTTTTAACTCTAAATTTTTATCAGTATATTCTATTGAAAAGTCTACCCCTTCAATTGTTTCTTTAGTATCGCTGTCAAGTTTTGTAATTTCTAAGTCAAAATAATGAATGCTTTCATTTTCTATATTTTTTACAACTTGCTCTGTAGGTATTTTATTTTCTTTTTCTACATAATTAATAAGCATTGGTGGTTCGTATGAATACCTACTATATGTTTCTGCATCAAGTAACACTGGTCCAGGTTCTTCATACCCATCTAGAATAATACAATACCCATTATCTGTTTTTCCAATATCTAGATATAAATAGCTTCCTCCATAACGTTCTTGACTGCCTTCATCATTATTAATCGCCCACTCTACTTTTCCTTCTGCATCATATTTTATAAGGGCTACTTGCTCATAATTCTGACTTTCTAAATAAATTTCATCTCCATACTTAGTATATTCTGCTGGAATATATAAATATCCTTCATAGTTTACAGCACACAAATATGAATTTGAAACTTCTTTAATTAGGTCAAAATACAAATAATTTGATTCAATATTATTTGCCCATTCTACTTTTCCTTCTGCATTGTATTTTATAATAGCTAATCCATCATACAAAGTAATTTCTTTACCTGATGTTGTTTGATTTTTATCAAATATAATATTATTGTATGCACCCCCAGTTACAATTACCCCTTTTGAAGGCATAGGTGTTACACTATTAATTTCAAAGCCCATATCTTCTAAGTACTTAAATGTATAAGCATTAATAACTTTACCTTCACTATTTATATTAATATAAATTTCACCACTTATATTATTTAAAACAATCTCCTTCGAGTCTACGGTTTGTTCTGCTGGAATGGTACAGCTTTCATCATCGAAATAACATTCTAATACTATTTCTGATCCATTATCAATTATTCTTAAATCATAGCTTTCTATTTGATTAATAATATCAGCTACATTATTAAAGGATTCTACTTTTCCATTTTCATCATATTGTATTATAAACCATGCCATTTCTTCTGATGTTTCTAAGCTAATTTCTTTTCCTTCTTTAGTATAATTAGCTGGAATATATATTTTTCCTGCATAATGTCCTATGCTTATATATTTATTATCATTTGTTCTAATTGTTTTTTCAATATTGCTATAACTATTTTCACTTGAATTTTCTATACATAAAACACTCTTTATCTTGTTATTTGGAGTTATTATAAAATTAATTCCTCTTTCTTCTTCTCCCTCTATTGTCAAATTAATTGATTCTCCAGATTCTGTATAGTAACCATCTATGTTAGCATTCTCTGTTAAACATCCAGCTATAATATAGCCTTTATCATTAGTTGGATGTCTATCAATAATTTCAATATTTTGCATTTCTAACATAGATAATAACTCATTGAATGTTGTATCTTCATATATTTTTACACTTTCCTTTTCTACGTAAAAACTTCCATCCCCAATTCCGGAAATTTCAATTATATTTTGTCTGTCTTCCATTTTTTCTGGTAATATATATCCATCTGGAGCTTGTACTTCTGTTAATATGTATGTTCCAGGCAATAAATTTTCTGTTATTTCTCCATTTGCATCTGTTGTTAATACTGCTAATGGTTTTCCATTAATTAATTCCAAATTTCCTACTGGATTGTTGTCTCCATCTAATACTATATTACCATTCATATCTGTAATAACAAATTTTGCATCAGGAAGTAGTTCCCCATTTTCATTTTGTTTTGTTATTTTTAAATCATAAGTATTATATATTTTAATAAATACATTGTTATTATAGACTTCTATATCTTCTGAACTGCCTTTTAGTATTTCTATTTGATATGTACCATATTTATAATGAATGATAAATTGAATTTCTTGTAAACTTGATATATATCCTCTTGTTTTTTCTACTAATGTATATACTTTTTCACTTTCTAAGCCGTTTAATATAATTGTACCATTTTCATCTGTTATATAGTTTTCTATTATTTCATTTTTATATATTTCGCCTGTTTGTTTATTTTGCACTATAATATCATGTTTTAGTGCAAATCTTATGCCTTCCATTTCTTTCTTTGTTTCTGCATTAAGTTTTAAAATTTCAAGATCAAATTCATGTATTTGCTCATTTTTAATAGTAATTGCATTATCTTCACCCATCTTGATGTTTATATCCCACTGCTTTTCACTTAGTTTATAACCTTCTAAAGTTTTTAATTGGGTTAATGTATAATCTCCGATTGCTACTTCTACAGTAGCTGTTCCTTTATCATCAGTAATTAAATGTTTTGTTTCTCCGTTCTTTTTATTTACTAATAAAAATTCTACTCCTCCCATTGGATTGTCATTTTCATCAACGTTTGTAATTGTAAATGCGCTACTAATAAAATCATAATAGTATGTTACTACGATTTCACTTCCTGTATATATTCCCTGACTGTTTGCTGGAGTTTCTACCAATTTATATTGTTGTGCTAATTCTTTTGGCTTTAAAGCTTCTGTTTTGTATGCTTCACCTTGTTTTCCATATTGTATATTATCTTTTGCTAAACTGCCATCTGATAATAATACTGAATTTTGAGTTCCTTTTATATAATGGTGTACTGTTAGTGGTATTTTTCTTTCTACATAATAATATGTTACTTCTTTATCTGCTTCTTCATAATTTCCACTTGCACCTTTTGGAACATTATATGTTCCATCTTCATTTTTTTCTGGTTCATATTTTTCTAAATCTAAGTGTAGTCTTGTAATATATTGTTCTCCTTCTTTACCATATAAGAAATCATCTGGTGCTACCTCAGTTTTTCCATTTTCATCTCTTAAGTAATGGTGTACTGTTACTTTTGACAAAGGAGTATTTGATATTATGTATTCTTTATCATTATTATTATATTTTGCATTTTCTGTGCCATTTACTACAGTTTTACTATCCTCTTTAAATTCTATAACTATTGAATTTTCAAACTTAACATATCCTTCTGGGGTATTTACCTCTGTTATACTGTATTTTCCATATGGTAGTTCTGTTACTATTTTTCCCTCTTTATTTGTTTCTACTGTTGTATGGTATAGAGTGCTCTCATCCACTTCACCTTCATTTATCTGGTCTATCTTGAATTTTATTCCTCCCATAGGACTTTCAGTTTTACTATCTACTTTTTTAATAACTATTTTATTTGATTTCTTTGCATATGTTACTACTACATGTTTATTTTCTTTTACATCGTCAAATTTACCTAATGTATAACTTCCATCTTGATCTGGTGTAAAGCTTTGTTCTACTCCATTTATTGTTACCTTTATTATTTCATAATCATTTTTAGGTATCATTTTTATTTCTGAAGTACTGCTATTACCATACTTTACTATTTCTCCTTCTGATATGCTTCCACCTTTTTCTCCATTTATTTCCTCTACATATGTTGTTATCTTAAACTCTTTTATACTGTTGTCAACTTTTAATTCTTCAACTTCTGGTACATTTGTCATTTTAGCCACTTTTAATAGCATTCCATCTGAATATGAAGTTGATTTACTATTATTTGTTAATTTTTCATCATCTGTTTCTACTGTTGTACTTTTGAAAGATCCTCCTGCTAATATTGTTCCATCTTGTAGTTCTACTGCTAAGTTAATAGAGTCATCTACTGCTCCTCCTATTGACTTTGCCCAGTCTACTACATATTTATCCGGATTATTTAAATTTGTATTTGGTTTATATTTGATTAGTAGTCCTTCTTTATAAATCTCTGAACCGTTATTATTTACTTTATAATTTCCTATTAGTATACTTTTTCCTTGGAAACATCCTCCTACTATATATCCTCCATCACTTGTTTCTGATATTGAGGTTATTTGGTCATCTCTACTTCCACCAAAACTCGTTGCCCATTCTACTTTATTATTAGCATTGTACTTTATTAATAGTCCATCAGAATTATATGATGATTTAGTATTTAATACATAATCTCCTACTGTTATACTACCACTGAAATATCCTCCTACTATATACCCTCCATCACTTGTTGCTAATACTGAAGTTATTTTGTCATCATTACTTTGACCAAAATTCGTTGCCCATTCTACTTCTCCATTTGCTTTATACTTGATTACTAATCCATCAAAATTATATAATGATCCAGTATTTAATACATAATCTCCTACTGTTATACTACCACTGAAATATCCTCCTACTATATACCCTCCATCACTTGTTTCTGATATTGAGGTTATTTGGTCATCTCTACTTCGACCAAAACTCGTTGCCCATTCCACTTCATTATTAGCATTGTACTTTATTAATAGTCCATCAGAATTATATGATGATTCATTACTTAATACATAATCTCCTACTGTTATACTACCACTGAAATATCCTCCTACTATATATCCTCCATCACTTGTTGCTAATACTGAAGTTACCATATCCTTGTAATATCCTCCAAAATTCATTGCCCATTCTACCTCATTATTAGCATTGTACTTTATTAATAGTCCATCTGAATAAAGAGAGCTATTGCCATGTAATATATAATCCCCTACACTTAATGTACCTGAGAAACTTCCCCCCACTATATATCCTCCATCACTTGTTGCTGATATTGAGGTTACTTTTTCATCACCATAATATAGTCCTATACTATTTTTCCATTCCTCTTCATTATTGACATTGTACTTTATTAATAGTCCATTTAAATAATTAATGTCATTACTACAATATCCTCCTACTATATACCCTCCATCACTTGTTGCTAATACTGAAGTTATTTCATCATCATAAGCTCCACTAAAACTCGTTGCAAATGTCGTTACTGGCATATCTTCTGTTTCTCTTGAGGCTCCTATTCCAAAGTAATACTCTTTGTTAGTTATATCGTATTTATCGTCATTTGCTTTAAGCTCTACTGCTTTGTATAAACCTTCTCCTAAGTCAGCTTCTATTTCTCCTTCATCATTTGTTGTTAATGTATAATATGTTTTTCCATTTATTACTTCCTTTTCACCCAATATGTTGTACTTACTGTCTAGTGCTAGTTGTGCTGATCCATCATCTACATTGTATATTGCAAATTTTGTTCCTGGTAGTACTGCATCCGATTCTCCATCTTTCTTTATTAGTTTAAATGTTGGACTGTCTTCTATTGTTATTGTTACTGTATTATTTGCATCATCTAATACTTTTTCTTTTACTTTACCATCTTTTATTTCCATGGTTAATGAACCTTCTTCATTTCTTGTTACATAGAAGGTTATATCTTTTACTTTTGCATATCCTTTTGGAGCTAATATTTCTTTTAATGTATATGTTTGATCTAATTTGCATAAGTTTGGAATTGTTATGCTTCCTTGTGCATCTGTTTCATAGTCTCCTATTTTTTCTGTTCCTTTAAATAATCTAAATTTTGCTTCTTTTAGTGGTGTATTGCCTTCTCCTTTTGCTACTTTATTTATTATTAACTTATACTCTGGTATTTTTTCATTTTCTATGTTAAGTGTTACTGTTGGTATATTATTTTCTTCTTGTGATGATGTGCTACTTACTGTTTTTTGATTATTCTCTTCTGTTACACTCGCGGTATAATTGCCTTCTCCATCTTTGTTGATTGTAACTTTTATTTGGCCACCTAAATAATACCCATCTGCCTTTATTTCTTCTAGGGTATACTCTTGTCCTATGCTTAATCCTGTAAATAAAGCTTCTCCGTTTTCGTTTGTTGTTATGTTCTTTCCGTTTTCGAAATTATTTCCTGTTATTTTGAAACGTACTCCTTTTATTTTTGTCTCTTGGCTTTCTTTTTGTGTTTTTACTATTTTTAAATTTGCTTTTACTTCATCTTCTACTTTTATTTGTACTTTATATTTTTGGCCTTCTACTGGTTGTATTAGTTCTATTGAACCCGCATTTTCATCTACTGCTGGCTCATCTGCTAGTTTTAGTAGTCCATTTTCTTCTGTTACTCTAAACTTAATTTCTTCTGTATTTAGTTCATAATTGTCTGGATTTTTTATCTCGTTTATTACATATGTTCTATCTACATATAAATCCTTTAAGGTTAATGTTCCACTTTCATCTGTTACTCTAGTTTTTCCTTCTTTTGCATTTTCTTCTTTTATATAATATGTTGCTCCTGCTACTGCACTTTCTTTTTCTTTTTGATTTTTTAATAATTCTAGGTCATATTGTTTTACTATCCTTAAACCTACTTTGTTTGGCTGTATTTGAGTTGTATAGCTTCCTTCTGTGCTGTTTACATTAAAATATACTGCATGATGGCTATATGATACTTGATTATAGCTTACATCATTTGGTATTGTTACTTTATAGCTTATTTCATAATTTGCATTTTTATCTATTATATTATCTTCAAAATCTATTAAATAACTTTTTATATTAGTAAAATCCTCTGGATTATCTTTCCAGTTGTTGCCTTCTCCATTTACATCCTTTGTTGCTTCTGCATTTTCACTATAATATACTTTTGCAATTGATTTTAAATTATCTTGTAGTTCTATTTTTTCTTGCATTTGTACATTAAATTCAGAGCCTAATTCTTCATTAGTTATTACATTTTTATTTTCTACATAAGGAATTCTTCCTAATATTGATACTTTGCTTACTTGGTTACTACAATTGTTTATTAATTGTATATTTATTTGGGCTGAATTTTGTGTTTTTTCTATACTTGCTACTTGTGGTGCTATTGTTATACTTTCGTTATTATCATATTCTGTTATTGTTTCACTTGTAAGTAGTGAATCTGGTGATTCTAATTTTAAACTTTTCGTTGCTTTTCCTATTTTTTCTTCTTTATCTAAGTTTCCATTTAAATCGTTTGTATCTTGCACTTCGTTCCAATATACTACTGCATTTTTATTGCTATATTGTAGTTCTATTTCTTCTGTTTTTGCTATTATTCTTGGGTCTGGTGTTATGTTACAATATATTATTAAATCAAATGTTGTAGGAGTATCATTTTCTGTATTTATTTTTATGTAATAGTTTTCTCCTTCTTTATATTTCTCACAGCTTACTATTCTTACATCTTGATTTGTGCTTCTTACTCCATTTATTTCTACATTTACTATATTTGGTAGTTTTAATAAAAATGCTCCATTTTGCCATAATTCTTGGTTAAATGCTGTATTTGCTTCTGCCTTTAATGTTATCTCAAAGTTATTTTCTGTTTCTTGTGTTGATAATGTATTTTTACTTAAAGCTATTTCTGCTATTGTATATGGTGTTTCATAGTTTGCACTATGTGTATCTTCATTTATATGGATATCATCTAAATATCCATTTAAGGTTGATTTTATTTCTTTCAATGCATCAAATTCTTCTTGGGTATAATTTGTAGTAATATATTCATTATCTAATTTCTTTATGTTGTATACGTATAATGATGAATTTGCTTTTGCTTTACTTGTTTCTATTCTTATATGTTTTACAGGCCTATCATAAGTATATGGATTACTTTCACTATATTTATTCCAATTATATTTATTAAAGGTTATAAGTAATTCATTTAATTCATCATCATATACTTTAATTTCTCCATCTTCACCTAATGTATTATTTGCATTTGAGAAGTATATTCCTATGTTAGATGTTACATTTTCCATGCTTTCATTTTGTTTATCTGCTTTTACGAACTCATCTGATTGTTCTTCATCATTCTTGGTTTCCTTCATTATAATTGTTTTATCTGCACCGTTTGAACCTGTATAGCCTTCCCATCTTACTGTGTATATATCATTATCTTCTTTTTCTGATAAACCATTATATATTCTTAATGGTTTTTCTTTTGATACTATATATCTTACACTTGGTTCACATGCATATTTTCCAACTGTTACATCAAAATGCTCCGATGTTACGTTTGGATTCTTTATTCTTAATGTGAATGTACCATTTACTTTATTTGATCTATATGGATTATAAAATTCGCTATTCTCGTTATTATATCCTTCATAATATCCTTTAACTGTTATTTTATGTTCAATTATGTCTGAACCTATTTTTTCGTATGCTTCTAATGGGTATACTATTTCTATATTAAATTTGTTATATCTATAATTATTGTTATCTACTGTATATATTCCATCATATGCCTGTTCGGTTATTACTTTACTGTCATCTAAAACTACATCTTTGTGTGCTTTTAATACTCCTGTGCTTGGGTCATAAGTAAATACTACATTACTTCCCGTTACTCTTACTGTATTTGGTTCATATCCATTTAATAGTGGTATTTCTGTTTCTATATAGGCTGTTTTTATATTTAATAAATTATTTACTTCTTGCATTCCTATTATGTGGTTTACTGTAAATGTTTTATTATCTTTATTGATTGCTGTTTTTATGTCCTGTTCTTTATCTAAATTTGGTGTACCTGCTAAATATGATGGCATCTCTGCTTTTACTGTTCCATGCCAATCTACATAAAATTGTACCTCTTTTTTAATTTCCACACCTTCGTCTTGTTCATCTTGTTTATATTTTCCAGTTAATGTTACTTTTCCTTTTTTACTGTATTTTGTAATATCGTTTCCTATTGCTGATGCTTTTGTACTTGAATGTGAATAGTCTCCTGAATGAACCATTCCTGTAAGTAATTTTTCATTGCCTGTGTCTATTTTATTTAGTTTTATTTCTTTTATATCATTTCCTATTGCACTTTCTTGTACTTCTTCATCTTTTGGTATTGATGTTTGAAGGTAAAAATTTTCTGCTTCAATAGTTATTACACCATTTTCTAAATATCCCTTGTTTTGTACTTCAAGGTTCATGTATAAAGTAGATTCTTCTCCAATTTCTTTGCATGTTCCTCTTATGCTCTCGGCTTCTCCGTCGCCAGTCAAGTCACGCAAAAAGAACGCATCAAACTTAACGTTACCGCTAGTTTCTGGTACGTTTTCATCTCCTGGATTAACTTTATCATATGTCATTGACCTTGCAATTTCACCCATTTCTTGAGGCTTTATTTGGTTATAGCTTCCTATTAAGGCTATTACAAGTACTATCGCTGTTGCGAGTACACTTGCTCCTACTAGTAGCTTTTGCTTTAAGCTTTTAGCTTGCTTTTCAGCTTTGTTGTTATTTGCTTCAGCTTGAGCTTTACGTTTAGCTTTAATAATTTTCGCTTTTTCTCTAACTTTTTTCTTCTTAGCCTTTGGTGAAATTGTTTCAGGAATCTTCTCCTTTTCGTTTAAATTTTCATTTTGGTTTGGGTTTTCGTTCATGTGTAGTTTACCTCCATACAAAAAACAATAAAAATAATATAAAACATAGTTTTAAAGTTTATGTTTATATATATAATTATAGATTCTTGTGAAGAGCTTGTAAACAGTATGAAAGCTGGTAAATTGCACCATTTACCAGCTTTCTTTACGGATTATTTATTTTTGGTTATTATTAAAAATTATTTACATTTTTGTCATATTTTGACTAGTTTTTAGCCTTTATTTTGCATTATTTGCATTTCCGTAAGTTTTATTTTGTAATAATTGAATTATATATAAGACAATGGGACGGAGTTTTCTTTAAGACAAAAACCCCGTCCCATTGTTTTAAACTTTAATTTTAAATTCAATAGTTACTTTAAATAAGTCTCCATCTAAGTATATTTGAAATTTTCCACCTTGAAGTTCTGTAAGGCTAGTTGCTATTGAAAGTCCAAGTCCGCTTCCTTCGGTATTTCTTGATGCCTCTCCTCTAACAAATCTTTGCATTAGTTCATCTGCACTGATATTTAGCTTATCTTTAGATACATTTTTCATTTGTATAATAACATTTTCTTTTACTTTTATTACATCTACATATACCCTTGTATTTTCTAATGCATACTTAGATACATTTCCATATATGTTTTCTAATACTCTATACATATATCTTCCGTCTGCTTCTATATATACTGCTTCTTCTGGAACTGTTATTATTTCTGTTAGTCCTTTTTCTTTGAATTTATCTTCGAACTCGCCTGATATTTGTTTTACAAGCTCTATTACATTTAATTTTTCCATATTTAATTTTATATTTCCTGAAGATGCTTTTGAAGCTTCTACTAAATCCTCTGTTAGTTTTTTTAGCCTTTGTGATTTATTTTCTAATACCATTAAATATTCTTGTGCTTTTTCATTTGGCATTTTTTCCTTTTTTAATAAGTCTACATAATTTATTATGGAGGTTAGTGGTGTTTTTATATCATGTGATACATTTGTGATTAACTCTGTTTTTAATCTTTCACTTTTTAAGCTCTCTTGTATGGCATTTGATAGGCCTCCTGCTATATCATTAATGTATACTGCCACTTGTTTTAAATCCCCATTTGTCTCATTTGGGTTTATGTATACTTCTGTATTTCCTTCATATATTTTTTTAAGTGCTTCTTTTATTTTTTCAAATTCTTTTAATTTTTTAAATAATAAATAGAAGGTTGTAATTGCGAGTATTATTAACATAATTATCCAAAAGAATGCACTTTGATCACTATATGAATTCATAATTCCAACTGTGCAAATAAATCCTGCTAAGCAAAAACCTCCATAGAATAATACTAATTTTGTGGTGATTTTTCTATTTCTTCCTAATTCTGCTATTTGATGAAATATAGCATATATTAGGCTAGATTTTATTAAAGTGTGTGTTTTAATTCTCTTTACTATTGTTTCTAATAATAATATTGACATTAAATATATAAGTATTAGACTTGTTATTATTCCAATAATTCCAATTGGCCATCTTAATATGCTATCTAATACATCAAAACACATTATAAGTGCCATAGTAGATAACATAATTATAAATAATATTATAGCTGTTACTATCTCTAATTTCCATTTGTCAAACCATGTTAAATGTATTTCTTCATATTTTGCCGTTTTTCCAATTCCATTAATTATTGCAATTATTGCTAAAATTAATGCTATCATTGATAATGGTAATAAAATTATTGAGTAGTTATAGAAATACTTGCATACTTGAAAGGCTATTTTAGTAAATACTATTGAATCATTGTATGGCATTTCATCTATTATAGCACTATATATATCTACATTTTCTTTATTATATTTTATTGTTTCAAAATCACTATCGTAATATATATTTTCTTCTTTTAATGCTTCTGCACTTGTATCTATTTTTTCATTTACATAATTCCAATATATCTTATTCTTTCCAATGTATGTTTTTATTTCATCTATTGTGTCAGTATATGTTGTTTTTTGCACACTAGTATATGCTGTGCCTGTCTTTTTATTAATAATTAAATAAATAAGGTTTGAATTTCTATCCCAATTATATATTATGTTTTCAGAATTTTTATCTTTAGTAGAATCTAGTTCGTAATTTCTTATATAATAATTATTTGATCCTACATTTTTTAAATATTCACTTGTAAATATATAGCTTTCATAATAATTATCAGTACTTTTCAATTGTATATTTTGCTCTACTGTTATTAGTGACAGTATACATAATATAAATATGGTAAAGAATATTGGTACAAAAAAATATTCTATGTTTTTTACTATTCTAGCCGTACAAATCTTTTTATTATGCATTGTCCTTTTCCTCCTTTTAGATTCTTTATTAAGTTATTAATTTCTTACTATTGTTTGTTTTTACTTTTTTATTATTTGTTTTGCTTCTTAATTTTATTACTTTTTACTATTCATCTAATTCTCATCTATTTAGCTTTTATTCAAGTTTTCAATTTTATAGCCTATTCCCCATATTACTTTTAAGTATTTTGGTTCTCGTGGATTGATTTCTATTTTTTCTCTAATATGTCTTATGTGAACTGCTATTATATTCTCTGCTGAATAACTTTCTTCTTCCCATACGTTTTCATATATTTGTTCTATTGAATATACTATTCCTTTATTTTTTGTTAAAAATTTTAGTATGTTATATTCTGTTGGAGTTAACTTTACTTCTTTTCCTTCTACAATAACTTGTTTTGTATTATCATTTATTATCAAGTCTCCTGAAGTGTATAGGTTTTCATCTTCAATTTGTTCTTGACTTGCAATCGAGCCAAGCGAAGTGTATCTTCGTATTTGGGAGTTTACTCTTGCTATTAGCTCTAATGGATTAAATGGCTTTGTAACATAGTCGTCTGCACCATTGTTAAGACCTGCGATTTTATCATAATCTTCCGATTTAGCAGATAACATAATTATTGGTATTGCTTTATCTTTTCGTATTATATTAGCTGTACTTATTCCGTCTAGTTTTGGCATCATTATGTCTAGTATAATTAGATGTATATCTTTATTTTTTTCTAATATCTGTAATGCTTCTAGTCCATTGTATGCTTTTAAAATATTATACCCTTCTTTACTTAAATAAATTTCAATTGCGTTTACTATTTCTTTATCATCATCTACTACTAAAATATTGTACATACCAATCTTATATGATGTATTTAATAACTTAAATAATCATATACTCCTTTCTTATTTTTATAAATTGTTTTTGTTTTTCTTATTATAACATAATTTTGCAAGTTTTTCTTTTCAATGTAAATTTTTATTTAACAGTATTATAATAGATATTTCTTAAGAAAAAAGATATGAAATTATTAAGTTTTTCTTAAGTAATAAAATTGCTACAAAACTTCTTTAAAAAATAAAAAAGAACAATATATTTTTGTGGCTCTATTGTAATAAACTTTTTTAAACTTTAAAAAGTATTACATGAGTAGCTAAAAATTGTATTGTTCTTTTGTTTTTAGTAAAAGTCATTTATATATTTAAAATTGTTTAATTAAAAAACCTAATTTTCATTTTCTTATTTATAAAATTTCTTAAGACAAAAACCTAAGTCACATTGTCTCATTTACATTTTACAATATAAACTGGTGACATTACATAATTTTCATCATTCTTGTATACTATATCACCTAAATTTAGCAATACACTAAAATCAGTATCTGTATAATCACTATATTCTACATTTCCAATATAAACATATGAAATATTATATTTTTCTATTAAAAATTTTACATGATTTTCGTCTTGCGATGTATATATTTGATAAATATCATTCCATCTGTTATCTACCTCATCAGGTACACTATAATCTGGTTTTGCTCTCCAAATCCATTCATGTCCATGCCAGCCTAATACCGTTGGATTTGCTGTAAAGGTAGATATTCTTGTAGATAATGTATAACTTCCATCAGTTTTTTGAAGAATTATTGCATCTCTATCTATGTTTTCTTTTATCCATTGGATTGCTTCATAATCATCTGGAAGATTTTCCTTAATATCATCTTCAACATTTCTAATATCCATTGTTTCACTCTTTAAGCCATTAGTTACATAACTAATTGCATCTGTTCCATAGCAAATTGTAGTTGAAAATACTATTAAAATTATTACTGTAATTATCTTTTTTATTATTGATGCTTTTTCATATATATGCTTTATTAATATGTAGCTCGTAGAAATGTGAAATAGAGTTATTGCATTAAATGTAAGTTTAAACATTGTATTTGCTCTTTTATATTCGTCACCATATATATCTTTTAGATATATTATTTCAGGTAATAGTACTAATCCTATTGCACAAACACCTATTATTATTATATATATATCTGATAGATTCATTCTATTTATATAATCAAATATACTTCCTTTTTTTTCTTTAAAGTATTTATATAAAAGTATAATTATGTCTACTACAATACATATGATTGGTAGTCCCCATAAGACAGCTAATTTATATGTTGGTGACATAATATTGGTAAAATGTACTTGTGTTGCACTAATATATAAGTGCATTGAAAATGTTAAGGATAATAGTTCTTCTATTACAACAACTTGTACTAATTGTGCAAGAGTTACAAGAATTTTTTGCTTGAATTTTTTATATTTAATAAAATTTTTAACTGTTACTACTGCACCTATTATTACTAAATATATTGGAAAATCCCAATAGTTTGTCATTTTCTGAATTGCTAGCAAAACTCCCATTAGAATTATGTTTAGATTAAAAAATTCTTTCCATCCACCTTTTATTTTGATTTTCTTATTATCTTTTGAAAATTTTAACTTTGTATCGCCTTTTGAATTTTTTGAGTCCTCTTGATTTTTATTATTTTCTAATTTTTCAACATTATCTATACCTTTTTCATTTTCAGAAAGCATATATTGTAATAGTAATGCAAGCATTGTAAGTGAAAAAATGGTGTCAACATAATGTGCATGTAAATCTCCTTCTAAGTTCATATATGATGGAAATGCAGTAATCGTTTTGTCTGGTACATCTGGCCTATATCCTATATAATAACAAGGATCTGCATAGAAATAATCTTTGTCTTGTAATATCCATCTATATATTGGATAATATGTTGTTCCACCTAAACAAGTTGAAAGCCCTGCTAATATTGCTATAATTATTGGAATAGATTTTACAATTTTTCTTGTATCATCTTTTATCAAATTTTTTCCTAGATTTTTACCTATTGAATATGCTAATGTAAATAAGCATGCTGCAAGTAGTGCAATCATTAAGTTGTAACTTTCTTCTACATGAGTTGTTGATATCTTATTTAAGAATGCTGTTATATATTGGCCAAAGTAATAATAATTTATATTGTTTCCTGATAACCATATATCTTCTATTGGCAAATAGTCTGAATTCATTATTTTATTTAT
The DNA here is from genome assembly GCA_947630185.1 of uncultured Clostridia bacterium. Classification (GTDB taxonomy): domain Bacteria; phylum Bacillota; class Clostridia; order TANB77; family CAG-508; genus CAG-273. Next base: position 84,030 of record CANRGT010000002.1, on the reverse strand, counting down.
GAATCCATAATTCATAAAATGTTCAGTATATTTATTTAAGATTGGAACAAAGCTTCTAATATATACCCATATTGTGAATGCCATCAAAAATATTATTTCTATTATTAGTATGTTTATAAGTATATAGCTTACGCTATTCTTTTTTTGGTTAGCTACTTTTTCGTTTTGTATTTTTTCATTAGTTATTTTTACATTGGCCTTTTTATCATTAGCAATTCTTCCTTTTACTTTCTTTCTGTTTGCTATTAATCTTACTATTAATACTATTAGGTTTATAAATGCTATACTACCTAGTATTATATAACTATTTATTGAATTAAATTTTAATATTTTTAGGTATGATAAGTTCCATAATATCAAGCCTGAAATGCCAACCCCTAATATTTTTGAAAACATCCAACCTCTATCATCAAATTTTTTAAACACTATAGAAAATGTTGGGAAAAATATAAGTCCTACTAAGATTAATGTTCCCCACCATTTTATCATGTATATGTAATTTTCTTTTAATAAAAAATATCCGTCCTATTAATACTGAAATTAAAATTAAGACCAATATACTTATTTTTATTACGTTTTTTTTCATAGTATCTCCTTTTTTTCCTTATATTCTATATACTCTTCTATTAAAAGTTTTATTACTGTACCTACTGGAACTGAAAGAAACATTCCAAGTACTCCGAAATATGCCCCTCCAACTGTTACTGCAAATATTACTAGAAGTGGACTAATTGATAGTGAATTTCCTATAATTTTTGGATTTATAATGTTTGCGTCAATTTGCTGTAATATAATTACAACTATTGCCATTAGAATAGCTTGACCTAAACCTCCTGTAAATAGTGTTACTATAATTGCAATTATTACTGCTATTATTGCTCCAAAGTATGGTATTAAGTTAAATAATCCTATAGTGAAACCTAATAGAATAGCATATTTCACCCCTAAAATTGACATTGCTACTGATGTTAAAATTCCTACTATAATTGCATCTAATACTTGACCTGATATATATTTAAAAAATACTTCATTTGATTTGTTAAAATATCTACTTACCATTTCATAGGTTCCTTTAGGAAATATTGCTCCTGCTAGTCTTTTTAAGAATTGTAGTATTTGCCTTCTTTCTGCTAATAAATATACTGAAACAATAAACGAAACAAATATATTAAATATTCCACTTACTGCACTAATTGCACCTTGTGCATACTGCATAAGTTTTTCAATGTTTAAATATTCTTTTAAATCAATTTGGCTAAGATTTTGAATGATTCCCATTATTGCATCACTTTTCCAAATAGAGTCCTCTGGCAAGTTTTGTATTTTTTCCAATGTGCTATTATAGTAATCTCCAAAGTTTGCTACAAAGTCTGCTATACTTTTTACTATATTTGGTATAACAAAGGTTAAAGCAAGTACAACTATTAAAATTGCAATTATATATACTGTAACAATTGATAATCCTCTTGCTCTTTTTGATAGAAATTTTACTTTTTTGTACTTTCTTTCTACTGCTCTACATGGTATATAAAATAAATACGCTATTAGCAAGCCCATTACAAATGGCATCAAAATATTTAATAATCCATTTAAGAAATTTGTAATTGGGCCTAAATTATCAAGTAGTTTATATACTGCAATAATTGCAACCCCTAAGATGAACCAATATAACCATTTACTTAATCTTTTTTGTTCTCTCATAATTTTTTGTAATACATTTTAAGACGTATTACTTGCTCCTTTCCTTTTTCATATTCTTTTATAATGCATTTTATCCTTTTTTAATTATGTAATTTTATAATAACTCTTACTTTATATTTATATTATTATAATAAGTCGCTTTATAGCTTGCAAACTAATCCAACTGGGCAATGATCACTTCCCATTACATTATCATAAATATTACTTTCTTCAATTTTATTCTCAATTGATTTTGATACTATAAAATAATCTATTCTCCAGCCTACATTTTTCTCTCTTGCATGGAACATATATGACCACCAAGTATAAGCATTTTCTTTTTCTGGATATAAATATCTAAAACTATCTGTAAAACCTGAATTTAAAAGCTCGGTCATTTTATTTCTTTCTTCATCTGTAAAGCCTGCACTTTGGTGATTTGTTTTTGGATTTTTTAAGTCTATTTCTTCATGTGCTACATTGAAGTCTCCACAATAAATTACTGGTTTAATTTTATCTAATTCCAATAAGTAATTTCTCATTTCATCTTCCCAAACCATTCTGTAGTTTAATCTTTCTAATTCTCTTTTTGAATTTGGTGTATAGCAATTTACTAAGAAAAACTTGTCAAACTCTAAGGTTATTACTCTTCCTTCTTGATCATGTTCTTCTTTTCCTATTCCATATGTTACTTTTAGTGGATTTTTCTTTGTAAATACTGCTGTTCCTGAATAACCTTTTTTTACAGCACTATTCCAATATGAATTATAGTTTTTAAAAATATTTTGTATTTCTATATCTATTTGCTCTTCCTGCATTTTCGTTTCTTGAATGCAAAATATGTCTGCATCTATGTTCTCAAAAAATTCTTTAAAGCCTTTATTTATAACTGCTCTTAAGCCATTTACATTCCATGATATTAATTTCATATTCTTCTCCTACCATATTTTTTCAGTTATTAATATAACATATATTTTTATGATTTTCAATTAGTTTATTAAGTTTACAAGTTTCTATAATTAATGTTCATTTTGTTGTATTACAGTATAATAGAAAAAAATTGGCTAGATATTTCTAACCAATTTCATTTTTAATTATATTTTAATTTTTTACATTGCATTAAAATATACGTTTCCACCTATATTAACGCCATTTGCATAACCTGCTGCTCTAAATGATAAATAATTGTGGTTTCTTTTTCCGTTTAATGCATCTATAACTGCTTGTTTAACACGATCTGGATAGTTTCCATTTAATCTTCTTCTCCAATAATTATCTATTGAATAACAGAATTGATTTTTTGCTTTGTATTGGCTTAATGGGTCTGTTCCGTTATGTTTCCATCTTGAACTTTCTGCTCTGTTACATGCACATGTAATAACAGCTAATGCTCCTTCATAACTTGATGAACATTCTTGTGCTGTTATAGCACATATTAAGTCAAGCTCAGCATCTGTATAACTCCATTTTCCAGCATACCTTGTTGCAACCCCACCTCTTGATATAACTTGTTGTTTATTTCTAACTTCAACAATTTTATCAACTGGTTTACGAATTATTTTTGATGAAATTTCTTTCTTTTCTATTTCTTTTTCATTTTGATATTTTACTTTATAAGTAACTTCTTTTAAACCATCTACACCATATTGTACTATTTTATCTTGTTTTGCACCTGAACCTGAGGCTACATTTTTTGTAATGGTTTCATAAGGTATTTTAACCTTTTCAACAACGATTTTTTCTACTATATCATCATAGCTTGCTAAAATTTGCTCTACATTTACTTCTGAAGAATTTTCAATTACTTCTGGAAGAGCAATTTCTTCATCTATTTTTTTAGTAATTTTTATTGTATTATTATCAGATAATTCAGATTCTAAATCTGGAGTTACCTTTTCATCTTCTAATAAAATTATATGATTTTCATCAAGTATCTCTGATACTTTTTTCTTGCCAGATAGTACGTTCATTTCATACCCACTTGCAAGAACTATTTTTACATTATTTATTTTTACATTTGTAGCAGATACTACTACTGTCATTATAAAAATAAATAATATACTAATACAAATGATTTTCTTCAGCGATATAGATGCTTTATCATCATTTTTCATAGTAAATTTGTTCCTCCTTTAAAACAACACCTATATTATACCATTTTTGAAAAATAATGTCAAATTTTATCGCATCATTTGTAACTGTTTGTCCATTTAGCTTTCAAGCTTTTATTATGTAATTTTGCTTCATATACCTTAAGTTATAATTTTTTATTTTTTTATTACCTTAAAATAAAAGCATTTTTATTATATATGTAGGTTAATATAGTTTTGTTTCATTTTTATTTAGGAATTTTTTTAATTTATGTGTATATACTATAATTATATTCAAGCTTGTACAAAAATATGACAACCTTTAAAAATTTTAGATATTTTTTCTTTTATTTTATATAAAAATATTAGTAAATTGCGTTTTTTTATACTATTGTATTTATTTTTATAATATGATATTATAGTAGAAAATAAATTAAAAGGAGTGAATTTTATGTGGTTATGGATTATTTTAGCAATTGTTGTAGTATTAGTTATTGCTATTATTGGTGTATACAATAGCTTAGTAACTCTAAGGCAACGTGTAAAAAATGCTTGGAGTCAAATTGATGTTCAATTACAAAGAAGATTTGATTTAATTCCTAATTTAGTAGAAACTGTAAAGGGTTACATGGCTCATGAAAGCGATGTTTTAACAAAAGTTACAGAGCTTCGTACATCTTGGGCAAATGCTCAAACAGTAAAAGAAAAAGCTGAACTAGATAATCAATTATCTGGTGCTTTAAAAACTATTATGGCAGTTTCAGAAAATTATCCTGATTTAAAAGCTAGCCAAAACTTTTCTGAGTTACAAGAAGAATTAAGAAATACAGAAAATAAAATTTCTTATTCTAGACAATTCTATAATGATAGCGTAACAAGATATAATACAAAAATAGAGCTTTTCCCATCTAATATTATTGCTTCTATGTTTCATTTCCAAGCTGAAACCTTATTTGAAGCCGATAGTGATGAGGCTAGAAAAAATGTAAAAGTAAATTTTAATTAAGTTGTATTTAAGCTAAATTTAAAATTAAATTTAGCTTAAAAATTTATTTTAAAGGTGGATTTTAATTAAAAATGTATGAAGATATTAGAAGAAATAAAATAAAAACAGGAATTATTATTAGCATTTTCATTTTAGTTATCACTTTAATTGTTTATTACATTTGTATGGCTTTTGATTTAGGTGCTGTTTCTATTGTAATTGCTTTAGCAGTTTCAATAATTTCGGCATGGAGTTCTTATTATTATAGTGATAAAATTATATTGTCATTAAATAATGCTCGTCCTGCTACACCTGAAGAAAATAAGCAATTAGTAAATATTCTTGATGGCTTGATGGTTTCTTCTGGTCTTACTTCAAAACCTAGATTATATATAGTTGAAGATGCTCAGCCAAATGCTTTTGCGACTGGTCGTAACCCTGAAAATGCTGTTGTTTGCGTTACTACTGGTTTGTTAGAGAAGCTAAATTATTATGAATTAGAAGGTGTTGTAGCTCATGAACTTTCTCATATAAAAAATTATGATATTCGCTTATCTGCTATTGTTACTGTTATGGTTGGACTTGTTGTTATGCTTTCTGATTTAGTTTCTAGAATGTTTCTTTATGGTGGTAGAGGTAGAAGCCGTGATAATGATAATGCAAATCCTATTTTAATGCTTTTAGGTTTGATTGCCCTAATCTTTGCACCTTTATTTGGTCAGTTAATGAAGCTTGCAATTTCCAGAAAAAGAGAGTATTTAGCAGATGCTACTGCTGTAGAATTTACTAGAAATCCAGATGGTTTAATATCTGCTCTTGAAAAGTTAGAAGCAGATAACAATGAACTTAAAACTGCTAATAATTCTACTGCTCATATGTATATTATTAGTCCATTTAAGAAAAATGCTGATGGTAAAAGAAAAAGAACAAGTAGCATTTGGTCTACTCATCCTTCCACAGAAGATAGAATTGAAGCATTAAAGAATTTAAAATAGCATTTATATTTTTTAGTAAAAAAGCATATCCAATTTACTTAAAAATAAATTTGGATATGTTTTTTCTAATTTTTAATAATCTATGTTTTCCGATTTTTAGTATTCGACTTTTTGTAAGCAAGTTATTAACTAATTTTAAATAATCTCTTCGCATTTTCATAGGTTATTTTTGCTACTTCTTCTACTGGTATATTTCTAATTTGTGCTATTTTTTCAGCTATATATTTTACATTACGTGAATCGTTCCTTGTACATCTATGTGGTTCTGGTGATAAGTATGGGCTATCTGTTTCAATTAACATTCTATCTAATGGAACCATATTTACTACTTCTTCTACATTTTTAGCATTTTTAAATGTGATAACTCCTGCAAATGAAATGTAAAAGCCTAATTTTAGCCCTTCTCTAACTAAATCTATATTTAGTGGGCAACAGTGAAGAACACCTTTATTATCTGAAACATTATCTGAAATATTATTAGAAAGTTTCTCCTGCTTTAAAATTTCTATTGTGTCATAAATTGCATCTCTTGTATGAATTACTATTGGTAAATCCAATTTATTTGCAAGTTCTATTTGTTTTTTAAAGGCTAATTTTTGGTCTTCTTTATTTTCTTTATCCCAATGATAGTCTAATCCTATTTCTCCTATTGCTACTACTTTTTGGTTTTTAGCTAGTTTTTCTATTTGTTCTAATTGTTCATTTAGCTCTGATTCAAAATTTATTTTGCTTTGTAGTGTTTTGGTTTCGGGATTTATTTCTTCTTCGTTTTTTATTTCTTTTGCTTCTTGTATATTTATTTGTAACCCAATATTATTTTTCTCTTTATAATCTGAGCCTCCAGGAATGTCGCTTGGATGGATTCCTACTGTAGCATAAACAAAATCATGGTTACTTGCTATTTCTACTGCTTTTTTTGAGCTTTCTACATCATAGCCCACACATACTAATTTTGTAACTCCGCTTTCATATATTTGCTTTAAAATTTCTTCCCTATCTTCATCAAATTTTTCATCATTATAATGTGCATGTGAATCAAATAATTCCATTTTTCCTCTTTTCTTTATTTAAATAAATTTAATGAACAATATAATTTTATGTAGTAGTATGGAAATTATATTGTTCACACTATATGCTTATTATATTGTTCATATTATCTTCAAATATTATCTTATTCAAATAAAATTGTAAAACTTGCTACTGCATATTCTTTTAAATGCGATAAGCTTAAGTCCATATCTATAATACCTTTTATATTAAGTCTACTTAAATTTGCAATTGGCTTACCATTTTTATCTTTTTTTACTTCTATTTTGTTAAAAATATCGTCTTCACTGTCTATTTTATTTGATATTGCTTTATATATGGCTTCTTTTGCAGCAAAGCGTACTGCATAATGTTGATATTCCATTTTGCCTGTATTACTGCAGTATTCTATTTCTTCTGGAGTATAAACTCTGTTTAAGAATTTTTCTCCTCCTTTTTCTATTGCTTCTTGTATTCTTTTTACTTCTATAATGTCTACTCCTGTTTGTATTTTCATTACTTTCTCCTATTTTTATTATAATCGCTTTATTTAAAATTTATTTCTTAACATTCATATTTATTTCTTAATAATCATATTTATTAAGTTTATAATTACAACAACTATTATAACTGCCACAATCCATTTATTATGTTTATTAGTTTTTTCTATATTATATTCTTTATATAATAAGTCATATTCGTTTTTTAATTTGCTAAAGGTTTCTTCTAAATTTTGGGCCCCTTTATAATATTTTTCTAGTATTAAGCCTAAATCATTATTTGTTACTTCATAAGTCCAATTCTTTTTCGAAAAGTTTATAAATTCTTGTTGTATATTTTTAAAATTATTTGTTTGTGAAAACTCATAATTTAATTGTTTCAAATATATTTTCTGATATAAATGATATATAAAATGATATAGTTGTTCATTTTCATATTTAAAAAGAAGGCTTGTATAGTTTTTGATATTACTAGCTGAAGTAAATAAAACTGTACTATTATTAGAAAAGCCATAGTAAGCATATTTTTCTTGATAAACATTATTATTATCTATTTTTACATCTGTTGTTTGCTCTCCTGCTGGTTTTATATGATAATATTTTTCAAATTCTTTTTCTATAATTTTAATATCTGTGGTTTCGTTCCAGCTATTTGCATCTAGGCAAGTATAACTATATGTAATTAGACGATTTGTATCTAAATTTACTTTTTTTGCTTTCAAATTAGAACCTGCTATATTTTCTATAAAGCTTGAAAATGTTTGCATATTTTTAAATTTTGTTGTTTGTATTTTTATATTATCGTATTCTTTTGGCTGTAGTATTTTTGATTGAATATCTCTAAATTTGTAATTAAAGTTTAGAACATCTGAAAAGTTTGCACCTTCATTTAATGCTGTCTTTACTAGTAAAAAACATAAGCCAGTACAAAAACATATGATTTCAATTTTGGTAATATCAAAGAAAATTCCTCCACCTTCTCCAATTTTTGCTGGTATGTCCTCTTTGATATTATACTCAAAAAAACATGCTTCCTTCTTACTTAAAATTGTAGCTTTCATTTTATTATCTAATGAATTATAGTCTTTTAGGCCTTCTTTGCTTAAATATAACGACCAAAACATTTTGTTCTTTATTTCTGGCAAAAAGTATGAATCTATCTCAACATCCTTTTTTCCATCAAACAATTTTAAACTACATTCAGGTTTTCTTAATAATCTATGTAGATAATTTACATAGTCTTTTTTTTCCACTAAGTATGGATAAATAAAATATGTATATTGATATTTTGTCTTTAGTTCCATTTTACTTCCTCGTTTTTTAATTTATTTTAAGAAGATTTATTTTTTATTTAGTATTTTTTATTTATCTTAATATACTTTATGTTTATCTTAATGTTTATTTGTCTGTATAATAATTTAAGTTTAAATCTTCTCCTCTGTGCCATTTTCCTATAAATTCAATTATAGAATTATTCTCTAAGCCATATGCTGGTGTAATTACTTCTTCTCCTTTAGAATTTATGCAACCCCACATTCCGTTTTTCTTTACACTTGCATAGCCAAATTCATTTTGCTCTTGTGCATCATCATAAATGTAGTTTACTACAACAACGCCATCATTGTTTACATAACCATATTTTCCATCTTTTTTTGCTAAGAATAATGTATTTGTTGTTAATAATTCGATATTGGTTTTTTCTTCAAATTTGAAATTATAGTATTTGTATTCGCCATTTGTTCTTATTTTCATATATCCATTTGTTACATTTAGTTCTGATAAAATTCCTGTTTGTTTTACCTCAAAATCTGTTCCTATAAATTCTGTTTCAAAACTGCCCTTTTTGCTTCCTTCTAAGAATCCCGCTTCTGATCTATATATAAGTGTTTCATATTCAGGATTTAGAACAGTTTCTCCTGAAATATTCATAACTCCATATAAATTATTTTCTTTGTAAATATAGTTATTATCAAATGCATAACTCATATCTTGATATTTAACTGGTATTTTTTCTTCTGCTGTATCTAAATCAATTACCCCATATTTATTATCTTTTTTTATTGTAATTCCATTTGATTGCATGTTAATTACTTCATCAAATTTATTCTGTAAATAAGTATTTCCTTCTTTATCTATTATTTGCCAGTTGCTTCCTTCTTTTACTACATATTTATCATCAGCACATATTTGCTTAATATCATCATATTTTAATTCTACTACTACTGAATTGTTACGTTTTACCACACCCATTTTTTTATTATCATCTGTTACAATGTAGCCATCTTCTGCTTTAGTAGAAACTGGCTTAATATCAGTGTATTCAGTATCTATTACAACTGCACCAATATTGTCTATTAATCCTACTTTTCCGTCTTTTTTTGCTAAATAACTATTTGTTATTCCTTTTAAAGTTTCTATAGAATCATATTCACATTTTAAAAGTTCTTTTCCTTTGAAATCTATAAGTCCATATTTATCATCTTTTTTTACTAATAGTACGTCTTTTTCATACCATAAGTTATTGTTAGAATCATAATTTTCTAATGGTAATACTGCATCATAACCTGTAATGAATTCTTTACCTTCACTGTTTAATACTTCTGTACGATATGTTCCATCGTTATAGTTTACACCATAAACACATAGAAATACATCTTTACTATTATCTGGAATTATAATTGCTTCTTCATAATCTGCTTTTATTACAATTTCGCCTTTTGAGTTTATAACTCCCCACTTACCATTTGTATATACTGCAAAGTATTGATTTGGAACTGTTTTACTTGATGTTACAGTACTTCTACTAAACATTTTTACAATGCCTATTATTGTTATAATAATTACTGCTAAAGCTATTAAAACTGCTATTACTTTCTTCATGTTTAATCTTCGTCCTTCTATTCCATATCTTTTTCCTCTACTCATTTTTATACTACCTCCAAATAGGTTGAAAGCTAAATATAGTATAGCCTATTTTATAATTATACTATATCATATTTATATATTAAATTACAAGAATTTTAGGCAATTTTCGCAACAATTATTGTCATGTCATCTTTTTGCATTCCAAACTCACTATCAATTGCTTCATTCAAAATCATGTTAGCTATTTGTTGTGCGTCGTCTGTTTGTATATCTTCTAGCAAATATTTTACCCAAAGCTCTTTATTTATGTATTCTGTGTTTGCATCTATAATTCCATCACTACACATTACTAAAATGTCGCCTGCTTGTAGGTCGTAATCATATACAATTAAGTCTGTATTTTCTAATATTCCAGTTGGCAAGGTTAAAGCTTTTAATAATTGTACTTCTTTGTTTCTTTTTATAAATGTTGGGCATGCACTGTTTTTAATAAATTCCATGTTTCCCGCATATAAATCTAATATTTGCATGTCCAATGTTGCATACATATCTTCTTTTGTGTTTGCTACTAATGTAGCATTTATTAAATTTAGTGATACTTCTTTATCAAACCCTGCTTTTAGCAATCTTTCTAGCATTTTTATTGCTATTTTACTGCTTTTCATTGCTTCAGGCCCTGAGCCCATTCCGTCACTTATTGCAATTAGGTATTTTCCATCTTCTAGTCTTGTTTCAACATGACTATCTCCCGAAACTGGTGAGCCATTTTTTACCGCTACTGCTACACCAACTTGCAATTTAAATTTATCCTGTGAATAATAGCTAAATTTACATCCTTGCTTTTGCTCTCTTAATCCACATTCTTGAGATTGTATGATGAATTTATCTTTTAATACTTTTTCTAATATCTTGGCAATCTTTTTTATGTTGCATTTATTGCCTTCTATGTCATCACATAGCTTAGTATACACTTCTACATAATATCTGCCCGAAGCACTTTTCTTTATTTTCATACTTTCTATTGTTATTTCTTTTTGTTCTAATAGGCTTCTTATTTCTTTTTCCTCTGTTTCAAATGGATTTTTTTCCTCCTCCTTCATTTCTTCTGCCATTGATGAAATTGCTTTTGATACACCGTCTAATTGTGATGATACACTCTTTTTGTTTTCTTCTATTTTTCTTTTCCAAATGAAGTTTACCTTGCTAATTCTATATGCTGAATTTATTGCCTTTATCATTTTTGAAACATCTTCTAATACTTGCTCATTTTTTTCTTCAAAGCCTATAATGTATTGATTATGTTTTTCAAATATTCTTACTAATTCTTTTTCTGTAACTACTTCTTGTTCTAGTAAATGTGCAAACACATCATCTATAATTCCGTTTTCACTATCAGTTATTTCATCATATAGAATATTATTTTCTAGTTCTAATAAATTGCCTTCTAGTTCTTCTTTAAATACTTGCTCGTTTGATAGCTCTTGTTCTTTTAAGTCCTTTTCATCTAATATTGTGCTTGCTGCTTCTTCATAACTTTTTGCTAAATCACTTATAGTTTCTGACATACTGTTTAATTTAAAAATAGTGTCTTTGTTTTCTGTTATAACTCTTCCTATGGTTTCTGGAAGTAACCTTTGATTTTTCTTATATATATCTTGTATGTTAATTTCAAATCTTTTTGGTACTGCAAGAAGTCCAAGTGATGCTATTAAAATTTCTTGTACTAAAATTATTGGTGCTGTATTTCCATTCGATACATAATTTAAAATGACATTTCCTAAAATAAAACCTACTACTACCCCTATTCTACCAAGTTTATAAAACAAACCTGCTATCATTCCTGAAAGTGCATATGCTGCAATAAGTATTGGGTCGTTATTTCCTATTATTCCAAGTGCTACACCTATTGTAACTCCACCTGTTGCCCCTACTAACATTCCATTTTTCCAACCTAAAATTAGAACTAATAAAATGCTTATAATATGGCATATACTGTATCCAAAAATTCTTAAATTTCCAAATGCCATACTTACTATTGCAAGAAGAAGACTTGTGCCCATTACTTCTTCTATTGAAAATGCTTTTTTGGTTTTGAATTCACTTATCATTAAAAGAGAATTTGAAAAGATTTTATAAAATACAAAACTACTAATTGTAAGCATTATGCTTACTAATAAATCATACAAATAAAATGTTCTAAAAAACATAGGAATAACTTGCACTGCAAAAACTGCTATACTTAAGTGCAAGCCTACTCTTTTTTGTTCATTTGTGTTTTCTTCTTCTTTTGGTTGTTTTATAAGAATTAAAACAAAGAATAATAAACTACTTAAAAAATATATTAACAAACTATTAGGTCCAAATGCTATAAATGTACCTAGTAATGTAAACAGATATGTAATTCCTATTGTTTTACGGTTTGCTACCATTGCTGATATGAAGCTAATTGCAAATGGGCTCATGTTTAATATAATATTTTCACTTCTAAAGCCTACCATTGAAACCATAAATGCTATAAAATATAATGCTATGTTTTGTATAGAAAATAATTTTGTTAATATTTTTTTCGCTTTATTTTCATATTCTAAATCATCTGAATTTAAACCATTTGAATTGATATTTTCATTTGAATAATTTTCATATTCTTGGTCATTATTATTTTCTCTTTGTATATTTTGAAACACTTTAAAATCACCCCTACTTTTTTAATTTGCTTTTATTTTAGTACAAGCTATTTAAAATTTTTGTCGTTTTGAATACTCAAATTAAAAAAGTTTTCTTTCTTAATTGTCATCTTACGTGTTCTTTTTATTTTTTTCTTATTTATTTTTTTATATTCTATCTTAAAATGTCTAAAAATACAAGCTTTTTGTTAGTTTATTTTTAAATTAATTATTTCCAAATATAAATTTTTTATTTTATCCATAATAAAAAAAGAAGATTGTTTTAAAATTTTGATTTTACTCAAAATTGAACAATCTTCTTTTTATTAATTATGTCGTATTATTTTAATATTCTTTTCTTAATAACAATTGCACTTACTGCTACTATTGCTACTATTACTATGCCTAATCCAATGTATAGGTAGTGTGTACCAAATGGTGGTAAAATAACTACATTTTCTGCTTTACTTGCATCTGGTTCTGCTGGTTCTGCTGTTGGGTCTTGATTTCCTTGTATTGAGTATGCCATTCTTCTACCTACTGTATTTGAAATTGATACTATTTCTGCAATGTTATCATATGATAAATCATCTGATATGTTTTCTGATGTTATTGTTTGTGTTAATATTAGTTTTGTATTTGCTACGCTACTATTTACATTTCCGCTTCCTACTGGAACTAAATCTTTCTTTAATGCATCTGTAGTAAGAATTGTATTATATTTTCCGTTTATTTTTTCTTCTTGCAACTTTGCATTTACATATCCATTTGCACTAATATCTGATTGAGTAATTGTGTTCCAATTCCATGTTGCATTTTGATCTTTTATAAATTTCAAATTATTTGGTACATAGTCTAAAGTTAAGTCTGCTGATGTTTTTACAATATTATCTTTATCAGCTACTTTTCCTATATAGTAGAATGATGTTTCATTGTAGTCTTCTTCACCTATATTTGTAACTGTCATGTCATAGGTTATTTCTATTGTTGCACCATGCATTATTTCTTCGTCCATTGTTACTTGGATTAAACCTTTATTGCTATTTACCATTGTTGCTACCCTCTCTAATACTGCTTGTCTAAAGTCATTGTATCTTGTGTAATCACTATATACTCTTTCTGGATTAGATGCATTTGGTCCTACTGTATCATATTCTGTATTGTTTTTCATATCATTTATATTGTAGCTTTCTTTTGGTTGCCAGATTAAATCTTCTACACTTTGTGTTGCATCAAATAATACTGTTCTATCTGCAAGTGTTACTTTTACATTGCTTACTTTCTTGTCTAATTCTAATCCTGCTTTTGGTCTTTCTTCTAAGCCGAAGTCTAAGTCTTGTATTACATAGTTTCCATTATATTCATTTCCATTAGCATATTTCATGTCGTCTGAATTGTTGCTTTCTTTATTGCTTCCTACTGAAAACTCTCTGTTATACTCTACTTCTACTCTTATTACACCTGTTTCTGCTATCATTTCTTCATATTTAACAGTTCCGTCTACATTTTTGCCATATGCTTGTTCTTCTGCCATAGCATTTGTTACACTATGTGAGTATTTATTATTTACTCCTTCTCTTATGCTCCAAATGTCTTTTGCATCTGATACTCTTAATCCAAATTCATCTGCTTTAGCAATATCATAGCCATATTTAGCTGATTCATTTTGTCCGTTTAAATCTGTATATCCTACATATCCTGGTACATCGTCACCACTAATATCTGTTCTTCCATTTTGGTCTATTTTTGCTCCTGTAGATAAATCCATTTGATAACTTGTTGATTTATAGTCTTGTGCATTATATGTTTTTCCATTATATGTGAATCTTACTATATAATCTCCTGGTATATATCCTTCAAAATTATATGTTCCATCTGAAGCTGTAGTTGTGATTGCATCTACAAAGTTTCCTGTATCTTTATTATATATTTTTGCCACATTTGGATCTACTGTTACTTTTCCATCAGGTGTTTTAGTTACCTCATGCAAAGTTACTTGTACGCCTTCTACTCCTACTTCACCATCTTCTCTTAAGCCGTTTCCTATAAGTGCATTTGTATCACTTGGTGAATATGTTCTCTTGTCTTCCCATGTTATACCTTCTATTTTTCTTGTTAAGCTACTATCTGCATATATTCTTATTCCTTTTGCTCTATCTGTATCGTCTTCAAAATTATGCTCATAAATTTGTTGTCCTTGTGGTGTTGATTGTATTGCTCTTAATGTAGCATCATTAAAGTTACCTGGGTTAGAATCCTTATCTATTATACCAGCATGGTCATTTGAAGATTTTGTAATTCCATTTGGTAATACTTGTCCATTATTGTACCATGTTGAGTATCCATTTACTTCTGCAATATTTTTCTTTGAACTATTTTCATCGTTATCTAGAAGTAGGCTATAATCTGAAGCTCTTCCTAATTTAAATGTTAAGTAGATATATCCTGTTCCTCCTGTTGATAACTTATTGTCTTTTAACCCATTGATATAAATTGTCTTATATCCTAAGTTTCTTAGTTCATCATTATATCTTGTATTTTCTGAATACATTCCAGTATCACTTGATTGTACTGGTTTATACTTATCATTATTTGTTGCATAACTTTCTTGTCTATAAAGTTCGTTTGCTCCGTCTAAGCTTTGTCCTTCTATAATTTTTAAGTATTCTTTATCACTAACATTATTTATTCTTCTATCATCTTGTTCTCCTTTGTACATTACCCATGACATATTAGGCATAAATACATAATCTTCATCATAGTAATCTACTACTTCATCTACTTGTGCTAGTAATGATGCTGTATTTCTAATTGATAATTTGTATGTAACATATACATCTAATCTCTTACCTTGTGTATTTTCTAAATCCACCTTAGTATCTGCTGGGTATAATTCTCTATTATATGTAGGTGAATAGTATGCTGCATAATCTGAAATTCTTGCACTAATTTCCCAATATCTTTCATCATCTTCGTCATCACCATTATATGTATATGTTTGTGTTTGTCCATTTATTGTTAATGCTGCTTTATATACATCTTTTGTAAGTGATAAGTCGTTTTGTGATCTTCTTACTAAACCTAAGTTTATATAATTTGCTCCACCATCAAGTAATGTATAATGATAAATGTTAATAGTAACTTCTACCTCTTTATATGTTCCATCTGGTTGTAGAACTTGTTTAACATATGTAGAATGTTCTTCTGAATCTAAGTTATTAGTAAATTGGTTTAAAGTCAAATAGTTATCATATGTACTAATATCTTCACTACTTTGTGGTTTAGTATAAGCTGACATTTTACAATCTTCAATAAATTGTAATTTCTTAGCAGTTTCTACATTACCATTTACTATTCTTAGATATATATTTCTTAATTCTTGATCATTAGGGTATCTATAGCTTCCTGGTGTAATTCCATCTCCCATAATAAACTGTTTAATTGCTTCAGTTACTATACCTTCTTGATATTGATTAGTTTCTATTCCTTGTTCATCATATAGATATCCATCTAATAGTTGTTTTGATCTATCGTAATAATATTTTCCATCTGTTCCTAAAGTATAACCCATTAAATCTAATCTACTAAAGGTTGTGTTATATGTACCTTGAAGCAAGCCTAAGGAATTAGTTGTTACATAGTTTTCTGGGTATGAACCAATTGTTCCAAATCTATTATCGTATATAGTTTTTTCACTATTTTTTTCTGTTGCTTTTGAAGTTCTTTGCCATGCATCTGTATTATACAAGCCATTATTAATCATATCTTCTATATTATAATAATTAGGTTTGTCTTTATTCATACTTCCATCTACATCTATATTTGTTAAATACTCAGTTGGCATATATATTTGTCCATCATATTCGAATTTAACGTAATATTTTCTCATTGGGTCTAAGCCTCTAAATTCATATTTACCATTTTCGTCTGTATATGTTGGGTTTATATATGCATACATATTTGAAGCTGTTTTTCTACTTGTATTTATTGGCCAAGCTAATTCATTAGTATCTGCAAAATATAGTGTTACTTTTATATTTTTAAGACTTATATCTTCAGAACCTGGAATATCAGTTGTATTACGTCCATCTTGTAAACCTTCTTTTCCTACTCCAGCATCCTCCCATACATTTCCACCTAAGTTAAATGAAAAGTCAAAATAATCAAATACTAATTTTTCATCATCATCATCATCGTCGTCATTATCATCATCTCCTGGTGGTGGAGGTGGTGGTGTATCATCATCATCATCTCCTGGTGGTGTTGGAATTGATGCATATAAGTCTAATTCTTGTTCATAAAGTAATCTGTTTGCATCTGGTATCATTACTTCTTGTTGATCTGTTGAACTAATTGAAACATCTATTTTACATCCATAAGCTGTTTCATCAACAACTTTTGTTCCATAATGTCCTGCAACATGAGTCCAGTTATATCCATCATTTGGATCTGGCTTTGTAGTTGTTGTTATTGTAGTGCCATATTCATCAGTTCTTTCCCAATATTCGTCTATCCAATTATCTGTGTCTTCAACTGTTTTGGTATGCTTTGTAGTTCCATCATAGCAATCTCCAGTATGCTCGTGTACTTTTTCATTAGCAGTTAGTGTAGCTGTATATTGTTTACCTTCTAATATTGCTGCTTCACCAGATGCTAACATATATTGAAATTTTACTTTTACAGAAATAGATGTTACACATTGTTCTTCTGAAGTTTTTCCAACATTTGGGTTACTTATTGTTACGAAAAACTGTTGTCCTGATTTTGGATATACTTGTTTATTAGTATCTACTAGTTCACTTCCTGATGGAGTGAAGAATTGTAAAGAGCTTCCTCCTCCATATCCTCCTGTTGCACCATCTCCAAGCATAATACTTGAAATTGGAAGTTGTCCTATACAAGCTCCAAATGAGTTATATCCCATAACATACATTTCTGTAATTCCTGCAAAAGATTTTCCTCCATCAAAAGCTGTTCCATCATCAACATAGGTCATACTAAATGGTCCAAAGGTATAATTTCCTGTTGCCATATCAACTCTAGGGAAAACTCCTGATGATGTGTTTTGTGGATTTAATCCACCATTTGCTTCTACTTTATTATGATATTCTGCATAACGAAGTGCTTCGTTTGTAAGTCCATCTGCAGCACCTCCTACTTCAGGGTTAGGATATTCTTCTGTTCCTGTACCTACAATTGCGCTTCCATCTGCACTTTCATAATCACCTGTTGCTTCATTAAATACTTGTTTTCCTCTTAAATTCCAGATTGCATATTGTTTTTCTTCTGTCCATTGTCCTTTTGGATCAGAAGATACTATATATGCCATAGCTGGACTTAATTGTATTACTTCTTTTGTAGAGAATAATGGTGGTGTTACTATTTTTGATGGCATTGTTACTTTAGTATGCTCTACTAATTCTACTTTTTCTACTGTGTTATAATAGTCAGTCTCACCTGTATTGGTATTATACCAAGGTGTTTGTGAGATTTCTTTCCATGTTATTTTAGCATGTCCATATTCTGGTAGTTTTGTATTTGTAGTACATTTTGATTCTTTAAACTGTGATGCTAAACCTTGTAATTCAGTTTTTGTAAAATATCCTCCACCAGATTTTCTAGTTCTTAATCCTGGTGTTACATGTCCTTGTTTTGGCTCTATACAATAAACTTCGTAACCTTCAATTAGAGGAGCTAAATCACCTGGTCCTAATTCTAAACATGGTAAGTCTTTTGCACCTGCTGGAACATTAAACTTTGAATATGGGTCGCCAGATACTAATGTACCTGCACCATCTGGTACTATTTCTACGCCATATTCATCTTCATTTGGTACAATTTCTACATCAGGATCGGTAACAGCTTTTATTCTATCAATTGTTAATTGTAATATTCCTACTATAATTAATGTTACCATTATCATTAGTATACTTACTCTAAAGATTTGTTTCATCTTTTTAGTTCGCATTTTATTTTTCCTCCTCTCCTTTTAGTTTACTTTCTTTGTTAATACTCGTCTTTTTATTTCATATACTCCGAATGCTAATACTGCTAATATTACTACTATTAAGATTGATCCTACTACTAATTTACCAGTTACTACTGATAACACAATGTCTGCTTTTGATATATCATCTTCTTGTGATATATTATTTCCTGCTAATGAATCTAAATCTTCTCTTCCTTCTTCATTATAGCTTTCATATATTTCTGCATTATTGTTTATAATATTTCCTATGTTCTTATCTGTTATATTAAAGCTTAATACTAATGTTACTTCTTTGCTTTCTCCAGGATTTATTATTGTATTTGCTAAGCTTGTGTTAAATACATCTTGATTGTTGCTTGCTAAATACCAATCACTATTTACTTCTGACATAAACATTGCATCTTCTGGTAAGTAATCTATTAATTTTCTCGCATATCCTGGTATTTTTCCTTCATTTGTTACTTTTATTTTGTATTCTACTATTATGTTACTCTTGTTTACGTTGTTTCCTAATATTTCTACTTTTGCTAATTTTTCATCATTATATGGTGTTACTCTTGTTCCTATTGTTGGAGTTGTTAATGTTATTTTACTTACATATTTATCTAGTCTTAAATCAAATTTTTCTGCTACATATAAACCTATATCGATATCTCTTACATTTGAATCTGTAATTTTTACTATGTTTGTAATACCTGCAACTCTCTTTTCTCCATCAAATACAGTATTTATATCTATTACATCTGAATTTAATCCTTCATCTATGCCTTCTGTTTTATATTTAGTTAAACTGTAGCTTGATGCATCATATAAGAATAGTACTAAATATTCACCTGGCATAATATTTGCAAATTCATATGTTCCATTATTTGATGTTGTAGTTCTTTTTGGTTCGTTTGTATTTATATCGTTTACAACCATATTATTTACTTTATTTAATAATACAACTTGTATGTTACTTAAAAGTTTTTCTGTGTTATCACGTTTTCCATCTTTATTTTCATCTAACCATGCAGTTCCTGCTATTTTATATTTAGGTGTTGTTGGTGATGTAGTTGTTCCACCTTGATTTGGGTTTGATGATGGTTCTTTATGTAATTCTTCATTATATTCTATTGTGTTTGTTACTGTGTTTGTTTGTACTTCTTCAAAATATTGAGCTGAAACTTTTACTGTATTTTTAACTTGCTTGTCTTCTTCTCCATTTAATACTTTTGCTCTTACAATAATTGTTATGCTTGCACTTGCTCCAACAGGTAGTTGTGAAATAACAGTTCTAGCTGTATTATTACTTATATTAGTAATATGTTGTACACCTGAATCAGTTGTATAAGATAATTCTGTAAATAAAAATTCATCAGGTATAACATCTTCTATCTTAATATTTTCTGCAATTATGTCTCCTATATTTTTGATGTCAAATTTATATGTAATTGTTTCTCCTTCTTTTACATATCTTGGTGTTGTTGTAAGTTCAGATATCTCTAGTTTTACTTTTGCTGATTCATACTCTAAAGTATTTGAATAATGTTCTTCTCCTTCAGCACTTTTTGCAATTGCTCTCATAGAACTTACTCCGTCAAACTCTTTTCCTTCTAATGTTATACGTATTACTTGCTCTGTAGTAGTTAGAGTGTCTATTTTTACTTGTAATGTATGTGTATTCTTATCATAACTAATAGTATTTCTACTTGTTACCCCATTTTCTTGTTCTAATGTTGCTTCTTTATAATTAGTTCCTGGTAATAATGGAATATTTACTGTTATATCTTTTAATTCACTTTCGCTTCCTATATAACTTATATTAACTCTATATTTTGTTTCTTGTCCTTTTAATAGTGGTGTACTATCTTCAATGCTTCCTATTAATTGTAATTTTATTTCTCCATCTTTTATTGTATTTTTATATTCATTTGAAGGAATACCATTTTGCATTTGGTCTCCGATGATAGTAACTTTGCTTGTAAATTCAGTTTCTGGTAATTTACCATCTTCTAGTTTTTTAACTGTTCCATCTTCGTCATCTATATATATGTTTCCATCACTATCTTTATAAGTTTTTGGACTTGGAATTGAATTATCTATTTTAATATAATAGCTTTTTGTTATAGTTTCGCCTGGTTTTATTGTTCCTATATCAATTGTTTTTTCATCAGCTACCTGCTCAGAAAATCCCATATTATATGTATAAACTGAAAATTTTGCATATTCTGGTTTTGGAATATTTAATTTTGCATTTGTAACTGCCATATCTCCTGTATTTGTTACAGTTACATTCATTTTTACTGTTTGTCCTTCTCTTATTACATCTGCTGTAGATTCTAGTTTTACATCTAATTCTGGTCCTTCACCAGTTGTTAATGCTATTACTGGTGATTCTTTTGTTTCTTCTAAGCTTCCTACTTCTGATGTATTTGTATAATATACTTTATACATCTCATAGCTACTATTGTTATAACTTAAGTTTGCTGGTACTTCTATATCATAGCTAAAGGTTATTACTTCTTGTTCATTCATTTCATAGCCTTCATCTGCTAATATCATGTATGATTTTGCTTCTTTGCTAAATTTTTCTGTCCATCCATTTTCTGCATCTTCTAAGTTTGAATTTGCATCTACTTTATTTGAATAATATACTTTATAATTTTCTAAACCTGTTACTTTTATTTCTGAATTTATTACTGCATCAAAGGTTGAACCTATTTCTTCTTCTGAATCTATTTTTCTATTATCCTTTGATGGTAGTCTTCCTAATATTTTTAAGTCTGTTATTTTGTTACCATAATTATTTACTACTGTTCCTGTTACTGTTGCTACTTTTTTATCACTATATGTTTCTATTTGTACTTCTTCTGTTTTATCTGATATTGACATTACTTCTTTACTGTTTTCAGCATAATTTGCTATTGCATTTGCAGACACAACTCCAGTTGGTGCTACAAAATTTACTTTTGTTTCTACTTTTCCTTGTTTTTCTTTTACAACATCATTTTCATTTATGTAAATCATTTCTATCTTATTTTCATTTGATGGTGTTAATGTTTTTACTGTTATATCTGCATTTAATAATATAATAGTTCCTTTATATTCTGCATCTAGTGTATAGTCTGATTGTGTTCCTTCTAATATAATATTAATTACAGGTACACCATCTTCTTTTTCTACATTAACACTTTTTATTTTTAATCCATTATTCATTAAAATATTTTTACTATTTAATTTTACATCACTTATATATGATGGAAATCTTATTTTTAATGTTGGATTTTTGTATAATGCATAATTTATACTTGATGTATCTAATACTGCTCTTATTCCTACATCTTTATTTACTATTACTGTTGATAAACTTTCTGGATTTATGTTTATCTCTGCTTTATTTGTTACTTCTGTTAATTTTATATCACTTGTTATTGTTTTTGAATCTATACCTGTTCTTTCTATAACTTCTGTTTGTATTTTAGTTAATTCTTTCATTTGGTCTTTTGTGTAATTGTTATCTGCTGAAAATGCTTTTGTTAATGTTACAACTAATCTACCTTCTGATTTTGGAGTTGAAGTTTCTATTAGTAATTCACTTAATTTTTGTTTTTCTATATTTAATACATAACTTCCATTTTCATCATCAAAAGTATTCATTAAAGCATCTTCTGGTAGGTTATTTATTACTGCTCTTGTTTCATCACTTACGATAATTCCTATAACTGTTCCATCTTTTTTACTTACTTTTATTGATCCGCTATCTCCTAAAAGTTTTATAAAGTTTGTTTTAGATATTTTTATTTGTTTTACATATATATTGTTTTCTGCTGAATATAATTCTCCTTCATATTCTACTTTGTCATTGTTTATTTGATATTCTATACTACTATTTAATACTTTATCATATATTGGTGTTATATAGGTTATGTCATATATTGTTTCTTGTTTATTTTCTTCCTTATCATAGTTTGCATATAAATATCCTTTGCTTATTTCTTTTGGACTTTCTACATTTATATCTGTTATTTTTCCTATTGGTCCTTCTACTACATATGATCCTTTTCTTCCTATTTCAACTGTGCTACTTTTTCCATCATATGTTTCTATATTTGCTGTTGCTAAAATGTTTCCTGTTATTGCTTTATCATTTACTTGTCCTTCTTTTATTTCTTCTTCTGTTAATTTTCCTGCTTCTGCTTCTTTTAATTTATTATTTACATAATTATATACTTCTTCTCCTGTATATACGCTTGTTACTATATATTCGTCTTTTCCTTCTTCCCAATCTATTTTTCCTTCTTCGTCTTTTTCTCTTACTGTTTCTATCATTACTTTTTGATTTTCTTTTTCATAATTGTAGGTTGTAATATTTTTTTCTTCTACTTCATCTTCTTTATTTGAATTTAATACTACACTTACTCTTTCTGCTTCTTGGTTATTTATTGTTGGTACTTCTACTTCTAAGTTTGTTTTTGCTATTGGTGCCTTGTTATCTTTTATTCCTAAGTCAATTTTGCTCTGAAAAATAACACCATATTCTTCTCCGATATGGTATGGTAAATATTTATTTAATTTTCCTTCTATTTCTATTTCTGATTCAACTTGCCAGCCTATTTTATTTACTACTTCTTTTTGTATTTTTTTCTCATTTCCATTTCCATTTATGTAATCTGCTGTAAACAATGTTTTGACTTCTTTTGAGAAATAGTCGCTGTCTATTTTTTCGCTTTTTGCAAATTCTATTGGTAATTCTATTACACATTCTTCTCCACTTTGCATTTGCTCTAAATAGATTTTTCCATTTTCTATTTTTTGTATATATTCAGATTCTATTTGGCTACTATCTAGATTGAAGTTGCTGTTTTGGAATTCTATTACTCCATCTTTTAAATAGCCATTTTCTTTTACTTTAAGGTTTATGTATAATTTTCCTCCCTTTGATACTTCAAAGGTTTTGTCATGTGATTCTCCTTCTTCTAAGTAACTATTAAATTCTACATTAGAATTATTTGTTTTACTATTTTGCGTAGGTAATGTACTTGCTAATGCAATTACTTGTGACCCTACATTTAACAAATTACCACTAAGTAATATTATTAGCATAATAGTTGCTAGTATTTTTCTTCTCATTTTCATAGTAACCTCCTAAATTTATTTTTAGACATAATTATTCTATAATATCAATTATATCACATTTTTTTCATTTTTCAATGCTTTTTCGCCTAGAAATATACAAAAAATGTAAATTTTGTTTACAGAAATCATATATTTATGTCAATATATTAAGTTTATATTGCATTTTTTTATAATTTTATAATCTTTATATTAATAATTCTAATATTTGAAAATGTTATTATTTACAAATATAATTAAATATTTATAGCAAAAAAAGAGATGATATTTAAATCATCTCTTTTTTACTTTATTATTTAAGTACTGTTTTCTTTATAGTTACAACACTGACAGCTAATATTGTTATAATGAATATAGCAAGTCCAATGTATACATAGTGTTCACCAAATGGTGGAAGTATTGTTACATCTTCTGCTCTGCTTGCGTCTGGTTCTGCTGGTGCTAATTTTGGATTTTGATCTCCTTGTATTGAAAATGCCATTCTTCTTCCTACATCATTTGAAATTGATACTATTTCTGCCATATTCTTGTATGATAAATCGTCTGCTGTGTTTTGTGATGTTATTGTTTGTGTTAATATTAATTGAGTTCTATCTTTACTATCATTTTCATTTTCGCTACTTCCTAATGGAATTAATGGTTTATTTAATGCAGTTGTCATAAGGATTGTATTATATTTTCCTTTTATTGCTTCTTCATATAATGTATTATCTATATATTGTTTTGAATCTTCTTGAGTAATTGTTCTCCATCTCCAATCAGTATTGTTATTAGCTTCTCTATATTGTAAGTTGTTTTCTACATAGTCTATTACTTCATTTGCTGTTGTTTTTACAATCGTATCTGTGTCGTCTATTCCACCACCTACAATTGTATGTTTGTTTGTTATCCTTCCTAGATAGTAGAAATAATTATCCTTGTAATCTTCTTCACCTATATTTGTAACTGTCATGTCATAGGTTATTTCTATTGTTGCACCATGCATTATTTCTTCATCCATTGTTAGTTGAATTAATCCTTTATTTCCAGTTGCCATTGTGTAAACTCTGTCTAATACTGCTTGTCTAAAGTCGTTGTATCTTGTGTAATCACTATATACTCTTTCTGGATTAGATGCAGTTGGTCCTACCTTATCATATGTTGTTTCATTTTTCATGTTATTTATATTGTAGCTTTGTTTTGGTTGCCAAATTAAATCTTCTACACTTTGTGTTGCATCAAATAGTACTGTTTGATTTGAAAGTGTTAATTTTACGTTACTTACTTTCTTGTCTAACTCTAATCCTGCTTTTGGTCTTTCTTCTAATCCAAAGTCTAAATCTCTTATGTGATATTCTCCACTATTATTGCCTTCTGTAAATTCTCTGTTATATTCAACTTCTGCTCTTATTACACCTGTTTCTGCTACCATTGTTGGATATAAATACTCAGGTGATGTTGCCACAGAATTTTTTATTTCCTTAGTATATTTATCTTCATAAAATCTTGCTCTTCCTTGTCCATATAATGTATAACCTTGAATTGTTCCTAGAAGGTCTTTTGCATCTGATACGTTTAATTTTTTACCAGAACTATCTACAAAATTATCTGCCCTATCTATACTGTAACCATATCCAGCTGATTCATTTTGAGTATCAAGCTCTGGATATATATAGCCTAAATAATGATTAGCATTAATGTCATTAGAACTAATATCTGTTGTTGCATTTTGGTCTATTTCATCAAGCTTATATTCTCCTCGGTTGTTAATATGAAGATATCTTTGATAACTTGTTGATTTATAGTCTTGTCCATTATAATCTTCACAACCTTCTCCTCCATATGTGAACCTTACTATATAATCTCCTGGTATATAGCCTTCAAAGCTATAGTATCCATCAACATTTTCACCATCTATTGTTTCGCTATGTGTTTTTATTGGATCACTAGTCCAATCTCCATTTTCATATCTTCTAGCTGGTGTATCATTAGTAATACGATTAATTACTTCATATAAATTTACAGTAATTCCATTTACTCCTACTTCACCGTCTTCTCTTAAACCATTTCCTATAAGTGCATTTGTTTCTTCTGGTGAATATGTTCTCTTATCTTCCCACGCTACACCACTTATTTTTCTTACCAGATTTGAATCTTCATATATTTTAATTCCTTTTGCTCTATCTGTATCGTCTTCCATGTTGTTTTCCCATTTATCGTTATTTATTTTACTGTTATCAAAGTTACCAGGTGTAGAATCCTTATCTATTATTCCTGCATGGTTATTTGAATTTTTTGTGATTCCATTTGGTAATGTAACTCCATCATTATACCATGTAGTATAACCATTTACTTCTGCTATGTTTTGTTTAGAAGTAATTTGATTATCTAATAATAGTTTATTATTATTTTGATTTCTTCCTAGTTTGAAAGTTAAGAAGACATATCCACTTTCACCAGTTTGTAATTTTCGATCTTTCAAACCATTTATATGTGTTGCTTTATATGTTTCACCATCTATTGTTAAATCCCATCTCGTATTATTTAGATAATTTCCTTCATTAGGAGAATAATTTTCTCCAATATATAATGGTTTATATTTTGGATTATCAGCTGAATATCCCTCGTTAGCATATGAAATATTTTTACCATCTATTATTTTTAAATATTCTTCATCTGAAACATTTATCATTTTTCTATTTTCTACGTTGTCCTTGCTTTGTCCCCTATACATTACCCATGACATTTCCGGAACTAAACTTTCATAGTCTGCATCATAGTAATCTACAATTTCATCTATTTGTGCTTGCATACTTTGTGAAGAGTTTCTAACTGCTATTTTATATGTAACATAAATGTCTAATCTCTTGTTTGCATTATCATTATTGCCTAAATTTGAGTTTGCATCAGATGGGTATACTGATCTTTCATATATACTATTATAGTATTTTTCATAATCAGAAACCCTTGCACCGATATCCCAATATGGATATTGGTAATCTTCTGTATCTTCTGTATCTCCTCTATCGTCATAATCGTAAACTTGTGATTGTCCATTTATTGTTAAGGCTGCTTTAAATACGTCTTTTGTAAGTGATATATCTGCTTCAGGTCTTCTTACTAAACCTAGATTAATATAATAATTGTTTGGATAAACAACTTCATATATATCTTGCCCTATCATTCCATCTTGACCATTCCAATATGAGCCTTGTTTTTCAACAAATTCCTTCCATGATTCATAATCCATATTTTCTTTTAGCTTTAAGTTATATTCGTTTCCATCTTCATCCGTAAATGTTCCTCCACCTTCACCATCTTCAATAATTCTATCATTTATACTGAATTTATTGATTGTTGGATATAAATCCCATTGTCCTTTTACTGCAGATTGTGATTTAGTGTATGATGTTATTTTACAATCTTCTATAAATTGTAATTTTTCTTTTATATTTGGGTCATTACTTGATTGGATTATGTCATTATAAACTGTTTTCATATCTGGGAAAGCCTTGTTTTTTTCAATATATTCTCTAACTTTTGTTGAAATTATACCATCTTTTACTGCTTTTCCATTTTCATCCTTTTTAGGAGCTTGATTTCCTTGTGAATCAACCGCATCATATCCTAAATCTTCATAATCTATTAATTGATTATTTGGATTATAATAATATTTTCCATCTGTTCCTAAAGTAATTCCCATCAATTCTAATTTACTAAAGGTTTTATTATATATTTTACCATCTGTATTTGCACTTAAATATCCTAATGAATTATTAGTTACATAATTGTTAGGATATGAACCAATTGAGGCAAAACGTTCATCATATTGATTTCTTCCATTTCCATCGGAGTTACCATAAATATCTGTACCATCTAAGTTTTCTGTTGCTTTTGAATTTATGGTCCAATTACTGTTACCATTCGTATCTTGTTTTAGATAATCTGTTGGGATATATACTTGTCCATTGTATTCAAAAGTTACATAATATTTTTTCATTGGATCTATATACTTAAATAAATAAGTACCATCTGCATCCGTATACGTTGGATTAATATGTGAGTATACATTTTTAGTATTTTTTCCTTGATATACTTTAGCTAACTGTCCATCTGATGTATACAAGGTTACCTTTACATTTTTTAGCGGTTTATCACCTGAATCCAATAATCCGTTTGAAACAGTTTCTTTATTTCCTTCTACTGTATCTTCCCATACTTTTCCACCTAAATTTATGAAAAGGCTAGGTGGATTAACTACCTCTCCTGGTGGTGTAGGCGTTGGTGTTGGTGTTGGTGTCGGTGTTATATCGTCATCATCATCATCGTCGTCATTATCGTCGTCAGTTGTTCCTCCTGTTGGTGTTGGTGTTCCTGTTGTTTTCCCTGTTGGCGTTGGTGTCCCTGTTGGCGTTCCTGTTGTTTTCCCTGTTGGTGTTGGTGTTCCTGTTGTTCTTCCTGTTGGGGTTGGTGTTCCTGTTGTTCTTCCTGTTATTCTTCCTGTTGGGGTTGGTGTTCCTGTTGTTCTTTCTGTTATTCTTCCTGTTGGGGTTGGTGTTATATCGTCATCATCGTTATCATCATCTGTGTTATCATCATCTCCTGGTGTTGGAACATCTATCTGTAATACTATAGTTTCAGTATAATAAAATCTTTCTGCCTTTTTTATTGATATTTCTTGTATTCCTGGGTCAAGAGCACAATCACTACATGTAGCTCTTTTTACACAAGATTGATCTGTAACTGTTACTGTTTCGTCAACTGTTTCATCATACTTATATTCGCTTGAATCTTTATCTGGGTTTTCTTCTTGCCATTCTTCTAATGTCTTTGTTCTTGATGATGTTTGCTCACAGCTGTGCTCTCCTTCATCACCCACTTTATAATCAATTTTCCATTGATGTCCTTTATATTTTGTTTCTTGCCCAAAAGCTAACATATATTGAAAGGTTACTTCTACAGAAATAGTTGAAATATAACTATCTCTACTTCCATCATTTGGATTACTAAAACTTGTAAAGAATCCATCACCTGATTTAGGACAGTTCATTCCATCTTTATCTTCACCATTTTCATCTGGTTTATAGTAATCAAATTTATTACCACTACTGTCAAGAGCTTCTCCTAACCCCACTCTCTGGCCATCTGTAGTAAACCCTATAATATTTATACTAGATATTCCTCCATTTCCTAATTCAGTACAAGCATCATTATAATCAATACTAAATGGTCCTGCCGTATACGTTTGTGTATCGTAATTTGGTTGTAATAATGCAACACCTCCTGTAGAGTCTTGTGGAGATAGACCTCCTTCATTCAATACACGGTCATAAAATTCTGCATATTCGGCTGCAGGCTGAGATAATGTACTTTCTCCTTTTCCATTATAATCTGTTGGAAATGACTTACCATTTGCTTCTGCTTCTCTTTGTTGTATATTCCAAAGTGCTCTATTTTTATCCAAACTCCATTCTCCTCCATCTGCTGAAACTATAAATGCTTCTTCAGCAGATAGTGGATATGTACCTTCTTCTTCATAATATATCGGTGTCGTTTCTGTAGTTGTGCTACCACAACCGTCAAGATGACCATCTTCGTATATACAGTCATTTTTTTCTACTATGCCATCATTTTCACTATATTTTGCTTGTAACTCTTTATATTTTGCCATGGTTAAGTCACCATTAATTTTACTTGTACTTACATGGCCTCCTGGGTCAATACAATAAACTGGATTATCACCTATCATTGGCGCTACGGCTTTTCCATCTTCTGTCTTTAATGTATCGCATACTAAATAATTATGTTCTGTACCATTTTCATCTGTATATTTATATGTAGTTTCTGAAGTACTTACTTGTAATCCACCTTTACTTTCGTCATAATCATCAGGCAAGGTTTTCCAATCTATATCATCTGGACCCTTTTCTGACATTCTTTTATCTGCTAATTCACTAGGTTCTATTGTAAAACTACCATCTGTAGTACCATTGCTTATTGTCATTATTCCTGCATCTACAACCGCTACAGAAACAGTACTTTTTTGGAATATACCTACTATGAGCAAATTTATTATACTCATTAATAAGATGAATCTTAATACTTTTTTCATTTTCTTTCTTATCATATTAGTTTCCTCCTTTCTTACTAATTTATTTTATTTTTTAATACTTGTTTTTTTATTTCATATATTCCAAATATTAGTATTGCTAATATAACTACTATTAAAATTGAGCCTACTACTAACTTACCAGTTACTACAGATAGTATAATGTCTGCTTTTGATATATCATCTTCTTGTGAATTATTATTTCCTGCTATAGAATCTAAATCTTCTTTTCCTTCTTCATTATAACTTTCATATATTTCTGCATTATTATTTACAATGTTTCCTATGTTTTTATCTGTTATATTAAAGCTTAATACTAAGGTTACTTCTTTACTTTCGCCTGGATTTATTATTGTATTTTCAAGGCTTGTATTATATACATCTCGTCTATTGTTTGATAAATACCAATCATTATTTACTTCTGACATGAACATTGCATCTTCTGGCAAATAGTCTACTAATTTCTTTGCATATCCTGCTATTTTTCCTTCATTTGTTACTTTAATTTTATATTCAACTATTATGTTACTCTTGTTTACATTTTTAGCTAAAACTTCTACTTTTGCTAATTGGGTATTATCATATGTTGTTACCCTTGTTC
Source organism: uncultured Clostridia bacterium (assembly GCA_947630185.1). Taxonomy (GTDB): domain Bacteria; phylum Bacillota; class Clostridia; order TANB77; family CAG-508; genus CAG-273. The sequence continues at coordinate 53,433 of CANRGT010000002.1, read as the reverse complement.
CTATTGTTGGTGTTGTTAATGTTATTTTACTTATATATTTATCTAATCTTAAATCAAATTTTTCTGATGCATATAACCCTATATCTATATCTCTTATGTTTGCATTTGTTATTTTTATTACATCTGTAATACCTGCTATTTTCTTTTCTCCTTCAAAGGCTACATTTATATCTATTGCATCTGAATTTAATCCTTCATCTACTCCTTGTGCTTTATATGTTGTTAAGCTATAACTTGATGCATCATATAAGAATATTACTAAATATTCTCCTTGTAAAAGATTGCCAAATTCATAGGTACCATTATTTGATGTTGTGACTCTTTTTTGTAATTGTGTATCTACATCTGTTACTATTGTATTATTAAATTTATTTAATAATATAACTGGTATGTTATCTAATACTTTTTCTGTTTCATCACGTTTTCCATCTTTATTTTCATCTAACCATGCTGTTCCCGTTATTTTATATCTAGTTTCAGTTGTAGTACCTCCTGTACCTGGTTTTTGGTGTATTTCTTCATTATATTCAATTGTATTTGTTACTGTATTTGTCTTAATTGTGTCGAAATATATTGATGATATTTCTGCACTATTTCTTATTTGTTTATCATTTTTATTTGCTAGAGCTTTTGCTTTTGCAATAATTTTAATTGTCATAGTTTCTCCTGCTTGCAAGGTATTGATGTCTATTTTTACAGTATTATCTGTTGCTTTGCTAATTTTACTTGTATTCTTTCCATTATTAAATGTATATGATGCTTCTACAAACATTAAATCATCTGGTAGCTTATCTACTATGCTAATATTTCCTACTGAACTTAAACCTTCATTTATTAAATCAAACTCATATGTAATTTTTTCTCTTTCTTTTACATATTTTGGTGTTGCTTTAAGCTCTGATACTCTTACTTTTGCAGATTGTGCTTCATATCTAATTAAATTAGAATAATGTTCTTCTCCTCCTTCTACTTGTGCTACTGCCATAGTAGAAGTTAATCCTTTAAAATCTTTTGCTATTGCTTTTATATGTATGATTTGTTTATCAAAATTTAAATTACTAATGTTTACTTTTAGTGAGTGAGTACCTTTATCATATGTAATTCCATCTCTAATTCCATCTTGATTATCATTTGTTATTATATATGCTTCTTTATAAGTAATATTATCAAGTAATGGTATTGTTACTACTACATTACTTAAGTCAGCATCAGCATCTATTTTTGATATAAAAAGTTTAAACTCTAATTCTCTTCCAACTAAGAATGGAACACTTTCTTGACCACATCCTATTAGTTCTAAGCTCATTGTGCCTTCCTTTATAACATTTTTATACTCATTAGATGGAATTGCTTTTTCTATTTCATCTACTTTGACTGTAACTTGAGTAGTAAATTCTGGTTCTGGTACCTCGCCATCAAATTCTTCTAATATTCCATCTTCATTTCTAATATATTTTTTGCCATTTTCAGCTTCATAGATTTCTATTCTTTTTACTTGTGGATCAATCCTTAAGTAATAAGTAATTTTTACTTCTTCTTTTGGTTTTATTGTTCCTAATTCTATTTCTTTGTTTTCTAAACTTTCTTCATTAAATGCATAAGGTATTTCATAATCTAATAATTTAGCTTCTTCTGGTTTTGGAATATTTAATTTTGCATTTGTAACTGCCATATCTCCTGTATTTGTTACAGTTACTTCCATTCTTACTGTTTGTCCTTCTCTTATTACATCTGCTGTAGATTCTAGTTTTACATCTAATTCTGGTCCTTCACCAGTTGTTAATGCTATTACTGGTGATTCTTTTGTTTCTTCTAAGCTTCCTACTTCTGATGTATTTGTATAATATACTTTATACATCTCATAGCTACTATTGTTATAACTTAAGTTTGCTGGTACTTCTATATCATAGCTAAAGGTTATTACTTCTTGTTCATTCATTTCATAGCCTTCATCTGCTAATATCATGTATGATTTTGCTTCTTTGCTAAATTTTTCTGTCCATCCATTTTCTGCATCTTCTAAGTTTGAATTTGCATCTACTTTATTTGAATAATATACTTTATAATTTTCTAAACCTGTTACTTTTATTTCTGAATTTATTACTGCATCAAAGGTTGAACCTATTTCTTCTTCTGAATCTATTTTTCTATTATCCTTTGATGGTAATCTTCCCAATATTTTTAAGTCTGTTATTTTATTTCCATAATTATTTACTACTGTTCCTGTTACTGTTGCTACTTTTTTATCACTATATGTTTCTATTTGTATTTCTTCTGTTTTATCTGATATTGACATTACTTCTTTACTGTTTTCAGCATAATTTGCTATTGCATTAGCTGATACTACTCCAGTTGGTGCTACGAAACTTACTTTTGTTTCTACTTTTCCTTGTTTTTCTTTTACAACGTCATTTCCATTTATGTAAATCATTTCTATCTTATTTTCATTTGATGGTGTTAATGTTTTTACTGTTATATCTGTATCTAATAATATGATTGTTCCTATATATTCTGCATCTAGTGTATAGTCTGTTTGTTCACCTTCTAATGTCACATTAATTACAGATTGACCATTTTCCACTTCTACATTTGCATTTTTTATTTTTAATCCATTACTCATTAAAATATCTTTATTGTTAATTTTTATATTGTCTACATATGATGGGAATTTTATTTTTAATGTAGGGTTTTTATATAATGCATTATTTATATTTGATGTATCTAATATTGCTCTTATCTCTACATTTTTATTTACTACTACTGTTGATAAACTTTCTGGTGCTATACTTATCTCTGCTTTATTTGTTAATTCTTCTAATTGTATTTCCTTACTTAAAACTTTTTCGTTTGTATCTGTTCTTGCTATAGCTTCTGTTTCTATTTTTGTTATTTGCTTCATTTGTTCTTTTGTGTATTCTGCATTTCCTTTAAATGCTTTTGTTATTTCTAATTTCATAGTTCCTTCTGATATTAAATCTGATGTTTTTATTTTTAATTCTGAAGCTTTTTCTTCTACTATATCTAAAACATAATCTTTTGTTTGATTATCTAAATAACTTGTTTTTACATTTTCTGTCTCTTCTTCTAATTCGTCTTGCTCATTATTTACTTGCTGGCTATTTATTTGCTCACTTTTTATTATTGCTATAACTGTTCCATCATTTTTGGTTACTTCTATTTTTCCTTCTTCACCTAGGATTTTTTTGAAGTTTTCTTCTGATATTCTTATTTGTTTTATATATGTATTGTTTCCACTTAAGTATTTTTCATTTTGATATTCTATTTTGTCATTTTTTATCTCATATTCTATATTTTTATTTAATTTTGTATCATATATGTCTGTTTTATATATTACATTATATTCTGTTTCTTGTTTATTTTCTTTCTTGCTATAATTTGCATACATGTATGCTTTACTTAGTTTTTCATTAGCTATTGCATTAAATTCTGTTATGTTTCCTTTTTCCTCTTCTATACTATAGTTAATTACTCCTTCTATTCCTATTGTAGCTTCTTCTGGGTTATAAGTTTCTAATTCTACTCCTACTTTTATTTCTCCTGTTATTGCTTGCTCATTTGTTTTTCCTTGCTTTATTTCTTCTTCTGATAATTTTCCTGCTTTTGCTTCTTTAATTTGCTCTTGTATATAATCATATACTTCTTTTCCTTCATATATAAAGGTTACTATGTATTCGTCTTTTCCTTCTCCCCAAGCTATTTTTCCTTCTGCAACACTATTACTTACTTCTATTACTATTTTTCCTTCTTCTTTATTATAAGTATAATTTTCTTTTCCAAATATATTTTCACTTGAGTTTCCTTTCGTTGCTTTTAAGGAATTTGAAATAACACTTATCCTTTCTGGTTTTTTACTTTCAAATTCTTCCGTTGGCTCTCCTACTAACATTTCTTCTGATAATTGATTTTGTGCTTCTTCATCTGTATTTGGAAGTTTTATTTCTGGTACTTCTATTTGTAATTTTGTTTTTGCTATTGGTAATTTATTTTCTTTTATTCCTGTTGTTATTTTACTTTGTACCATAACTCCATATTCATTATCTTTATGATATGGTATATATTTAGACACTTCTCCTTCTATTTCTATTTCTGGATTAGCTTGCCATTTTATTCTGTTTGTTATTGTTTTTTCTACTTTTTTCTCGTCGCCATTTCCATTTATATAGTTTCCACTAAAATATATTCTTGTATCTTTTGAAAAATAATCATTATCTATTTGAACATCCTTTTTAAAAGTGATTGGTAAGCTTATTAAAACTTCCTCGCCACTTTTTATTTGTTCCAAATAGATTTTTTCATTTTCTATTTTTTGTATATAGTTAGATTCTATTTGGCTACTATCTACTTCAAAATTTTGATTTTCTAGTTCTACTATTCCATTTCTTAAATAGCCACTTTCTTTTACATTTACTTTAATGTATAAATTACCACCTGTTGATGTATCAAGTGTTTTCTCATGATCTCCACCCTCTAAGTAACTATTAAATTCTACATTAGAGCTATTTGTTTTACTATTTTGTACAGGTAATGTACTTGATAACGCTATTACTTGTGAACCTACATTTAACAAGTTGCCACTAAGTAATATTACTAACATGATTATTGATATAATTTTTTTCTTAAGTCTCATAGTAACCTCCTAAATCTTCTTATGAACATAATTGTTCTATAATATCAATTTACCACATTTATTTATTTTTTCAATGGTTATTTTTTCTAATTGAGATTAAAAATATTATTTGTGTTTACGGATAGTGTTTTTTGTCTAGAAATATTAAATTTTTGTAACAATTTAGCAATTTTTGTCATAAACCTAATTTTTTTGTTTTGTTTGTTTACATAATATTTATATTGTAATCTTCATTTGCTAAATTATTTTATCTTTTAGTAACATTTTTTTAAGAATTGAATATATATAAATATAGATAAATCGAAGGATAATAAGTATAAATAATATGCAAATATAGATAAATGAAGTTTTATACTATTGTTTAAATTTTTGATTAATTTTGAAAGGAGCAACTTTTTTATGGATATTCCTAAAGATATTGATGTTGCAAAACTTATGAATATGCTTTCTCAAATGGATAAAAAGCAAGTTGAAGAAGGTTTAAACCAAATTAGCAAAATGCTAAATAATAATAGTAACAATAGCAATTATAACAATAACAACAATGGTAGCTATAATAAGAATTACAATAATAATAATGGCCAAACTTTTAATGGAAGGAGAAATAACTCTTAAATTTTATATTGAGTTATCATAAAATAATGAGTGAAGATATTTCTGATATTATGCAAAAAGTTAATAATATGATAAAAAATAATCAAATACCTGATGATTTGAAAAATATGCTTGAACAATTTTCTTCTAAAAATACTTTTAATGATGTTTCAAATAACACCTCTAATAATACTGCAAATAACTTCTCAAAAAATTCTTCTAGCCAAGATAATATGAACCAAAATTCTTCAGAAATGCCTGATTTTGATATAAATACTATTCTTAAAATGAAATCTATAATGGATAATATGAATCAAAATCAGTCTGATCCAAGGTCTAATTTGCTTAGATCTTTAAAGCCATATCTAAGAGAAAGTAGAAAAAATAAAGTTGATGAATATATAAAATTATTTCGCATAGGAAAAATATTTGAAATGATGAATACTTCAGGTGGTGAAAAGAAAAATGATATATAATTATCCTTTTTTTAATTTTCCTCATTCGAAAAATTATTATCCTTATCGTAATTATAAGTCTAGTTATGTAAACGGTATGTCAGAATCAAAAAAAGTCTCTCCTTCTGAATCTCAACAAAAAAAGGAGAGAATTTTGAACGAAAAATCTTCTAATGAAGATAATTCTTTTTTTGAAATTTTTGGATTAAAATTGTATTATGATGATATTCTTTTAATTTGCCTTATTTTCTTTTTATACAAAGAAGATATTAAAGATAACTATCTAATGTTTGCTTTAGTTTTGTTGCTTCTTACATAGTCTATTCTTGCTTTATTATGTAGTTTTAAGCAGATAGATTGATGTATAAAGTATTTTTTGCATTATATACTTTTTTAACATAATACATGTTTATAATAATATGTAAACCTTTAGATTAATTATTCTAATATTATTTTATCTTCGTCATTTACATATGCACACGTTTTTATTTCTTCTAATTCATCTTTTTCTATTTCTTTTATTATACTTGCAATACGAATTTGTACTGATTCTATTGATGCTGCTGCAATAATTGCTTCTTTATTTCCTTTTGCTCCTGCATGTGCTATACCTCTTAGAATTCCTAATACTACGATATTTTCTCCTGCTAGTACTTCTGCCCCAGCATTAACATCACCTAGAACCACTAAGCTTCCTTCAAATTCTATTTTTTGCCCTGACCTTAAAGAACCTCTATGAAATTTTGTTTCAGATGTTGCAATTTCTTTACTAAAGGTTTTCTTAATTCCATGTAATCCCAATATTTTTGGTGTATCAAAATTTACTTCAACAGAAATTATTCCTTGAATAACTTCTTGAATTTGCTCCATTTCTTTATTCTTAAAAACCTTACCTGTTACTAAAATAGGAGTTTTATCTTCTTTATATAATTTTTTTAATTCTGATACTTTTTTCTTTAGTTCTTGCAAAATTTCCTTTTGTTCCCCTTTTTCATCTACATTGATTATTACTTGATCTTTTTTGGTTTGGACACTAATACAATTTTTCATTTTTTTCCCTTATAATATATTTATAATACCTATTAAAAATAATGGTTTTTATAAATATACCCTTTCTTTTTTAATATTTATCTTGTTTCTCCTGTGCTTGGAATCGCTGTTGTATCTTCTTTTACATTCTTTGCATCTGTTCCAAAGTATGATTTTATAATTTCTTTTGCAACAGGTGCTACATTTCCTCCTGCTCCTGCATTTTCTATCAATACTACTACTGCAATTTCTGGATTATCATATGGAGCAAATCCAGCAAACCATCCATTTACTCTTCCTTTTGTACTTGTTTCTGCTGAACCAGTTTTTCCAGCAATATCAATTCCTAAATCTGAGAAAATATAATATGCAGTTCCTCCACTTTCACTAGTAACACCTTTCATTCCTTTTCTTACAATTTCTAATGTATTTTTATTAATATCTAAATCTGTCAATTTTTTTGTAGTTTCATTTCCTAATTCTTTATCTATTTTTTCTGTAATTTCTTGTTTATTTATTTCATTTCCATCAATATCTGTAATTGATTTTATTAAAGTAACATCTACTTCTTTTCCACCATTTGCTATCATACTTATATATTTTGCTATTTGAATAGGTGTGTATTCATTGTAGCTTTGCCCTATTACAGCAGATAGTGTATCACCAAATTGCCAGTCTTGTCCAGTTTGTTTTTTACAATATTCTTCTAAATCTACTATTCCGTTTCCTTCTCCATATAGTTCTATTCCTGTTTTTGAACCTAATCCATAAATTTTTGCATATTTTATTACTGGTGAAATTCCCATTCTATATCCCATTTCATAGAAAAAATAATTACAAGATTTTTGAATTGCTTGCTTTATATTTAAATGTCCATGTCCATATCCATATTGTGTATAATACCAACATGCTGGATGATAGCCTCTAGGGTATTTTCCTATGTCATTTACTGTTTCATTTTCTGTAACTGTTTTTGTTTCTAATGCAGCTGTTGCTACTACCATTTTAAATATTGATCCAGGTGCATATGACCCTGTAATTGCTCTATTATATAAGTTACTTCCTTTATTATATTCTTCTAACTTTTCTTCAGTAATTCCTGTAATGTATAATTCTGGCTCATAGTCTGGGTAGCTTGCTAATGCTAGGACTTCTCCGGTATTTACATCCATTACAATTACTGCTCCACCATCTGCATTATATTTCTTTCCATACTCACCTTTTTTAATTTTTTCTACATTCTTTTTTAGTGCATCTTCTACTACTTTTTGTAAATTTGCATCAATTGTTAAAGTAACATTATTTCCTGCTATTGCTTCTTTAGTAATATATTCCCCTGTAATAGTTCCATCTACTGCCATATCTAGTTGCTTTATGCCATCTTGTCCTTTTAAATATTCTTCTAAGGTTGCTTCTATTCCAGTTTTTCCTATTATATCATTTATATTATAAGTATCTTTTCTAGTTTCATATTCTTCTTCAGATATTGCACCTACCTGCCCTAAAACATGTGATGCTAAGCTTCCATAAGGATATACTACAACTGGCTCTGTAACCACACCAGCTCCTGGGAAATAACTACTTTGCTCTCTTATTTCATTTACACTTAAACTACTAATATTTTTTGATATAGTTACTGGTTTGATATTTCCAAATCCATTTCTGCTTGTTTCATATCTTACTACCATAATTTTTCTGGCTTTTTCTGGGTCTTCTTCTTGTATATCATATTTTTGTTTTAAGGAGTTAAAAACTTCTTCTGCTGTCATATTTTCATCTATTCCATTGTTTACTTTCCATTTCTTTTGACTTTCTTCATCTTTTATTGTAAACTCATATGGTTTTACCTTTATTGGTAAATTGTCTATACATTTATCACCATTTTTTTCTAATAGTTCTACTAATTTTAATATTGTTTGATTAAAAGTTTGGTTGTCCATTTTTGTTTTATATAATTCTAGACTATATCCTATTTTTGTAGTAACTAGCTTGTTTCCATTTGTATCTGTTACATCACCTCTTGCAGCTTTTAAAGTAGATTCTCTGGTTAACCTTGTGTTTGAAGTTTGCCTATATTCTTCTCCATGTACTATTTGTAAATTAAATAACTGAAATAGCAAGATAATTCCAATTATGTATACTAACATTATTATAATATTGTATCTTATCTTTTCATTTCTTGCTTTTTTATTTTTCAATTTTTTCTCCTTTCATTTTACTACTTAAAAATCTATTTTTATATGATTTTTAATTTTATGTTACCTAAAAATAACGTGTTAAAATGGTATTTCCTTTAAATATATTTTCTATCTTTTGCCCTAATTTCTGAATAATTGGATATAGAATAATTACTAAAATTGCATTGAAAAATATTTCCACTAATAGTATTTTCAAGAATGGAATTATTTCTATAATTGTTTCCCATTTTATTATTTGAAACATATACATTCCTATTTCATGTATAGCAGTGCATACTGCTGTTATACTCATAATTGTAATACGACTATCTTTTGAAAAACTTTTGTCTATATATTCTGCAATCAGTCCAATTATTCCAAGCATTATTCCAGATGGACCAATTGTTTTTCCTATAAGTATGTCTATATAAATTCCAAAAATTGCTCCAAAAACTAATCCTAATTTCTTACCTATGAATAGACCTATAAATATAACAAATATAATAAACAAGTTTGGCATTATTCCAGCAATTGTAAACCAAGTAAAAAAATTAGCTTGTAAAAAATAAATTATAAAAAATGTAATTATAATTCCTATAATCACTAGAAATTTTTTCACTTGCTCACCTTCCTTGCGTTTTTTTATTTTATTACTACAATTTTTACTCTGCTCTTTTCTTATTTATTTTATTACTGATTTATGATTATTTAGCTTTTACATTTACCGTAATCGTATTATGTTTATTATTCTTCATTGTTTGTAATAACTAATACTGTTTCTAATTTGCCAAAATCAACTGCTGTTTGTATATAAGCATACCTATCTATAATATTTTTTGTATTTACTATTTGTTTTATTGTACCTATACGTATGCCTTTTGGATAAATACCACCTAACCCAGATGTCTCAAGTGTGTCATTTTCCATTAATGTAGCATCTGTTGGAATGTATGTGGCTCTTAAGGTTGAATTATCTTCCAAGGTTCCACTAACTACTACTGTTTCTCTAGAACTTGTTATTACACTACTAACAGATGTGGCTGTATCGATGATAGTTTGAACTTTTGCAGTTCTGCTAGTTGTAGAAATTACATAGCCAACTAGTCCTTGGTCTGCAATTACTGTCATATTAGGCTTAACTCCATCTTTTTCTCCTACATTTATTATTATAGTTTTTGTATAGTTTTGAATATCTTTATTTATAATGTATGCCGGTATTGTTTTATACTCTGAATATTTATCTTTTAAGTTTACATATTCTTTTAAAGTTTCATTTTCAGATTTTACAATTTCTAATTCTCTTAATGATTTTTCTAATTCACTATTTTTCTTTTTTAGTTCGTCGTTTTCAGCTTTCAATGTATCTATATTTGTAAAGAAATCTTGATTTCCTTCTATTTTATTTTTCAAGTATACAAAACCATTTTGAATTGGCATTACAATACTAGTAAAGATATTTTCTAAATATGAAATTCCTTTTATGTTAACATTAGATAGTATTACTATTATTATTAAAATAATAGTTGTAATAACCACTCCAATTATCCCTGTTTTTTTATTTTTATACATTGCACGCTCCCATTTTAAAATATTATCTTTTTACCAATTTCATAAACTTATTATAAACTTATTTATGATAACTTGATTTCAAAATATTATCTTTTTCTTGAATTCATAAGTACAACTTTTAATTTTTCTATATCTTCTAGTGCTTTTTCTGCACCTTGAGCAACACATTCTAATGGTTTTTCGGCTATGTATACTGGCATATCTGTTCTTTCTGATAATAACTGATCAAAGTTTTTAAGTAATGAACCCCCTCCTGTTAATACTATTCCTTTTTCCATGATGTCTGATGCAAGTTCTGGTGGTGTTCTTTCTAGTGTTTGTTTAATTACATCTATGATTTTTTCTACTGATTCAGATATTGCTTCTTGTATTTGTGTAGAAGTTATTTCTATTGTTTCTGGGAATCCGTTTCCTAAATTTCTTCCTCTTATTTTGTCTACTTCTTCTGCCATTAATGGTTTAGCACATCCTATTGATATTTTTATTTGCTCTGCCATATTTTCACCTATTGCTAAATTCATTTCTTTCTTTACATAATTTACTATATCTTGATTTAGCTTGTCTCCACCTATTCTAAGAGAATTGCTAACAACTATTCCACCTAATGATATTATGGCAACTTCTGTTGTTCCTCCTCCGATATCAACAATTATGTTACCTGCTGGCTCTGCAACATCTAATCCTGCACCTATAGCTGCTGCCATTGGTTCTTCTATTAAGTAAACTTCTTTTGCACCTGCTTGTAATATAGATTCTTCTACAGCTCTTTTTTCCACTTCAGTAATTCCAGATGGAACTCCAACTACAACTCTAGGTCTTCCAGCATTATATCTTTTGCATACTTTTTGTAGCATTGTTTTTATCATAAGACCTGTTGCGGTATAATCTGCAATTACTCCTTCTTGCATTGGTCTTATTGCATTTATATTTTCTGGTGTTCTTCCTAGCATTTCTTTTGCTTCATTTCCTGTTGCTAAAATTTCTCCTGTTCCTTTTTCAATTGCAATTACAGATGGTTCATTTAATACTATTCCTTTTCCTTTTACTGTAATAATTATATTAGCTGTACCTAAGTCAACTCCTATATCTTTTGAATTCCATCCTAATAAGTTCATATTGTTCTTCCTTTCTTTAATAAATATGATTTTATACTTGTATATTCATTATATCCAATTATTATGTGGTCTAATAATTGAATATTTAATAAATTTCCTGCTTCTTCTATTCTTTTTGTAAAGTCTATATCTTGTTTGCTTGGTATTGAGTTTCCACTAGGATGATTATGCAATAATATGATTTTATTTAACCCTCTTTTTATTGCTTCTGTGAAAATATCTTTTATATCAATATTTGCAGAGTTAGTTTTTCCTAATGCTATAGTTTGTATTTTTATAATTACGTTTTGGGAATTTAATACTACAACTTTCACTATTTCCCTTTTTTCTAATTTTAATTCATTCATTACTAAATTAACTATATCTTGTGGAGATTTTATTTTTATTTTTTGATTATCAATTGGTCTAGAAATTCTTTTTGCTAGCTCACAAACAGCTTTTATTTGTAGTGCTTTTACTTTTCCTATTCCATTTATTTTGGTAAGTTCTTCTATAGTAATATCTTGCAAAAAACTTAATGTGTCTTTACTATATTCTTTTCCTAGCGAAAGTATTTTTTGTGCTAATGCAACTGAGCTTTCTTCTTTTGTTCCACTTTTAATAATAATCGCTAGTAGTTCTGCGTTGGAAAGTATGCTTTCTCCGTACATTTCCATTTTTTCATAAGGTCTCTCTGAAATTGGGAGCTCTTTCATTTTAATTGACATGTTTTTTCATTCCTTTCTATTTTAGCCCCCAAATAAATATCTTTTGAATTAAATAAAGTATGAGTTTAAATAAATTTAAATTCTTTTATATCTTTTTATAAATAAAAATGGCTAATACAATTCCTACAATACTTGCAATATTAATTTTGAACATTAAACCAAATGTTAATTTAATAACACTTAAGTCTAATTCTACTGGTGCTGTTAATCCAAATTCTTTTCCGTATGATAACCATGATAAGAAATCAACTTGAGATGCTAATTCCCCTATTAGACCTCCTACTACTATTCCGGATAAAAGGAATAAAATTAGTATCCATATATTTTTTTCTCTTACTGCCATTTTTGCTTCCTCCTTAGTATCTTCTTCTATTTTTCCATATGCTAGTATTATATATTCAAATACTATTTTTTTCAAGATAATTATTATATTTTTAATATAAAATTATATAGTTTTATTTTATTAAAAATATTAATTAATTTTATTATTTATATATTTTTAACATAAAAGTGTTTTCTTTTTTATTTTTCTGTGTTATATTTATAAACACAAAAAAATTTCCATATTTTGTTGGTTTCATTTATTGATTTATAGTAGTATAATATTATTAAAGATAAGTATATTTTGGAGGACTTTTAATGAAATTTGAAAAACTTAGTGATAATAAAATAAGAATTATTTTAACTATTCAAGATTTAGCAGAAAAGAATATTGATTTTCAAGCTTTTATGTCTAATAATATTGAATCTCAAGATATTTTACTGGATATGTTAGAAGAAGCTAAAAAGGAAACTGGCTTTGATGCTGAAAATTCAAATTTAAAAATTGAGGCTTTAGCTTTAGCAGATACTAATTTTGTTTTTACAATTACAAAAATTACTCCAGAAGCTGATAAGAATAAAGTTTTAAAAAGAAAACTTATGATAAAAAGAAAATGTATAAATCCTTCTACTACACAAGCTATTTACATATTCCACTCTTTTGAGGATTTTTGCAGTTTGCTAAAATTTTTAAGTCAAAGAAATTTAATGATGTATAGTAGTGAAATTGCTGATAATATTGAGCTTTATAGTTATAAGAATAATTATTATTTACTTATGAATGATATTCATTCAGTGGTTATTGATAAAATAAAATTTTATACTTGTATAACAGAATTTGCAAGATGTATCACTAATTCAAAAGTTTTTGCAAGTAAGCTAAAAGAATGTGGTACTTTAGTTATGAAAAACAATGCTTTGGAAATTGGGTTTGAAAATTTCGTAAAGAAAACTTCCTAAGTACTTAAAAAAACTTCATAAAATAAAATGAACTAAAATACAATATAATAGTAAATGAACAATATATGTTTTGTGTAGTGTCGCGTAGCGTTCAAACGGAACGAAGTGAAGTGCGCTTGGAGCAACCATCATATATTGAAAAAAGATGTAGATATTCTACATCTTTTTTCATAAAAGGTTGCGACAACAAGACACAAGCAAAACATATATTGTTCATTTTATATTAAATATATTACTTTAAATGGGACTATTCTTTAAGTAAATTTTAGTATACATAATTTTGTGGATTTAATAATACTCCATTTTTTCTTACTTCAAAGTGTAAGTGTGGACCCGTTACATTACCTGTAGTTCCAACTTTTGCAATTACTTGACCTTGAGTTACAGCCTGACCTGTTGATACATTTAATACACTACAATGTGCATATAAGGTTTCAACACCGTTTCCATGTGAAATACGTACCATATTTCCATATGAACCACTATAACCTGCTGCCACTACTGTTCCACCTGCTGCTGCTTTTATTGGTGTTCCTGTAGAAGTTGCAATATCTAATCCTCTATGTGCTGAACTACGAATACTTTCTCTACTTCCAAATCTTGATGTTATTATTCCTGAAATTGGTTTTATAAAAGATATACCTATATCAACTTTTTGACTTGATGTTCCTGAAACTGCCCCTGATGATACTGTTGCAACATAGGTAACTTTAGGTCTTGCTTCATATAGTTTAGAAACGCAAGTTTCTACTGATGTGAATTTTTTTGTTTTTGTATCATATTTTTCTACAATTCCAAGATCATTTTTATTCATACTGTCTTTACTTTTTAATTTTTTTATTACACTTTCAGCTTCTTCAAATGTAGCTACATAATATTTTTCCTTTTTTTCATCTGTAATTGCATAATATTTATAGTATTGTGTACCATTTTCCGTAACTTTTGCATATATTTCATCATCATTAAATTCATAATCTTTTTTTAGTAAGCAAAGTGTATATTGTGGTAGAGAATCAATTTGTCTAAAAGCGATGCCTTCTTCTGATTCTCCCTCCATATATTGATTAATTCTATTTTGCAATTTGCTTTTATCTGCTGTATAGCCAATTACTTCTCCATTTAAACTAACTGCATAAGTTGGTTTATAGCAAAAAGCAACTGCACTACAAATAAGAAAAATAGATATAATTGTTAATATAATAACTTTTATAGATGTTCTAAAAAACATTAAAAATCTTTTTATAGTATTAATTTTAAACACTCCTATCTTTTTTTACTTCTGTTATATTTTACATCAATTAAATATTTTTTACAATAGATTTTGATTAATTTTCTGCTTTAAAAATTTCCGCTTCTTTTTATTTCCGTAGTACTAGGCAGTTTGGCTGTTTTTATTTTTTTGATAGTTTATAATTATTTTTTATGTAGTTATTTTGGTAGCATTTTAATAGCTTTTTAATCTATAACTTCTAATCCTGCAAATTTTGCCATTAATCTTTTATGACCAGATTTATCAAATTGTATATCTACCTTATAATCATCATCTTCTGCTTCAACTTTTTGAATTGTACCTTCTCCAAATTTCTTGTGATAAATTCTAGTTCCTTCTTTGTATTTGTTAATATCAAATTCATTTTGCACTTTCTTTTGCCCTAATGAATTTAAAAAGCTTTCTGCTGTTCTAAATTGATAGTTACTTGCAGCTACTTTTGGTTTAGTAGGTATATTATCTTCATTTCCGATTTTATATGTTTTAACTTTTCCGCCTACATTATTTCCAAAATAACTTCCGCCGAAATTATTATTTCCATTATTTATTTCGTTATTAGAATTATAATATCCATTTCTTGAATTATTGCCATTTCTATATGCTTTTGAGTATTCCCAATCATATGATGAATCTTCAAAGTCATCTTCATTACTATTTGTAAAATCTCCTTCTAGCAAGTTTTCTGGTATTTCTTTTACAAATCTTGAAATTGCATTATAACTAGTAGAGCCAAATATCGTTCTATGTTTGCTACAAGTTAAATATAAAAATTGTTTTGCTCTTGTAATTCCTACATAAAATAATCGTCTTTCTTCTTCTAATTCTTTTGGCTCTCCTATTGATTTATATCCAGGAAAAATTCCTTCTTCCATTCCTACTAAGAATACTACAGGGTATTCTAATCCTTTTGCACTATGAAGTGTCATTAATGTAACTGTATTTTCTTCATCTTGTATTTCATCAACATCACTAGAAAGTGTAATACTCTCTAGAAATTCTGCTAAACTATTGTCTGCTGATTCTTCTTCAAATTCCATTGCTACTGTTAAAAATTCTTCTAAGTTTTCTATTCTTGACTCTGCTTCTACAGTATTTTCAGTTTCTAAGGCTTTTGTATAGCCAGATTTTCTTAAAACTTCTTTTAATAATTCAGATATTGTAAGTTCTTCTTTTTTTACTCTCATTTCTTCAATGAAATTTACAAATCCTTGTGCAGTTTCTTTTATTCTGCTAAGTCCATATTGATCAGTGTTTTTAATTATTTCATACATAGATAATCCTGTTTTGTCTGATATTTCTTGTATATTATCTAAACTTGTCTTTCCAATACCACGTTTTGGCTCATTTATAATTCTTTTTAATGATAAATTATCAGATGTATTATGTATTAATCTTAAATATGCTATTGCATCTTTAATTTCTTTTCTTTCGTAGAATTTTACTCCTCCTACTACTTTATATGCAATGTCTTCTCTTCTTAATATGTCTTCAATCGCTCTTGATTGTGCATTCATACGATATAAAATTACAAAATCTTTTAGCTTGAAATATTCTTCTGTTTTTAAATGATTTATTTGTTCTACTATGTATCTTCCTTCGTCATATTCATCTTCTGCTTGATATAAATTTGGAAGATTTCCTTCTTCATTTTCAGTCCATAATTTTTTTTCATATTTATTTTCATTATGTTTTATAACACTATTTGCAACTTTTAGAATATTTCCTGTGCAACGATAATTTTGCTCTAACTTAATAATTTTAGTTCCTGGAAAGTCTTTCTCAAAATTTAAAATATTAGTAATATCAGCTCCCCTAAAGCTATATATTCCTTGGTCATTATCACCTACTACTGTAATATTTCCATAACGTGATGCAAGTATTGATACAAGGGTGAATTGTGCTTTGTTAGTATCTTGATATTCATCTACTAATACATACCTAAATTTTTCTGTATAATATTCAAGTACATCTGGGTTATTAGTTAAAATATCAATTGTATAATTTATTATATCATCAAAATCTATGGCATTATTTTCTTTTAATCTCTTTTGATATAATTCATATACTTGTCCTATTTTTTCTTTACGATATTCTCCTGAATATTTAGTTTGATATGCTTTTGGTGTTAACATTTCATTTTTTGCATTACTTATTTCAGATAAAACACTTCTATCTGTAAACATTTTATCATCTATATTTAATGTTTTTAAACACTCTTTTACTACAGTTCTTTGGTCTGATGTATCAAATATTAAAAATGATGTATCAAAACCTATTCTATCAATATATCTTCTTAAAATTTTTACACAAATAGAGTGGAAGGTTCCCATCCACATATCCATAGCTACTGGTCCAACAATTTTTTCCACCCTTTGTTTCATTTCACTTGCTGCTTTATTTGTAAATGTAATTGCTAAAATATTCCATGGGCTTACATTTTTTTCTGAAATTAAGTACGCTATTTTATGTGTTAATACTTTTGTTTTTCCACTTCCTGCTCCTGCTATTACTAAGCATGGTCCATCTGTATTAAGTACCGCTTCTTTTTGTCTATCATTTAATTCTTCTAATAAATCTTGCATTTTCATCTTCCTTTTCTATTGTTCTTTATTATTCTCTTCTAACAATTTATTTTTAATTATTTCTAAACATGTATAAATTTCTTTAGCACATTCTTCATATACTTTTTTGTTATAACCCCAAGGATCTGAAATATCAAAATTATTACCTTCTTTTGAAAATCCTGCATATTCTTTTATTGTATATACCTTATCTTTAAGATTTGGATATTCTTGTATAACAGCCAATTTATGAGACCTTGTCGCACATAATATTAAATCCATTTTTTCTATTTCAGAATCTTGTATATTTGTAGCTCGATGTTTAGTTAAATCAATATTATAATCTTTCATTACTTCTATTGCATCTTGTGTTGGAATATCACCTGTATCTGCATATATTCCTGCTGAACACACTTCTATATTTTCTTCTCCTTCTATCATCTTTTTAAGCATTGCTTCAGCCATTGCGCTTCTGCAAATATTTCCTGTGCAAATAAACATTATTTTCACTACTTTTCCTCCGCTTTTCTTTTTTTGCTTTTCCATTTATTTTACATTGCCTATAAAATTTAATTACACTTTAATTATTTCTATTATGTGATAAATTTATTTTTTATTACGCTTTAAGCATTTCTTATTGTATCATACATATAATTTTTGCACAATTAAATATTAAAATTTTTGTATTAAATTTTTGTATTAAAATTTTTGTATTAAATTTTTTGTATAATTTTAAATTCTTTTGTTATTTTAAAAATAAATTTATAATTTTTAGTATTTCTTTATTTTCTATTTAATATTAAACATTATCCAATGCTCATTGCTAAAATTCCTATTAATAGGCCGGCTATATTTCCAATTGCTGTCATTCTTCCATGATACAAACTATTTGATTCTGGTATAAGTTCACCTGAAACAATATAAATCATTGCTCCTGCTGCAAAAGCTAAACACATCGCAATTACGCTTTGTGAAATTCCACCAATAAGTGCTCCAAAAAATGCTCCTATCCCTGTTGTAACTCCTGATAAAACTACATAAAAGATTACTTTACTAGTTTTCATTCCTCCATTTTTCATTGGAACTGACATACTTATTCCTTCTGGTATATCATGAAGACATATTGCAATTGCAAGTGATAACCCTAATTTTAAGGATGCACCAAATCCAGAACCAATAGCTAAACCTTCTGGAAAATTATGAAGTGCTAAACCAATGCTTACAATTATACCTGTTTTTAATAAACTATTACTATTTAAGCTTCTTTTATTACTAAATTTCTTATCAACTATAAGGTCGCAGAAAATCATTGAAATTATTCCTAATATTATTCCTAAAAATACTGTAGGAAGTGTTGTTAACTCAAAGGCTTCTGGTAAAAGGTCAAAACATACTATTGCAAGCATAAGTCCTGACGCAAATGCTAAAATAAAACTTAAAAATTTTTGAGATGGATTTTTAAGTTTTGCACCTAATATTCCTCCTATTGTTGTTCCAAAGGTTCCAAAAAATAAACCGATTAAAGTTGCTTTTAATATTTCATTCAAATCAAATTTTCCCTATAATATACTTCAAAATTTATTTACATAATTTTACAAGTATATCCTTTCTTTATATTATATTGTTTTTATGTAAATTGAATTATGCATAAAAGCAAGAAATATTTTATATATTCCTTGCTTTTATTATAATTATATTTATGAATTATCAAAAAATGATTATTTTGATGTTAGTTTTTTAGCTATTGTACCTATAAATAATTCATATGGATTTAAATGAATTAAAGAGGATGTATTACTTACTCCTTTAACATCTTTAAGTTCTTCTTGTAACTTTTCTATAAAATCAGTTTTTACTATGTAATATGCCATAAAAGGATTATTTTGTTCATATTGCTCTATTAAATTTTCTTTGCTAGAAAACTTTTCTTTTGTTTCATCTAACACTTCTTCTTTTGAAACATATTGAATTTCAGCTTTATCGTCTATATTTTTTATAACTTCTTCTATATTTTTTAATTCCTCATTTGTTATATCATCACTTAAAAATATTTTAAAATTTCCTAATTGTTCCTTCATATTATTATAATTTATAAACACAGCTACATTTAATATTATTATAATTGCTAACATTGTTGAAATAATAATAAGTAATATCTTTTTTACATTTATTTTCTTATTTATTTTTTTCAAGTAATCAATTTCTTTTTCTTGTTCTTCTTGCTCTTGCATATGTTCTATATCTTGTTTTATTTCCTTTAATCTTCTTTTGCAATTTTCGCACGTCGCTATATGTTTTTTTACAAAGTCTTCTGTTGATTTGTGTAAAACTCCATCTTCGTAATTTAATAATAAATCTTGTACAATTTCACATTCATTTTCTTTATTCATATTTAATTCCCTTTGTATAATATAAGTCTAAAATTTAATATATTATACTTACCTTTCTTTATTAATTATTTTTAATTTTAATTTTTAATTTTTTATTTTTAATTTTTAATCTTTTATCTTTTATTTTTTATCTTGTTATTTTAGTTTTTCTTTGCCTCTATAATATGTAACTCTTGCCCAATTAGGCGTTTTCCCCAATATTTCTGCAATTTCAATAAAGCTTAAATTTCCCATTAATCTTAAATACATAACATCTTTAGTTTTTTCATCTAACTTTTGGATATCTTTAAATATTTGTAATTTTTCATCTTTTTCTATTATGGTATCTTCCATATTGTTTTCATCTTCTAAATTTTCTAAGTCTTCCCATTGAACTTTATTTTTCTTTTTTGCTTCTTTATACCATAAGAATTTTGCTATTTGACAAAGCCACACAGATACTTTGCAATTGCCTTTAAATTTATTTATTTTTTCTACTGCTACTGCAAAAGTTTCGCTTGTTATTTCTTCAGATAAATCCTGATTTCCATTAGTTAAATATAATAGGTATTTGTAGACTGTTTTAGAATGTTGTTTATAAACTTCTTCTATATTTTCCATTTTTTTACCTCTTCTATCTATATGTGTCATTTTTTCTGATTTCATTACAAATTTTTATAATTATTTTTCATATAGCTTTTTATAATAACTTCATTTTATTTTTTTAAGCAAATTTTCTATATGACTTTTTATTAATTATTACAATAAAAAAGTATGTGCACGTTAAATTTTATACACATACTTTTTTTATTTTATTCTTCTTCGCTACCTTTTAATTTTTCAGCCGTATCTGCTGTAATTAAGCTATCAATCATTTCATCTAAGTCTCCATTTAAGAAGTTTTCCATTTGATAAATTGAAAGTCCAATTCTATGGTCAGTAATACGACCTTGTGGATAGTTA
This sequence comes from uncultured Clostridia bacterium, assembly GCA_947630185.1. Classification (GTDB taxonomy): domain Bacteria; phylum Bacillota; class Clostridia; order TANB77; family CAG-508; genus CAG-273. The sequence goes on along the minus strand of CANRGT010000002.1, from coordinate 32,695 downwards.
TATGTTCTTATTTTTTCGCTTCTATCTCCACTTCCAACTTGGCTTTTTCTGGCATTAGCCACTTCTGCATCTTGTTTTTGTTTTTGTTCTTCATATAATTTAGAACGAAGTAATCTCATTGCATAATCTCTATTTTGGAATTGTGATCTTTCTGTTTGACATTCTGCAACTGTTCCTGTAGGAACGTGAATTAAACGTACAGCAGATGAAGTCTTGTTTATGTGTTGTCCACCTGCACCAGATGCTCTATATACTTCCATTTTAATGTCTGCTGGATTTATATCAACTTCTACATCTTCTACTTCTGGTAAAACAACTACTGTTGCTGTTGATGTATGTATTCTTCCACTTGCCTCTGTATCTGGTACTCTTTGTACACGATGTACTCCACTTTCAAATTTTAATCTGCTATAGGCACCTTTTCCTGTAATCATAAATGAAACTTCCTTGTAACCTCCAAGACCTGTTTCATTTTCATTTAATATTTCTAATTTCCAATGCTTTTTCTCTGCATACATAGAGTACATTCTAAATAAAGTACCTGCAAATAATGCTGCTTCATCTCCTCCAGCTCCACCACGAATTTCACATATAACGTTCTTATCATCATTAGGGTCTTTTGGAATAAGTAATATTTTTATTTCTTCTTCTAATTTTGGTAATTTTTCTTTATTTTCTGCTATTTCAAGCTCTGCTAATTCTTTCATTTCTGGATCATTTAGCATTTCTTTTGCGTCTTCAATTGCTTGATTTGCTTTTTTATATTCTTTATATTTTAAAACTACTGGTTCAATTTCAGCATGCTCTTTCATAAGCTTTTTCCATTCATCTTGTTTTGCAATTGTTTCTGGATCACTAATTTTTTTAGTAACCTCTTCATATCGTTTTTCTACCTCATCTAATTTTTGAAACATTATCTTTTCTCCTTGAATTTAATTTTAGTTAATTTATTTTTGCTAATTTATTCATAGAAATTTATTTTTTATCTAAATTATTCTTAACAAATTTAATTTTAACATTAGTATTATACCCTAAAGTTTCATAAATTTCAAGTATGACCTGTATTTTATAATTCTACCCAATTATAGTCAATTTTTTCTTTCTCTAAAATTTCTCTTTCTCTATAATGGCATGTAAATAAAATAACTTGATGATCTTTACATTCATTTGATAAAAATAGTAATATATTTCTTAATCTTTCATCATCATAATATGCAAAAGCTTCATCTAAAATAATTGGCATTTTTTCTTTTGATATTTCATCTAACATTGATAATCTTAATGATAAATATAGTTGATCAATTGTTCCTGTACTTAAAATTCCTACTGGAATATACTCCCCATTTTCTGTCTCAACTACTAATCCTTTTTCTTGATTTATTGATACTTTTTTATATTTTCCATTTGATATTTTTTGTGCAATATTAGATAAGTTTTGAGTAAATTTTGGGGTTACATTATTTTTCATTTTTTTATAAGCTTTTTCTATAAGTTCTTTTGTAATTTGGAAATATTTATTTTTTTCTTCTAATAAAGATAATTTTTCATCAACATCCTCTTTTTCTTCTTTTAATGAAATAATTTCTTCTGTTTTTTCTAAAATATTTTTTTCATCATATTGTATATGATTTAATTCTAAATTAAGTTCCATTATTTTTTTATTAGATTTTTCTAATTCTTCTTCTATTTTTGATTCATCTTCTATTAAAAATAATTCATTATAATCATTAGAATTAATTTCATTATTAAAAAAGTATTTATTATTATTCATATTATTTTCATTTATATCATCTTTATTTATATTAAATTTATTTTCGCTTGTATTATATTTATTTAAATAATAATATTTGTTTTTTAATTCTTGTTTTTTTATTTCTATTTTATTTATTATTTTTTCTTTTTCTAATTGTATTTCATCTTGTAGTTTTTGAATTTCTGTTTCTAATAAATTTATTTGACTATTAAATCCTGTAATTTCTTTTTTTATATTTTCTTCTTCTTTTTCTACCTCATTTTTTATTTTTATTTTTTTATTTTTATTTATTAAAAAATATATTAAAAATTCAAATGGAATAAAAATTAATAAAATATATTTTAATATTTTTATTGGATTAAAAATATAATTAAAAATATTTAAAATAATTATTAAAATAAAAATAATTAAAAATATACTTTTTTCTTTTTTAGAATTTTTAATTTCATCTTTTATTTTATTTTTATTTTCTAATTTATTTTGTAAATTTTGTAAATTATTATTTAAATTATTTTTTTCATCTTTTATTTTTTTAATTTTTTCTTCATTATCATTTTTTATTTTTATTTTTAAATTATTTTTTTCTAATTCTATATTTTTTTCTTTTATTATTTTTTCTATTTCACGAATTAAATTATTTTTATTTTTTTCTTGTTCTAAATTTTTCATTATCATAGATTTTTCTTCTTGTAAATTTTCTTTTCCTTCCAAGAAATCTTTTTCTGTCTTTAAGGCAACATCTAGTTCGTTTTTTCTTTTTTGTAATATGTTTATTGGTCTATCTTGTGTACGATTGGTTCCAACCTCTTCTAATTGTCTCTTATTTAACCTATCTAATACCCTTTGGAATGATAGTGCCTCATCTCCAGTATTCCCTAAGTTTGCAATCCTCTGTACTAACTCATTTTGACTAGATTTATCCAATATTACTTCTTTTTGTGCACTCATTATGGTAGAAATATAGGTCTGTTCATTCACACCTGTCTGTTCTGTGAAAAATTGATTGCCATCCTTTTTGTCAATTTTAAACTTATCAGAAATATCCTCCAAATTTTCATTAAATATTTTTGGATTCTTTTTATGTAAATCTCTATATACTTCAAATTCGTCTCCATTATTTAATTGATATTTTATTTTTCCTGAAAAATTTTCTCCTTCCCATGGAGTATATTTTTCGTAATCAGATATTTCTTTGCCATTTTTATTTTTAGAAATTCCATAAAAAATATTTTTTATGAAATTTAATAAAGTGGATTTTCCACTTTCATTTTTTCCATAAATAATATTTATATTATTTTTTAAATTAATTTCTTTTTCTTTTAATATTCCATAAGAATTAATTTTTATATTTTTAATTTCCAATTAAATTCTCCTTTTTAATTATTTAATTATTAATTATTTTTTATTATTTTATTTTTTATTATTATTTTATTTTAATTATTTTTCCAATACAGAAAGTCCTATTTCTAAAATTTTATTTAATTCTTCTTCAGTATAATTTTCACTTTTCATTTCTTCTAATATTTCTTCTACAAAAATTCCTTTTAGTGTATAATCATTTTTTAACTCTTCTAATGAATAGGCTAATTTTGTTTGATCTTTTATTTTTATTAAATTTGAATTTGTTATGAATTTATACAAATTTAAAATTTCTATTTCAAATTTTCTTTTTCCAACTAATAATATTTCATATAATTTATTTTCTTCTAAGTCTAAAGTATTTAATTTTTCAATTAATTCTTCTTGGTCATTTATGTTTGTTATATCTAGTTCTATTATTTTAAATTCTTTATCATCTATTGGAATAAATTTTATATCTAGTTTTTCTTTATCAATATCTCCTAATATAAATCCATGCTTTCCTAATTCGTCAAATCCCATTGCTATTGTAGAGCCTGGATATACAATATTTTGATTTTCTTCTTGGTTATAATCTGGTTTATGAATATGCCCAAGTGCAATATAATCAAATCCTAACCCTTTTAATTTAGCTTTAGAAATTGGATTTTTCTCATTTGGATTATTTTCACTACCATTTAAAGTACCATGAACTATTAAAATATTTATTTTGTTTTTATTTTTTATTTCAATATCTTCTATTCCTAAATTTGTACAATAAAAATTACTAAATCCTATTCCATAAATATCTACTTCTTCATTTTCTATTACTTCAAGATCTGATGTAAATATTTTTACATTTGTGTTCCAATTAAAATTTTGGTACATAGAATTTTTCATATATGGATCATGATTTCCCGGCGTAATAAATATTTTTGTTTCTGGAATTGTTTTAAATAAATTATTTACATACTGTATTGTAGAATTTCTAATTGTTTCGTGCTCATAAAAATCTCCCGCAATAAATAAATACGGAATTTCATTTTCTTTTATATACTCTACTATTTTTTTTAAAGCTTCTCTTTGGTCTAGCCTTCTTATTTTGCCATAACTTCCTTTTGTATTTAATGTAGTAAATGGGCTATCTAAATGTGTATCAGCAATATGTATAAATTTCATTTTTTCACTTCTTTTCTATTAATTTTTTTAATTTTATATTATCTCACATAATTTGTCAATACTTTTTAAAAACATTTGTTTTATATTGTAGTCAAATAAAAAACTCTACTTTTCAGAGTTTTTTATTAGTGTGAAACAACAAGGTTATCGGGTACCCACCATCACAATCTTTGATTGTGATGGTGGGTGAGGTTCTTATTTTGCATCATCTATTGGTCCAAATAATTCATCAAATTTTGCTTCTAGTTCTTTTTGTACATCTATAGAAAATACATCATCTTCATAGTCAACTTCTTGTGGTAATATTGGTGCATCTTGTTCAGCCATTTGTACTTCATTTGAAGAGACTGCTTCATTTGAAATTGGTGTTTCAGAAGATTCTGCCACTTCAGCATTTGCTAAGACTTCTGCTGGCTTATTTGTGTTATCATCAGCCTTTTTGTCTTCTGCTGGTTTTTCTTTATCATCTTCAAACAAATCATCTAATGATTCTAATGATAAGCTTGATTTTGAACCTGCTGGTGTATCTTCATCTACATAAGGTTTGTATGGATTGAATTTTCTCCATTTTCCTCTATTTTCAATATTAAATTCTAAGTGATTTAGGGCATATTCTGAAAGCTTTTTATTCATATTACTTTCAAAATAATAATATTTTTCAGCTTTTATTGGTTTTAATCCTTTTTCATAGATTATACATATGTCATTGTCTAATCTTCTTAATTCATCTGGTGTCATAAGTGCTCTTGCCATAATTTGTTCTGATTCATTATATCCTTGTGTCCAGAAATTGTGTCTATCTCTATTTTTTGATAATTGGTCTTTAGATATTGTTTTTTCTCCTAATGCTTTTGAAAAATATTCTACAGTTTTGTATGAGTTACTTCCTAAAAATACGTGTGTATCACAGTTACCCATAATTGTTTCATATGATTTTTCATATACCGCTTCTAGCTGGTCTAAGTTCTGTAAAATTACACTAAATGAAATTCCTCTACTTCTACTTGTTGATATTTTTTTATCGAAATCCGGTATTTTACCGATGTTTGCAAACTCATCACATATGAAGAACGTCGGTACTTTTAGTCTTCCTCCGTTTGCATCTGCAAAGTTATATAGCTGTTGTATCATTTGAGAGAAGAAAATTGTAAGTAAGAAATCGTAGGCTGTATGTGTATCTGATGAGATAACATATACTGCTGTTTTTTTAGAACCAATCGCTTCAAAGTCTATTGTATCTGTTGATGTTACTTCTGCTATTTCTTTTGAGTCAAATTTACCAAGCTTAGATTGAAGTGAGCTTAAAATTGATCCATAGGTTTTTTCTGGTGCTATTTCAATAGATTTATAATACATTCTAGCTGGATGATCATATGGTAATTGATTAATTAGTTCTGTTAGTAAGTTATTTCCTCCATTTGAGTTTGCTGCTCTTACTAATTCTGAACAGCTTGCTAAGTTTTGTTCTTCTTCTGGTCTTGTTGCAATTAAGTAATATATAAGTGCTTTAAGTAGCATTTCTGCCATATCATCCCAATATGGGTCTGCATTTGAGTTTTCAGTTTTTTGTCCTTTTACTATTGTATTTGCTATAACGTCAACGTCTATTTCACTTGATATATGCATTAATGGATTGTATCCATCACTGTTAGCTGGATTTACCAAGTTTAATACTTTAATTTCATATCCATTTTTCTTTAAGTACCCTGCTGTTTTATCATAAAGCTCGCCTTTTGGATCTGTAAATACATAAGAACCTAACATTTGATAAGCATTTGGTATAGAGTATGATGCAGATTTACCAGAACCTGAACCGTCCTACTACCAATACGTTTACGTTTCCTCTTTTATTAACCGGTAAGTAATTATCTTTTGCTAGTAAAATTCCTTTATTTTTACTTAATACTCTATATTGTTCTCCATGTGCACTCCAGTCACTTGAACCATGTTCAATGTCTGTATATTCATTTTTTGGTTTAGAACGATAAAGTCCTATAACGCAAAATATTGTATAAGCAATTGAAAAATATAATAATGTATTTAAAAATGTTCCTAAATATTTTGAACTAAACATTTGAAAAAATGTGGTAAAGCTTTTTATTGCTGGTGTAATTTCATCAAAAAATTTAGACAAATTAAAAATTCCATTGTCAGTTGCTTCTACAATGGAATATGCAATTGGTGAAATGAGTATTATGGTTAATATTACCCATAATACTCCTATTATAATTAAATTTTTTCTATTATCTTTTAAAGTTTTTTCTACTTTATAATTCATTTTCCTTCATCACCTTTTTTCTTTTGTACTATCTCTCTGCCGGTTTATCTTTACCTTTTTTATCTGCTACTTCACGCATTTTTGCTCTTTCTTCCTTATCACGTCTTAATTTTTCAACTTCTTTTGGTGTTATCTTAAGTTTTCTTCCATCTGATGTTTGCATTTCTGCTTTTTCATTAACTACAGCATCCCCTACAGGAATTTCTATAACTCCCTCATCAAAACTTGTTGTTTTATAGGCTGTTCCTTTTGGTGGTACTGTTAATGATTTTTCTTTTTCATCTACATACATTGTTGCACCTGCAACAGCTACTTTTGAATCTACAGTTGTATGACTCATATTAAATTTTCCTCCTAAATATTTTCCTTTTTATCTCTAATTTCAAAGGCAAAATATGATTTATATGGTTTTAATTTACATTTGCCTTTCACTTCATTTGTTTCTTGGTCAAAATATAAAACTGGCTTTACTTCTTCTGTTGTATCTGGGTCTATTATAGAAATAGGCCTTTTCAAATCTGGTGTGTATTTAAATTCTTTATATTCAGTTTCATATTCTGAATATAAAGTATCAAACTTTATTGGTATTGGACGCTTTGAAATTTTAACCTTGTCTTCTGCTAACACGCCCATGTTAACTACTACTCTGTCTTTTCCAAATGATAAAATAACAAGATCTTCTTCAGATTCAGGTTCATCTATAAAAAATGTCTTTTTCTTTAATTCACCATTTAATTCTTCTGCAAAAATTAAACGCTGAACTGTATACTTTGGATACTCGTCTAATAACCTCTTATCAGTTTTATTTACCCTATAAATTACTGTGTTTACTCCTTGAGGATCTGTAATACTAAAATGTTTACCTTGTATTTGGTCCATTTTTTACTCTCCTTTTTTATATCGATCCTAGTGCAAATAACATAGCTTATCTTTTGTATAGTTGCGTAACTATCTTTTATTATAGTACACAACTAGGCAAAAGTCAACAGTTTTTAGCAATTTTTGTTATGTTAACTATTTGTTTTTTCAAATTTTCTACATCTAATAAATTTCTTTAAAAAAACTGTTCTTTTTTAACTATATATTTTTCTAGGATTATATTTTGATATTTGTTGTAATTGTTCAAATAATTTTTGTTCTTCATCTGTCATTCCCTTTGGAACCATTATTTCTACTTGTGCTACTAAATCGCCTCTACCGGCTTTTCCATTGTGATAGCCTTTACCATTTATTCGTACTGTTTCGCCACTTTGTATTCCTTTTGGTACATATATTGATACTTCTTCATCAATGGAATTTAAATTTAATTTTGTTCCAAGTGCTGCTTCCCATGGAGTTAAATATAAATTAGTATATATATCATACCCTTCTAACCTTTGTTTATTGTTATTTTCTATTTGAATTTTAATAAGTAAATCTCCTGGCTTTCCTCCGTTTTCACCTGGTTTTCCCTGTCCCATCAGCCTTATTTTCTCACCATTTCTAATTCCAACAGGAATTTTAATATTAAAATTCTTCATTTTGCCATCTAAGGTTCTTAACGCAATTTTCTTCTCTTGTCCATAAAAAGCTTCACTAAGTGATACTTTTATTTCTGTTTCTATGTTTTCTCCTTTTATTGCAACTTTTTTATTTTTCTTTTTTGGTTCTTCCTTTTCTTCGTTTTGAGCTACATCTCCAAAAAACATTTGGAAAAAGTCACTAAAAATACTATTTTTATCTCGTTTACTTTCTTCATAGTCATGATTTTTCCTTTTTATACGTGTATTCCACATACGGTCATATTTTCTTTTTGCAGATGGGTCTGATAATACTTTATATGCTTCATTTATGTCTTTAAATCTTTCTTCTGAAAATTGACTAGTTGTGTTTATATCTGGATGATATTTTTTGGCTTGCTCTCTATATGCTTGTTTAATTTCTTCTGGTGACACCTTACTTCCATTTAGTTCTAATATCTTATAATAATCTTTGAAAATCATAGCGATTTCCCCCTAGTACGCCTTCATATTTTCCGTCTTTTGTTTGTATGTTTGGATTATATCATAACTCTTTTTACAAATAAATAGATTTTTTAAAGTTTTATATATAAATTTGAAAATATAATATGTCTAGCTAACTTGTATTATACTTTTAAATTATTTTCCTTATTATAAAAGTATATATATTTATAGCTATTTTCTTAATATAAATGTGGTAATTTTCTTAAAAAACTTGAATATATTATTACTTTTAAGTATAATATCATAGTAAATAATTTTTATAAAGGCGTGATTATTATAAAAACACAAATAAAAAATTTAAACATAAATTATATAAAACAAGGCGAAGGAAAAAATGTACTTATTCTTCCTGGTTGGGGAACTACAATAAATACATATTTGCCTTTAATAAATTTGCTTTCTTCTTATAGTACAGTATACTGCTTAGATATGCCTGGATTTGGCGAGTCTGAAGAACCAAAAGAAAGCTGGAATTTGGATAATTACATAGATTTTGTTATTGAATTTATACATTCTTTAGGTTTAAAAGAATTAGATATCATCGCACATTCAAATGGTGGAAGAATTACAATTAAAATGGTGGGCAGTAAAAATTTAGATTTCAAAATTGGTAAAATTATTCTAATGGGTAGTGCAGGAATTGTTCATCCTCTTCCTTTTCACAAAAAAATTCGTGTTAAACTTTTCAAAATCGGTAAAAAAATATTAGGACTAAAGCCTGTAAAGGCTATTTTCCCTGATTTACTAGAAAAGTTAAAAAATAATAGTGGTTCTGCAGATTATAGAAATGCAAGTCCTATCATGAAAGGCGCTTTAGTTAAGTTAATTCATGAAGATGTAAGAGAATACTTAAAGAATATAAATGTACCTACATTATTATTATGGGGCGAAAAAGATACTGAAACTCCAATTGAAGATGCAGAAATTATGGAAAAACTAATTCCTGATGCAGGACTTGTAAAGCTAGATAATTGTACTCATTACGCTTTTTTAGAAAGTTTAAACTATGTAAATAAAATTATATATACATTTTTAATTGGAGGTAATCAATGATAGCAGTCATTTTATTAGAATATTTAATTAACTTAGGATTACTTTCTTATTTTCATATGCATATGTTCCAATTAAATTCATACCTTTTTAAATCACACCTTCATTGGATGCATACTAATATAAAGAAAATAATAATTCAAGTTATTTTTGCTTTATTACCAGCACTTTTACTTATATTTGATAATATAATAACTAAGATTTTAGCAATAATAATTTTAGCTTGCTCTATAATATACAATTTTCCAAGAGGAAAAGCAAAAATTTCATTTAAAGCAACAAATAGAGTAATTAGAATGTTTGTAGTTCAGTTCATCCTATCAGCTATTGTTTTGATAATAGGTGGAATTAGTAATTATTTAGTTTTAAAATTATGCATATTAAATATTTCTATCATATTTATATATATGATAATAAATTTTATAAATCATCCTATGGAGCATTTAATTAGACAAAAATACATAAATGAAGCAAAAAAAATATTAAAAGATATGCCTAATCTAACAGTAATAGGGGTTACTGGAAGCTATGGAAAAACTAGTGTTAAGAACTTTTTAGAGAAAATTTTATCTGCTAAATATGAAGTTTTAGCTACACCAAAAAATTATAATACTACTATGGGTGTTGTAAAAACAATTAGAGAAAATTTAAAATCAACACATCAAATTTTCATTTGTGAAATGGGTGCTACTCATGTAGGTGAAATAAAAGAAATTTGTGATATTGTTAAACCTAAATATGGTGTTATTACTTCTATTGGACCTCAGCATTTAGAGAGCTTTAAAAGCATTGATAATATTATAAAAACTAAATTTGAATTAGCAGATTCTGTAAAAGAAAATAATGGAACTGTATTTTTAAATTATGATAATGAATATATTGCAGCACATGATAAAAATGGATTAAATATTATTTCTTATGGTATTAATAATAAAGATTTAGATTATAATGCATATAATTTAGTTTCTTCTTCAAAAGGATTATCTTTTAATATTTTAGATAAGGAAAAGAAGGAAACAAATTTTACTACCAAATTAATTGGAAAGCATAATATTGTAAATATTACGGCAGGGCTTGCTGTTGCTAACTTTTTAGGAATTCCTTTTAAAAATTTAGTACCACGAGTAAGAGAAATAAAAGGCGTAGAGCATAGACTTCAACTATTGACTCCATCTAGCAATTTTGCAATTATTGATGATACTTATAATGCAAACCCTATTAGTTCAAAATCTGCTTTAGATACTTTAGGAGAATTTGAAGGAACTAAAATTGTTGTTACACCTGGATTGATTGAACTTGGAAGTAATGAAGAAAAATACAATTATGAGCTAGGACAATATATGACCAATATTTGTGATTATATATTTTTAGTAGGAGAACATTCTAACTCTATATTTGAAGGAGTTAAATCTAAAAATTTTGATGAAAATAAAATTTTTAAAGTTAACTCGCCAAATGAAGCTATGAAGAAAATTTCTACTTTAAATGTTACTGGTAATATAACTGTTTTATTAGAAAACGACTTGCCAGATAATTATAATTAAAATTATTTTTAATCTTAAATAAATTTTTTGACATTTAAATAGTAAAATAATACAAAAAAATTTTAAATTTTTCATGTCACTTAAATTAAAGCGACGAAATGGAGGTAAATATGAAAATTAAAGTTGGTGTTTTTTTCGGAGGAAAAAGTGTAGAACATGAAGTTTCTATTATTACAGCCCTTCAAGCGGTAGAAAATATGAATAAGGAAAAATATGATATAATTCCTATTTATATTACAAAAGATAATAAAATGTACTGTGGAGAATTAGTTGGAGATATTAAGAACTATAAAAATATAGACGAACTAATTAAAAGTAGCTTTCAAGTTACACTTGCTCAAATAGATGAAAAAGTATGCTTGCTTAGATGTAACAAAAAAGTATTTGAAAATTCTATATATGATTACATAGATATTGCATTTCCAATTGTTCATGGAACTAACGTTGAAGATGGTACTTTACAAGGATATTTAAAAATGTTCAATCTTCCTTATGTTGGATGTGATGTTACATCATCTGCTTGTGGAATGGATAAAGCAATTTTTAAATATATTTTAAAAGAAAAAGGTATTCCTGTACTTGACTGTAAAACCTTTACTTTAGAGGATTACAATACAAGTATAAATAATATTTTAGAAGATATAGAAAAAGATATTCCTTATCCTGTAATTGTAAAACCTGCTAACTTAGGCTCTAGTGTTGGTATTGAAATAGCACAAACACATGAGCAATTAGAAAAAGCTATAGAAGATGCTTTTGGTTACGCTAAAAAGATTATGGTTGAAAAAGCTATTAAAAATTTAAAAGAAGTAAACTGCTCTGTTTTAGGTGATTGGGAAAATGCACAAGCTTCTGAATGCGAGGAACCTGTTAAAACAGATGAAATATTAAGTTTCCAAGATAAATATTTATCAGGAGGGAAAAAACTAGGTGGAAGTAAATCAGACACTAAATCTATGAATGCTGGTGTTTTAAAACTTCCTGCTGAAATTACTCCAGAACAAAAAAGTAAAATTCAAGAATTAAGTGTAAAAACCTTCCAAGCTTTAGGATGCTCTGGCGTTTCACGTATTGACTATTTAATTGATCAAGATTCTGATGAAATATACGTAAATGAAATTAATACCATTCCAGGCTCACTTTCTTTCCACTTATGGAAAGCAACAAATTTAGCATATCCAGATTTATTAGATAAATTAATTGAATTAAGTTTAAAAAGAGAGCGTGAAGAAAAAAATATTACATATTCTTTTGATAGTAATATTTTAGCTGGATATTCTACTAATGGATTTAAAACTGGATCAAAAATGAAATTAGCATAAATTATAAAAACTTAATTAAATAAAAAAATATATTATATATTAAATAATATAATAAAAAATAATATAATAAAATAAATATTGTTTAATTAAAATAAAATAGAAGAATAAATATAAAATAAAAAATAAAAAATAATTATAAAGAAAAAAACTATCTTAAAATACATTTTAAAGATAGTTTTTTTCTTTTCTTTAGTTTTGTCAATTTGCCATATTTTTTCAAGTTTTTAGTAGTTCAAACTTTAGAATCAAATCCTAGTTTCATTTTTTCTACGCTCTTCCTAGTATTATGTATACTTTATGTTTTATTTTTTTCATTTTTTCAATTTTTATGAATTTCCTTATTTCCATAGTGTTTTTTTCATATATTTTCTGTCTTTTTATGAATAATTTTAATACCTTATCTCATTTTTTACATATATTATCTAATCTTTCAACATTTTATATATTAGATCGGTATTTTTTATCTTTAAAAAGTATCTGCCTTTTTGACATTATTGCTTTATAGTATTTAGTAATATAATTCACCACTTTTTTATTTAGACTTTGTATTTTAGTTTTTTGGTTTTTTAATAAAAAAATTATTAACTTTTTATTATAGTTTTAAATTTTATAAACAATTAATTAATTTATATTTTTATATTATAATAATATTATAAATAATTTTATTGTTTTTTATAAATATATTTGTATTTTTAATTTTTAAATAAAATAATTATAAAATATTAAATAAAAAATAGTACATAATTTTTTTATTATTTTATTTTTTATTTTTGATAATAATTATTTTATAGTTTTATTATTATAATAATATAAAAAATTATTAAATAGTTTTATAAAATTATATTTGCAAATAGTTTTTGTGCATTATTTTTTTATATTATGATAATAAAATTATTTTTGTCAAATCGTCAATTATCTTTATTTTTTTCATAAATATATTTTTATTTAACTTTCTCTTCTTATTTTATATATTCTTATGTAACCTTGTTTAATGATTTTGAATTTTTTCTCTCCAATTTTAACATTTCCTTATTCCGATACAATTTTAGGTTTCTTTTTTTCTTTTTTTACACTCTTTTTCGAAAATATTCTAATCTTTTTAGATTCTTAATCATTTTTATTAACTCATTATCAATTATATACCTATAATTATATTGTTGTTTTTTTGACAATTCTAGTTTTAATATATAATCATATAAAATGTATATTTAATATATTTATTATTTGTTTTAATTATAAATAGTTTATTTTTATAAAAAATAAATAAATAAATATAAAAAAATATAGTGAATTTTATTTAATCCACTATATTTTTAATAGGACATATAATCTTTAGCTATTTTCAGCAGTTCTATTTGCTATTTCAATTGCTTTTGTTACCATGTTACCACAAGTTTTAGATGATACATTTCCCCATCCTCCATCTTGTTTAACTTGGTCATATACACCTAATTCTTTAGCAATCTCCTCTTTTAATTTTTCTGAGATTACGCTTCTTCTGTTATTTGACATATTTCTATTACCTCCTAACAGACATTTTTAATTTGTGAAAATTATTTTTTCTTACTTGATTAGCTATTTTTAATTTTTTGCTACTCTTATATTTTCACATTATTATTTTGCTCATTTCTTTAAAAAATATTTTTTAATTTTTTCCAATTAATAAATTATATTTAATTACTATCTACCATTTCTTTAATTCTTATTTATTTTATTATTTTATTTATTTACTTTATTTTTTTCTTTATTTTATTTTTAATATTTATTTTTTATTTAATGTGTTAGAGTTCCATTTGGTGTATTTACAATTACTAAAATGTCTTCCTCTTTTCCAGTTTTAGCATTTATATATACAAGAAAATCATTATCTTTTACTTTTCCTTTAAATTCCCAACATAATACTTCAGACTTCCATTCGGTTGGAATAATTGCTAAATTTTCACTTAAAATTTCTATTTTAGGATTTAAACTTTCTTTTGCCTTTTCTTTTGAAATTTCTACACTTCCTATATCTCTTTTTTCATGAGAATTTAAATATCCACCACATTCAATTCCCATAATTTCTCCATTATCTAATGCAACTTTTAACTTAATCAAATCCGGATAAATTACTACTCCATCTTGCTCATAGGCATAATTTATTGTAACAATTCCTTCTTGTTTTAAATAATATGTTTCTTTCATATTAGGAAATCCGTGTGAATTTAAAAACTCTTTTCCTATTTCATCTGCTCTTTCTTGACTAACACTTTCCGCTTCTATATTTCTGTTATAGTTCATAAATACAACATGTCCGCCTTTTTCGGAAATTGAAATTACCATATTTGCATCTTTTTCGCCATTTACTTTTACATTAAAATCATAAGTTATTATATCTGTATTTTCCGATTTCCCTAATGAAGATATTTCTTGTGCTTTATCTTCACCTATAAATTTTTTAGCTATTTCTTTTGCCTTTTCTTCATCAATGTTTTCTCCAGTTAAACCTTTTTTTGTGGCTGATGTCATGTGTTCTGAGAATGCTCCATCATAAATTAATCCAGAATATTCATGGAAATTTTCTTCTAAGTTAGTAAAGCTGCTTTTTGAAATATTACTAACTTCTTGTGCAAAAACATTGTCTCCCTTTTTCGTTAATTCTCCCCAGCTAATTCTTCCCTCATTCATATCAGTAGATAATTGATTTAGTGTATTTTCTAATTCTACACTATAATTATGAAGTTGTTCTAAATTATTTAAATCATCCTGTGTTAATTCTTCTTTATATATATTTTTTCTTGACAATGCATAGCTATAATCACTTACTTGGTTTAAGAATTTAGCTGTTTTTTCTAATTCTACGCTTTCAATTGGAAGTCTAGATAAATATACCTGTGCTAAGTTTGCTTCTCTCCATACATTTGTTAAGGTTTCTGCTCCATGTTCTGGTGTGCTTGATATAAGAGATTTTGCTAAATACGTTTCTACATTTTGTACATAATCTACTAATTCAAAAAATGCCATATTATATTGGTTTTCTGAAGCTTGTCTATATTCGGTTTGTTTTTGATAAATCCATACTCCTAATGCAATAATTATTGCAAATAGAACGACAATAATACTAAGCATATGTCTATCTTGAAGCCTATTTTTCCAATCTTTTAATTTATTCGTAATTGTTCCCATTATTTTTATTCCTTTCGATTTAATTCTTTATTCTTAAATTTCATTTGCAAAATCTGTGTTTTCCAATAGTTTTAACAAGTGGTCTTGACCAAATCCATTTATTTGTAGCTGTGTCTGGGTTAAAATAGTAAATTGCCCCTCCTGTTGGGTCCCAGCCATTTAGTGCATCTTGGGCAGCCTTTACTACTGATGAACTTTCATCTATTGGTACATTTATTTGTCCATCTGCAACGGCAGTAAATGCACCTGATTGATAAATTACACCTGCTATTGTGTTTGGAAAACTAGAGTGTGCCACACGATTTAGAATAACTGCACCAACTGCAACTTGCCCTTCATATGGCTCTCCTCTTGCCTCTCCATTTATTGCTCTTGCAAGTAATTGCACATCTGATGTTCCACCTTTATTGGATGCAGCTTTATTTTCTTGTGAAAATACTAGAAAACTAAAATATGCAATTATTGAAATTAAGCTTATAAATAATATTGTGTATAATATTTTTTTCATTTTTAAATTCCTTATAATATATTTAGGTTTTTAATTAAAGTTCTGCCTATAAACTTTTAAAAAAAATCAGTCCAAATATTTTAAATATTTTAAATATTTTTAATTGTTTATTTTCTATTTTGTTCTTTTTTTGTTAATTTATACATTTAATAATAAATTTGGAAATTAATTTTTAATAATTATCAATATGAACAATACATATAAGCGAAATTGAAAATTTACATGAATACAATATTTTTTTAAATAAAGTGTATAAAATTTACATAAAATTGACTTTGCTTCAAAAATTTAGTATAATGCCATTATAAGTTTTATACTTAATCCCTTGAAGCCATAAAAATACATTTTAAGGAGGACAAAATATATGGCAAAAATGGCAAAATATGAAAATCTGGGCTATTGCCCATACAACGCATTTTCCAAAGTCAACATTTACAGAAAGGCCCCTGAAAAATGGTCTGAAACTAGAATGTTTTTCGGCGACCGTACTGCCTTTATGGTCTACCTTGATGATTCTCACCGTCATGGTAAAGACCATTCTTATGTCGTAGATGCTCTTGCATATACTCACAGCGAGCTTGGCTTGGAGGTTGCAAAAACCCTTTCCGAGATGATTCCGGAATGCAAGTATCCGGACGTCGGAAGGCCTATCGTATGTAAGGATATACATATCAGGCCGCAAATTACCGAAATCATTTTGAGTGTTCCTGACAGATGGTACAAATGCATCTCTGATGATCGCTACTTTGTATGCATCTGTGATACCGGCGTTGACGTTAAACTCTACTTTTATAAAAAGTAAAGAGTTAAGTAACCTTAAATATTTAAGGAAGTCATCTTCAAGGGAGTGACTTAAGAGCTAGCAAAAAAGCTAGCTCTTTTACTTTTTATTATTAAAAAATTAAAATGTCAAATGTCTTTCTATAAAGTATATATTTTGTATAATTAAAGACATTTTGAAAATATATTTAATATATAAAATAAGTAAAAATACTTTTTTAAATATTTAAATTATGATACAATACTCACATAATAAAGGAAAGAATATGTTTATAAAATTTATATTAAATAAACCTTATAAACATATTATACGAGGGAACATTTTATATGAAAAAAGTATTAATTTTTTATGCATCATATGGTGGTGGACATTTATCAGCTGCTAAATCTATTAAACAACATATAGAAGAAAATTATAAAGATTTTGAAGTTGAAATGACAGATTGCATGAAAATAATAAATAAAACTATAGATAAATTAACTACTGGTGCTTATCGTGAAATGGCAAAAAAAGCACCAAAATTATGGGGTAAGTTTTATTCTGGCTCTCAAAAAGGGGTTCTTTCTAAAATTAGTAAAGATAGTAACAAGTTAATGGCTGGTAGATTATATAAATTTATTGTCTCAATTAAGCCAGATTATATTATTTCTACACACCCTTTTAGTAGCCAAATGGTAAACTATTTAAAAAGAAAAGGAAAATTAAATTGCTATCTTGCTACTATTATGACTGATTTTGCAATGCACAAGCAATGGCTTATAGGTCATGAAAATACAAATGCTTTCTTTGTTTCTAATGAGCTTATGAAGCAAGATATTGTAAAATATGGAGTGCCAGAAGAAAAAATATATGTTACTGGAATTCCTATGTCTTCTAGATTTTTAAATGAATTTAAAAAGGAAGAAATTTTTGAGTCGTTTAATTTAGATATTAATAAAAAAGTTATTCTATTTTTTGGTGGCGGAGAATTTGGCCTTGGAAAAGATAGAACCGTACAAGTTTTAAGGATTTTACTAGAAAAACTTCCAAATTATCAAATCGTTGCAGTTAGCGGAAAGAATGAAATTATGAAACAAGCTTTTGAAGAATTAGTTTCAAATTATCTTGCAGAAAATAGAGTTAGAATTTTAGGCTTTACAGATAAAGTGCCTGAACTTATGCATATTGCTTGTTGTGTGGTTACTAAACCAGGCGGGCTTACTACTACTGAAAGTTTAGCATCTGAGCTTCCAATGATTATTATTAATCCAATTCCTGGTCAAGAGGAGGAAAATGCAGAATTTCTAGAAAAAAATGGTGTTGGTGTATGGCTAAAAAATAAAGATAATATGGAAGAGGTGATTACTAACTTCTTTAGTTCTGAAGAAAATTTATTAAAAATGAAAGAAAATGCAAAAAAACTTGCTCGTAAAAATTCAACTGCAGAAATTTGTAAAACAATTTTAAAAGACTAATAATTTTATAAATTATAATAGAAATTGTTTTTTATAATATTTATATTACGCACAATAATAAATAAAAAAGAATTGTATATTTTTATACAACTCTTTTTTTACATCATTCTTATATTTTTTATATTATTTATAACTAGTTTTTATAATTCTCTCCTACCTTCTAATGCCTTACTTAAAGTTACTTCGTCTGTGTATTCTAAGTCTCCTCCAACTGGTATTCCATGTGCTATTCTTGTAACTTTCACTCCTAAAGGTTTTACTAACTTTGAAATATACATTGCAGTAGCTTCACCCTCTACTCTTGGATTTGTAGCTAATATTATTTCTTTTACTCCGCCTTCCATTAAATGTGCAAGTAACTCTTTTATTTTAATATCGTCTGGTCCAATACCATTCATTGGAGAAATACTTCCATGTAATACATGATATATTCCTTTAAATTCATGTGTTCTTTCCATTGCCACAACGTCTCTTACATCTTCTACAACACAAATAGTAGAATGGTCTCTTGTTTGATTACTACATATTGGACATGGGTCTGTGTCAGAGATGTTATAACAAGTTGAGCAGTATTTTAAATTCTTTTTGGCATCTAAAATTGCTTGTACAAATTGTTTTGTTTCTTCCTCGCTTGCATCTAAAATATGAAAAGCAAGCCTAGCTGCTGTTTTATTTCCTATGCTAGGCAATTTTTCAAATGCTTCTATTAGTTTTTCAATTGATGGTGAATAATATGACATAGTTATTTTTATTACTCCTACATTAATCCTGGTATATTATATTTTCCTAATTCTTGTGCTTGAGCACTGTCTACTTTTCTTAATGCTTCATTCACACAAGTTAAAATTAAATCTTGTAGCATTTCTACATCTTCTGGGTCAACCGCTTCTTTCTTTATTTTAATCTCTTTTATTTCTTTGCTTCCAGATACTTTTACATAAACTGCTCCGCCACCTACACTACTATCAAATTCTTTTGATGCTAGTTCTGTTTGTGATTTTTCCATATCTGCCTGCATTTTTTTGGCTTCCTTCATAAGTTGATTTAAATTCATTCCTCCAAAGCCTCCACCCATTCCTGGAAATCCTCTTTTTGACATTTTTCTTTCCTCCTCTAATTATTTTTATCTTTTAATTTTAACTTTATTTAATTTATTTATATTTATTTTATTTATTTATTTTTATTTTATTTTTTATTTTTCTAATTTAATCTATAACATTGACTGGAATATCTAGTTCATTTGCCATTTCATCTTCAGGTCTTTTTTCTTTTTGTTTTTTTGCTAAAGCAATTGCTTCTGAAGTATCTAATATTTTTATTTTCATTTCTTTACCACATTCTATTGAAACTAATCTAGTTAATTCTTGAACATTTTCTGGCTTTTCCATAATTCCTTTTACAAATGGTGTTAAGCCGTTTTGAAAAACAATTCCTACTGTCATGTCATTTACCATTGTAGCAACTGTATTTAATAAATTGCTTGCAAGTAGCATTTTTCTATCTTCTTTTAATTTATCAATTATTTTAGGCCAAAAATCTAATTTTTTAATATTTAAATTGCTAACTTGCTCTATTGCTACTTTTCCTACATTTTTAGTTTCTGTTTTTGCTTTTTTATTTTCTTTTTCATCCGTTTTTTCGCTATTTGAAGTGTTTGCTATTTTGAAATTTCCTGAATTTATTTTTTCTTCTAATTGTTGTAACTTTGTATATATATCTTCTAAACCATTTGAATTAGAATTTACACCGTTTCCTTGGTGACATAATTTTATTATGGTAACTTCAAATAGGATTGTTTTTTGTGAAGACCACTTCATTTCATTTTCTAATTCAGATAATTCATAAATTATTTGTAAAAGTCTTTCTTTTGAAATTTTTGATGATAATTCTTGTATTTTTTGTAGTTCTTCTTCACTATATATCTCTAACTTTTGAGTAGTTTTCCATACTAAAATGTCTTTTGTATATTTTATTAGCTCCCATAAAAGATTTTGCAAATCTTTTCCTTCATTTTCTATGGTTTCTACTGCTTTTAAAGCATCTTCTATTTTATATTCTATAATTGCTTGTATTATTTCAGATATGAATGTTAATTTTGGAATACCTACTAAATCCTTTATAAAATCGCCATCTATTTTTTCTGTTCCTTCTTGTAAGCATCTTTCTAAAATACTTAAAGCATCTCTCATTGCACCTTCTGCTAAAATTGCTATTATTTTTAGAGCTTCCTCTGTGGCTTCTATATTACTTTCTTTGCATACATACTCTAATCTTTTTATAATATCTTCATTAGATATTTTTTTGAAATCAAAGCGTTGGCATCTAGAAAGTATAGTAGCTGGAAGCTTTTGAGGCTCTGTTGTTGCTAAAATAAATTTTACATGTGCTGGTGGTTCTTCTAAGGTTTTTAATAATGCATTAAAAGCACCTGTTGATAGCATATGTACCTCATCTATAATATATACTCTGTATTTTGCAAGTGTTGGTAAAAAGTTTACTTCGTCACGGATTGCTCTAATATCATCTACACTATTATTTGAAGCAGCATCCATTTCAACAATATCTGTTAATGAACCAGATAAAGCTGCTTTGCAAATTTCACATTCATTACATGGCTCACCATTTTGTGGATTTAAACAATTTATTGCTCTTGCAAGTATTTTTGCAGTAGTGGTTTTACCAGTTCCTCTACCACCATTTAATAAATATGCATGCCCCACTCTACCTGACATTATTTGGTTTTTAATAGTCTTTGTAATATGCTCTTGTCCAACCATGTCTTCAAATTTAAGTGGTCTAAATTTTCGGTATAATGCTGTATATGCCATGTTTTCTCCTTTACCTTCGGGACCATGTCCGCTTTTCCATTTTTTAGGTACTTTGGATAGGTCAATTCATTTCTTAAATAAGATGGTATGCTTTTTCTTAGTCACTCTATGGAGAATAAATTCCACACAGAAGTGACTACTTATTGCTGCTTCCTTCCGGACCTGACAAGGTTCATAGGCTTCCATTGGTTTATTCTCCATACAATGACTAAGTTTTAAAAACATACCATCTAAATTATATACTGTTTTATTTAATTTAGCAAGTATATATTGTTTAATTTAATCAAATTTTATTTTGTAATTTTTTGTAAATTTTTGAAATTTTTTCCAATGTTTTATTGATAAAAATATATATTTGCCGTATAATAGTTTCGTCTTCTAATTCTATCTTCTTTTTTATTCTTCGGAAAGGAGGTAGCTATGAAAAATTTATTACGTATCATCGCTTTAATTATTACATACTTCATTTTAAAGTTATTTAATGATTAGAGCAAAAAGACTAGAGTTGGCGCTCTAGTCTTTTATATGTCTTCTTCTTTATTACGTATCATCTTTCAATATTGAAAGGAGGTGATAAGAATGAATAATAGAAGATTGAACTATTATTTTTTTCTTATTAACCTTGCACATCTTTGTGCAATTTCTATTATACTAAAGATTTGTTAAATTGTAAACACTTTTGAGCAATTTTTTTAACATTTTTTGGTAATTTTAATTTTTTCACTTCACTCTTTTAAATGCAATATCTTTCATATCCGTTTTTTCAAGATATGTTCTTCCTTCTTCTATTAAGTTTCCTGTTGGCATATCTAATACAATATTTGCTTTATATTTATTCTTAGTTGTCTCTATAGTAAGGTCAAAAGAAACTGTATAAGAAATTTGCTCCATTGTTGCATCTATTTTTTTTAGTAAACTTCCATCTTGTTTGATTTGCTCTTTTGT
This sequence comes from uncultured Clostridia bacterium, assembly GCA_947630185.1. Classification (GTDB taxonomy): domain Bacteria; phylum Bacillota; class Clostridia; order TANB77; family CAG-508; genus CAG-273. Next base: position 10,547 of record CANRGT010000002.1, on the reverse strand, counting down.
ATCTTTAGATGAATACCTTCCTATATCAGTATTACAAAAGCTTATGTATACTTCTCCACCTTTACTTCCTACTTCTAAATTTGTAGAGCTACTTTGGCTTGCACCTTTATATGTTAATTTTTCATTAACTAAAAATTCATCACTATATACAAATTTACCACCTGCATTGCTGTTTGGCATATATGCTTTTACAGTACCTTTTTCTGGAGCTTTTTCTACTACAATATTACTAATTTCTACACTTTTTATTAATAAGTCATTATTATTTTTTGTTTTTTCATTTGCATCTATATAAAAATTAACATCATTTTTTTGATATACATTAAAATCCCATGGTAAATCACTTTCTTCTTTATCTACACCTTGTGCAGTGCTAACTATTATAATTTTTGATAGTTTGAAGGGCATATCTTGTTCTCCTTCTACTTCATATTTTAATAACATTATTGCTACTAATATTAGAATTAGCACTAACAAAAATATTGCAATTATTAATTTCATATTTTGCTTCTTTTGTTCTGTAATCAAATTTATTTCCTCCTATGCGTTAGTAATATTTATATGCTGATTTTATTTGTTTTATTTGTTTTATTTATTTTGATATTATTTTAATATTTTCTATGCCACTTTATATTTATTATATTCTATATTTCATTTTTTTTGGCGGAGCGAGTGGGATTCGAACCCACGTGGCGCATTAAATTGCGCCTAATTGATTTCGAGTCAACCTCGTTATGACCACTTCGATACCGCTCCATATTTTAAAAATTTTATTTTTGAATACTATTTTTTATTTTAGCATTTATTTAATTATTTTTATATTTGTGTATTATTTATTTTTGTAATTTTATTTATTCTTAGTACTTCTTAACTCTTTAAAGAATTGCTTTAATAAGCCCTCGCATTCTTCTTGTAATATTCCATTTTCTATTTCTACTTTATGATTAAACTTAAAATCTTCTAAAAGATTTAAAACAGAACCACATGCTCCAGTTTTTTCGTCCATTGTTCCAATATATACTTTTTTTATTCTTGACTGAATTAACGCACCAGCACACATACTGCATGGCTCTAATGTAACATACATTTCACAGTCTGTTAATCGCCATGCTTTTAATTTTTTGCTTGCTTTTTGAATTGCAAGTATTTCTGCATGCTTTGTGGTATCTAACTTGCCTTCTTTTTGATTGTATGCTCTGGCAATTATTTTATTATTCCTTACAATTATTGCTCCTACTGGTATTTCACCTTCTATATATGCTTTTTTTGCTTCTTTAATAGCTTCTTTCATATATTTTTCGGTTTCTAGCATATGGTTCTCCTCATCTTTTTGATATCATTTAACAACTATATTAACTAATTTTTTAGGTACAACTATTTCCTTTACAATGGTTTTTCCTTCTATGTTACTTTTTACATTGTCTAATCCTTTTGCAAGAGTTTTCATTTCTTCCTCTGTGCATGAAGTTGATACTTCTATTTTTCCTCTTAATTTACCATTTACTTGTACTACCATTTCATATGTATCATCTATTATTTTTGATTTATCATATGTTGGCCATGGTTCATATGCAATAGTTTCTTTGTTATTAAATACTTCGCTCCAAATTTCTTCTGTAATATGTGGAACTATTGGATTTAATAATTTAACAAAGTTTTTAGCATATTCTATATTCCAACTATTCTCTTTATATACTGCATTAACAAATATCATCATTTGTGATATTGCAGTATTGAAATTTAATGATTCATAATCTTCGGTTACTTTCTTTACTGTTTGATTATATATTTTATCTAGATTTGGATTATCTTTAAATTCTTTTCCATCTTCGTGATATAGTCTCCAAACACGGTCTAAGAACTTGTTAATACCCCTAACTGCTTCATCATTCCATGGTTTGTCAGCTTCAAGTGGTCCCATGAACATTTCGTACATTCTAAGTGTATCAGCACCATATTGTTTTTCAATGTCATCAGGGTTTACTACATATTCTGGGAATCTTTTACCCATTTTTATTCCATTTGAACCTAATATCATTCCTTGATGTACTAATTTTTTAAATGGCTCTTTAACACTAACAAATCCATTATCATATAAGAAATTATTCCACATTCTAGCATATAGTAAGTGACCTACTGCGTGTTCTGGTCCACCTACATATAAGTCTACTGGCATCCAATGTTCAACTAATTTAGGGTCTGCAAAAACTTTATCATTAGTTGGATCTATATATCTTAAGAAATACCAACTTGAACCTGCTGAACCAGGCATTGTAGATGTTTCTCTTACACCTTTTACCCCATCTACTTCAACATTTTTCCATTCTATAGCATTTTCTAATGGGGCTTTTCCATCTCTACCTTTGTAGTCTTCCATTTCTGGTAATGTTAAAGGTAAGTCTTTATCATCTAATACAATATCTCTACCATCTTCTAAGTGTATAATTGGTATTGGCTCTCCCCAAAATCTTTGACGTGCAAAAATCCATTCTCTTATACGATAATTGTTTTTCTTCTTTCCGCATCCCATTTCAATAAGCTTATTAGTAATAGCAACTTTAGCCTCTTCTACTGTTAAGCCATTAAATTCTTCACTATTAATTAATTTACATCCTTTTCCTAAGTAATCTTGTTTTTCAAAAGCACATTCAGTAGTGTCACGACCTTCTATTACTTGAATCATAGGTATATTATGCTCTATAGCATATTCAAAGTCTCTTTGGTCGTGGCTTGGTACAGCCATTACAGCACCAGTTCCATAACTTGCAAGAACGAAATCTCCTAAAAATACAGGTACTTCCTTACCATTAACTGGATTAATTGCAAGTATTCCATCTAATTTAACACCGCTTTTTGTTTTATTTAGTTCAGTTCTATCAAAATCTGATTTTTTAGCTGTTTCTTCTCTATATTTAATTACTTCGTCCCAGTTTTTTATTCTATCTTTTAATTCATCTACTAATTGATTTTCAGGTGCTAATACCATAAAAGTAATACCATATATAGTTTCTATACATGTAGTATATATTGCAAATTCTCCACCATCTTTAATTTTAAATTTTACTTCTACACCTTCAGATTTTCCAATCCAATTTCTTTGCATTTCCTTTGTTGATTCTGGCCAATCAATTTCTTCTAATCCACTTAGTAATTTTTCAGCAAAAGTAGGTATATCAATAATCCATTGCTTCATATATTTACGAATTACAGGGTATCCTCCTCTTTCACTTTTACCATCTATTACTTCGTCATTTGCTAAAACAGTACCTAATTCTTCGCACCAGTTAACTGGCATATCAATTTGCTTAGCAAATCCAGCTTCATATAATTTTTTAAATATCCATTGTGTCCATTTATAATAACTTGGATCACTTGTAGATACTACTCTATCCCAGTCATATGAGAAGCCTAATCTTTTTAATTGCCCTTCAAAGGTTTTAATATTTTGTTCTGTAAATTTAGCAGGATGATTTCCTGTTTGTATTGCATATTGCTCTGCTGGAAGTCCAAAAGAATCATATCCTATTGGATGAAGTACATTATACCCTTGCATTCTTTTCATTCTTGATACTATATCTGTTGCAGTATAGCCTTCTGGATGTCCTGCATGAAGACCTACACCTGATGGGTATGGAAACATATCAAGTGCATAATACTTAGGTTTTGAAAAATTCCATGCATCTGTTTTGAATGTTTTATTTTTTTCCCAATAGTCTTGCCATTTCTTTTCTATTTCTGTAAAGTTATACATTTTAATTCCTCCTTGTATTTACATTAAAAGTATTCTTGGTGTGCCTGACTGGAATCGAACCAGCGACCCCCCGCTTAGGAGGCGAGTGCTCTATCCTACTGAGCTACAGACACATATTTTACTTATATATATTACAATATTTTTTTAATTTTATCAAGCCCTATTTAGGCTACTTAATTAAAATATTCCATGATTTGCACTTTTATTTATCAGATATAAGAACCTCACCCACCATCACAATCAAAGATTGTGGGTGGGTCCCGAGAACCTTGTTGTTTCACAATAAAAAAACTAGCCCTTTAAGCTAGTTAATTTTTTATTTTTTAATAAAAGTAATAAATTCTTCTACATCAATATCTAATTGTTTCAATATTGCTGAGAACATTCCAGGATATAATATTTCACTACTATGTATAGCAACAACACTAATTTTATTATTTTTATCATTTCTTATTTTATGGTGGGAGCCATTTATAGATAATTCTGTGCAACCATATTGTAATAGATATTTAAAAAAGTCTTTTGCTTTTATTCTTGGTATTTTAGGCATATGATACTTCCAATTTTATATTTTTAGCTTCTTTTTCAGCTATTTCTTCATTATTGTTATAATACATATAGATAGATTTAGCCATCAACTTTTTTAATTCTTCAATTGTTTTTGCTTGTACAAAACAACCTTCTATTTCTTTACATTCTCCCCAAAATCCATCTTCTTCTTTATGGACGATAATAGTATAAGCCTTTTTCATTCTTTTTACACCTCTTATACTATTATATATTGAATTTATAAACTTATACATTTTTACCACACCTCCATAAAAACAATTATAATAGATTTTTATGTAAAATATTTACTTTATAAATATTTTACATAAAGTAGCGTAAAATGTCAATACACATTTACCATAATATTTTAAATCAACTTTATTATGCTATTTTCTAGTTACCTATTCTTTTATTTACATATTCTAAAGCATGTTATCTTACATTTTCCATTCTTTTTCTTGTTTCAGGGTTTTTATAATTTATTTTATCAATATTTCTATTTATATAGTCTTGCTCCATAACATATTTTAGGCCAGAATTAAAATTAAAGTCATATAAAAATGCTATATAAGAAACCCAATAATCAAGTGGTGTAACTCTTTCTTCATTTTTTATTATTTTACTATTCATAAAATCTTCGTATATTTTATCTGTAATAACTCCATTTTCAATTTTTTCTAGACTTTCCATGTAAAGCATAGTTTCTACTTTTTCTTCTTGTTTTACTCTAAAATTATCCGCTTTATCCGCATCTCTAATAATTTTAGCATGTAATAATTCTTTTTCATTTAAGCCATCTTCTATTTTTAATTTATTATGATTTAATATAGCTTTGTAAATAATATTATCATATTTATCATCTTTAATAAAATCTCTTATTTTATTTTCTTCAAATAATATTTTTACACCTAACTCTGCATGGTCTAGTGTATTCATATCTCTAAAATCGTTATATCTTTTTGCTTGGTCAAATCTTCCAATATCATGTAGCAGACCAATTAATTTTGCAAGTTCTATGTCTTCATTAGATAATTTTAAATCTTTTGCAATATATTCTGCAAAATCTACTACATGATAGGTATGAATAATTTTTAATCTTACTTTATCTTGTTCTACATCAAAATCTTTTAAAAATTCTTTAAATACTTTTTGTGCTACTTCAAAATCTATCATTATAATTTTAGTCCTTTCAATTCTTCTTTAAACGTTGCATTGTTTCTTTATTTTATATTATCTTTTACTTATATTTTTATGATTTATGTATTTTTATTTTTGCTTATTATCTATATATTAACTTTTTTTCAAAGATTATATATATTTACTCTACAAATTTTCTAACTGCTTGCTCTAAATCTTTTAGTTTTTTATCAGCATCTTCTAAGCTATTACCTTTAATACCCATATAGAATTTTATTTTTGGTTCTGTTCCAGATGGACGAATACAGCACCAATTATCATTTTCAAGTTCATAATATAACACATTTGATTTTGGTAGATTTGTAGATGTTTTTTCTCTTGTTACATTAGAAATTATAGTTCGTGCTTCATAATCTCCTACTGATAATACTTTATAATCTCCTATTTTTTGAGGTGCATCTTTTCGCATATTTTCCATCATTTTTTTAATTTGCTCTGCCCCTTCTGAGCCTTTTAATGTAATAGAAAATTGATCTTCTTTATAGTATCCATATTTCTCATAAATTTCTAGCATTTCATCCCATAAGGTCATATTCTTTTGTTTATAATAACATGTCGCTTCACACAAAGCCATAATTGCAACTATTCCATCTTTATCTCTTGCGTGTGTTCCTATTAAACATCCATAGCTTTCTTCATAAGAAAATAGGCAAGTATATTCATTGTTTCTTTCTTCAAATCCCCTAATTATTTTTGCAATATTTTTAAAACCTGTTAATGTAGTAAATAATTTTACCCCATATTCTTTTGCTATTGCATTACTTAAATTAGAAGATACTATTGTTGTAATTATTGCCCCATTGCTTGGTAAAGTGCCATTTTCCTTCTTTTGAGATAAAATGTATTCTGCAAGTAAATTTCCAGACATATTTCCAGTAAATTTAATATATTCTCCAGTTTTGGTATCTTTTACATAAACGCCTAATCTATCTGCATCTGGGTCATTTGCAAGCACTATATCTGCATCTTTTTCTTTTGCTAAATCTAATGCTAATTTAAATGCTTTTAAGTCCTCTGGATTTGGATAACTTACAGTTGAAAAGTTTCCGTCTGGCTTTTCTTGCTCAGGTACTACATATACATTTTCAAAACCTAATTCTTTTAAAATTGTTTGTGCTGGGATATTTCCAGTTCCATGAAGTGGTGTATAAACAATTTTAATATTTTTTTGTGCATCCTCTATTGCTTTTTTATTTACTACTAATTTTTTTAATTCCTCTATATATTTTTTATCAATTTCTTCTCCGATAATTGTGTATAATCCTTTTTCTATTGCTTCATTTTTATTCATGGTTTTTATTGAACTTAAATCTGTAACAGCATTTACTCTATTTATAATTTCTTTATCTGTTGGCTCTACAATTTGTGCACCATCTTCCCAGTAAACTTTATATCCATTGTATTCTGCTGGGTTATGGCTTGCTGTAACTACTATTCCTGCTATACATCCTAACTGTCTTACAGCATAAGAAAGTTCAGGTGTTGGTCTTAATGAGTCAAAAAGATATGTTTTTATTCCATTTGCATTTAAACATAATGCTGCTTCATTGCTAAATTCTTTTGACATATTTCTAGAGTCATAAGCTATTGCAACCCCTCTATTTTGCCCACCTTTTTCTATAATATAATTTGCTAGTCCTTGAGTTGCTTTTCTTACGGTGTAATAGTTCATACGGTTAGTTCCAATTCCTATAATTCCTCTTAAACCTGCTGTTCCAAATTCTATGTCTTTATAAAATCTATCTTCTATTTCTTTTTCATTATTTGCAATTTCTCTTAATTCTTTTTTATCTTCTTCTGCTATTGCTGGGTCATTAAGCCATTTTTCATACATTTCTCTATAATGTTCCATGTTTTTTTCCTCGTATAATAATACGATTTTCTCCCTTCTATTAGATTTTTTTGAATTGCTACAACAATGTGCAAAAATCATTTTATTTTTATAAGATATAAAAACTTTTTTTATTTAAGAATTTTATAAATTATGAAATTTATTATATAATTCTCTTGCACTTTCTGCACTATCTACACCTGTAGCATTTTTTACTGGAGCAAATTCTTCTTCTCTCTTTACTCTTAAAATTGCTATATCTGGAAGAAGTGAAAAAGCATCAAATAAAAATGATTCAAATTTATATGCATTTGGTTGTTCAGGTTTTTCAATTTCTCCATTTTCATTTATATAACTTGCTTTTTTGAAGGCTACATGATATGGTAATTTATTACTTGCAAGTTTTTCTAATATTTTTATATTAAATTGATTGCATAAAATATGTGATTCTCCATAAACTAGCTCACCGTTTTCATTTCTTTGATTTGCCATTTCTTCAGAAATATCTATATACTCTACTACATAAGGCTTTCCATCTTTTTTACAGAATACTCCTACTTTTTCATCTGGACCAGCTTTTACTATACTCTTTGCTGCCATTAGCATTCCTTCATCTGTTGCTAAACCAGTAAGAACTGCATCAATAGGTTTTACTAACACATTATCTACACCACTAATAAATACCCATTCAATACCTTTTTGAGACATATCATATATAATTCCGTTTTTTCTCATAGCTTCAAAAACTCCACCATGACCATCTGCTGCTTGTTTTATCATTTTTTCTTCATTTAATAAAACTTTTCCCTCTGTATCTATCATTGGCAAAGTTCCTTGTTTAAAGAATTTAACTGCTTCTTTTGGATATCCAAAATAATTATTTTGTTCAAAAAATGCTATTGTATCATCATTATTTTCTTCACTAGTCATTAAATACCATGGTACTGTAACTTGATATTTTTCTTGTGCTTCTTTAAAATTATCACATAATATTTCAAAAATACTTTTATGTGATGCCAAACCTATATCATAAGTTCCTTTTGGTCCGGAATGTCCAAGCCTTGTACCTTGTCCACCTGCCATTGTTACTACTGCTAATTTTCCTTTTCTTATAGCTTCTTCTCCTACTGCAGTATATCTATTTAATTCCTCTTTGGTTAAGTTTTCTTTAGATTTATATGCTATTGGCTCTATTTTGCCATTTTCATAATTTGGTTTTGTTTTTGTACTTTCGTATAATTCTTGTAATTGTTTAAAATCTATTGTTAAAATATCATCTAATAATTTTGATTTTTTTTCGTCTGAAAGTTCTGAATAAAATTTTAATAAATGTTCTTGTCCATATTTTTCAAGTATTTCTTTTGCTCTTGTTATTTTTTCTTCCATAATCTTCATCCTTTCTTTTTTATTTTACTATATATTATATTATAACTTTAGTTTAGTCAACTTTTTCCTTTCTTTCATATCCTTCAAATACTTCTTCTATTTCTCTTTCTCCAGATGTATTAAATACTTTATCATGTTCATCTAATATTTCAGAAATTTTATTATTAAATTCTGTTACTTCAAAGAAATTTATAATTTTTGCTTTATTAATTTTTTCTTTTTTTAGCCATTTTTGAATATTTTGATTATTTATTTCAATATTTTCCTTCGTGCCATTTACTAATATAATTACGTCTTTTGTATTTTTATTTTTATTATTTGTAATTATATCTTTCGAATTTTTATCATTTATAATTATATTTTTTTGATTTTTATTTTGCTCACTTAAATATTCTGAAACTTCTTCATATTTTTGGCTATTAAAATTTTTCCAATTTATTTTTAATATTTTTTCTTTATTTTTTAAGTTTAATCTTTCTAATAATTTTTTAATATTTTCTTCTATATTATTTTCCAGGATTGTTATTATTTTTGTATTTTTTTCAATTTTTTCATTTATATATGGTAATAACATTGTTACTAAATGCCAATTACTCACATAAAAACTACATAGTTTTTCTATCTTTTTGTTTTCCTTTTTCATAAAAAATAACCCCCTGTTTTTTATTTTTGATATGGTAAATTTTACCATTTTTATTTGTAAAAAGTCAAGCATTTTCTAGAAGAATCGTACGTCTTTATTCGACATTTTGGAAATAAAATTAAGTATTTCTAGGAGTTCATAATTTTTATTTTTTATCAATTTTTTAGAATTTAAATTTATTCTTTCCAACAATGTATAAATTATTAAAAAGTTGTCAATAATTGTATTAAATAAAAAGTTTTGATATACAAAGGAAAAGTTTGAAAATTAATATTTAATTTTTCTTTTAGTATAATGAAAGGAAAAATAAAAATGAAAGCTTTAAAAAATTTAATTAATTTTTCTAAAATAAAACCTTTTTTAGTAATTATTTTATTATTATTACTTTATATTACAATATGTGCAATATCTTATGTAGATATAGTTTCAGAGGATCTTGCTGATAGTGTTTTTCGTTTGCATATAATTGCAAATAGTGATTCTGAAGAAGACCAAAATTTAAAATTAAAGGTTCGTGATGAACTTCTTTCATATATGAATAATATTGCTAAAGATTGCACATCTAAAGAAGAAGTAATTGCTCTTGTAAAGGAACATTCAAATGAATTTAAAGAAATTGCAAGCAATGTAGTAAAATCAAATAATTTTGATTATGATGTTAATGTAGAAATAGGTCCTTCCCAATTTCCTACTAAATATTATGGAGATATTTCTCTTCCTTCAGGTAGTTATGATGCTCTAAAAGTAACATTAGGTAAAGCTGAAGGTCATAATTGGTGGTGTGTAATGTTCCCTCCTCTTTGTTTTGTTGATGTAAGTTCCGGCATTGTTCCTGATAGTTCTAAGCAAGAAATGAAAGAAAACTTAAATGATGAAGAATATGATTTAATAAGCAATATTGAAAATGAAGAAGTTTCTTTTAAATTTAAACTTATAGAATTTTTCCAAAATTTAAAATTAGGCTTAAATTAGATTTAAGTAGAATATATCATAATATAATAAATTATTATATAAATTATTCATATATTGTATAAATAATTTTTCACATATTATAAATAATAATTATATTTAAAACTATAGCTTTTATTTATCTCTTTTTGTTTTTATGATACTTTGGTTAAATATAAAAGTAAATTCCACTTTTAACTGAATTTACTAGTCCAAGAGAAAAGTCCAGTAAATTAAGGACT
>CANRGT010000001.1 GCA_947630185.1 uncultured Clostridia bacterium | reverse complement strand
ATTGATATTTTAAAGCAAAAAAAATTTGTGATATTATTTTCGGAAGTTGAAAAAACGGCACAAACGAAAAAATTCTAAATTATATTTATTGAAAATATACAATGTTTTATGTTATGATTATATATCATATGATAATTACAAACTTAAGAAAGGTTTAATCTAATGAAACTTAATATAAAAGAATGGCTAAATGCAAATGGTGCATTTTATCCCAAAATAGGAAAAGCAGTTTTACTCCTAATAGCGCTAATAGGATTTTTAGCAATAGCAGAAAATGTATGGAATAAGGAAATTATGGAATTAGATATATTAGGTTATAAAATTATCTCTACAGTTTTAATATCTGATTTTATGACTCCAATAACAAAAATAATAACTAATTTTGGTAGTGCAATGGTTTTAATTTGTTTATCAGCAATGTCATTGTTAGTCATCAAAAACAAGAAAATAGGCTTAACAATAAGTATAAATTTAGCTATGGCATCAGGAATAAACTTTCTACTAAAAAATATTTTGCAAAGACCAAGGCCAACAGAATTTAGGCTCATTGATGAAAGCGGGTATAGCTTTCCATCAGGTCATTCAATGGTTAGCATGGCCTTCTATGGATTCTTAATATATTTAATATATAAATATGTAAAAAATAAAAAATTAAAATTAATACTTATTACATTTCTAAGCCTACTTATATTTTCAATAGGTATAAGCAGAATATACTTAGGTGTACATTACACAAGTGATGTGATAGGCGGATTTTTAATAGCAATTTCATATTTAATAATATATACAAGAATTGTAAAAAGATTAGTATTAGAAGGTTCTAATAGTAAAAATAATTCATAATTAATAAAAATTATGGATGTTATAAAAATAGAAAGGAGGAATAAAAATGAAAGATTTTTTGAAAAAATCAGGATGGACAGATATATTAGTATCTCTAGTATTTGCTGTAATTGCTATATTTATGATAACAAAATCAGATGCAGTAGTTAAAATAATCTCTTATGTTTTAGGCGGAATATTTATTATTATGGGAATTGTCAAAATCATAGATTATTTTGCATCAAAAGGAAAATCTGACTTATACAATTATGATTTTATATACGGAATTATTGCTATTATTATTGGACTAGTTACTATATTTTGTAGCAGTCTAATTGAATCTATGTTTAGAATCGTGATAGCAATTTGGATAATATATAGTGGACTTGTAAGATTATCCTTATCATTAAAATTACATACAGCAAAAATAAAAGTGTGGAGTGTATCACTTATATTATCAATTATAATGATAATTGGTGGTATATATATGTTATTCCAAAGTGGTGCATTAGTTTTAACCATTGGAATAATAATGCTAGTATATTCAATAATTGACTTAATTGAAAGTGCAATATTTATAAAATATGTAGATAAATTATTATAGATTTGTTATTTTTAGATGAGTTTTTCGGGTATCACCCACAATCTTTAACTTAAGATGGTGGGTGAGGTTTTTATATAACCAGAAGGAGTTATAAAGTGGAAATAAATTATACAAATTCAAAAAATGAAAATTTTGTAGAGTATCTTATAGAAGGTAAAAGGGAAGATGAAATTTTACCATATATATTAGTAATACCAGAAAATTTAAAAGAAGGGAAAGAAATTATAGTAGAAAGCTTAAATTTTGAAGGTACTAACATTATAGATAGAATAGTGCCACATGTAACTAAAAAACTGCATGAAATGGCAGAAATAATAAATGATGCACCAATACTAATTCCTTTTACACCAGATGTAAAAGGTGGTATTCCATATTACCAACAATTATCAAGAGAATGTTTTGAAGAGTCAATTGACGGAAAATATAAGATAGATTATCCAAGAATTGATTTGCAAATAATAAATACTATTAATGATGCTAAATCTAAAATAGAAGATGAAACTAATATGAAAGTTGCAGAAAAAATATTTTTAAATGGGTATTCATCTTCAGGGGTATTTGCACAAAGATTTGCTTTAATACATCCAGAAATAGTTAGCAGAGTATTAATAGGTGGTGCATCTGGTTCTATACCACTTCCAGTAGAAGAATTTGAATATCCATTAGGTACTCGTGATTTTAGAAAATTATTTGGAAAAGATTTTGATGAGAATGAATATAGAAAAATTCAATTTGCTTATTATGTAGGAGAATTAGAAGCAAATGAATTAGCTTATGAAGTGGATATAGATGGAAAGCCAATACAAAGGGATGAGAATGGGCAAATTATAGATAAAAATCAAATAATTCCTCCAATGCATGATATGTCATATTATCCTAGAAGCATAGATATTTCAAGAGGAAAATATCAAAGACAACTTTTGGGTGAAGATTTATCAGAACGATATGAAAAATGTATAAAATATTACGAAAATAATGGCTATAATATTACAAGTAAAATATATAGAGGTGCAAATCATAGAGGAATGTTTAGTAAATCTAATCCATGCATAGAAAGTTTATTAAAAGATATTACTTTATATTATAAGTACGGCGAAAAATTTCAAGAAGATATAACAAGTGTGAAAAAAATAGAGACAAAATCACAAAAAGAACAAGATGAAAAAAATTGTAAGGAAATATAAAATTTGAAGCTTTTTTAATTTCTATAAATCATATTCACTGTAATACCAACATTTTTTAATATATACCCTCCTATTTACAAAATACCATGGAGGGTATATAATTTTAAATGGTGGTGATAATATGAAAAGTGAATGCTGTAAAAAGAAAACACATAGAAGTGATGACGAAAAAAAGACTATAAATAATAGAATAAGTAGAATTGAAGGACAGCTAAAAGGCATAAAAAGAATGATAGAAGAAGATTCATATTGTAATGATATTTTGGTACAATTATCAGCAATTGAAAATTCCGTTAAAAGCTTATCAAATCATATACTAGAAAATCATTTATATAGTTGCGTATCAAGAGATTTAGAGCAAGGAAATACAGAAATAGTAGATGAATTAGTATCTCTATTTAAAAAATTTAATAAATCATAAAAAAGTGATTTTAAGGTTTATGGGCAACCTCTAAAAACCTAAATATATTATAAAGGAAGAAAAATTATGAGTTTTGTATTTGAAAGAACAGTTAATTATTATGAAACAGATAAGATGGGTGTAGTGCATCATTCTAACTATATTAGATATATGGAAGAAGCAAGGTGTGCATGGCTTAATAGTATAGATATGCCTTTTGCAGTTTTGGAAGAAAACAATATAACAATTCCAGTATTAGGTGTAAGTTGTGATTACAAATATCATGCTACATTTGGAGATACAATATTAATTAAAGTATATATGAAGGAATATAATGGCGTAAGAATGACCGTTGGCTATGAAATGAGCGATAAAGAAACGGGTAAAATATTTTTAACAGGAGAAACAAAGCATTGCCTTACAAATAAGGAATTAAGACCAATCAACTTAAAAAAGCATGCACCACAATTTAGCGATAAATTTCAAAAATTACTAGAAGAACATTAAATTAAAATGAATAAAATTAAAATAAAATCAAAATGTTAATTAAAAATTAATACAATAAATTACAAAAGATAATAAATATTTAAGTTAATTAAAAATTAAATTTAGAAAGGAAGTAAAAATTATGAAAGAAACAATTATTAAAGTAAAAGGAATGGTATGTAATGGATGCGAAAACAGAGTAAAAAATGCTCTAAAAACAATAGATGGGGTTTCAGATGTAGTAGCAGACCATAATAAAGGAATAGTAACAGTTAATGCAAAAGAAGAAGTAGCTAAAAGTGTTATGGAAGAAAAAATTGAAGATATAGGATTTGAAGTTATCAAAGAAGATTAGATAATACTTTGAGTTCATATACTTTGGTAGTTTAAGGACATTAAATAAAAAAGTTAAATAGAGGAAAATTAAGTTATGAAAAAAATAATTTTATCTATTGATGGAATGACTTGTAGTGCTTGTTCTAATGGCTTAGAAAAATATTTAAATAAGCAAAACGGCATAAAAAGTGCATCAGTTAATTTAGTAATGGCAAATGCTAGCATTGAATATGATGAAAAAATATTAGACCAAGCAAAACTAGAAGAATTTGTAAAACAAGCAGGTTTTAAAAGCTTGGGAGAATTTAAAGAAATAAAATTTGAAAGAAAAACTAAAAAAGAAAAATTTAAGTTTATAATTTTTAGTGTACTTGCAATTCTTTTAATGTATATTTCAATGGGACATATGATAGGTTTGCCAGCAATAGAAATAGTAAATCCACATACAAATGCAGTAAACTATGTAGTAGTGCTTCTTGTTTTAACAATAGCATTTATGATATATGGCTTTGACATTTTAAAAAACGGCTATAAAAATTTAATTCATGGAACACCTAATATGGATACTTTGGTAGGAATAGGTGTAATAAGTAGTTTTTTATATAGCATATATGGAATGTATATGATTATTAAAGGAAACCATAGTTATACTATGAATTTATATTTTGAATCATCTGCAATAGTTATATATTTCATTAAATTAGGAAGGTATATAGACGGACTTAGCAAAGATAAAACAAAAGAAGCAATTCAGAAATTAGTTACTATAACACCTGAGAAAGCTATAATTAAAGTAGATGGAATAGAGAAAGAAGTTACTCTTGACGAAATAAGTAAAGGTGACATAGTAGTTTCAAAGCCGGGAGAAAAAATTGCAGTAGATGGAGAGATAATTTCAGGGAAAGCACATTTAGACGAATCCTTTATTACAGGAGAAAGTAAGCCAGTATCAAAAGAAAAAGGTGGCAAAGTGATTGCAGGAAGCATGAATTATGATGGATATATAGAATATAAAGCAGAAAGAATAGGAAAAGAATCGACTATATCAGAAATTGTAAAGCTAGTAGTAGAAGCAAGCAACACAAAAGCACCAATAGCAAAAATAGCAGATAAAGTGTCTGGGTATTTTGTACCAGCAGTTATAGCCATTGCTATACTTACATTCATAATCTACTTAATAATTGGCCAAAGTTTTAGCATAGCAATTTCTACTTTTGTAACAATATTAGTTGTAGCCTGCCCATGTAGTTTAGGTTTAGCGACACCACTTGCCATTGTAGTAAGTGAAGGGCTATGTGCCGGAAATGGCATTTTAGTAAAGAAAAGTGAAATATTAGAAAGTGCTAAAAAAGTAGATACAATAGTATTTGATAAAACTGGAACTTTAACTTATGGAAAATTGAAAATTGCAAAAATAATAAATTATAGTAACATGGAAGAAGATAAATTAGTGCAATTAGTAGGAAGTTTAGAAACTAAAACAGCACATCCAATAGGAAAAGCATTTACAGATTACATGGAAGAAAAAAACTTAAAAGCATTAGATGTAGAAGAATTTGAAAATATAGCAGGCTTTGGAATTAAAGGAAAAGTGAAAATGCAAGATGGAAGTAAAGCTGAAATAGAAGAAAGCAAAGAAAAAATAAATGGTGAAGGTAAAGTAGAAGCGGAAGAAATAATAGTAGGAAATGCAAAAATACTTGAAAAATATCAAATAGAAAATAAATACTCAAATGATGAAAAAGCATTATCAGAGCAAGGAAACAGCATTATATATGTAGCAAAAGCAAACGAAGTAATAGCACTTATTGGAGCAAATGATATAGTAAGAGAAAATGCAAAAGAAGTAATAGAAACTTTAAACAAAAACAAAATACAAACTATAATGCTAACAGGAGATAACAGAGAAACAGCTGAAAAAATTGCAAAACAAATAGGAATAACAAAAGTAATTTCTAATGTGTTACCATCTGAAAAGGCAAAAACAATTAAAGCTTTAAAATCAGAAAACAAATTTGTAATGATGTGTGGAGATGGAATTAATGATAGCCCAGCCTTAGCAAGCTCTGATATAGGTGTTAGTGTAAATACTGGAACTGATATTGCAATGGATTCATCAGATGTAATACTAACAAGTAATAATTTAAATAGCATTGTTAATTTAATAAAAATTAGTAAAAAAACAATAAGAAATATTAAACAAAATTTGTTTTGGGCATTCTTTTACAACTGCTTAATGATACCAATTGCAATGCGGAATATTAAAGCCAGTTGGAATATCAATTAATCCAATGATTGCAAGTATAGCAATGGTATTTAGCAGTATTACAGTAATATTAAATGCTTTAAGACTTAAGAGAATAAAGTTAGGGGAAAAATAAGGAGGCCTTTATGTCTAGAAATAAAAAAATTATACTTACAGCGCTACTTTTAGCAATGCTTATAATACTATCACGCTTTTTATCAATAAAAACACCGTTATTAAAAATCAGCTTCGCATTTATTCCAACAATGTTATGCGCAATATGGTTAGGACCAAAATGGGCAGTATTATTAAATGTTTTAGGAGATGTAATAGGAGCGACTTTATTCCCAACTGGACCATATTTTGTAGGCTACACAATAAGCACAGCAATAACAGCACTCATTTATGGATTATTAATTTATAAAAAAGAAGCAAATACATATACAGAAAAACAATTTATTATAAGAGTAATTATTTCAGTAATATTAGTTACAGCTATTTCAAACATAGGACTAAATACATTGTGGGTAAGCATTACTACTGGTAAAGCCTTCATAGTTTTACTTGGAACAAGAATAGTAAAAGAAATTGTTATGATACCAATACAAATAATTGTAATTCTATTTATTGAAAGAGTGTTAAGAAAGCCATTTGATACTTATATAAGGAGCGAAAATGATTAGAGTAGAAAATGTATCATTCAAATATAAGAATAAAGATTTAAAAATATTAGACAATCTAAATTTTTCAGTAAAAGATGGAGAAATATTAGCCATTGTAGGTAAAAATGGATCAGGCAAATCAACTATTGCAAAACTAATTTCAGGAATTATTAAGTTAAAGCATGGAAACATTTTTATTGATGATGTTAATATTAAAGATAAAAAAGAAATTAGAGATAAAATAGGAATTGTTTTTCAAAATCCAGAAAACCAAATTATATTTAATAATATTTATGATGAGCTAGCCTTTTCTTTAAAAGGATTAGAAAAATCAGAAATTGAAAATAGAATAAATACTGCATTACAGCAAGTAGGAATGTTAGAACACAAAAATGATGATTTATACACACTATCATTAGGGCAAAAGCAAAGAATAATGATTGCAGAAATTTTAGCAAGAAAGCCTAAATATATAGTTTTAGACGAACCAACTTCTATGATAGATAGTAAAGGAAAAGAAGAAATTTATGAGATAATAAAGAACTTGAAAAAAGAAGGCTACACAATAATTTGCATAACTAATAATGCAGATGAAATTTTAATTGCTGATAGAACTTTAATATTAAGTGATGGTCATATAGTTAATGAAATTTCAAGAAAAGAACTAATGGAAAAGTTTAATATATTCAAAGAGTTTGACATTAAAGAGCCTACTATACTTCAAATTTTAAGTAAGCTAAAAGAAAACGATATAAATATAGATTTGCAAGAGTTTACAGCAGATGAATTAGTAACTAAACTAAAAGAAATTTTAAAAGTATAAAAATATTATAAACGAATAATTTTTAAGCTTTATATAAAGGTAGGAAATTCAAACAATGAAAAATGTAATTAAATTTTTATTATTTATTACATATAGTACAAGCATATTCTTTTTACCTAATAGCATGATAATTTTATTTTTCATCCTTCTTAATATCTTAATGATGATTATTGCTAAGGTGAATATAAAAAAAGTTATATCTAAAACCTTGATAATATTGCCATTCATAATTTTTACTTTTTTAATAAATTGGCTATTAGATAATCTAAATAATGCTTTATGGATAGGAATTAAGCTATTTGTGGTATGCAATATTACAATTATTTATTCTGAAACTACTAGTATTGCACGGCGTAGCAGAAACAATAAAATTACTTTGCACACCACTTAAATTGTTAAAAGTAAATACTGACGATATTAAAGTAATGGTTAGTATTTCTTTATCTATGCTACCAATACTAAAAAGAGATTTATATGAGGTGAAAGAAGCTTGCATTGCAAAAAATATTACTTTTAATTTAAAAAGTATTAAAATAATATTAGCTAAATTTTTCTTATCAATCATATCAAGAGTTAATAAAATAGAAGAATCACTAATTGAAAAAGGTTATAGCAATGAATAGGATTTTATAAAAATAGTAAAATATTGTTATATTAAATATATTAAAATTTAAAAATACTTTTATTTAGTATTTGCAAACTAAATAAAAAGAAAGGATTATAAAATTTATGAGAGCTTTAATAACAGGTGCATCTTCTGGAATAGGAAGAGATATGGCAAGAGAATTAGATAAAAAAGGATATGACTTAATGCTTGTATCTAGAGATGAAGAAAAATTGCAAGAAGTAAAGAAAAGTCTAAAAGGTAAAAATATAGAAGTAATACCTATGGATTTAGCAAATGAAGAAGACTGCAAAAAGCTACACGAAATGGCAAGAGATATTGATATATTAATTAACAATGCAGGCTTTGGGGTATTTGGAAACTTTACTCAAACAGATTTAGAAAAAGAATTAAACCTTATTAAAACAAACATAACAGCAGTACACATTTTAACAAAATTATATCTAAAAGATATGATGGATAAAAATGAGGGGCACATATTAAATGTAGCATCAATAGCAGGTTTTATGCCAGGACCACTAATGGATAGCTACTATGCTTCAAAGGCATATGTTGTAAGGCTTTCAGAAGGAATAAGAGAAGAAATAAAAAAGGCAAAATCAAATGTAAAAATTAGCCTACTTTGCCCGGGACCAGTAAATACAAACTTTAATAATGTTGCAGGTGTTGAATTTAATTTATATTCATTAAGTAGTGAAAAAGTTGCTAAATATGCTATTGAAAAGATGTTAAAAAATAAATTTATAATAGTTCCGGGGCTTGGTATAAAAGCTTTGAGAGTACTTGCTAAAATATCTCCAAACAATATAACATCAAAATTTGTGTATATGATGCAAGAGAGGAAAAAGACAAAATAAATACTTTAAAACTGCAAAAAGTGTGTAAAGAATCGAAAAGAATTTGCTAAAAATGTGTAAAAAATTAAAAAATATTGCAAAAAAACGTGTAAAAAAAATTAAAAAAAACTATAAGGAGGATTTAAATGAAAATTTCAACCAAAGGAAGATATGCACTAAGAGTAATGATTGATTTAGCAATAAATAGTAGTGATAAATTTATTGCCTTAAAAGATATAGCCACAAGACAAAACATTTCAAATAAATATTTAGAGCAAATAATAGCATTACTAAACAAAGCAGGATATTTAGAAACTGCCAGAGGTAATATGGGAGGGTATAAGCTAGCAAAAGCACCAAAAGAATATATTGTAGGTGATATATTAAGAGCCACAGAAGGTGATTTAGCACCAATATTTTGCTTAACAGAAGACGGAGAATGTGAAAGAAAAAAAGACTGTATGACATATTCTTTTTGGAAAGGATTAGATGATGTAATAAATGAATATGTGGACAGCAAAACTTTAGAAGATTTAATAAAATGAAATAAGAGCATAAAAATAGAAAAACCTAAGCGAAATTCCAGATTTATAATTCTATTTATATGCTCTTATAATTTTTATTTTTAATTCCTATTGACAAACTAGGAATTAAGTTGTATAATTCCTACTAAAACACTATGAATTAAAAGAGGTATAAAAATAATATGAATAATGTATATTTCGATAATGCAGCAACTACAAAATTAGATGATGATGTATTAAATGAAATGATGCCATATTTAAAAGAAGATTATGGCAATGCATCAGCTATATACAAAATAGGGAGAGATGCCAGAAAAGCTGTTGAAAATGCAAGAGAAAAAATTGCAAAAGTGTTAAATTGTATGCCAAATGAAATCTACTTTACAGCAGGAGGAAGTGAAAGTGATAATACTGCAATTAGGGGAATAGCTCATGCTTATAGGAATAAAGGAAATCATATAATAACATCAAAAATAGAACATCCAGCAGTATTAGAAACTTGCAAGCAACTAGAAAAAGAAGGATTTGAAGTAAGCTACATTTCAGTAGATGAAAATGGAATAATTAATTTAGAAGAATTAAAGAAAACTATTAAACCATCTACTATATTAATAACAATAATGTTTGCAAATAATGAAATTGGCACAATAGAGCCAGTAGAAGAAATAGGAAAAATTGCAAAAGAAAATAATATCTATTTTCACACAGATGCAGTTCAAGCAGTAGGAAGTGTAAAAATAGATGTTCAAAAATTAAATATTGATAGTTTATCTTTATCAGCACACAAATTTTATGGACCAAAAGGAATAGGAGCTTTGTATGTAAAAACAGGAATAAAGTTTGAAAGCCTTATTACAGGAGGACATCAAGAGAGAAGCAAGAGGGCAGGAACTGAAAATGTAGCAGGAATAGTTGGAATGGCAAAGGCTATTGAAAAAGCTTATGAAAATTTAGATGAACATAATAGAAAAATAAAAGAATTAAGAGATTATTATGTGGAGCAGGTTAGCAAAAAAATTCCATATATTAAAATAAATGGAGATATGGAAAAAAGGCTTCCGGGAAATAGTAATATTTCATTTAGATTTATCGAAGGAGAGGGTCTTTTATTAAATCTAGACTTAAAAGGAATTTGTGCTTCAAGTGGTAGTGCGTGTACTTCTGGTTCACTTGATCCATCTCATGTATTATTAGCAATTGGATTGCCACATGAAATTGCTCATGGTTCTTTAAGAATATCAATAGGCAAATATAACACTAAAGAAGAAGTTGATTATTTAATAGAAAATTTAGTAGAAATAGTAAATAGATTAAGAGAAATGTCACCATTATGGGAAGAATTTATAGAGGAGGAAAATAAATAATGGATTATTCAGATAAAGTTGTAGATCATTATACAAATCCAAGAAATGTTGGAAAAATAGAAAATGCATCTGGAACTGGAGAAGTTGGAAACCCAGTTTGCGGAGATATTATGAAAATGTTTATAAAAGTTGAGAACAACATAATAACAGATGTTAAATTTAAAACATTTGGCTGTGGAGCAGCAATAGCTTCAAGTAGTATTTCAACAGAAATGATAAAAGGTAAAACAATAGAGGAGGCATTAAAACTAAAAAATAGTGATGTTGTAAAAGCATTAGATGGGTTGCCACCTGTTAAATTACATTGTTCAGTTTTAGCAGAAGAGGCTATACATGAAGCAATTGCAGATTATTTAAGAAAAGAAGGAAAACTATCAGAAGAAGAGATAAAAGAAAAATGCAATTTAACTAAACACGATTGTGATCATTGCTCAAAATAATATAAAATTTTAAAGGCAAGAAATTATCAAAAAATTTCTTGCTTTTAAGCTAATATGGGCTTTAAAATATAAAATAAGTGACTATTGATTGTTACTTATTTTTATGATATTATTTTATATGAAAATTATAATTTATATAAGGGAGAGTTTGATATGAAAAAAGAAAATAATTTGAAAATTATTATAGCATTACTAACAGTAATAATAGTAGTATTGATAGGTTTTATTGCATTCTTCATATATGAATTTATAGATGAAAGAGAAGAAATTAGAGATTTGTATGATTATAACGATAGAATATATGATGATAGTAATGATAAACAGCAAACTAACAATAATAACACCAATATAATAAATGATGATGTTAATATGATAAATAATGATAATAATATGATAAATAATGATACAAATATAGTAAACGATGATAATAATTCTAATATAACAAATAACAGTAATTATATATCTAAAGAAAAAGCTTTAGATATAGCATTAAATAATGCAAAAATAAGTCAAAACAATATTCGTAATATAGAAGTTGAATTAGATTATAAATATGGCGAAACAGTATATGAAGTTACATTTGATTATCAACAATACGAATATGAATATTATATAAATGCTGAAAATGGTAATATTTTAAAATCATTTAGAGAAATAGACTAAAAATACAAATATCATTTTGGCAGTAAAAATATGATTAATGAAAAGAGGTATTAGATATGTGCACAGCCGTAACATATAAAACAAAAGACCATTATTTTGGAAGAAATTTAGATTTAGAATATTCATATAAAGAAACAGTAACAATAACACCTAGAAATTATGAATTTAAATTTAGAAAAGTAAAGGATTTAAAAGAGCATTATGCGATAATAGGAATGGCTTATGTAGCAGAAAACTATCCACTTTATTATGATGCAATTAATGAAAAAGGATTAGGAATGGCAGGCTTAAACTTCCCTGAAAATGCAGATTACAAAGCAGAAATAGAAGGAAAAGACAATGTAGCACCATTTGAATTTATACCATATATATTAGCACAATGTGCAAATGTTAGCGAAGCAAAAAAGCTATTAGAAAATATAAATATAGCATTAATTAATTTTAGTGAAGAGTTACCAGCATCACCTTTACACTGGATTATTGCTGACCAAGAGTCATCTATAATTGTAGAAAGTGTTAAAGATGGACTTAAAATATATGAAAATCCGGTAGGTGTACTTACTAATAACCCAACATTTGATATTCAAATGTTTAATTTAAATAATTATATGAGTTTATCAACTAAACCACCAGTTAATACATTTTCAAAAGAATTAAACTTAAAAACTTATAGTAGAGGAATGGGAGCTATGGGGCTTCCAGGAGATTTATCTTCTGCATCAAGATTTGTAAAGGCAACATTTACTAAAATGAATTCAATTTCAGGAGATTCAGAATCAGAAAGTATTAGTCAATTCTTTCATATATTAGATTCAGTTTGCCAACAAAGAGGATGCGTATATATGGGAGAAAACTTATATGAAATAACTATTTATAGTTCTTGTTGTAATATGGACAAAGGAATTTATTATTATAAAACTTATGAAAATAGCCAAATTACTGCTATCGATATGCATAAAGAAAATTTAGAAGGTAATGAGCTAGTAAGTTATGACTTAATTAAAGGTCAACAAATTTTTATGCAAAATTAGCAGTATGGTATTTAAAAGTATAAGTGCAAAAATTTATTGTATTAAAAAGAGAATTATTCATAAAAATAGAAAAAGATAATTACAATTTATGTAGAAAGAGATGAAGCAAAATGTTTTCAAATATGGGAGAATACGAACCTTGTGGAATATTTACAATAGGGCATTTTATATTATTTGCACTCACATTAGTAGGAATTTTTATTGCACTAAAATTTTCAGTAAAGAAAAGCAAAGAAGAAATACATAAAATTATAAAATACATAACAATAATTATATGTATATTAGAAATTATAAAAATAGTTTTCAATATAAGGCAGAATTCATTTAGTGCAGTTAATACTTATGTGCCACTTTACTATTGTAGCATATTATTGTATGCAGGTTTACTAAGCTCATTTGCCAAAGGCACTCTAAAAAGAGTAGGAGATGTATCATTAGCAACTGGTTCAATAATTGGTGGAATAGTGTTTATGATATACCCATCTACATCATTACCTATATATCCAGCATTTCACTTTTTAAGCATTCACAGTTTTTTATTCCATGGAACAATGGTATATTTGGGAATATTAATAAACAAAACAAGATATATAGAATTAGAAAGAAAAGATATAAAATATTTTGCAAGCCTAGTTGCTGGTATGAGTATTATGGCATTAGTTGTAAATAAACTTTTTGAAGGTAATTTAATGTTTATATCATATAATTTTCCAGGTACACTAATTGAAATAGTATACAAATTAACTAATGGAGGATTCCTATTTACGGCAGTTATGATATTATTGCAAATGACGATACCATTTTACGTTATTTATTATGTAGTTAAGTTAATAAATAATTTTAAAAGTAAGCAAAAGCCTGAATTAGAAAGTGCTGATACCAATAAAAATGAACTCCAAGAAAAATGTGAAGTTAAAATATAAAGAAATTTAAATATTATCTAATTAGAGCAATTTATATAGCTAAAAGGAGCACTAAATATGAACAATACTGTAGAAAAGTTGTCTGATAATGATGCAAATAAATCAAATAATAGTTATAAAGTATTAATTTTATCATGTGGAACAGGTGGAGGGCATAATACAGCGGCAAAAGCAATACAAGAAGAGCTACTTACACAAAATGTTCAAGCAGACTTTAAAGAATACTTAGAAATAATAAATCCTAAATTAAAAGACAAAGTTAACAATTTATATATAAAATCTACAAATAGAGATGGAAGAGTATTTAAAAATATATATCACTTAGGAAAAATCTATGAAAAAACTAAATTGAGGTCTCCAGTATATATTTTAAACAGTTTAAGCAAACAAAAACTTTATAAGTATATAAAAGATAATGAATATAACTACATAATAACAACGCATTTATTTGCAGCCCAAGCCTTAACAGCAATAAAAAAACAGCATGATATTCATTTTATGCAGGTTGCCACAGATTATGTGAGCATACCATTTTGGAAAGAAACCAATCCAGACTATTTTGTAATTCCAAGCGAAGAATTAGAATCAGACTTTATAGAAAAAGGTATGAAAAAGCAAAAATTATTACCATTAGGAATACCTGTAATGAAACAATATAGAAAAGAATATGATAAACAAGAAACCAAAAAAAGCTTAAATTTAGACTTAAATAAAAAGTACATTTTAATATTAAATGGAAGCATGGGGTTCGGTAATGTAAATGAAATAGCAGAAAAACTATTGGAAAATATTAAAGATTTTAGTTTTATAATTTCTTGTGGAAACAATAATAAACTTAAAAATTTTCTTGACAATAAATATAAAGATAATGAAAGAATTATAGCACTTCCATATACTAATAAATTAGGAGAATATGTAGCAAGTTCTGAAATTATACTTACTAAACCGGGCGGATTAACAACTACGGAAATTGCAACAATGAGAAAACCATTAGTTCATATAATGCCAATACCAGGATGTGAAAATTATAATGCAAATTTCTTTGCAGATAGGCAAATGTCAATGAAGTGTGAAGATATTAACCAAGTAATAAACAATACGAAAAAAATAATAGAGAATAAAAACTTACAAATGGAAATAGCCGAAAATCAAAAGAAATACATAGCAGGGGATGCTTGTGAGCAAATAGTTGGTACTATTATTAAAGAGTTAAATAGGAGTAACATATAGTGGAAAAAAGTTTAATAGAAGAAAATGTAATAGAAGATACATATGAAAATTTAGAAGAGAGTATAGAGGCAAATACATATGAAAATTTAGTGCAAAACGAAAATGAAGATATAATTCATTTGTATGAGCCATTAAAATTAAACATAGATGAACATTACGAATATATTAAAGAAGGAAAAATATTTACTTTTTTTTCTAACTTGATATATTATGGCTTAGCTGTTCCAGTTCTAACAATTTTGGACAAAATAATATATGATTTAAAAATAGAGGGAAAAGAGAACATTAAAAATTTAAAAACTGGAGCAATAAGTGTATCAAATCATGTTTTAATTCTAGATTGCACTATGGTAGGATTAGCATTTGGTCTTAAAAAAATATATTTTACAACAAGAGAAGGAAGTTTTAAAATTCCTTTTGTAAGAAAACTAATAAAGTTATTAAGAGCGATACCTATTCCTACAAAGATAAATAATAGAGCTTGTTTTATAAAAGAGCTAAGTAAAGCCATACAAAAAGGAAAAATCATACACTTTTATCCAGAAAAAGCGTTATGGCCTTATTATGAAAAAATAAGGAAATTTCAAAATGGTGCATTTAATTTAGCAGTAGAAAACAATGTTCCAGTTATTCCAATAGTAATTACATTTAGAGATCCAAAAGGAATAAGGAAATTATTTAAAAATAAAAAAGATGTTACAGTAAAAATATTAAAGCCAATAAAATATGAGGGACAAAATGATAGCAAAAAAGATAGTATAGATAAATTAAAGGAAGAAGTTCATAAAGTTATGGAGGAAAAAATGTAGTATAATGTTACAATTTAAAGTTCAAAAACTTAGAGATGAAAACAATGAAAAGTAACAGTAGAACATAGTACTGAAAAAATATTTTTGAATTAATATATTTTTAGACAAAAAAGTGATATAATATTAAAAGAGTTTATAACGGAGGTAGTTAATATGTCTATTGAAAAACAAAAATTATATAATGAAATTGATACATTACCAGAAGAACTTGCAACTCAAGTTATAAATTTTATTGGTTATTTAAAATTAACTTTAGCAGATGAAGAAGCTCCAGATAGTGTAACGATAAAAAGTAAAAAAGATTTAAAGGAAAAGTTAAAAAAAGGGTTAGATGATATAAAAGAAAATAGAGTACACTCTCTAAACGAAACTTTTACTAAAATAGATAATATTTAAGACTGGAGTAAATTATATGAAAAAGTATATAGTTGAAATTTCAGAAACAGCTGAACAAGATTTAACCAATATTATTCTTTATCTTAGAAATAATTTATCAGGAGATATTGTAGCAGATAAATATAAAATTTTATTTAAGCAAGAATTGAAAAATCTAGAAAATATAGCAGGAAGTATGCCTATTTTAGATGAAAATTTAACCGGACATAAAAATATTAGAAAAGTAAATATAAGAAATTATGTAATATTTTATATAGTAGATGAAGAAAATTCTAAAGCTTATGTATTGAGGATAGGACATATTTTTATGGATTGGGAAAAATATTTAAAAGATGAATAAAAATCAGGTGAACCCTACCAATAAGTGGGAGCTGTAAAATCAAATAAAAAATCTTATACTTTAGTAAGCAAATTTGTAGGAGAAAAAAATGAAGAAAAAAGTAGAAAAGTTACAAAAAAAGGGTCAGTTCAATGGACTGATGATGTATTCAAAGTGGCAAAAGAAAACAATGCTTATTCTTATGTTACATTGCCTAATAGTGATAAAATTTATACTATAGAAGAATATCAAAATATGTTTTTTATGTCTAAAATTAATCAAATATCTTTTCAAACCATTTTTTCATATAAAATAGCAAATCATCAAGCGAATATTCGCTTTCATTTCTAAAATATTTCAATAACTCCATTAATACACCATTCATAAAAAAAGAAATATTAAGGCTAAGGAACTTATCTTTATAAGTATCTTTTAAAGCATCATAAATTTTTTGATTAGCAATTTTCTTTAATTTTTCCAAAAACAAAAGAGATTCATCAGCAGATAATAACAATCTATATGTTTTTTCATTATCTTTTAAACACTGTATAATATTGTCAAAATAATCTATAATATCTTGTTTTGAATACAACTTTAAATCTTCACTACATAAAAGCTCAATTGTTTGTAATTGATAATCATGAGCTACTTCATATATATTATCATAATGAGTATAAAATGTACTTCTAGTTAAGTTAGCTTTTTTAACTAATTCTGTAACAGTTATTTTTTCTAATTGTTTTTTCTCATTAATCAATTCAGCAAAAGTCTTTTTGATTAAATTTCTTGTTTTAATAGAAGAAGAATTTAGACATTGTACTTTCATAAATACATCCTTTCTGTATAAAAAACAAAATATATAACAGTATAACACAGTATCATAAAAAAACAAAGACAATATTGATAAAAATGTCTAAATTTAGACACTTAATTTAAAATTATACTTTTATTATAGAGGCAAAGAGAATATAATATAACTTAGACAAAAAGAAAGGAAGGATTTTACTTTGAGAAAATTTACAGACTTTATAATTAACAAAAGATATTTTATTTTAGCATTATTTATTATACTTACAATAATTTCAGCAGTTTTATCATCGAAAGTAAAGATTAATTATGATATAGCTAAGTACTTGCCAAACACCTCAGAAACAAGAATAGGCATGGATATTATGGAGGATGAATTTTCGGAAACTGCTACTTTAAATTTAATGTTTGAAAATTTAGCAGATAACGAAAAATCAGAAATAAAAAATAATCTAGAAGCAATAGATGGTGTAAAAAGTGTAGATTATGATGATACTGAAAAATACAATAAAGAAAATTATACTTTGTATGTTATCAATGTAGATGATAAATCAGATTCACCCAAAGCTACTAATATATATAATGAAGTAACAGAAAAATATAAAGATTATACTTTTTACACAAGTGGAAATGTATCTGAATGTAATAAAACAGTATTACCATTTTGGATTATCGTACTTGCAGTTGCAAGCGCTTTGGTAATATTAATTATAATGTGCGAATCTTATGTAGAACCATTTTTGTTTTTAATATCAATTTTAATGGCAGTAGTATTAAACAAAGGAACTAATATAATATTTCACAATGTATCACATATAACCAATTCAATAGCTGCAATATTGCAAATGGCACTATCTATGGATTACTCAATAATGCTTATGAATAGGTATGACCAAGAAAAACAAGTAGAAAAAGACAAAGTAAAGGCAATGAAAAATGCTTTATATAAAGCATTTACAGCCATATCAAGTAGCTCTGTTACAACAATAGTAGGACTTTTAGCATTAGTATTTATGAGCTTTACAATAGGCAGGGACTTAGGTTTTGTTTTAGCAAAAGGTGTGTTATTTAGTTTAATTTGTATATTCTTTGTGCTTCCATCATTGATACTAATATTTGATAAATGGATTGTAAAAACAAAGAAGAAAAGCCCTAATATTAAATTAAAAAGTCTAGGGAAATATAGTTATAAAATTAGATTTGTTGCAGTTCCAATTTTCCTAATAGTATTTATTACAAGCTTTGTATTAAAAGGAAACTTAGGAATTAATTATACAGATTCACAAGAAGATGAAATAAATAAAGTATTTGACGAAAATAATCAAATGGCGATTATATATAAAAATAAAGACGAAGCAGAAATTTCAAAATACTTAAAAGAGCTTGAAAATGAAGAAAAAATAGATGATGTTTTAGGCTATGGAAATACAATAAATGAAAAGCTAACTTATGACAAACTAAATGATAAATTAAATGACTTAGGCTCAGATGTTAGCGTAGAAGATTATTTACTAAAAATAGTGTACTATGATTATTATAACCCAGAAAGAGATAATAAAATAACCTTTAACGACTTTATTAATTTCATTGAAAAAGAAGCATATAACAATGAAAAAGCAAGTAAAAAAATTGATGCTGAAACTAAAAAAGATGTTACAAGATTAAAGAACTTTGTTACAGTAGAAGCTATTAATAAGAAAAGAACAGCAAGTGATATAGCAAATATATTAGAAATAGATAAAAACAAGATAGATGATATTTTTATTTACTATCTTTCTAAAAATAATGATACAAAAATAAGCATAAACGAATTTATTAACTTTATGAATAAAGATGTATTACCAAATGAAAAATATGCAGTTAAAGTAAATAATGAAAATAGAAATAAATTAAATACTTTATCAAAATTTGTTGATAAGCAAAAAATACAAACCAAAATGACAAGCGATGAAATGTCTAAATTGTTTGGAATTGATAGCACTACAATGAAGGAATTGTATAAATACTATATCCTACAAAATGATATAAATATAAAGATGACAATTTCAGAATTTTCAAACTTTGTATTAAATGATGTATTAAAAGATAGTAACTATGCAAGTAGTTTCGATAGTAGGACGATACAAAATATAAAATTACTAGCAACATTTAGTGATTTAAGTGTTATAAATAAACAAATGACTGCTGAAGAGTTAGCTAAAATATTTGGTATAGATGAAACAAAAATTAATCAAATTTTACTTTTAAAATACAGTAATAAAAATGATGAAACTAAATTAAGCATAACAGAATTTATAAATAAAACTATTGAAATTGCAGATAACACAGAGTATTTAAAAGATGTAGATATAAGTGATTTAAAAGTTTTATCAACATTTTCAAAAAATACAAATAATATAAATGCAACCAAAATGGGAAAAGAAGCTTTAAATCAATTATTTGGTAGTTTAAAAGCAGGAATTGCAGATTATATATATGTATTAAATGGGTTACCAACTAATTCAGAAATGACACCACAAGAGTTTATTGATTTAGTTTTAAAAACAATTAATACTTCATCATTAATTAGTGTAGATGATAGCACTTTAAATAACCTAAAATTACTAAAACTAGTAATAGATGATAGTGTTTCTAGCGATAAAACTAAATATACAGCTCAGGAATTAGCTCAAATATTAAATATAGATATACAAGATATGTATAAACTATATAGCTTAATTGACTTTACAGAAGGCAATAACACAAATTGGAAGGCTAGTCCTAATGAAATTGTAAATATAATCTTAGCAAATAAAGAAATGGAAAGCATAAAAAATAGCCTAGATGAAGCTACTATGAAGCAATTACAGCTATTATCAACTATTATGACAAATACGATAAACAATAAAAACTTTACATATCAAGAACTTTCAAAAACAATAGGAATAAATAGCGATAGTACAAAAAATATCTACACTTTATATGTTTCAACGCAAAATAATACAAGTATAACACCAAAAGAGTTTGTTGATTTTGTATTATTACATAAAAGCGATAGTATGCTTGCAAACCAAATATCAGATAGTACAATCAAAGATTTAAAACTACTTCAATCAGTTATGGATGGAATTATAAATAATAAAAAATATAATAGTAGTGAGTTATCTACACTATTGGGCATAAACAAAGATGATGCAAGCTTAATCTATGGCTTATATAATTTTAAATACATTAATAAAAATCCAAGTATATCATTAAAAGAATTTATTGGTTTTCTACTTAAAGATGTAGTTACAAATAAAGAATATTCAAGTAATTTTAGTAGTGAGCAAATAACAAAACTAAACACAGTAAATGGAATTATGAATGGAGTAGTCAAAAAAACTTCGTATACTTCAGATGAAATATTTGCTATAATTAGTAAATTAAGCAATGATGTAGAAAAAAATACAATAGATATGCTTTATACTTATTATGGAAGTGATAAACAATATAACAAGAACTGGGAGATGACAGTTGAAGAATTTGTTACATTTCTAAATGAAAATGTTTTAAAAGATGAAAGATATACTGACTTTATAGAAGATGACATGAGAAATGATATAACAGAAGCAAAAACAACAATAGAAGATGCAAAAGAATTATTGCTAGGAAAAGAATATTCAAGAGTAGTCTTAAATACAACATTTGATATGGAGGCACCAGAAACCTTTGAATTTATACAAAAAACAAATGATGCATTAGAGGGCAAATTAGATGAATTCTATATAATAGGAGATTCACCTATGGCTTATGAAATGAGTAAAAGCTTTGATAATGAGCTAAACTTCATTACAGTAATAACAATGATAGCAATATTTATTGTTGTAGCAATTACATTTAAATCAGCAATTATTCCTACAATATTAGTGCTAACAATACAGACAGCAGTATACTTAACAATGGGAATATTATCAATAGTAGGTGAGAATGTATATTTCATTGCAATACTTATTGTTCAAAGTATATTGATGGGTGCAACTATTGATTACGCTATTCTTTATACATCATATTATATTGAACACAGAAAAACAAAAGAGATAAAAGATGCAGTCATATCTGCATATGGCAGTTCAATACACACAATACTTACTTCAAGCTCTATACTTATTATAGTAACTTTAATTATAGCAAGCTTTACTTCTGCTATTGCTGCAAAAATATGTAAAACAATTTCAGAAGGCACATTATGCTCTACAATCTTAATTTTAACATTATTACCAGCAGTTCTTGCTTGCTGTGATAGATTTATTAAAAAGAAATAAGACAAAGGGAGATAAAAAACATGTCAACATTTGAAGATTTTATGAAATTAGATATTAGAGTTGGAACAATTATAGAAGCAAAAGTATTTGAAAAAGCAAATAAACCAGCATATCAATTAAAGATAGATTTTGGGGATGAAATAGGGATTAAAAAATCTTCGGCACAAATAACAGATGTATATAAATGTGAAGATTTAATTAATAAACAAGTATTAGCAGTTGTAAATTTTCCACCTAGACAAATAGCAGACTTCATGTCAGAAGTATTGGTACTAGGAACTTATAGCAAACAAGGTGTTGTTTTAATAAAGCCTGATAAACAAGTTGAAAATGGAGATAGATTAGGTTAAAATAATAAATGGAAAATAAAAAATAAATTTAAAATAAGGAGGAAAAAATTTATGAGAAAAAGTATTAAAACTACGGAGGCAATATTTCCAATGCCAGTTTTGATGATTGCAACATATAATGAAGACGGAACTGTTGATGTAATGAACGCAGCATGGGGAACTATGTTAGAAAGAGACCATGTAATACTTAACTTAACAGAAACACATAAAACAGTACAAAATATAAAAGCAAGGAAAGCATTTACAGTTAGTATTGCAGACAGTAAACACGTTGTAGAAGCGGATTATTTTGGAATAGCATCAGGAAACAATACAAAAAATAAATTTGAAAACACAAAATTAACAGCAACAAAATCTGAAAATGTAGATGCTCCAATTATAAATGAGTTTCCAATATGTATGGAATGTGAGTTTATAGAATACCAAAATGGTCAGTATGGTTGTGGTGTAGTAGGAAAAGTTGTAAATGTAACAGCAGATGAAAAAGTAATAAATGGAGATAATGTTGACATTACTTTAGTAGATGCAATAGCATTTGATCCATATACTCATGGATATTATAAAGTAAATGGTAGAGTAGGAAATGCATTTAAAGATGGATTGCAATTAAAATAAGACAGTGAATCACACTGCCTTATTTTTAAAATTATATAAAAAACCAACTAAAATTATTTTTAAAAACATCTAAATTATATATAATTAAAAATATAAAAAGCCAAATGTAATTATATTATCTTAAGTTTTAGACAATAAAACTCAAATTGTTAAAAGGGGCTAAAATGAACAAAATAGATAAAAAAGAACTAAAGACAATATTTAATAAGATGAAAATAGATAGGAAAAAAGCAGTAGAAGAATTATGCAATAAATATTATAATCTTATTTACAAAATAGCATTTAGTATTCTAAAAAACAAAGAAGATGCAGAAGATGCTGTGCAAAACTTTATAACAAAAATATATAGTATAGATGCAAATAAGCTTCCAACAGACAAAGAAGCAACATGGATGTATGCAGTTGTTAAAAATGAAGCATTAGAAATAATTAGAAGAAAAAACAAAGAATTAAATATCTGTAAAGAAAATATTTATGAAATACAAGATGAAAACGACGAAATTGAGCAAATACTTGATAAAGAAAATTTTAATAAACTAATTGGAAAATTAAATGATAAAGAAAAAGAAATTGTAACTCTAAAAATAGTTTCTGATTTATCATTTAATCAAATATCGAATTTATTAGAACAACCAGAAAGCACAATCAAATGGAAATACTATAAAGCAGTATACAAAATAAAGCTATTATTAGGAAATATTGCAATGTTCATAATAACCTTTGTTACAGGCTTATCTGCAATAACTAAAAACTTAAAAAAAGGTAGCAGTATGGAGAAAAATATAGTTTTAGATAATGAAGAAATAGATAATAATTATAGAGAAGAAGCAAACAGAATAGAAAAAGAAAATTCTTTAAATTTATCTAAAAACACAGATAAAATTGAAAACGCTACTGGTATGGGAGAACCTTTAGCAGATAATACTGAAAATCAAAAACAAAATAATTTAGCAAATGAAAATATAGATAATGAAGCAAATAAAAATAATCAAGATATAGATAATGAAACATATAAAAACAATCAAGAAAATATAAATAATGAACAAAGTGCAACAAATAATGAAACAATAGCAAGTGATACACCTCAAATAAATTACTTAAATTATGCAAGAATAGGCACATTATGCATATCTGCAATTTTTTTGGTAGTAATAATATATATAATTTCTTTTTCAAAATTCAAACTAAAACCAAAACATAAAACATCTAAATAATAGAAAAAGGAGGTTTTAAGTTGTGAAAAAGAAAATTATTATAGCAATATCAATAATAATAGCAGTTGTATTATTATTTCCTGCTAGAATTGTTTTAAAAGATGGGGGAACAGTTAAGTATACGGCACTTCTATACTCAATAACAAAATATCATAGATTAGCTCCAATGTCATCAAGTAGCGGATATGATGAAGGAATTAGTATAAAAATACTAGGCTTGGAAATTTTTAATAATTTTAAAGAAAGTCATGAACAACAAAATAGTAATGATGAACAAAATTCTAATTTGCAAGCAATGGAAGGAAAAGTCAAGAATAGTTTTGTAGGAACTATATTAGAAGAAACAACTACATACATGATAATACAGCCAAACGAAGACGAAGAAGAAAGAAAAGAATATGAAAAAATAAAAGTAAGCTATGGAACTGATCACATAGATTATTTATATGGAATAGGAAGAAAAGTAATAATAAATTATACAGAAAAAATAGTGCTACCAACTAATAAACAAATAGCAGAAAACAAAGAATATGACTGTATTATAGAGCCATATGCTCATATTATTACAGATGATATATTAATAAACGGATATGAAGATTTTAAAATATCTGTAAAGAATTCAAATAAGAATAAAGCTGTTAAAATATTGAATAATACGGAACTATATAAAGATTATAGCGATTACAACTTATATTATTACGGATTAGATGAAGTAAATATTACAATAGAAAATAAAACTATGTCATTAGAGGAAGCATTAAGAAGCGGAAAAATGACTTTAGATGGATTAATTATAAAAGCAAATAAAGATTATCCAGATGCTGAAATACTAAAAGATGGAGGAAGTATAGAATACCATTATCCTGATTATACAATAATAAAACTTCATACGGTAACGGGTAATAGAGATATTTATATAGGAAGTAAAAGCTTGCAAATAGAAGATTGTAAATAAAATAGAGGGACTTAGGAAAAACAAAAACATAAGTCCCTTTGTCTTGAAAATTACATTCTTTTATGATAACATGAAATCGAAATAAAAAATGTATCAATTTATAAAATATTAGGAGGATGTAAATATGAAAAAAGGATTAGAAATTGTACTAGTACTAATATTTATCGTATTAGTATTATCAGCATGTGTATTTTCTTATTTTTATTTCACAGGAAAAATAGAAAATGACTTAAACTTAGGAAACTCAAATAGCG
The DNA here is from genome assembly GCA_947630185.1 of uncultured Clostridia bacterium. Lineage (GTDB taxonomy): Bacteria > Bacillota > Clostridia > TANB77 > CAG-508 > CAG-273. The sequence goes on along the minus strand of CANRGT010000001.1, from coordinate 104,270 downwards.
AAAACAAAACCGATTTAGGAGAAAACTTAGATGAAGCAATATTTGAATTAGCAGATTATCCAAAAGTAGATGCTTCACTTGCAACACAGCCATTAACAAATGCATTTATTAAAAACTTTACAAATACAGATGTAGATGTAAGCAAATTAGATTATACAAACACACATCCAGGTTATGTTAGACTAATAAACGGAGAAGTAGATTTAATAGTAGTAACAGAGCCATCAGAAGAAGAACTAGCTTTAGCAAAAGAAAAAAATGTTGAATTAGAAGTAATTCCAGTAGTAAATGAAGGATTTGTATTCTATGTAAATGGAGAAAATAAAGTAGATAATTTAAGCTTAGAGCAAGTCCAAAAAATTTATACCGGTGAAATCACAAATTGGTCACAAGTAGGTGGTGAAGATGCACCAATTAGAGCTTTCCAAAGACCAGAAAATTCAGGTAGTCAAACTGGAATGCTATCATTAGTAATGAAAGATTTACCATTAATGAAACCATTAAAAGAAGATTTAGTAGAAACTATGTCAGCTATTATCGGATTAGTTTCAGACTATGATAATGGAAAGAATGCAATAGGATATTCATATTACTACTATGCAAAAACAATGTATGCAAGCATTGATGAAGGAATAGCAAACGGAATTAAATTATTAGGAATAAATGGTGTAAAGCCAAGCAACCAAACAATAAAATCTGGAGAATATCCATTAAAAACTGCGTACTATATTGTAATAAATAAAAATGAGCCTGAAGGAAGCAAAACAAGAAAATTAGTAGAAGCTATGCTTTCAGAAAGAGGACAAGCAGTAGCAGAAAGTGTGGGATATGTCAGAGTTAAATAATTTAGAACCAAATAATTTTGAAAAAAATAATACAGAACTAAATAATACACAAGTAAATAATAGTGAATTTATAAAAGATAATACACCAAAAAAATCTTCAAACAGAATGTTAGTATGGTTTCTTGTCGTATTTACTATATTAGCTATGCTTGTAACAGCACTTCTTATATATCTAACAAATAATAGTGAAAGTTTTGGCGATAAAAACCTTTCGAAAAATGAAAATAACAATGATGTACAAGGAAATGTACAAAATAATGATGAAAAAGAAGATATAAAAGATGAGGCAAACTTAGCAGTAAAATTAACTGATACTTATCATAATAATCCAATAGAATTTGAATCATATTTCTATTTTGACGGAAAAACTAAAACGCGAGAAGAATATTACCAAGATGGAGACAATCAAGAAGAACATCAGAAACAATATGAATATATACAAATAAAAGGATTAAAAAACAAAGAAGTAGAAAATAAAATCAACAAAGAAATTATGGAAGTAGCCAAAGAATTATCGGAAAAATGTGAGGTTGTAGAAACAACAATAGGAGCAAATTATGCAAATGTATTTTCAATATCTATAACAGGACAAAACACCGAAGAAATTGCAGACTACGATAATGCGCAAACATTAAATTATCGTTTAGATACAGGTGAACAAATTCAATTTGAAGATTTATTCACAAACAAAGCATATATAAGAACAATATTAACACAAGCTGCATATGAGCAATATATGAAGCAATATGACCAGTTCGCAGATTTAAATAAAATAGATTATTCAAAAGTTGAGACAAGTACATTTGAAATAGTAAATAATTATATGAATGGTGCAAAGAAAATATTTGCTTTTTCACATAATAAAATAGATGTTATTATAGGTAATGATATAATACAAATTAATATGCCAGACTTTTACGAAAATATTGCAATATACAAAAGATATTTATCAAATGATAATTTATACGAAAATGATAAACAAAGCCAAGAAATGTTTGTTTTTTCTGAAAGATATTTTGACTATAGTTTTTATCATAAAGTGGAAGAATTACAAGAAAATTTATATGTCGATATAGCGCTATATGACCATTCAGACGATAAAAATGAAGATAAGCAAAATACATCAGTAGAAGAGATGGAAAATCTTTTGAAAAAGGTTAAAAATCTTGCTTCAGAAAATCAAGACAAAGCATATATATTCTATTATAAAGATGAACTTTGGAATGATGAAGAATATACAATTCATCCTGCGAGAAGCTATTTATGTACTATGGAGAAAGAATACTATAAGCAACATGGAAAAGAAATAATTGCTAGAGGTAATAGGGAATATAGAGAATCTGAAGGCGTTGTAATGTATGAGGATGATAATATATTAAGATATGAGTTCCAAGATGGCGAATTTGTGTTAGTACAAGAAGTGGAATAAATATATTAAAAATAATCTTTGCTTTCTTATAAAACCATTAAACACTAAAACTTAAGCTTTTATCTCAAGAAAAATTAAACACTAAAACTTAAGATATAACCTTAAGTTTTAGTGTTTTAAATATTTTTATAATACTTCTTTTAAAATTAGTACTAAAAACACTATAGTTTAATCTTCATCTAAAACTTCTATTAATTTAATATTTTTTATAGAATTATCATAACTATACATGTAATTAAATATAAAAGTTACGCGTATTTTATCTCCTATATGTAAGTTAGATATATCAATTTCAATTCCGTTACTATTTTTAATTTTTGCACCTTCTGTAATACAGAAGTAATGTAAAGGTAAAAATGTATCAATAGTAATACTTTCATCATCCAAATTCGTAACTATTCCACTATACATTGTATTATTAATTGAATTAGAACCTATTGATATTTCATCATTAATTTTTACTGTAGATGAATCTATTGAATTTCCGTTTTTGTCGTAAACTATTGCCAAATTTTTGGGACATTTATAACTTAAAGGTTCATTAATATCAACATATATATTACCATTATTAAGTCCAGAAATTACACCTGTAAAGAATTTTATTTTACTAAGAAAATCAATAAGCATATATACTAATATTACAATTATTACTAGTACTATTAACATAATTAACGTTCTCTTATATATTTTTTTCAATTTTAAATCCCTCCTACTGAAAAAATTATATTATTATATTACTATAAAAACTAGTATGTGTAAAGTGAGATGATGTAGAAATACTTGACGAGAATTAGAAGTGGATGGTAAAATACACTTAAATATAATGAAAAAATTAAAGAGTGGGAAGAACTAGAATAATGGGCAGAAAAAGATAAACAAAGAAAATAGAATACCAAGGAGGTAGTATATGAAGAAAAAATTAGGTATTATATTAGCAATAATTATTATTTTATCTATTATTGTAATTTTATGGATTAGTGGGATAATTCCAAAACAAATAGCAAGAATTTCTGCTATAAATTATTTAAAAAAGAACTGCCCAAAAATGCATTTAGAATATGTAGATACAAAATGGGACTATATCTTTGGAGGATATAGAGTATACTTTAAAGATGAAAATAATAAGAATCATGGTATTTTAATGGATAATAAGTATTTTCCAATATTACCTGGTCAAGGCATAGTTGCATTTGAAGAAAACTACAGAGAAAAGTATGAAAATCAATATATAGAAAACGAAAATGAAAATAAAAAAGCACAAGTAGAATTTGTTCGTACATACAATATAGTATCAAACTTAAATAAGACAGATGCTACAGGAGAAAATAACTTTTATGTGGTACAGCAATTCCAACTTTTTGAACCAATTGTGATAAAAGTTAATAAAAAATATGTATTACAAGAAAATAAAAATTATGAGTTCACTTTTAAAGGTAGTAAAATAGATGGAAAAGATTATACAATTCAAGATATATTTATTACATTTGATATAACTAATATAGAAAAAACTGATAAAGTGGGGTTAGAACAAAGACAAGATGCAATATAAATTTAAATTTATATGAGCAAGTTAATTTATTTACAATTACTTGCTTTTTTGCTATACTTTAGCCAGTTAAATTTGTAGAGCGGGTAAACAACACTTGCTCATTTTTTATAAAAAATATAAAATTTGGAACTTTTTTAATACATTTACGACTTTATAGATAGAGGAGAGAAAAAATGATTAATCAAGAAATCTTAAATCAATTTGATATGTTATATGAAGCAACATATTTTGATGTTTCCAAATATGTTATTTGTAAATGTTCTAAAACTGATGATGTAGAAGATATTTTGCAGAATATTTATTTAGCAGTATTTAAAGCTATTTTAAACAATAATAAAGTAACAAAAACTTATATTATGGGAATTGCTAAAAATAAAGTAAATGATTATTATAGGTTTCACTATAAAGAAAAGATAATCTCTTTATTGTCTAGAAAAGAAGACTTAGATACAATAGATACTATACCAACAGAAATAGATATCGAGACAAATATGTTAGATAAATTTGATACAGAACTTGTTTGGAAATATTTAAAAAATAAAAAAGTAATAGTTTTCAAAGTATTTTATTTATACTTTAAATTAGAGCTATCTATCAAAGAAATATCAAAATGTTTAAATATAACAGAATCAAATGTAAAACATTATTTGTATAGAACTATTCGGAGAACTTAAAAGCCATTTAGAAAGTGAGGAGGGATAGAAAATGTCTAAGAAACAAGTAATGAAAGAAATTTTTGAAGAAAAAATTAACAAAGACAGAATTTATCATAATGTATTGTTAAAGGTAGAGGAGAAATGTAATATGAACAAAGAAAAAAATAAAAAATTAATTTATTGTATAACCTCTAGTGTAGCAATATTTATATTAGGATTTGGAATTATTTTAGGCACAAAAATATTAAATAATAATTTAGATAATAATAAAGTACAAAAATATTCAGATATAACGATGGAAAGTATCGAATTGCATATCAATAAGGGAGAAAGAACTATTAAGGATAGTCTTAGCAATTTTGATATACGAGTTGAAGAAGCAAATTACTTTATGATACCATATTTTGAATGTCTAAAAGATTTAAAACTTCCAAAAGACTTTAATACGACACGTATTTATAAAATTTTAGGGAGAGAAAATCAAAATTGGAACGAAGAAATAAAGGAAAGTGATTATAATATATTAGAATGCTGGAAAATTAATTATTATAATAATGATAAAAGTGATACAAGAAGCATAAGTATATTTCTTTCTGATAAAGGTATACCAGGAACATATAATTGCATTTCCCCAAAGGTAAAAGATTGTATTCCTTCAAAAATAAATAATGTAGAATTGATTATATACGAGTATAGTGGTGAAAATAGTTATTTGGTAGAATTTTCTTACAAAGGATATGGTTTTAGTATTGAAACGAATGGTATTACAGAAGATGAATTAGTAGAATTATTACAATCAATAATTATAGAAGATGCAACATAAATAAACCTGTAGATGATAAAGATGTATTTGAAATATAATTAATTTTTTTGTAAAAAATGAAACTTTTTTCATAAAAAACCACACTATATGCGTAGAAGGGAGAAAAAATGAGTACTCAATTAACCTTAGAAGATTTTGAAATAATATATGAGAAAACTTACAATAGAACTCTTAAATATATAGTGTGTAAATGTTCTAATATTGAAGATGTAAATGATTTAATACAAGATACATATACAGAATTATATAGTATGTTAAAAAAGAAAAAACAACTCCAATTAGATAATGTTGAAAATTATATAATTGGTATTGCTAATAAGAAAATTAAACAACACTATGGAATTTTGTATAGTATAAAACTTTCTTCTCTTTGGATAAAGGAAAATAATGAAGAAAAGATGATAGATATACCATATGACATAGATGTAGAATTTAAAATATTAGATAATATAAATGCTAATGAAGTATGGAAATATATAAAGAAAAAAGATATAAGAGTAATAAAAGTTTTTTATCTATATTATTGTTTAGAATTAAAAATATCACAAATTGCAATCGAACTAAAGATAAGTGAATCAAATGTAAAAAATATTTTATATCGAACAATTAAAGATATAAAGAAAAATGTAAAGATTGAAGGTGATATAGATGTCTAATAGTTTAAAAGAAGTTATGAAAAAAGAATTTGATAAGAATAAAAATTATAATGAAATCTTATCTAAAGTAGACAGGTTGAATAGTATGAAGAATTTTAAAATCAAATATATATTAGCACCGATATTTATGTTATTGATAATAATAGGAAGTTTTATGATACTTAATGATACAAATTTAATAAAGAAAGAAGAACTTACTGGCAAAGAAGATTCTATTTTAGATATATTTACAGTAAAGGTCTATGCTGCAGAATCTGAAAACACTTATTTGACAACGAATTATAATAAAGAAACAGAAGAAAAAATTTTAAAACCCAGAGTGGAATTGTTACTTGCAAGTTATAATCAGCTTATGAGTTCTGTTCCAGGATTACCATTAAAAATAGAAACAAATAATGTAAATAAATCAATAGATGAAATATTAATCACAACAGATAATGGAGAATTTTTAACTTGGAATCAAGAAACAGGAGAAGTACAAACAAAAGGAAAAAATGTTTCTCTTAATGATACAAGTATTTTATATTGGACTCCAAATTATGAAAAGACTGAAAATAATAATAAAGGATATGAACAAAATATATGGGAAAATAGTAATATAAAAACTATTGGAAAAATAAATATTTCAGCACGAAAAAATAACGAGGTTTTATATGAAAAAGCAGTTTATATTGGAGAAACAAATTATAATTATTATGCAATATTATATTAAGGATAAATAATCCTTGACTTTTCTTAAAGCTTTTTGTATAATAATTATAGAAGACAAGCGACCACAGAAATGTGGCGTGTCAATAAAACTTGTTCTAATAATTAGAATACATCTCTATTGACCAGACAGAGATGTGTTTTTTTTGTTGCCCAATTTTCTTAATGTAACAATTAATGCCACAAATAAGATGGTAGCGACAACAGTTACCATAGCAAGTTCAATAATTATATTTACAACTATTTAATTTTTTGTTATACTTTTACTAAATCTTATGTATATCTTATTCTAAAATATAACAAACCATAAGATTATAAAAATAACTGGAGGAACAATGGAAAAAAATAAAGATTGGGAAGAATTAGAACAATGGGCAGAAAATGATAAACAAACAAAAATAGATACATATAAAATTGATATTAATGATATGGATAAAAATAAAAATAATGTAGACAAGGTAATAAAGTTCTTTGGCACTACAATAAAAGCATCAACCGCTTTCTTTATAATATTAGGTGCAATATTAATATTTAATATTTTACTACTTGTAGATATTGGAATTTCCAATGTAAAAACCATGAGCAATGCTGATATAAACTCTATTTTAGATTTATATGGAACAATAGAGAAGGAAATAATTTCAAAAGAAGTGGACGAGAATGAAAATGGAAAATATATTTTTGAATTAAAAAATAATAAAGAAATACGATTTACAGCAATAAAAAATTGGGGAAAAATATCTAATGATTTTACAAGCCAATATCAAAAATATATATTTGATAATTGGAATAGTGATGTAAAAAGTAAATTTGAAGTTAGTGAGAGTATAGATGAAAATGGGATGCTTACCTATGAAAATTATATAAGCATAGAAGAAACGAGTCAAATAAGTGAAGCAACTGAATACTTAATAGATTTCTTAGAATATGCAGAAAAATGGAACAAAGAAAATAAAATAATAAAAGTATGGCAACAAAAAGAAGGACAATTTATAGTTCCAATAAAAGTATATATAAAAGATAAGGAAAAAATGATTCATCCATATCATGCAATGTTCGTAACTGCGGACGATATAAGAAATGAAGTAAAGTAAATATCAATACTGATAAATATAGAATTGAGAGAGATTAAAGTGAAAATTAATATTTCTTCAGAAAATAGAATATCAAGGAGGTTCCTTAATTGTACGAAGAAAATAGTAATGATAAATGTGAAAGTAAAATAGATAGTTATGAATATAAAAAGATGGTTAAATATTTTCCTAAAATGTATGGAACATTAATAAATTTTATTAGAGATACATTTAAAAATTTAGGAACTTATCATGAGGATAAGATTAAAGTTAAAAATATTAAAAATTATAATAATCCAAACTTTATTAAAACTGGTATGATAATATTGTTTATAATAACAATATTAAGTATATGGGGAGCATTATGGCTTGTGGATTTAATAGATGAAATAAACCCTGTACACGGCTTTAATTTTACAAAAAATAGTTGGGGATTTTGGTGCTTGTTACCAATTCCAATTTTATCTATCATTCTTGGTTTTAAATATAAAAATTCTGGTTTTAAATGTACTAAAAATATTGTTGCTGGATTTATAATGAGCTTTTTATTATTAATATATGGTTCATTTTGTTTACTTCCTACTTTTTCACAAGATTATAATAAAATAGATACATATAAAAGTATAATAGATGCTGAACTTCCAAGTAATGGAGAACTTGAAATTCAAGAATGGGGAACATATTTTGACGAAGACAAAACAGAGTATGTTATTATAAATGCTTATTACGATAAAGAAGATGTTACTAGTTTAGTAAATAGCATTGAAAATAGTAGTAATTGGGTTTTGAGTAAAGAAATCAAATCTCAATTAAAAATCTTTATTCCATCGCAACTGCGTTCAGATGAAGATGCCTATTTTTCAATTTATAATAAAACAACTGACCAATATAATAGTTTACCGTCTGATTTAGGAGATTATGAAATTTATGCAATGAAATATGATAAATCTGATAAGCAGTTAGAAATACATAAATTCAAATATTTATATAAATAAAGTATGTTTGTAAAAAAACATATATATAGTGGATATAAATATTAATTATTTGTTATATTTTTTATCTTTCATAAAATTGTAGGAGAAAAATATTATGATAGGAATTTTTATAATATTATTGTTGGCAATGCTTTTGGTAATTAAATTTTGTAAAAAAACTTTAAAAATAGTGTTATCTATTGTAATAGTTATAGTAACTTTGTACTGTGTCATATTATCAATAGATATGAACAGAGTAAATAGTTTTAGAGAGCCAGTATTTGCAGTAAAGGTGAATGAAACAGATTTTACATATAAAACGATAGTATATCAGGGATTAGGTTATAAAGTTAATGTAGAAAAAAATGTAACACAAGAAAATAATCAAATAATAAAAATAGAAATGTATATGTTTAATAAATGTATAGCAGGAGCAGTTGAATAGAATTGTACAATTACAATTTGTAATAGAAAGAATGAAAGAAATAAATAAAGAATAAAGGCTAAATGTGTCATTACATAGTCTAAAGTAGGGAAGTTATTGCGGAAACTTTCCTGCTTTTTTAAATAAAGATATGAAACTATTTTATATAAAAAAAGCATCTAATAAGTGTAAAAGGATAAAAATAAATTGGAGGAAAATATGGAGGAACTAGTAGAAAAAGCAAAAAACGGAGATAAACAAGCTTTTACAAGTCTTATAATTTCATTACAAGATGAGTTATATAAAATTGCAAAAATAAGGCTAAAGAATGATGATGACATTTATGATGCTATTCAAGAAACAATTATAACAGCATTTAATTCTATTAGAAAGTTAAAACAAACTCAGTATTTTAAAACTTGGCTCATTAGAATTTTAATAAATAAAAGTAGTTATATTTATAGAGAAAAAAGTAAAAGAGTGATAGTAGCATTTGAAGACATTGATATGATAGAGTATACAGAAACTTCTAATATAGAGCAAGTTGAAGTTAAATTAAACTTTAATTACATATGTAGCAAGTTGAAATATGAAGATAGAGTCATTATTATTTTATACTATATGGAAAAATTTACTGATAAAGAGATTGGAATGATATTAAATTTAAAGGAAAATACTGTGAAAACAAAAAGAACAAGAGCGAAGAAAAAAATTAAGAGTATTTTAGAAATTGGAGGTTATAATGAATAATACTGATGAACTTGATAAAAGACTATATAAAGACTTACAAGAAGATATACAAATACCAGATAGGTACAAAGAAGTTATAGAAGAATGTTTGAACAATGATTTGGAATATGAAAAAAAACATTCTTATAAATTAGCAAAAATTATTGCTACAGTTTGTGCAAGCCTAATTTTAAGCATTGGAATAGTGTATGCTGTAAATGAGGCAAAAGGAGAACCAGAATATATTGTAATAGGTAATAAGATAGTGGGAGTTTCTAAAGGAAAAACAAGGGAAGATCTTTTAAGGGAAAAAGAACTTGAAACTATACGAATACATGGGGAAGAAGCACAATCATCGGATGAAAGTATAGGTGATAATAAAGTATATATACCAAAGCCAAGTGAAAAATATGTTATATTAGAACAGAAACTAATAAATCTTGCAGACAAATATGGTAAAAAGGATGAATATAAATTATTAAAAGAACAAATTGAAAAACAAGGTACTATTGGGGTAGTTACTGAAAATCATGAGAAAATATGTGAAATATTTATGGACTTATATAAAAATGAAAATTTGACTGAAGATGAAAAGCAGTCTGTTAAAGATTTCTTAGAGATAATACTTTATAATGATGTTGACAAAGATTTAGAAAATAGAATAAGAGATTTAATTTATTAATTTTATTAGGATTATTATAAACTAGAAAAGTTAATTATTTAACTTTTCTAGTTTTGTAAAATGAAAACACCCTGTTTTATGGGTTTTAAACTTTTCTTAAACAAACAAATTAACCAAATTCCAAACCCCAGTAGTAATCATGCAAAAAACAATTCCACAAACAGTAGGAAGAACAAAGGCAATAATAGCCCATTTCCAACCGCCAGCCTCTTTTTTAATTGTCATCAAAGTAGTGCTGCAAGGAAAATGAAGTAAAGTAAATATCATTACATTTATTGCAGTAAGTAAAGTCCAACCATTTTGTAATAGAATTTGACCAATCTGGAAATTGTCTTCTAAATCAACTAAAACACCTTTTTGCATATAGCTCATAAGAATAATAGGGAGCACAATCTCATTTGCAGGAAGTCCTAAAATAAAAGCAGTTAAAATGTATCCATCTAGTCCCATTAAATTAGCAAAAGGATTTAGAAAATTTGCAACATAAGTAAGAAGACTGATATTGCCAATAGTAATGTTTGCAAAAAGCCAAATAACAAGCCCAGCAGGTGCAGCAACTGAAACTGCTCTACCTAAAACGAATAATGTTCTATCAAAAATAGAACGAACCAAAATCTTACCGATTTGTGGTTTCCTATAAGGTGGAAGCTCTAACATAAAGGAAGAGGGAACACCTTTTAAAATAGTTTTAGAAAGTAACTTAGAAATAAGAAGTGTCATAACAATTCCAAGTAAAATAACACCTAAAACTACTAGTGTAGAAACTAAGGAAGAGGCAAAACCAGAAGCAACACTAGCACCTATAAAAATTCCTGCTATTGTAATTAAAAAAGGAAACCTACCATTACAGGGTACGAAGGCATTTGTAAGTATTGCAATTAATTTTTCTCTTGGAGAATCAATAATTCTGCAACCAACAACACCTGCTGCATTACAGCCAAAGCCCATGCACATGGTTAAGGCCTGCTTTCCGCGAGCTACAAGCTTTTTTAAAATATTTATCTAAATTAAAAGCAATTCTAGGCAAATAGCCTAAATCTTCAAGTAAAGTAAACATTGGAAAGAAAATTGCCATAGGTGGGAGCATTACACTAATTACCCAAGTAAGAGTTGTATAAATACCATCAATTAAAATTCCAGTAACCCAGCTAGGAGAATTTATATAATTAAGAGCTAGTAGCAGTTTTTCTTTAATAAATCCAAACAATGTAGAGAGCCATTCAGAAGGGTAATTTGCAACAACAATAGTAATCCAAAAAATTAGTCCTAAAAATAAAATCATAATAGGAATACCAAATTTTTTAGACGTTAAAATTTTATCAATTTTTCTATCTCTTTCCTGATAAGACTCATTAGAATAATGACAAGCATCTTTTGCCAAAGTTTCAGCCTCAAAAACAATACTAGAAACTATTGCATCACGAAACTCATCAGAACTATTAATATTTTCTTCACTAAGCTTAGAATTAATTTGTATAAGTTTAAGAGAAATATTTATATCATTAAGTAAATTAACCTTTAAATTTTTTTCAATAGAAGAAAGAATTTTTTCATTGCCATCAATTAACTTTAAAGCACACCAACGAACTAAATAACTTTTTTCCTTTGGCAAAATTTCTGAAACAGTAGGGCTTAGCAAATTTACACATTCTTCTATAACTTTAGAATACATTACTTTATGTGGGTTTGGTGTAATTGAGCCATCACATACTGCTAAAACTTTATCCATTAGCTTCTTTAAAGTTTTTTCTTTTCTAGCAATAGTACCAACTACTGGAATGCCAAGAGTTTTTTCTAACAATTCAAAATCAATTTCAATACCTTTTTTCTTTGCTTCATCTAGCAAATTAACACAAAGCACCATATTAGGTGTGATTTCCATAGTTTGATAAACTAAATTTAAATTTCTCTCTAAGCAAGTGGCATCTACAATAACTACTGTGGCATCTGGATTTCCAAAGCTTATATAATCTCTTGCAATTTCTTCTTCTTCAGAATGTGACATTAAAGAATATGTGCCGGGAATATCAACAAGTAAAAAATTCTTATCTTTAAAACAGCACATACCAGTAGCATTAGCTACTGTTTTTCCGTGGCCAATTTCCCGTGTGTTGGTGCATTCCAGTTAGTCCATTAAAAATAGTGGACTTACCAACATTAGGGTTTCCAGCAATGGCAATAGTATAATCACAACCAATGGCTTTTTCTAATGTATCTCTTTCAATTACTTTAGTACCAGTAGAATTAGCAGTAAGACCCATTTGTACCTCCGTTTAGCTTTAAATTTTAAAATATGATTTTACTAGTATTTATATAATATGTTTATGATATTTAATGTGATAAAAATATTCCCTCATAATATTTATATGGTAAATGGAAATTTTCTTTTATACATACTATGTTATAAATAGTAAAAGATGAACAAGAAAATAATATTTACAAATTATTTTATAACATTAATTAAACCGCTATCTTCTTCTCGTAAGGCTATTAAACTGCCACGCACAGAATAGGCAGTAGGGTCTCCACATGGACTTTTTAAAACAGGTATTATAGTTGTTCCTTTTATTAAACCTAAATCTAATAATCTTCTTCTAAGTGAACCAGTACAGTTCAAATTTTCAATTTTAACAGGTGTATCTAAACTAATATTATTTAAACTTTCATTTTTAAAATGTGCATCTAAATTAACTTTATTTAAAGTATTTTTTAATGTATCTTTCAAAACATTTCCTCCTTTTGTAAACATCCTACTGATATTTTATGGTTTTAATAAAAAAATGTGAAAAAAAGATGACATTTGTCAAAAGATATATTATAATAAGCAAAGAAATATAAACGATGAAAGGAAATAAAATTATGGAAAAAGTTAGAGGATTTGAAATAGCAAAAGGCTTTGAAAATAGCGATATTCATATGCCAGTTCGTAAAACAAAATATTCAGCAGGTTATGATGTAGAAGCAGCAGAAGACTGCGTTATTCCTGCATTTAAACCAGGCTCAGCACCAACTTTAATAAAAACAGGTATTAAAGCATATATGAAAGATGACGAATATTTAATGTTATGTAATAGAAGCTCAAACCCAAAGAAAAAAGGATTAGTTCTTGCAAATAGCGTAGGAATAGTAGATGCAGATTACTATGGAAATCCAGATAATGATGGACATATAATGTTTGCATTTTATAATATAAAAGCAGAAGATGTAGAAATAAAAAAAGGAGAATGTATAGGACAAGCAATATTCCAAAAATTCTATACAGTAGATAATGATTCAGCAGAAGGTGAAAGACAAGGCGGATTTGGCTCTACTTCAAAATAAATAGTAGGTATTTTAAATTTGGCATAGAACCTTATTAAAAATGCGAGTAAAAAATTTTAAAAAATAAATGGTAAAAGTTTTGACTTTTGCCATTTTTTGTAGTATAATAGATTTGTGGTTGGGGGAAAATAGTAACCACCTTTCTTTAACTAAAGAGGATAATTACAAATCTGGAAAGGAGGGCTTACATGTTTAATGTAGGTGACAAAATTGTATATCCAATGCATGGAGCAGGTACAATTGATAGCATAGAAGAAAAAAATATTTTAGGAGAGAACCAAGCTTATTATGTTATTAAAATGCCAGGGGAAGTAAAAGTAATGGTGCCAACAAATAAAGCAGAACAAATTGGCGTTAGAAATGTAATAGGTAAAGAAGAAGCTGAGAAAGTAATTTCAATCTTGGGTGAAGACGAAACTCAAATGGCTCAAAATTGGAATAAAAGATATAGAGACAATATGGAAAAAATGAAAAGCGGAAGTATTTATGAAGTAGCTGATGTTGTTAGAAATTTAAGCTTTAAGCAAAAAGAAAAAGGTCTATCAACAGGCGAAAAGAAAATGCTTTCAAATGCAAAACAAATTTTAGTTAGTGAACTTGTTTTAGCAGAGCACGCATCACAAGATGAAGTTGAAGCTTTAATAGAAAATAAAATCAACTTATCTTTTGATGAATACAGAGCACCACATGATCAAATAGATTTAAATACAAATGTGGTTAATAAATTTATTCCATTTGATGAAGAAAACTAAAATTTAATAAACTATTGAAAAAGCAAATTTGATATTTATTAAAAAATTAGTATATTAAAATTTGTAAAGATAAAATTACATAAAAATAGTGAATTCAAAGCAGTTGGAACATGCAGAAGAATCACTATTTTTTTGTCTTAATTTGTATTATTGTCATAAAGGTATGAAGGATTTATCCACTTTATGTCGAATAATATATATAAGCAAATAGAAAGGTAGTAAAAATTGTTAAGATATAGTGAAGAATTAATTGAAGAAATTAGAGCAAACAACGATATAGTAGAAGTAATCTCAGGTTATGTTACTCTAAAAAGGAGCGGGAGAAATTTCTTCGGATTATGTCCATTTCATAAAGAGAAGTCTCCTTCTTTTTCTGTTTCTCCAGATAAGCAAATTTTTCACTGTTTCGGTTGTGGTGCAGGTGGAAATGTAATTCACTTTGTAAGTAAAATAGAAGGTTTAGATTTTAAAGATACTTTAGAAATGTTAGCAAATAGAGTAGGTATTGAATTACCAACATTAGATAGTGGAGAAGATGAAAAAACATCAAGACTAAAATCTAAAGTATATGAAATAAACCAAATTGCAGCACAATTCTATCACGAAAATTTATATAAACCAACTTCAAAAGCAGCACAAGACTATATAAAAAAGAGAAAGTTAGATAATCGTACCTTAAAAGCCTTTTTAATAGGATATGCTGGTAAATATGATGAATTGTATAATTTGCTAAAATCAAAAGGCTACACAGAAGAAGAAATGTTAGCATCAAGTTTAATTAAAAAATCACAAGATGGCAAATTTATTGATAGTTTCAGAAGAAGGCTAATGTTTCCAATTCAAGATGTAAGAGAAAGAGTAATTGCATTTGGCGGTAGAGTTTTAGATGATAGTAAGCCTAAATACATAAATTCACCAGAAAATATAGTATATAGCAAAGGCAGAAATTTATTCGGACTAAATGTTGCAAAAAAACATGACACTAAAAAAATCATCATTGTAGAAGGCTACATGGATGCAATTTCGCTTTATCAAAGGGGAATTACAAATGTTGTAGCATCCTTAGGTACTGCAATGACAGAAGCACAGGGAAGGCTACTTAGAAGGCATAGCGAGCAAGTAATATTAGGCTATGATGCAGACGGAGCTGGACAAGCAGCTATCCTAAGAGGAATGGAAATTTTACAAAATTTAGGATGCGACATTAGAGTTTTGCAAATAGAAGGAGCAAAGGATCCAGACGAATATGTTATAAAATATGGCCCTGAAAGATTTCAAAAATGTGTAGACAATAGCATTTCATTAGTAGAATTTAAAGTAAAAGTTTTAAAAAAGGACTTAGACTTAGAAAATACTAATGACAAAATAAAATTTTTAAATGAAATTGCAAAAATTCTTTCCAAAATATCTAATCAAATGGAAAGAGAAATATATATTGATAAAATATCAAAAGAGTACAAAATCTCAAAAGAAGCAATACAAGCAGAAGTAAATAAGCTAATGTATAGTAACAGTCCAGGTGCAAAAAAACTAGAAAAGAAAGTTGCCACAATGCAAGCACCAAAAAAAGAAGAAAAAGAAATCTCAAAAGACATTTTAAAAAGAGAAAACATGGTAATTTACCTGCTAATAAATAATTCAGATATTACTTATGAAAAATTAAAAGATATAATAAAACCAGAAAACTTAAAATATGAGCTAAATCAGCAAATTTTAAAAAAATTGTATGAAGAATTAGAAAAAGGAAATATTAATACTAATAATATATTAGATTGGTTTAATGGAGACGAAAAAATTATTAATCACATTACGGAAATTATGGCATACGATTTTGAAATAGCTGATGTAAATAAGGCATTAGAAGATTTAAGTAGTATTTACGAAAAAGAAAAATTAGTTGCAAGGAGAAATGAAATATTAAAGAAGCTAGATGATAGTAATTTAAGCCTAGGGGCAGATGAGATGAAAGAGCTAGAAAATGAGCTTAACACAATTATTTTAAGGCTAGCTAAAATTAAGTAGAAAATATTAAAATTTTGTAAAGAGATTGCAAAAAAATAAAAAACGCCAAAATAAATAGGGGGTTTCAAAAATGAAAAAAACAGAAACAGATAGTCCAATAGAAGAAAAAAAGGACGGAAAACTTAAAAATAATAAAGAAGAACAAGTAAACGAAAAAGAACAAGATAAGAAAAAAGCCAAGAAAGAGAAAGAAATAAAAGTAGAAAATAAAGAAGACAAAAAGACAGAAAACAAAAAAGAAGAAGTAAAAGAAGACAAAAAGACAGAAAATAAGAAAGAAGAAGTAAAAGAAGACAAAAAGGCAGAGAATAAAAAAGATGAAGTAAAAGAAGATAAAAAGAAAAAAGACAATGAAGCTCAAAAAAGCCCAAAAGTTGAAAAAAGTGAAAATGATATAAAAAGCAATAGTAGTGAAAAAGAAGAAAATCCTAACGAAAGTAAGCAAGCTAGCGAAAACGATGGAGAAGAAAAAATAAATAAATTAGATGATGTTAGTAAAGAAAAAGTTGAAAAGATTCTAAAAATGGCAAAAGAAAATGGAAAAATTACTTATGGAGAATTAGCTAATGAATTAGAAGATACTAACCCAGAGCAAATAGATAGAGTATTTGATGCTTTTGAAGATTTAGGAATGGATACACTAAAAGACGATGATGGTGATATGGAGCCAGATTTAGAAGATTTACAAGATGTAGAAGATATTAAATTAGAGGAAATCGACTTAACTAATATTGAAGGTGTTAGCCTTGATGACCCAGTTAGAATGTATTTAAGAGAAATTGGAAAAATATCTTTATTAACATATGATGAGGAATTGGATTTAGCAAAACAAATTTTAGAAGGAAATGAAGAAGCCAAAAAGAAATTAACAGAATCAAACTTAAGATTAGTAGTAAGTATTGCAAAAAAATATGTAGGTAGAGGAATGCTATTCTTAGACCTTATTCAAGAAGGAAACATGGGCTTAATTAAAGCAGTTGAAAAATTTGATTATACAAAAGGATACAAATTCAGTACTTATGCAACATGGTGGATTAGACAAGCTATAACAAGAGCAATCGCAGACCAAGCTAGAACAATTCGTATACCAGTTCATATGGTAGAAACTATAAATAAATTAATTAGAGTATCAAGACATTTATTACAACAAAATGGTCGTGAGCCTAGTGTAGAAGAAATAGCTGCAGAAATGGAAATTCCAGTAGATAAAGTAACAGAAATTCAAAAAATAGCACAAGACCCAGTATCACTAGAAACACCAATAGGTGAAGAAGACGACAGCCACTTAGGAGATTTTATACAAGATGAGGACAGCCCTGCACCACAAGATTCAGCAGCATACACTTTGCTTCGTGAACAACTAGAAGAAGTTATGAACACTTTAACAGCAAGAGAAGCAAAAGTATTAAAATTAAGATTTGGATTAGAAGATGGAAAAGCAAGAACACTAGAAGAAGTAGGTAGAGAGTTCATGGTAACTCGTGAAAGAATTAGACAAATCGAAGCAAAAGCATTAAGAAAATTAAGACATCCAAGCAGAAGTAAGAAATTAAAGGATTATATGAACTAAATTAACATAAAATGCTTGATTTTTCTAAGTAAATGTGGTATAATAAATACGTGTTTAGAAAAATAAACCTATGGAGGTGAATTTTTCTTAAAATTAAGGAAGGAAATTTTAAGAAGAAAATTATGAGTATTAAAGAAAAAATATTACATTTTTGGTTTGTAACTTTAGGACCAGATGTAGAAGAAAAAAATATAAGTGATATGCCAGAATTAGAAGAGTCTTTAAAAAGAGTTGAAGACTTAGAAGTTAAATTTGAAAAACCTACAAGTAATAAAGCTGGAAAAGGTGGAAAGTCTGGTATTGACATTCAAAAAGTAGAAACAGATGTAGAAAAAGCTGTAGAAGATAGTAAATCTAAAGTAGAACCTGAAAAAGAAGAAAAGACTAGATAAATAATAAAGTAAAAAATAAAAGAAAAAGCTATTTTAGCTTTTTTCTTTTATTTCTCTTGACAAACTATAAAACACATAATATAATAATAAGCGTCTTAAATCTAAAAAATATGGCGACGTAGCTCAGCTGGCTAGAGCGATCGGTTCATACCCGATAGGTCATGTGTTCGATCCACATCGTCGCTACCAATGATACCCAGAATAATGGGTATTTTTTATATTAAAAAATATATTTTATTTATAAATTTTCTTTAAAATTATTATTATAAATAACAAAAAAACTATTTACATTAAAGTAAAAATGTGATTTAATAATAAAAAATACTAACAAGCACAAACAAAAGAAAAAAGGAGAAAACACATATGAAACTAGCAAACTATTGCTACTCTAGAGAGAGAGAGAGAGAGAGAGAGAGAGCTACACTTTATTAAATAAATTTGCAAAGCTATTTTTAGTTAAAATAGCTAATGCTTTAATAGAAAAAAATGATATAAAAATAAATAATATAAAGGATAGACTATTTTTAAATAAAAAAATAGCCTGTCCTTTTTAATGTTTATAAACAGATTTTAATATTTTATTTTTAATTTAATAAATAATAAATTTAATAAAATTAATTAAATTAAAGATAATAAGAAATAATAAATAAAATTAAAAAATGTGGAGGAAAAAGAAAAATGAAGGAACAAAAGAACACAAAAAAAATGCGAAAGCATAATGTAAAAAGCATTAAAGGTATAACCTTAATTGCATTAGTAGTAACAATTGTAGTACTTTTAATTTTGGCATCAGTAAGTATAACAGTAATATTTGGAGATAATGGACTAATAGAAATGGCAAGAGAAGCAGCAGATAAAACAAACGAAGCGGTAGAAAAAGATTTGGGAGATATACAAAATCTAACAAATGAATTAAATGATTTTATGAATCCACCAACACCAACACCAGAGCCACCAACAGAAGTTACTTCAGGAAACACACAAGAAAAATATATAGATATAGGAGAAACATTTACAATAAAAGTACAAGATTCAACAGAAGCAGTAACAGTAAGCATTCAAAATGAAGGAGATAATGTAGTAACAGTAGATGAAAATACAGTAACAGGAGCAAAAGTAGGAAATACTACATTAACAGTAACATGGAATGGAAGTAATTCAGCAACAATAAATGTACATGTATATGACCCAACTACAATAGGAGCACCAAAAAGAATAGAAGATTATGGAAAAATAGTAGTAGATTATAAAGATACAGAAAATACTAGAAAATATAGATTATTTTATCAAGATAAAAATTACACATATATAATATCAGATAATTTAATAACACAAACTCTAAGTTTAGAAGAACTATATAAAGCAGGAGAATATGAAAACAAAACAGGAGCAGATGTAAGTGAGATAGGAAAAAGATTAAACCCAATGTTAAAAGATGCAGAGGTAAACAACGAAGGTTATACATTTTTTTCAAACGGCGAAAAGAAAAATGAGTATGATAATATAAAAGCAGTAGGATGGCTAACAGATCCTGAAAAATGGACAGAATACGCAAATGGTGAAGAAGATGTATTTGCAATAGGAAGTCCAACATTAGAATTATTTGCAGCATCATATAATACAATGGATACAGGAGATAATGGTAAAAAAGACAATATAATTCCAGAAGTTAAGCAATATGGTTATAGCGAAAATACAAGTGACAATTGGCTAACAAATGGTCAACGAGAAGGAATTTATAATACTGGTTCGGGTAGCTATTGGTGGTTGGCTTCACCTAGCTATATCCTCTCGAACGGCGTGTTCTTTGTGCGCGAGAACGGCGGGTATTTGCACCGCTACAACGTCCACAGCACTTATGCTGTGCGTCCCCTAGTTTGTATTCCAACATCTAAATTCGATACAAAATATGGTGATAATTTAAAATGGAAGAATGAATTAGGAGATTAAAGGATTTTTAATTTAAGTGTAAGAAGCACCTGGCAGGCCATCAGGTTTGCTGGTGCCAAAACTTTAAAAATAGGGAAGAAATCATGAGCAAAATTAATATTATAAGGAATATTAGTAGAGTAAGCACTCAATATGCATTTTTGCTAAGTGCTTACTTTTTATTTTTTTATTTATAATTAGTAGTAAAATATTTTAAATCATGTTATAATACTAATTAGTAGAGGAGAGTGAATTTATATGATGCATGAATTTGTAACATATGCAGATGGAACTTTAGTAGTTTCCTCAGATATTCGCAAAAAAGAAAATGGAGAAGAATATATCATTATTTCATTTGAAAGACCAATGGAATATGGTTTTGATACAGTTGTATTTGAACTTCCTAGCTATAATATTATTGAAAGAGAAGGGCATTTTTCTGATGAAGAAATTGCTTTATTTAAAACAGTTGTAGAGCGTGGTGCAGCATACTTTTTTGATATAGCAAGAGGAGGCGAAATAGAAAGTGCCTAATTTATTTAATTATTTAGGTTATGTAATTTTCTTTTGGTCAAATGAAAACTATGAACCTATTCATGTTCATGTTTGCCAAGGAAACCCAAGAGCAAACGCAACAAAGATATGGATTACTAAAAACCGGTGATTGTATTTTAGCTAATAATAATAGTAAAATTCCAGAGCAAGATTTGAGAAAAATATATAAAGCTATACAATATAACTTTTTCTTAATTACTGCAAAATGGAAAGAACGTTTTGATGTTAGTGAAATTAAGTTTTATTGCTAATTTTATAAAATTTTCAAACATTCTCTAAAAAACACTCTAAAAATAGAGTGTTTTTTACTATTCAACCCTTCTATCACTTCTTGTATTTCCAGATAATCTTTCATATTCTTTACATTTAATTTTATACTCTAATTGTTGTGTCAAATATCTGTAATACATATATGCTTGCTCATATTGCATAACAGGGTTAAACATAGAGCTATCAGCCATTGAAGGGTCAAAACCCATATCATAATTCATAAATGGAGAAAAGTTAAAATTTGCATCATTCTTATCCAATTTTTAAGCCTCCTTAAATTTTTTGTGATGATTATAATTAATAACTAAAATTTTGAAGTGTTATATATCTTTGTTTTATTGTATTCTGTAAGAGAAAAAATATGTCTAAATGTAGTAATTCAAATAATAATTTTACCTAAAAATAAAGTGCATATAATACTACAAATTAAATTGAAAAATAGGAATAAACTCAAGTGCAAGTAGAGTGTAACAAGCAGCAAATGTGCCTTGAAGCAATTTACCTATAAAGTATTTACGAATAGATATATGTGATTTACTTATAATGCTAAGAACTTGTAGCAAAACAGAAAGTCCACCAAAACCCAGTAAAAATGCACATATAACAATGTTAATAGAAATAGCTTTAATGTTTACATTAGAAACTAAGTTAACACCATTTGTAAGCTCAATTATTCCAGATAAAATAGGACTTGCAAAGTCAGTAGGAATATGTAATATGGACAAAATTGGACTTAGAATATTACTACAATAATCTAGCACATGGCTTTGTGATAAAATAGAAAGCACAACGGAAAATATAACAACAAAGCCACCAATTAAAAGAGTAGTGTGAATTGCACTCATAATGCTTTTTCCTAAAACTTCTCCTAACGAGGAAAATGTAACAAAGTTGTCTTCTTTATTTGAAAATGAGGTATTATTAGATGTTTTATTTCTATTATAAGTATTTAATTTAAAATCTGAATTTTTTTCTTGATAAGTTCCGGAGTAAGAGTTTCCAGAATAATGGTTAGCCCTTTTATCTTTCATTTTAGAAGAAATATTAAGCACAATGCCAACAGTAATGCAAGCTAAAATATGTGTTATAAAAAGCAGGATTCCTACTAAACTATTTCCAAATAAACTAACACCAACAGTACCAATAATAAACAAAGGACCGGAATTGTTAGTAAAAGCAAGCATTCTTTCAGCTTCTTCTTCGGTACAAATTCCATTTTCCTTAAAATTAGCTACAATTTTAGCACCAACAGGGTAGCCACTAATCATACCCATTAGAAATGCAAAAGCTGCTTCACCGGGAACACCAAAAAGAGGCCTCATAATAGGGCTTAAATATTTTCCAAGAAACGGAATAAGGCTGGTATTACTTAATAATTCTGTTGCAACAAAAAACGGAAACAAAGAGGGTACAACAGCAGTTGCCCATAAATAAAGCCCATTTCCTGCTGCCAAAAAATTAGCATTTGAAAAAAGAATTAGGCAAATGCAAAACATACAAAAAATAATTGAAAGTGCATTTCTTTTTAGAGAATATACAATAACCATTTAAAAATTAAAACCTTTCTTAAGCAATTTCATTTTAATATTTATGCTTAAAAAAGGTTTTTATGACAAGCCATATTTGAAAAAATCTTGAAGAGTCTATAAAATTATCAGGTGAAAAGCCAGATGCAATCCATTTGATAAAGGTCAAGTATATATTTTATAAAATCGTCAAGTGAAAAATAAGTATTAAAATATATAAAAATTTAAAACAAATATGTTTTGAAAAGAAAAAATTAGTGTATAATAAGAAAAAAACATATTGTAAAAATTAAGCTTATATTCAAATTTTTAATATAATACGAAAGATAAGAATTTTACATATAATACGAAAGGGGAGAAAGTTCGAGTTTTAATAACTAAATTAAAATTCAAACAGAAATATGAACAAAGAAAAATTAGAAGAAATAGATATTCAAAAAACATATGGCGAAATTTGCATGGAAGATGTGAGAACATTTTTAGAAAAAAATAAAGTAGAAATTGAAAAAGGTCTTACTTATAAACAAGTATTAAAGTCTCAAGCAAAATACGGGAAAAATGAAATAAAACAAGCAAAACCAAAAAAGTGGTATAACTATTTATGGGAAAGCTTTTTAAATGCTTTTAACCTTATATTAGTAGGAATTGCATTAGTGCTAGTATATACAGATGTAATTTTGCAAGAAGTGCCAAGTTATGCAAATATTGCTGTTGTAATAGCACTTATAATAATAAGTACCTTCTTAGAGTTTTTTGAGGTATTTCGTTCAAATAAAGCAGCAGAAAAATTAAAGAAGCTGGTAGCAGTAAAGTCCACAGTTCTTCGTGATGGAAAAGAGCAAAGAGTATATTTAGACGAAATTACAGTAGGAGATGTTGTTATATTATCAGCAGGTGATTTAATTCCAGCAGACTTAAAAATAGTAGAGCAAAAAGATTTATATGTAGTTCAGTCATCTCTTACAGGTGAATCTGATGCAGTTAAAAAAGTAGCAGTAACGGAAAATAAAAGTTTAAAAAAGATAGAAGATATTACAGACTTAGATACTATTTGTTTCATGGGTACAAATGTAATGAGTGGTACTGGAAAAGGTGTGGTTTTTCAAACAGCAGATAATACTTATTTTGGAAAAATTGCAGAAAGCATAGAACAAGGAAAGCCTAAAACCAGCTTTGAAAAAGGAATTGAAAGTATTAGTAATTTGCTTATTAGATTTATGATAGTTTTAATTCCAATAACATTTTTTATAAATGTATTTAAGCATGGAAGCTTAACAGCATTTACATTTGCAGTTGCAATAGCTATAGGAATTACACCATTATTACTTCCAGTTATACTATCTTCAAGTTTGGCAAAAGGTGCAACAGCCATGTCTAAAAAGAAGACTATTGTAAAAAAGCTAGACAGTATACAGTCATTTGGAGCAATGAATATTTTATGTACTGACAAAACAGGAACTTTAACAGAAGATAAAATCGTACTTGAAAAATACTTGAACTTAAAAGGAGAAGACGACGAAAATATTTTAAAAACAGCATTTTTAAATTCATATTTTCAAACAGGATTAAAAGGAAATATCGATGAAGCGATAATTAAAAGAATAGAAGAAAATGGCTTAATAGCATATGCTAAGAAATATAAAAAGATAGATGAAATACCATTTGATTTTTCAAGAAGAAGGCTTTCAGTAATTTTAGAAGATGAAGATAAAAAGGTGCAAATGATTACAAAAGGTGCAGTAGAAGAAATTTTAAGCATCTGCAAACAAGTAGAAGAGGATGGAAAAGTATCAGACTTTACTTTGGAAAAAAGACAAAAAGTAAAAGAAATTGCAAAAGCCTTAAATGAACAAGGTTTGAGAGTGCTTGCAGTTTGTAAAAAAGAAATCTCATCAAAGCCTTTGAGTAATAAAGAAGAAGGCTCAAATACTAAAAATGAGAATGAACTTTTAAATAGCGAAAGAAAAACAAAAAAAGAAGTTTTAGGTTATACGGTAAAAGAAGAAGAAAAAATGATATTAGTTGGTTTTGTTGGATTTTTAGATCCACCTAAAAATAGTGCAAAAGAAGAAATTGAAAGATTAAATAATGATGGCATTAGAGTAATTGTACTTACAGGAGACAATGAATATGTAACAAAAGCAATTTGCGAAAAAGTTAATATAAATACAGATAAAATTGTATTAGGAAATAAAATAGACAAGCTATCAGACATTGCACTTGCAAGACTTTTAAGAACCACGAATGTATATGCAAAGCTTTCACCAATTCAAAAAGCTAGAATTGTTCGTGTATTAAAAGAGCAGGGAAATGTAGTGGGCTACATGGGAGATGGAATAAATGACGCCCCATCAATTAAAAATGCAGAGGTAGGAATTTCAGTAGATACAGCTGTTGATATTACAAAAGAAACAGCAGATATCATTTTACTTAAAAAGAATTTGAATGTTCTAACAGAAGGCGTAATAGAAGGAAGAAAAACCTTCGGCAACCTACTAAAATATATTAAAATGGCAGTAAGCTTTAACTTTGGAGAGGTTTTATCAATTTTAATAGCAAGTATTTTTTTACCATTTTTCCCAATTACACCAATTCAACTTTTAGTGCAAAGCTTACTTTATGATATTGGACAATTATCACTTCCTTATGATAATGTTGACAAAGAATATTTACAAAAGCCAAAAAGATGGAGCATGAAAGATTTAAAAAGATTTATGTTATGGATGGGACCTACAAGCTCAGCATTTGACTTACTTATTTTTAGCAGTCTATGGTTTTTATTTGGAATTAGGGAAGCAGCAATATTCCAAAGTATATGGTTTTCATATGGTGTAGTTTCAAACTTAGTAGGCTTGCATATAATTAGAACTGCAAAAACACCATTCATTCAAAGTAATAGCTCAAAAGTGGTTTATGCAACATCTATAATCTTAAGTATAGTAGCAATCATTATACCATTTACACCACTAGGAGCTTTAATTGGACTAACAGCAATACCAATTAAATATATTTTTATGATAATATTAGGTGTTCCTATTTTATATTGCTTTATCGCAACTATTGTAAAGAAAGAGTATATTAAAAAGTATGGAGAATGGCTATAAACTTGAAAAAATAATAAAAATGCAGTATAATATATATATTAGTTGAAAAACTAAATAATTTTTTTGGGGGAGTACTCTATGAACAGAAACTACACAGGACGTATAATTGTGGATGGAACCTCTTCTGAAGAGGAACAGCGGTGTGTAGATATGGCATTCTATATTTTAGATAATGATGCCACTATCCGCAAAACAGCTGATGAGTTTGGAATACCCAAAACCACAGTTCATAAAAAAATGACCGAAACAATTTATGACTACAATTCCTATCTTGGAAATGAGGTAAGAAAAGTCTTGAATCGGCATTTCAAAGAAGCACCTCGGAGAGGAGGACTTACCGTACAACGTAAACTTCGTGAGATAAGACAATCCTCTGAAAAGTAACTTCTCAAATGAGAGGTTAGGTAGAAATACCAAGTAGGCTCAGATTTTAAAGTCTGGGCTTTTTTATTAAATTATGAGCATCAAAAAGCTTTATTTTTAATTTATAGTTTTAATTTTCACTAATCTGTGGTATAATAGCTAAGGAAGGAAAACTAAACACCATGAACTTTTTAGTAGAATTATTAGAGCAAAATGAAAAGTTCAAAGAGCTTTTAAAAGAGCTGAAAAAAATAAAAGGCCCGGTAGGAATATCGGGTTTAGTTTGCGTGGAAAAGGCGCACATAATTAAAGCAATTTTAAACAATATAAAAAAGCCAATTTGCTTACTTACATACAATGAAATACAAGCAAAAAAACTATGTGAAGATTTAAAAAGCTTTGGAATAAAAACAAACTATTTTCCAAAAAGAGAAATAGCAAGTTATGACTATATTGCACAAAGTAAGGATTTACCTTATGAAAGAATTAGCATTTTAAACAAAATGATACTTGAAGAAACAAATAAAAATCAGAAAAATATGCAAATAAAAAATAATACTAAACAAAGTGAAGATATAAAAGAGAGTAATATAAACAATTTAAGCAAAAACTTAGTTATAGTAACAACTATTGAAACAGCAATGCAAAAAATGATTACAAAACAGGAATTGTATCAAAATAAATTTGATATAGAGGTTGGAAAATCATATTCTTTGGATGCTTTAAAAGAAACCTTTGTTAAACTAGGCTATGAAAGAAGTGAGCTTATTGAAAACCAGGGTCAATTTTGTATTCGTGGAGGCATTGTAGATGTTGGTTTATCTGAAACAATAGGTGTTAGAATAGAATTTTGGGGAGACGAGGTAGATTCAATTAGGTATTTTAAAATTTCTTCTCAAAGGTCAACTGAAATGATAAAAGAAATTACAATATTTCCTGCACATGAATTTATTGTAGATGATTTAGATACAGTTGTAAAAAATATAGAAGAAAATTATCCAGAGCAAACTGAAGATATAGAGCAAATTAAAGCAAAAGATTATATTAGCAAAATTGATAAATACTTTAATCAATTTTATGCAAATAGTTCATCATTTTTAGATTATTTATCAGATGAATACTTGCTATTTTTAGATGAAAATTTAAAAATAAATCAAAGACAGGAAAATATCATATTAGATAACAACCATTTGATAGATTCTCTAATTCAAAAGGAAAGATTTGTACCTGAAGCAATTAGAGAAATTAGCAATTTTGAATATAACTTTTCAAAAAGACCAATAATATATTTAGAGCAAAATGATACTATCAAAAATATGCCTAAATATTATTTTGAAACGAGAGAAATTAACTTTTACCAACCGGAATTAGAGCTTTTGATATCAGATTTAATAAATTATCAAAAGGCAAAAAAGAAAGTTTGCATACTTGCAGGAAACGAAATAAATGCAAAGAAAATATGCGAAGTTTTAAAAGAGCATGAAGTAAATTATAAATATGAAGAAAATTTAAAAGAGGTAAACCAGGCAGAAATAGTAGTAACAACAAATTCTATTTCATCAGGCTTTGAAAACTATGATTTGAATTTAGTTGTTATCAGTATGCAAAATGGTTTTGAAGAAACTACGAAAAAGAAAAGAAAGCTATCGCGTCAATTTAAAGAGGGAGAAAAGATAGTTTTTGCAGATTTAAAACCTGGCGATTTCGTGGTGCATCAAACACATGGAATAGGCGAGTTTATAGGCGTTAACACAATTACAGCAGACAATATAACAAAGGATTACATTAAAATAAAATACAGAAATGATGATATGCTATATGTTCCAACCACCAATTTAGATAGTGTAAGAAAATATATAGGTGGAGGAGAAACTGCACCAAGGCTAAATAAATTAGGTGGAAAAGAGTGGAATGCAACTACAAGTAAGGTAAAGAAGCAATTACAAGAAGTTGCAAAAGATTTAGTAGAGTTATACGCAAAAAGGCAAAAAATTAAAGGGTATGCTTTTTCAAAAGATACCCCATGGCAAAGGCAATTTGAAGATAGTTTCCCATACACAGAAACAGACGACCAATTAAGATGTATAGAAGAAGTAAAAAAAGACATGGAAAAGCCATTTCCAATGGATAGATTGCTTTGCCGGAGATGTTGGATATGGAAAAACAGAGGTAGCAATAAGGGCAGCTTTTAAAGCAGTAATGGATCAAAAGCAAGTAGCATACTTAGTACCAACCACTATTTTAGCAAATCAACAATATGAAGAGTTTAAAAAGAGAATGAGCGAGTTTGCAATGAAGGTAGAATTGCTAAATCGTTTTAGAACCAAAAAAGAGCAAGAAGAGGTTGTAAAAAAACTAAAATTAGGAGAAGTAGATGTAGTAATAGGAACACATAGATTACTTAGTAAAGATGTTAATTTTAAAGATTTAGGCTTACTTATTATAGATGAGGAGCATCGTTTTGGTGTAAAAGATAAAGAAAAAATAAAGCAACTTAAAAATAGTGTAGATGTTCTAACAATGACAGCAACACCAATTCCAAGAACGCTTCATATGTCGATAGTTGGCGTTAGAGATATGTCAGTTATATATGAGCCACCACACAATAGAAAGCCAGTTCAAACCTATGTGCTAGAATATGATAAAGAGGTAATCACAGAAGCAATCACAAAAGAGCTAGAACGAGGTGGGCAAGTATTTTATTTATATAACCAAGTTGAGAGTATAGAAAAGAAAGCACACGAGATAGAAAGCCTTGTTCCAGAAGCAAAAGTGGCATTTGCACATGGAAAAATGACAGGACATGAGCTAGAAGAAATAATGCAAGAGTTTGTGGAGCATAGGATAAATGTTTTAGTATGTACAACAATTCTAGAATCAGGCATAGACATTCCAAATGCCAATACTATTATAGTAGAAAATGCAGATAGACTAGGTCTTGCTCAACTTTATCAAATTAGAGGTAGGGTAGGAAGAAGTGATAAACAAGCTTACGCATATGTTACCTATAAAAGAGACAAACTTCTTTCAGAAGTAGCAGATAAGAGGTTAAAATCAATAAAAGAATTTACAGAGTTTGGCTCAGGATTTAAAATAGCAATGAGAGACCTAGAAATTCGTGGAGCAGGAAGTATGCTAGGTGAAGTGCAGCATGGTCACATGGAGCAGGTTGGCTATGATACTTATTGCAAGCTATTAGATGATGTTATTAAAGAAATGCAAGGAATTGAAGTAGTAGAGGAGCAAGATATTCAAATTGATTTATCAGTATCTAGCTACATACCAGATAGCTTCATTGAAAATGGTAGTCAAAAAATTGAAATTTATCAAAATATAGCACTATGCAGAACAGAAGAAGATATACAAAATGTGGTAGATGAAGTTATTGATAGATATGGAAAATTGCCAGAAGAATTAGAAAATTTACTAGAAGTTACTAGAATTAAAGAGCTAGCTAGAAAAGCTGGTGTTATAAAAATTACACAAAGAGCAGATTCAATAGTATTTTATTTTAAAAAGGAAAAAATACCAGTAGAAAGAGTAGATAATTTGTTAAAACAATATGGAATGAAAATCCGCTTTTCTTCTGGAATTGACCCTTATGTTACATTCAAAACCGGAGATAAAAAAGAGAAAAAGTTATTAGAAGCGATTAAAGAGTTTTTGAAAATGGTAGTGTAAATGAAAGGAAGGTTAAAATGCAAGTTATTTCAAGTAAAGATAATGAGCAAATAAAAGCAATAAGAAAATTAAAAGAAAAAAAGTATCGTGATGAAACAAATAGATACATTGTAGAAGGAATTAAATTAGTAAGAGAAGCAATCGAAGAAAAAGCTGATATTAAAATGATTGTTATTTGCGAAGACTGTGAAGAAGAAAGCTTAAAAAATGCAAAAAGCCCAAACAGCCATATCGAGCAGGGGTTACTATACGAAATAGCAAAATATGAATGTATATATGTAACGCAAAAAATATTTAACCTTCTTTCAGAAGTACAAACTCCACAAGGCATTTTAGCAGTTGTAGAAAAAGGTGATAATAGCGAAAATATAAACTATTCAGAAGACATCATTTTAGTTTTAGATGGAATTCAAGACCCTGGAAATTTAGGAACTATTTTAAGAACAGCAGATAGTGCAAACTTAAAGCAAATTATCATATCTGAAAATACTGCTGACCCATATAGCCCAAAGGTTGTGCGCTCAACCATGGGAGCAATTTTTAGAATAAATATAATAAGGTCAAATAATCTTATTCAAACTTTGCAAACAATTAAAAAGCATAAATTTGAAGTAATTGCCACTTCATTAGAAACAAACGAATCTATTTATGATATTAAGTATAATAAAAAAGTAATAGTAATTGGAAATGAAGCAAATGGTGTTTCAAAGGAGATATTAAATATAGCAGACAAAAAGGTAAAAATACCTATGCTTGGAAAAACAGAAAGCTTAAATGCATCAGTTGCAGCTGGAATATTAATATATGAATATGTTAGAGGAAAAATTTAAGACAATGGGACGGGGTTTTTGTCTTAAGCTTTTTTTAGGATTAATTTTTTCTAAGACAAAAACCACGTCCTGTTGTTTTGCAAACTAAACAAAATGCATTAAAAATATATTTTTGTTTAGTATAATAAACAAAATGCTTGACACAACAAAAAAATTACGATAATTATTTAACTGATTTAGGATTTGGTCAAATAATGAATATTAGTAAAAGACCACAATTAGGAGCATATTTAGAAAATATTATTTATAATGAATTATTATCTAGAGGCTATGATGTTAAAGTAGGAAATTTGGGAAATGGAGAAATAGATTTTATAGCAACAAGGTTTAAAGAAAAGATATATATTCAAGTAGCATATATTTTAGCAGATGATTCTGTTGTGGAAAGAGAATTTGGAGCATTTAAAAACATAGAAGATAATTATCCTAAATATGTTTTGTCAATGGACAAATTTGACTTTTCACAAAATGGAATTATTCATAAAAATGTAATAGATTGGTTATTAGAAGAATAAACTAAGACAATGGGACGGGGTTTTTGTCTTAAGGTTAATGAGGATTTACTAAGCAATTACTTAATAAACTCTCTAAAAGCCTAAGACATAAACCCCGTCCCATTGTCTTAAAATTCACAATTCTTCGGTGTTCTTGGGAATGGAAGTACATCACGAATATTTTGCATACCAGTTAAATACATAAGCATTCTCTCAAAACCTAAACCAAAACCACTATGAACGCAACTACCATATCTTCTTAAATCTAAGTACCACCAGTAATCTTCTTTTTTAAGACCTAATTCCTCAATACGAGCAGTTAATTTATCAAAATCATCTTCTCTTTGGCTACCACCGATAATTTCTCCAATTCCAGGAGCTAGAAGGTCAGTAGCTGCAACAGTTTTACCATCTGGATTTTGTTTCATATAAAATGCTTTAATTTCCTTTGGATAATCTGTTACAAATACAGGTTTTCCAAATACTTTTTCAGATAGATATCTTTCGTGCTCTGTTTGAATATCAACACCCCAAGAAACAGGGTATTCAAATTGGTCATTTACTTTCTCAAGCTCTTTAATGGCGTCTGTATAAGTAATTCTGCCAAAATCAGAATTTATTACATTGTGTAATCTTTCTAATAATCCAGTATCTACAAATTGATTAAAGAATTCCATTTCTTCAGGTGCATTTTCAAGCACATAAGAAATTATATATTTAACCATTTCTTCGGCTAAATCCATATCATCTTGTAAATCAGCAAAGCAAATTTCTGGCTCTATCATCCAAAACTCAGCTGCGTGCTTTACTGTGTTAGAATTTTCAGCACGGAAAGTAGGACCGAATGTATAAACATTACGAAATGCATGTGCAAAAGTTTCAACATCTAATTGACCACTAACAGTAAGGTGTGAAGATTTACCAAAGAAATCTTGACTATAATCAACATCTCCATCTTCAGTTTTAGCAGGGTTTTGCATATCCATAGTAGTTACTCTAAACATTTCTCCTGCACCTTCACAGTCGCTTCCAGTAATGATAGGTGTATGAACATAAACAAATCCCTTTTCTTGAAAGAATTTGTGAATTGCATAAGAAAGAACACTACGAACACGAAAAACTGCATTGAATGTGTTTGTTCTTGGACGCAAATGGCTAATTGTTCTTAAATATTCAAAAGAATGTCTCTTTTTTTGAAGCGGATAATCTAAATCAGCTTGATTTACAATTTTAACTTCTTTTGCTTTTATTTCAAAAGGTTGCTTTGCGTTTTCTGTTTTTACAACTTCTCCTGTAACAATGATAGAAGAACTTATAGAAAGCTTTCTTATTTCTTCAAAATTTGAAAGTTCAGTATCGAATACTATTTGTACATTTTTGAAAAAACTACCATCATTTAATTCAATAAATCCAAAGTTTTTAGAATCACGAATTGTTTTAGCCCAACCTGAAACTTCAACAGTAGCTCCAGCATAGGAATCTAAATCTCTATATAAGCTTTTAACTAATACTTTTTTTGTTTCCATTAAAAAACATCCCTTTCTTTTTGTAAAATATATTTTTCATTTATGAAAAGTAATTTTCTTTCAAAACCATATTTTATTTAAAAAATAATAAATTTTGCCAAATTATTTCCAATAAAATAATAATACCCTAATTATATAGGATAATACTATGAAATTCAATATTTTGTTGGAATTTTTCAAAAAAACACAAATAACCATTTACTTTCAAGCAAAAATGGAATAAAATAATAAGGCAAACATAGTTATTTGCGAAATATTGGACATAGCAAAAATTTTTATACAAATTAGAAAGGACAATAAATATATGTATAGAGATCATAATTGTGGAGAATTAAATATAAAAAATGTTGGAGAAGAAGTTACACTTGCAGGCTGGGTACAAAAAATAAGAAACTTGGGCTCAATGATATTCATAGATCTTCGTGACCAATTTGGAATTACACAAGTTGTTATTTCAGCAGACAATAATTCAATAGATAAAACTGTACTAGAAAAAATAGTAACAGAATGTGTTGTGGGTGTGAAAGGAACAGTAATAGAGCGTTCTAACAAAAACACCAAAATACCAACTGGAGAAATTGAGATAGATGCAAAACAAATTCAAATTTTAGGTAAATGCAAAAATGTATTACCTTTTGAAATAAACTCTGAAAAAGCAGGAGAAGTAAAAGAAGATTTAAGACTAGAATACAGATTTTTAGATTTAAGAAATGAAAAACTACATAACACAATTTTACTTCGTAGCGAAATAATGAAAACTATTAGAAGAAAGATGGACGAACTTGGATTTACAGAAATTCAAACGCCTATTTTAGCAAACTCTTCACCAGAAGGAGCAAGAGATTTCCTAGTGCCAAGTAGATTACATCCAGGCGAATTTTATGCACTTCCACAGGCACCACAACAATTTAAACAACTTTTAATGGTATCAGGATTTGATAAATATTATCAAATAGCTCCATGTTTCCGTGATGAAGACCCTAGAGCAGATAGAGCGCCAGGAGAATTTTATCAACTAGATTTTGAAATGAGCTTTGCAGAGCAAGAAGATGTTTTAAAAGTATTAGCTGAAATATTTACTACCGTTTTTAAAACACATACAAGCTGGAAAGTAGACGAAGCACCATTTATTAAAATACCATATTTAGAAGCAATGGAAAAATACGGAAGTGACAAGCCAGATTTAAGAAATCCACTAATTATACAAGATGTTACTGAAATATTTAAAAATGTAGAATTTAATGCATTTAAAGATAAAACAGTAAAAGCAATAGTAGTGGAAAATGGAACTGAACAAGGAAGAAAATTCTTTGATTCAATGACAGAATTTGCAGTAGAAGAAACAGGTGCAAAAGGTTTAGCATGGGTAAAAGTAGATAATGAAAATGTACTTTCAGGAGGAATTTCAAAATTTATTAATGAGGATGTCCAAAGTGCTTTAAAAGAAAAAATAGGAATGAAAGAAAATACAGCTGTTTTCTTTATGGCAGATGAATTTAAAATAGTTCAAAAAATAGCAGGGGCTATTAGAATAGAACTAGGAAATAGATTAGATTTATTAGAAAAAAATGTATATCGTTTATGCTATATAGTAGATTTTCCAATGTATGAATTATCAGACGAAGGAAAAATAGACTTTAATCATAATCCATTCTCAATGCCACAAGGTGGTATGGAAGCATTAATGACAAAAGATCCATTAGATATTTTAGCATATCAATATGACGTAGTATGCAATGGTTATGAAGTAGCATCAGGAGCAGTAAGAAACCATGACCCTGAGCTAATGGTTAAAGCATTTGAAATAGCTGGATATAGTGAAAAAGAAGTAGAAACTAGATTTGGTGCATTATACAATGCTTTCCAATATGGAACTCCACCACATGCAGGAGCAGCACCAGGGCTAGATAGAATGGTAATGCTTGTTGCAAATAGTAAAAACATTCGTGAAGTAATAGCATTCCCTAAGAATAAAAAGGCAAGAGACCTACTTATGAGAGCACCAAGTACAGTAAGTAGTGAGCAACTAAGAGATGTTCATATTAAAATAGTAGAAGAAAATTAAACTTGTAAAAAATATAAGAATTAAATAAAATAGAAATTCGAAAAGTTTTATTTTAATAGGCTTATATAATGAATTAAATAGATTTGTATAATGGGGGAAAATATGAAGCTAGTAGTACAAAGAGTAAAAAATGCTAAAGTTGAAGTAAATAATAATGTAGTAGGCAAAATTGAAAAAGGCTTTTTAGTATTACTAGGTGTAACCCATGACGACACAAAGGAAAAAGCAGATTATCTAGTTAAAAAGTTGTGCAATTTGCGAGTATTTGAAGATGAAAACGGAAAAATGAATTTAGCATTAAAAGACATAAATGGTGAGCTTTTAATAATATCACAGTTTACTTTATATGCAGACTGTACACATGGAAATAGACCATCATTTACTGATGCTGCAAGACCAGAAATAGCAGAGCCTCTATATGAATACTTTTGTAACCAATGTAAGAATAATGATATACATGTTGAAAAAGGAATATTTGGAGCAGATATGAAAGTAAGCCTTTTAAATGATGGACCTGTTACTATAATATTAGAAAGTCCTGAAAATTCATAATGATACAAAAATCGAAAGGAAATAAAAATTGAAGAATAAAAAAGTATTATTAGGTATGAGCGGTGGTGTAGATAGCTCTACTGCAGCAGTAATATTAAAAAATGAAGGATACGAAGTAATAGGAGCAACAATGAAACTATGGGAAGATAAAGAGTGCCCAGAAGTAGAAGGAGGTTGTTGCTCTTTTAGTGCTACCTATGATGCAAAAAGAGTATGTGACAAATTAGGAATACCACATTACACTTTAAATTGCGAAGAAGAATTTCAAAAATATGTTATAGACGACTTTGTTAATTGCTATAAATGTGCAAGAACACCAAATCCTTGTATCGAATGTAACAAATACTTAAAATTTGGTGTGTTTTATAAAAAAGCCTTAGAGCTTGAATGTGATTATATTTCCACAGGTCATTATGCAAAAGTAGAATATTCAGAAAAATACCAGCAATATGTATTAAAAAAATCAGAATCAGAAAAAAAAGACCAAACTTACTTTTTGTACAGCATACCAAAAGAGGTATTGCCCAAAATGTTATTTCCTTTAGAAAACTTTAAAACAAAAGAAGAAGTAAGAAAAATTGCTGAACAATATGAATTAAGAGTTGCACACAAGAAAGACAGCCAAGAAGTATGCTTTATACCAGATAATGACTATGGAAACTTTCTAACGAAAAAGGCAAAATTAAATCCAAAAGCAGGTAATATTGTTTTAAGTGACGGAACAATATTAGGAAGGCATGAAGGCGTAATTTTCTATACAGTAGGGCAGAGAAAAGGCTTAGGAATAGCATATAAGGAACCTTTATATGTATTAAAAATAGATGTTCAAAAAAATGAAGTGGTTGTTGGAACAGAAGAAGAACTATACACAAATGAATTATATGCCAACGAATTAAACTTTTTATTAGATATAGATTTATCAAAACCTATTGAAATAAAAGCAAAAGTGAGGTACAGGGCAAAAGAGGCAGATGCTACGCTATATATTGAAAAAATAGATAAAAGTAGTAATGAAAAAGTTAGTTCAAGTGATAATATAGAAAATAATAGCATTAACAATATAAGCGACTTAATTGCCAAAGTAACTTTTAAAGAGCCACAAAGAGCAATTACACCACGGACAATCAGTAGTTTTTTACCTTGATGATGTGGTATTAGGTGGAGGAAAAATCATATAAATATAATATGTTTTTGAAGAATTTTATTGACAATTAAATTTAAGTATAGTATAAAATTATTATACACATGAGTGTAAAAACAGTTATAATCTATGAATAGAATAATGCAATAACACTCATAATACTAAAGGAAGAAAAGTAGAGAAACAAATAGATAATATGAAATAATTTATGTTATAAAAAGTAACTATAAAAATTATAAAGTGTTATCTAAAAGAAGGAGGAAAACAGATGAAAAGTAAAAACACTTGTGGCTCTAGAGAGAGAGAGAGAGAGAGAGCCGTAATTTAGTAAAAATAGAAGAAGGGGAAGGTTTATATAGCAAAAATAGACCGTTATTTATATGCACTACAAAGCTTACACAAGGTGAAGGTGTAAATGATAATGCAAGCAATATACTGCCAAACAATAGAAAAAGTAATAGCACGAAAAGTATATTAAATGCAGCATCAGGAATAACACTAATAGCCTTAGTAGTAACAATTGTAGTGCTTTTGATTTTGGCATCAGTAAGTATAACAGTAGTATTTGGAGATAACGGAATATTACAGTTAGCAAAAGAAGCAGGAGAGAAGACAAATGAGGCGGTAAAAAATGATATATCTAGCATAGGAGAATTAGAAGATATATTACATGAAACACAAACAGGAATAAAAGTAGACAAAGTAACAGATGCAAAACCGGGAGAATTAGAAGTAGATGCTTCAAATGTAAATTTATTTACAATAAATAGTATAGAAGATTTAGTATTTTTTGCTCATGATGTAACAAATGGTAATACTTATGCAGATAAAACTGTGAAATTAGGATTAAGCTTAGACTTTGCATCGACTAAATCTTATGTAGATGCAAATAGAACGGACTATGGAGAATATGGGTATAATGGAAATTTAAAAACATTGTTAACATCTGGTGAAGGATTTTTACCTATTGGAGCAATTTTAGGTTATAATGATAAAGAACATAGCTTTAATGGAACCTTTGATGGAAATGAAAAATATATTATTAATTTGCGTATTCACAAAGAATTAATTGATAATAAAAATGATTTAAACATTGGATTATTTGCAAATAATTATGGAACAATAAAAAAACTTGGAATAGTAAATTGTGATATAAGTGGGACTTTAACATCAGAAGTAAATTCTGTTCATTCTGGTGGAATTTCTGGTGTAAACTTTAACGAAATAAATAATTGCTTTGTTAGTGGACAGATTTCATCTACTGGATTAGAAACTGCTAAAAGTAGAGCTGGTGGAATAAGTGCAGTAGGACGAGTTTTTAAAGACTGTTATAATCTAGCTACTATAACTTGTAAAGGAAATAGTTATGTATGTGTTGGTGGAATTTGTGGTGGAAATGATGGAGAAAGTACCAGTTTAGTAAGTTGCTATAATCAAGGTGAAGTTACTAAAATTGGTTTGGGAACTGGTTCCTATGTTGGTGGAATAACAGGTTATTATTCGGAACCTGACACAATAAAGATAGACAGTTGTTATAATATTGGAAATATTACAATAAAAAATAAAAGGGAAAATGAAGAAGTGTATGTGCGGTGGAATTCTTGGTGCTGGGTATGGTGCAAATTGGAATAATTGTCATAATAATTGTAATATAATAACTAACGTTAATAATGGAAAAATTTGGGTTGGGCTTATTGGAACAGGATTTAAAGGAAATGGTGAATGTGTGGCTAAGAATTGTTCAGCATTAAAAGTAGAAAATTATTTGATGTTTTCAGAGTTTAATAAAACAACTACTGATGATAGTGTAATACTATGTGAAAATGAAAGTGAAATGCCAAATATATTAGATGTATTAGGTAAAAACTTTAAAATGGGTCCAAATGGTTACCCTGTACTAAGTTGGCAATAAAATATAATATAAATTTTAATATAAAAAACAAATGAGGCAGATTATAAATGCCTCATTTTGTATTTGCACAATGCGAAAAAATAATAAATT
The DNA here is from genome assembly GCA_947630185.1 of uncultured Clostridia bacterium. Classification (GTDB taxonomy): domain Bacteria; phylum Bacillota; class Clostridia; order TANB77; family CAG-508; genus CAG-273. Next base: position 65,627 of record CANRGT010000001.1, on the reverse strand, counting down.
TTTCAAAAAAGTATTGACATATTCAAAACAAAAGTTTTATAATAATAAACAGATTAATTCAATTCAAATTTATGGTAAATCTTAAAAATTTTTTTCGGCAAATTTCCAATATTAAAATTATTTATAAGAAAAAAGAGGGGTGAATAACTATGTTAAAACAAGAAGAATTTGAAAACTTTTTAATAGAAATAAATGAATTATTAAATGAGATAAGACAAGAACAAATAAATCTAGGAAAAAACATAGATAAATATCACAAGGTTAATATGAAAAACTTTGCTAAGTTAAACGAGTTTAATAAAATTTGTGATATGACGAACCAAGTATTTGAAAAAAGATTTTTAAGTATAGAAGAAGTTATAAAAGAAAAATTAAAATAGTAAGAAAACGTAAAATTGAAATTATCAAAAATAATATAAAAACTGAAATAATGTTAAATACAAAAGATATTTAAAACTAAGTATATATTTATAATTTATATACTTAGTTTTTTTAGCTAAACACTAACTCTAAAGCAAACTGTTTATCAACATAATCTTATCAAAGCATAAAAATATGTAAATATACTTGATAAAACTACAAATAAAGGGTAAAATTAGGAAAGAAAAAATGTGAATTATTATAGAAAAAATATATACATATATTTTCATATAAAGTATATAACAAAAGCAATAGAAATGGAGGCTTTTATGAATTATAAAAAAACACTTAAGTTTTATGTAGCACTTTGGATTGCAAAACTTTCTTCATTTGCATTAAAAATACTTAAAAGAAATGCAACATATTTTCCTGGAAAAGTTGCATTATCAATATGCCCAGATTTTATGGGAAGACTTGATAAACCAAAAACGATAATAGGTGTAACAGGAACAAATGGAAAAACAACAACTTGTAATATGATAAATGACATATTATCACAAAATGGATTTGACTTTATAAACAATAAATATGGTTCAAACATAGATGGTGGAATAGCAACTACTTTAATTAGTGGCTCAACGATTACAGGAAAAGCTAAAAAAGATTTAGCTGTTTTAGAAATAGATGAAAGAAGTGCTAATAAGGTTTACCCATATTTAACACCTACATATTTAATATGTACCAACTTATTTAGAGATTCTCTTATGAGAAATGCACATACAGAATTTATAGCAAGCATTTTAAACAAATATATTCCAAAAGAAACCATTATGATTGAAAATGCAGATGATATAATATGTAGCCATGTAGCAGAAGGCAATAAAAAGATTTACTTTGGAATAGATAGGCTTGAAACAGATACTGAAGATTGCAAAAATATCACGAGAGATATTAGAGTATGTCCAAAATGTTTATCACCAATAAAATATGAATATGTTAGGTATCATCATATAGGAAAAGCATATTGCCCTAATTGCGATTATAGATGCCCTGATCCAGATTACCATGTAACTAATTTAGATTTAAAAAATATGCAAATGACAGTAAAATTTAAAGATGAGGAAGAAGTTTATGACCTTGTAAATGATAACATTATAAATATATATAATATGTTAGCAGTAATTATAGTGTTAAAGCAGTTAAAATTAACACAAAAACAAATAAATGATTCTTTTGCAAAATTAAAAATAGTAGAAACAAGATATAGTGAAGAAAACTATAAGGATTATAAAATAGTTACACAACTAGCTAAAGGAATGAACCCAATAGCATGCTCAATAGCTTTTAACTATACCAAAAATGAGAAGGGAAACAAAGCAGTAATTGTAATACTAGATGATTTACATGAAGATGCAAAAGGAATGGAAAATACATCATGGCATTATGATACAGATTACGAATTTTTAAATGATGAATCGATAAAACAAATTATAATTGCAGGACCTCGCTATTTAGATTCATATATAAGATGCTTAATGGCAGATATTCCAGAAGAAAAATTAGTTCATAAAAAAGACTTGATTGAAGCTACAAGCGAATTAAAACTAGACGGAATAGATAAAGTATTTATTTTACATGACTTATATTCTATTGAAGAAACAAAACAAATAAAACAAAAAGTTAAAGAAATAATAGATAAATACAAGGTTGAGCAGAAATAAAAGCGCATAATATAAATAAGAAAGGTTGAAAAATATAAGATTATGAAAATAGAAATTTTGTACCCAGAATTTTGCAATATAAATAGTGACATGGGAAATATTAAATATCTAAAAAAGTGCTTACCAGAAGCGGAATTTATAGAAACATCAATAAATGATGTGCCAGCGTTTATAGAAGAAGAAATATCACTTGTTTATATGGGAACATTATCAGAAAGCGCACAAGAAATTGTAATACAAAAACTAAAACCATATAAAGAAAAAATAGAAGAAACAATCGAGAAAAATCAGTTATTTCTTTTCACAGGTAATAGCGTAGAAGTGCTTGGAAAATATATAGAAGACGAAGATAGAAAAATAGAAGCTCTTGGTATTTTCGATGTGTATGCTAAAAGAGATATGCTACATAGACATAATAGTTATTTTTTAGGTAAATATGAAGATATTGAAATATTAGGATTTAAAAGCCAGTTTACTATGCTATATGGTGATAATTCAAATGGGTATTTTGCAACAGTAGATTTAGGAATTGGAATAAATGAAAACAGCAAATTAGAAGGAATAAGAAAAAATAATTTTATAGGAACTTATATAATAGGACCAATACTAATTTTAAATCCTTTATTTACAAAAAAATTGTTAAGCTTAATGGGGGTAAAAGAGCCTAAGTTAGCATTTGAAAAAGATGTATTAGAGTCATATGAAGTAAAACTTAAAAAATTTAAAACCTTTAATAGTTCAAAAAACTAAATTACGAGAATTTATAGTATCTAATTTTACAAACTATTGAAAAAAAATATCAACTATGATATAAATATAATGAAAAATAAGAAATGTTACAAAAATTAAAAAATCCTTACGGAAGGAATAAATAAAAACATAAAACTAAAATGAAGAATATTAAAGATTATAATTTAGAAGAATTAAAGCAAGAACTTATTTCCCTAGGAGAAAAGCCATATAGAGCAGAGCAAATTTTTAATTGGCTTTATAGAGAAAAAGTAAAAAATATAGATGATATGACAAATCTTTCTCTAGACCTAAGGAACAAGCTAAAAGAAAACTATACAATGTGCAATTTTGAGATACTTAAAAAACAAAAATCTTCAGATGGCACAATCAAATATTTATTTGATGTATTAGATGGAAATGCAATAGAAACTGTTTTAATGCAGTATCATCATGGAAAAACAATATGTGTATCATCACAAATAGGCTGTAAAATGGGATGCAAATTTTGTGCATCAACAGGTATTCAATTTGGTAGGAATTTGAGCACAGGGGAAATTGTAGAGCAAGTATTAGCAGTAGAACAAGACATAGGAGAAAACATTTCTAATATAGTTTTCATGGGAATTGGAGAGCCATTTGATAATTACGAAAATGTAATGAAGGCAATAAAAATTATAAATAATCCAAAAGGGTTAGAAATAGGTGCAAGGCACATAAGCGTTTCTACCTCAGGAATAGTACCAAAAATTTACGATTTTGCAAATGAAGATTTACAATGTACATTATCAATATCACTTCATGCAACAAACAACAAAAAAAGAAGTGAAATGATGCCAGTAAATAATGCATATCCAATAGAAGAATTGATGAAAGCTTGCAAAGATTATATTGCAAAAACCAATAAAAGAATTTCATTTGAGTATGCATTAGCAAAGGACAACAATGATAATTTAGAAGATGCAAGAGCGTTAGTAAACTTACTTAAAGGAATGCTATGCCATGTAAATTTAATTCCAATTAACAAAATAGAAAATGGAAAATTTGTAAAAAGTACAAACGAAAATATTATCAAATTTAGAGATTACTTAAATGACCATGGAATAACAGCTACTATTCGTAGAGAACTTGGAAGCGATATAGATGCGGCTTGTGGACAATTGAGAAGAAAGAACTTGAATAAAAATTAAAAAAATAGTAATTTAAGCATATTAAATTTTTAAATTAAATGTTGTTAGCGCATCCTAAAAATATTATTAATTAAAACTAATTAACAGAATATTAATTGTAGAAATTAGTTAAATAAAATTTAAATTAAGCATATGAAAAAATAGAAAATAGGAGGAAACCAAATGAGAAGTTTTGCTAAAACTGATGTTGGCAAAGCAAGAGAAATGAACCAAGATTATTACTACATCTCCGAGCCACAAAGTAATATACAAGTATATATATTAGCAGATGGCATGGGCGGATACAATGGAGGAGAAGTAGCAAGTAGGTTAGCAATAGAATCAGCTAGAAGCTATATAGAAAGTAACTTTAATTTAATAGAGCACGAAAAAGAAGCATTTTTAGAGCTAATAAAAAAGGCAATCGAATATGCAAATACAGTTGTATATGAAAAATCAAAAAAAGAAAAAGATTTAGAAGGAATGGGTACTACTTTAGATATTTGTTTCATATATAATAATAAGGTATATATAGGACATGTTGGAGATAGTAGAGTATATAGAATTAGAGGAGAGGTTATTAGAAAACTAACAAAAGACCATAGCTATGTACAACAATTAGTAGAAGATGGAAAAATTACAAGAGAAGAAGCAAACCATCATCCTAAGAAAAACATGTTAACAAAAGCCTTAGGTTGTACTGAATATGTGGAGCCAGACATTAGAGCAAGAAATATAGAAAAACAAGATGTATTACTAATGTGTTCAGATGGATTAACAAACATGGTAGATGAAGAAACAATTTTCAAAGCTGTGAAAGAAAATGCAGAAAAAGCACCAGAAAAGCTAGTAAATTTAGCAAATGATGCTGGCGGATATGACAATATTACAGTCATAACGATAATATAGGGGAGAGATAAACATATGAATTTAGTTGGAAAAGTAATAGGAAATAGGTATGAGATACTAGAGAAAATTGGGGAAGGCCGGAATGGCAACAGTATACAAAGCAAAAGATAATATCCTAAAAAGATATGTTGCTGTAAAAGTATTAAGAGACGAATTTACAACAGATGAAGAATTTATTAGAAGATTTAATACAGAAGCACAATCTGCTGCAAGCCTTACACACCCTAACATTGTATCTATATTTGATGTAGGAATAGAAGAAAATGTATACTATATTGTAATGGAACTAGTACAAGGAAAAACTTTAAAAGAAATTATAAATGAAGATGGAGTACTTCCTTGGAAATGGTCTGTAAACATTGCAATTCAAGTAGCTTCAGCCTTAGAAATGGCACATAAAAATAATATAATTCATAGAGATATTAAACCACATAACATTATAATTACAGAAGATGGAATTGCAAAAGTTACTGATTTTGGTATAGCAAAAGCAGTTTCAAATTCTACTATAACAGCATTTGGAGCAACAATAGGTTCAGTTCATTATTTCTCACCAGAGCATGCAAGAGGTGGATACACAGATGCAAAATCAGACATCTATTCTTTAGGCGTAGTTATGTATGAAATGTTAACAGGTAGAGTTCCATTTGATGCAGATACACCAGTATCAGTAGCACTAAAACATATGCAAGAAAAAGCAGTAGAACCAATAAAATTAAATCCATCAATTCCATATGCAATAAATAAAATAATAATGAAGGCAATGGAAAAAGACATTAGCCTAAGATATCAAACTGCAACAGAAATGCTAAAAGACTTAAGTTTAGCATTAAAAGAACCAGAGGGAAGCTTCGTAAAAAGTAATGCTGCAAATATGCAATATACACAAAGAATACCATCTATAAGAGAAAATGTAGTAAATGATGGTGAAGATGCTCCTAAAGATAAGAGTGAAAGAAAAGGTCATCCTGAAACTAAGCCAGTAAATAAAAAAGTTATAATTATAGTAGCAGTTGTCTTACTTGCAATACTTCTTCCAGTAGGAGGATTCTTTGGAGTTCAACTTATAATGAAAGCAGGAGAGCCAAAGAAAGTTGAGTTACCTAATTTCGTAGATAAAACTTTAGAAGAATCTAAAACACTAGCCGAGACATTAAATTTGATTATAGAAACAGAAGAAGTTTATGATGATAAAATAGAAGCTGGAAAAATTATTTCTCAAGTACCACCATATGAAGAGAAAACTATGGTAGAAGAAAAATCAACTGTAAAGCTAACTGTCAGCAAAGGTCAAGAAATGGTTGTTATGAAAAAAGTAGTTGGAATGAAATTTGAAGAGGCAGAAAGCATATTAAAAGATGAATTACATTTAGTTATAGAAAGAATAGACGAAACAAGCAAGACAGTTGAAGAAGGAGTTATTACAAAACAAGAAGTAGAAGAAGGAAAAGAATTAAAAGCAGGAAGTACAGTTAAAATTTATGTAAGTTCTGGAACAGGTCTTAAAGATGTAGTTGTTCCTTATGTAATAGGTGACACTGAAGCAGATGCAAAAGAAAAATTAAAAGATCTTGAAGTAACAGTAGTATATGAGGAAGATACAACCAAGGTAAATGGAGACGTATTAAGACAAAGCATAGAAGCAGGTCAAACTGTAGAGGAAAAAACTAAAATTACAATTACAGTAAACAGAATAGAAGAAATCAAAACAGGAACAATAAAAATAAATTTAAAATCTTTACTTGGTGATAAGGCAAATATTAAAATAGACGAAAATGGTCAAGAAATAGATCCAACGGTAGATTTAAGAATAGAAGTAAATGGTGATACTGTATATCGTGAAGAAAACCAAAGAAAAGATTCTACTGAAATTACTGCAACAGCATCAGGAAAGGGAACTGTTACTGTTAAAATATTTGTAGATGATGTTAAAATTACATCAGATAAACAATTTGACTTAACAGTTGAAAATCCAGTATTACAAATAGATTAATGGGACTATGTCCCATTTCTCTTTTTAGTAATACTTTGGACAGGTTAGAAAAAAGTTTAAAAGATTTTTTAAAATTAAAAAGGAGCAAAAATATGGTAGAAATATCTGCTTCAATATTAAGTATAAAAAATGAAGAAGCAATAAAAACTTTATATAATTTAGAAACAGCTGGAATTAATTACTTTCACATTGATGTAATGGATGGTAAATTTGTAAAAGAAAACACATCAGATAGAATGATAGAATATTGTGAATACATAAACAGCATTTCTAATTTACCCTTAGATGTTCATTTAATGGTAGATGATGTAAAAAGCTATATAAATAGTTTTTTAGCATTTGAACCTAATATAATAACATTCCATTTAGAAGCAGGAAAAACTAAAGAGGAAATTTTTGAATGGATAAATCTAATAAAAGAAAATAATGTGAAAGTAGGAATATCAATAAAACCTAATACAAACATTAAAGAAATCTATGATTATTTACCATTTATACATATGGTATTAGTAATGACAGTTGAACCTGGAAAAGGTGGACAAGAGCTAATTCCTGATACAATAGAGAAAATAAAAGAATTAGATAAATATGTAAAGGAAAATAATTTAGAAATAGACATAGAAGCAGATGGTGGAATAAACACAGAAAATGTTAGCTTAGTAAAAGAGGCAGGAGCCAATATAATAGTTTCTGGAACAGCAATTACAGCTTCAGAAAATTTTAAAGAAACTGTAGAAAAATTAATAAACAATTAGAAATTTTAAAAATAAAACCAAATGAATAAAAATTCAAAAAACTACAAAATATAAAAAATTGAAGAACAATACAAAAAACAAAAAATAAAAAGTAGTGATTTTGGTATCTTAACCATAATCACTACTTTTTTTAATATATAGTTTTATTTATTTTTTAGTTTCTTCAGCTTTATTTTCTTCAACTTTTAAAGAGTTAACATCTTTTCTGGTAAAGAAAGCGAAAACAAATAATCCTAACCCGAAAACAACTGTGAATATTGACATCCATTCACCAAACATTGGTATTAACTGCAATAACCAAATAACTACAGCAGATAAAACTGATAATAAAATAAATTTTTCCTTTGTTTTATTTTTACATTTGTTAGTTAAATAGTTACCAAATGCAATAGATAAAATTGAAATTGTAATGGAAAGAATAATAACATATACAGCCAATAAAGAAATACCAATATATAATAAATAGCCAGTTAACATTAAAACAATAGCAATTATAGGAATTAATATAATTGCTAAAATTCCTATTCCGGCACTAATAAAAGGTCTTTTTACTAATGCATAAGTTACTTTTTCTTTGAAATTTGGAGTAAAGAAAGCAACTAATAAAATAATAACCAAAGCATATGCTAAAACTCTAATAAAATTATCAATATAACTTGAAATTATTTCTCCTGTAGAAGGAGCTTCATTAGTAATTATAGAAGCATTTGTTTCACCCTTAACTGCACCTGATGGAACATTTAAGTCTTGACTAGAACTATAATTTAAATTACCACCAATGACATTTTGACCATCATCTGGTAAAACTATATCAGATATAGATATATTAGCATTTCTTGCAACATAGCCTTTTAATGTTAATACATTAACAATGGCATTTATATCTCTATTAACTCTACCACTATCTTCAATAGTAAAGTTAGTAATAAAGCCGTAAACATTATCCACAACACCACTTATTGTAACATCAATGCCATAAACAAATAAATTACCCGAAATAACGGCAGATTTATCTACAGTTATATTTCTTCCTGCTACGAATAAATCACCACGAATTTCTCCTTTGATAGTAACATCATTTGAATAAATAAAAGCATTTCCTTCTATGATATCTTCAATTACAACAGATTCACTACTTGCTGAAAATAAGTCATTATTTATTACATTTTTACTTGTAGAAGGAACTTCACTAGGTGTAGGAGTTACATTATTAGTATTATTTGTTGCTATACAAACTGGAGTAAAGAATAATACTAAAATAAATAGAATAAATAAAAATTTTATTGCTTTACGCATAAAAAAATCCTCCTTTAAATAAATATATTTCTAAGTATTTAAAATAATATCAATAAGTCAAAATGTTTAATTAAATACTGTAATAAATATATAACTTTTAAGGAAGAAAGTCAATCATAGTTGAGTATAAACAATTTAGTAATTCTTAATAATGAATCTAAAATGATATATTATAAGAAATATTATCTTTAATTAGACTTAGAAGTGGAAATAGGATGATGTAGAGCTTCTGTAAAGTATGAACAAGAAGAATTTGAGCTTACTTTTTGTTGGCTAACAGCTTCAAGAGAACATTTACCATCTTTTTGATAAATACATTTTTCAGAACAATTTATATTAGTCAAAATAGACACCTACCTCTATTTATTTTATATTGAAAATATAATTCAAAGGTTATAATATTAAAAAATAATGTTTATATTATATTAGTATAAATAAATAATAATGAAATATTCAAAAATAAAAAAATCTTAAAAAATTTTTTTGCAATTATCAAAAATAGGGCATTCCTTACATTTTGGATTTCTTGCACTGCAAATATTTCTACCATGCCAAATAAAAATGTGATTAACATCTTTGTAATATTCTTTTGGAATTTGTTTTAATAAATCTTGTTCAATTTTTTCAGGTTCAGTTTTTTTAGAAAAACCAATGCGATTAGAAAGCCTTTTAACATGAGTATCAACTGCTATTCCTTGAGGATTATTAAATGCCTCTAACATAATAACATTTGCACTTTTTCTGCCAACACCAGGAATAGTAATTAGTTCTTCAATAGTATTAGGAACATTACCATCAAAATCCTTTAGAATTTTTTGACTAGCAAGCTTCATATTTTTTGCCTTATTTTTATAAAAACCACAAGGATGAATTAACTTTTCTAATTCATCTAAAGGTGCATTTGCCATTTTTTCAGGAGTATTATATTTAGCAAAAAGGGCTGGAGTAGTTAAGTTAACTCTATCATCTGTGCATTGAGCAGAAAGCATCACAGCTATCATCATTTCAAAAGGAGATTTAAAATCTAAACTACACTTCGCATCAGGATAAGCCTTTTTTAATTTCTCAATTATAATAATAGAATTTTCTTTCTTCATAATATATATTCCTTTCAATAATAAAGTAATTTGACCAAAACATCACAATAAGTAATTTCGCTAAAATATGATTATTTCAAATAAAATATAAAATTTCTTAATTAATATTTAATCACAAAATACGACATTTTTCAACAATAATAAGTCAAATGAGAGCCAGAAATGAAATAAAAATAAGTAAGATAAAACAATGAATAAGTAATGAAATTAAATAAAGACATTAATTGTGTAATAATAAAATCAAAAACATAAAAAGTAACAAATAAAAAAATAGCTAATATAATATATAAAAAGGGTAGGAGGAGATTTAAAAATGTTAGGTGCATTGAAAAAAACAATAGGTGTATGTTTAATTGGCTTAGGGCTTGGTATTTTGCTTGTACTATTACTTCCTCTATCTGGTTGGTTATTTATCATAGGTGTATCTATTATTTCAGTTGGACTAATGTGGTTATCTTGTAAATAAGAAAATAAAAGGAGAGTGAAGAAAATGACAATAGTTGTTAAAAAAGTTCCAAAGTGTTTGAGAGGAATAGTAAAATTATTATTTGGTATTAAAGAAAAATAAAATACATACTTATTGTAAAAATAAGTACCAAAAAGAGACTATTAGTGAATATAATAGTCTCACTTTTTACTTATTCAAATTAATAAAAACAATTTTACTTAAGCTCTAGTTACTTTTCCAGAACGTAAACATTTTGTACAAGCATGAATAGTTTTTGGTTCACCATTAATAATTGCTTTTATTCTTCTTAAATTTGGTTTAAAAGTTCTTGTAGCTCTTCTACTAACATGAGAACGAGCAATACTAATTTGATTTCCATGAGATAATGTTTTTCCACAAATATCACATTTTGCCATTAAAATGCACCTCCTATATGTGAAATCTAAAATTGACTATTCATAAGTTTAACACAAATATGCAAAAAAAACAATACTTTTTTAAAATATTTACAAATAAAAAATATTTATGACTGAAAATATTAAATAATAAAAAAATATTTGCGACTAAAAATATTAAATAATAAAAAATATTTGTAACTAAAATACTAAATAATTAAAAAATAATTGAGACTAAAATATATTGTTTATAAATTGATAATGTATACATGAAAAGAAAAGTTTGAAATATCAATAAAAAAATGATATAATGTACATAAGAATGGCATAGCCATTTAACAAATTTGAAAAGGAGTAGATTCTCACATGAAAAAGAAAGAGCGGAACATATTCATTAAAGAAAAAGCTAGCAACCAAAAGGTTTTAACTCGTTTTCTTGTTACAGTCCTTATTTTACTTGTTTTTTTGTGCATTATTTTTAATGGTATCAACAAGGTAGTTCCGAATGCAAATAAGGAACCTCCTACCAATGAAAACGAAATGCACACTAACGTAACAACAACAGATACAGGATTAAACAAGCAACCCGAGCAAACCACATCACCAACAGAAGAACAGGCAAGCATTACCACTCTTAGCCAAGTCGAAACATCAGTACATGAGCAAACTACAACATCACCAGCTGTAACCACGGTATCAGAAATTACTACAGTACCAAAAACTACAGCAGTACCAGAAACTACCAAAACGCCAACTACTACAAGAGTAACTACTACAACAACTGGTAGAACTACTAAATCTACTACACGAAAATCATCTACGCAAAAGACATCAGCTACAGAAGAAACGGAGTATGTTGAAGAAGACGAAACGGAATATGTAGAAGAAAATGATGATGATCTTAATGGAGATGAGATATATGTAGGAGACGATTCTGGATGTGATTCTGGAAATTATCCTGGCAATTATCCAGGGAATTATCCTGGTAATTATCCAGGAAACAATTGGAATAATAATCCTGGTAATAATTCTGGCGGAAACTGGAACAATAATCAAGGAGGAAATTCCAACAATCAGGGTGGGAGTAGCATTGATATTCCAAACTTTGATAATCCAGATGACCTGATAAGGTGGTTGCTTGAAAATGGATTTTCGCTTAAAGATTACTGGTATCGAACAACTCCTTAACACTTACTTGTAAGTATGTGTTACAATTTCTTGAATAAAGAAAGCAAAACTCAACTTTTAAAGTTGAGTTTTTTGCTTTAGTATAGTGAAGTAAATTAAAATGAGAAATATTTACAAACAAAAATTTGCAAATAACTCTTGCAAAATTTAAAACTTATGATAAAATAAGAAAAGTTAAAACATAAAAATTGAAATGAAAATAAGTAAAAGCAAAACTAAAATCAAAGGAAAATTAAAAAATATGAAAAAAGTAAAAAGTAAAAAATAAAAAATAAAATAAGAAACCAAAAGAATGAAAGGAAGATAAAAATGTTAGCATATATAAAAGGAAATTTAGAATTAAAAACAAAGGACTATATAGTAATTGATGTAAATGGAATTGGATATAAAATTTTTATGCCACAATCATCAATTCAAAATTTAGGAGAAATTGGGGAAGTCTTAAAGGTACATACATACATGAGAGTTAGAGAAGATGATGTATCAATATTTGGCTTCATAAATAACGAAGAATTGCGATTATTTGAATTACTTTTATCTGTTGGTGGAATAGGAGCAAAAGTAGGGCTTACAATTTTATCAAACATTACACCATCACAATTTGCACTAGCAGTTATTTCAAATGACATAAGTATATTAAAAAAATTACCAGGAATAGGACCAAAAACTGCTCAAAGAATTATTTTAGAACTAAAAGATAAATTAAAGAAAGAAAAAGAAATTTTAGCAGAAGAAGAAAAAGAGGAAGGTACACCTAAACTAGAAATTGTAGAAGATGAAAATGTAGAAGAAGCAATTAGTGCACTTCAAGTATTAGGCTACAGTAAGAGAGAAGTTGTAGAAGCTTTAGCAAAAGTAGAAATTAACAACTTAAGTGTAGAAGATATAATTAGAAAAGCTTTAGGAAACTTGGCAAAAGGATTATAAGAAATAATATAAAATGATAAACAAGAAATAAGAGAAAATTATAAATAAGTTAAGATTATAAATAAGATAAAATAATAAAGAATGCAAAATAAGCAATTACTATAAAAATAAATAATTAAAATAAATAATTAGTATTAGAAAATAATATTGAAAAATGAAATAAATAATAAAGAGTAGCAGAAAAGAGGATTATAAATGGTAGATTTAAACAAACCATTAGCATATAGGATGAGCCCAAAAACATTGGATGACTATGTTGGACAAGAGCATATATTAGGCAAAGATAAAATTTTATATAGAACAGTTGTAGCAGATAGATTATCTAGCATAATACTATGGGGTCCTCCTGGCTGTGGCAAAACTTCACTTGCAAGAGTAATTAGTAACACAACAAAATATAAATTTATAAAAATAAATGCAGTTACATCAGGTGTAGCTGATATAAAAAATGCAATAGAAACAGCACAAAATACATTACTTAATCCATCTGGAAAATGTATTTTATTCATAGATGAAATTCATCGCTTTAATAAATTGCAACAAGATGCTTTGCTTCCATATGTAGAAAATGGTACAGTTATATTAATAGGTGCAACTACTGAAAATCCATATTTTGAAGTAAACAAAGCTCTTATATCTAGGTCAATGGTGTTTCATTTAAATCCATTAACAGATGAAGACATATTTAAAGTTTTGAAAAAATCATTAACAGCAGAAGAAGGACTTGGAACATATAACATAAAAGTAGAAGATAGCACTCTGAAGAAAATCGCCCAAACTTCAAATGGAGATGTAAGGACAGCTCTAAACGGACTAGAAGTTGCAGTACTTACAACTAATGTTGATAAAAATGGTTTTATAACAATTACAGATGAAATAGCAAAAGAATGTGTACAAACAAGAAAAGCAATATTTGATAAAAAAGGTGATAGCCATTATGATAATATAAGTGCATTTATTAAATCTATGAGGGGAAGCGACCCAGACGCAGCACTTTTCTACTTAGCAAGAGCACTAAATGCAGGCGAAGACCCTGTATTTATGGCAAGAAGAATAGTAATTGCAGCAGCAGAAGATGTAGGAATGGCAAACCCTAATGCATTAGTAGTTGCAACATCAGCTATGCAAGCAGTCACAATGGTAGGAATGCCAGAAGCCAGAATTATTTTAGCAGATGCGACAGTATATGTAGCAACTTCTAAAAAATCTAATTGTGCTTATTTAGGAATAGAAAAAGCATTAACAGATGTTGCAAATAAAGATACAGGTACAATACCAATGCATATTAGAAATGCACCAGCAGAGCGGAATGGCAAAAGAAGGTTATGGTGTAGGGTATAAATACCCACACGATTATCCGGGACACTGGGTTGAGCAGCAATATTTACCAGATAAAATGCTTGGAACGAAATATTATATTAAAGATGATACAATAGAGTAAAAGATTAATTTAAAAATATTCTTCATAGAAAGCTAAAATAAGTAAAAACTCCTATTTTTAAAATATTAAAAAACAATTTAAAATAGGAGTTTTTTATTGTGAAACCAAAGGCTTATCGGGTATCCATCCACAATCTTTGATTGCAATCGTGGTTAAGGTTCTTATTATTGTAGTATGTTAATAAGATGGTATTATGATAGTCTCTAATACATGCTTTTTAAGTCTAGTCATTTTTCTTATCTTTAACAACTTCAGAAATAGCACCTAAGCTACCTAAAGCTTTTGTTGCTTCAAATGGAATAAATACTTTATTAGCACTTCCATTAGCAACTTCTTTTAAAGCCTCTAAAGATTTTAATTGAACTAATTTATCATCAGGGTTTGCTTTCATCATAGCATCATATACTACATGAATTTCTTGTGCCTTTGCATCAGCAACTTTTATAATAGCTTCAGCCTCACCAGTAGCCCTTCTGATTTTAGCTTCTTTATCAGCTTCTGCCTCTAATATAGCAGCCTCTTTTTTACCTTCAGCAAGTGTAATAGCAGATTGTCTTTCACCTTCAGCTTGAAGAATTAAAGCTCTTTTATTTCTCTCTGCATTCATTTGTTTTTCCATTGCATCACGAATATCAGCAGGAGGCGTAATATCTTTAATTTCAACACGATCTACTTTACAACCCCATTGGTCAGTAGCTTCATCTAGAATTACTCTTAAACGATCATTGATGGCATCTCTTGAACTAAATGTAGCATCTAAGTCCATTTTACCAACAATATCACGAATTGTAGTAATAGCTAAATATTCAATACCTTTCTTTAAATTTTGAATTTCATAAACTGCTTTAGCAGGGTCTGTAATTTTGTAGAACACAACAGTATCAATAGTAATTGTAACATTATCTTGAGTAATTACACCTTGTGGTGGAATATCCATGGTTTGTTGTTTTAAACTTACAACACTACGAACATGGTCTACAAATGGAATAATGATAGTAAGACCAGCATCAGCTACCTTATGAAATTTACCAAGTCTTTCTATAATGTAAACTTCAGATTGTCTAACAATTTTTATGGTGTTAAATGCAATAACTAAAACGATGACAAGTAAAACTAATAAAACCCATAACATAAAAAATTCCTCCTTAAAAAATTATAAATATATATATAAAATATTAAAATCTAATAAAAAGCTATTAATAAAATTAAACCAAGCTTATTATTTTTAAATAACAATGCTAAAATATAGTAAAATTACTTAATAGTACGCATTATATTACACATTAATAGTTTGACTATTTAAATTAGCATTTTTATTATCTACATTATTTGTTTGATTTATATTTGCAGTAACAACAGCTTTTACACCTTCAATTTTTAAAATATAAACTTCTGTACCTTGTGCAATTATTGTATCATCTTCACATTTAGCAGACCAAACTTGACCATCAACTTTAATTTGTCCTGCTCCTAATGTAGGGTTAATATCTTTAATTACAAGAGCTTTTTTACCAACAATAGCAAATGCGTTTGTAACAACGTCTTTATCTTTTTTAGTAAGTTTTTTTGCAAGAGGTCTTGTACAGAATATTAAAAGTGTAGAACTGATTACAAAAACTGCAGTTTGAATAATAACATTATCAGTTATGAAGCTTACAAGCATAGTGATTAGGGCACCAACACCAAGCCAAAAAATTAAAAAGCCTACTGTAACTATTTCGGCAATCATAAAAATACCTGATAAAATTAACCATATATACCACATAAAAAATATACTCCTATAATTTATTTTATTGTTATGTATAGAATAAAAATCATTAAGTGAAAAATTAAACTGAAATAAATATATGTAAATAGTATTTAACAACAATTCTATTATACTATATTCTAACCAAAAAGGGAATATGTTTTTAAGAAAAAAGTCGAAAATAATCATTGTTTTTACTTTAACTTTTTTTGTATAAAACTCATATTTTTGGAAAAAATAAAAACAGTAAATGAATATCATTAGTTTATTAAAAATTAAATTTTGTGCATATATGGCACAGTGAAAGGAATGAACAAAATGGGAATTGAAAAACATTTAAAAATTACAGCCACTTCAACAGTATCTTGGAAAGATGCAGTAGTACAAGCAGTTAACGAGGCTTCAAAAACGATTGATTACTTATCAGGAGTAAAAATATTAGAGCAAAGGGCAAAAATAGAAGGAAAAAAATTAGTCGAATATTTTGTAGATTTAGATTTATGCTTTGTAATTGACAGAGATAGGGACTAATAACACAGAATAATTAATAATGCGAAGTAAGAATAGTAAAAATATTACATGAAATTTTAAAAAGAAAGGAGAGTATAATTAGAATATTTTAATTATACGAAATAAATTAAAATGAAACCAATTGAAACAAAACAAGAATACAGTAACTATGTAGATCAAAAATCTCCAAATTCACCAATATTAAAAAATTGTTTTAATGCATTTTGGGTTGGTGGTCTTATTTGCACAATAGGACAAATTATAATGGATTTTTGTAAATTCAAAGGTTTAGATGAAACAGCATCTTCTACAATAGTATCTATTGTACTTATTGCAATATCAGCAATTCTAACAGGTTTAAATGTATTTAATAAAATTGGAAAATTTGCAGGTGCAGGTTCTTTAATTCCAATCACAGGATTTGCAAACTCTATTGTTTCCCCAGCTATTGAATATAAATCAGAAGGATATGTAATGGGAGTTGGAGGAAAAATGTTTACAGTAGCAGGTCCAGTTTTAGTATTTGGTATTTCAGCATCTGTAATAGTTGGAATAATAGCACTTCTATTTATGTAGAAATTATATAGAAGTACAAAATCAGAAATGTAAAGACAGCAAGAAATATAATAATTTATGGTTTATAGGTTTAGCCTTTAAATTAAAAAAACCTAAATTTAATATAAAGGAGTAGTCCATATAAATTTGCAAGTATAAATAGAAATATAAAATAAAGTATACAAATATACAATATAAATAATACATTTATATAAGTAAAATTTATATGGCGATAAAATAATGGAGCGTTTAGGAGCACAAACAATAAAATTACAAAATCCTCCAAGCATCGTTGAAGTAGCAAGTATAGTAGGTCCAAAAGAAGGACAAGGACCACTTGCAAAATACTTTGACCAATGCTTAGAAGATGAATTTTGGGGAGAAAAAACATGGGAAAAGGCAGAAAGCAAAATCATTAAAGAAACTGTAAATTCTGTTATTACAAAATCAGGAGTTCCAGCAGACCAAATAGATTACTGTTTTGCAGGAGATTTATTAAATCAATGTATATCATCAAGCTTTGGGCTAAGAGAATTAAACATACCATTTTTTGGAGTATTTGGAGCATGTTCTACATTTGTGGAAAGCTTATGCTTAGGTAGTATATTTGTAGATGCAAAAGCTGCTAGAAATGTTTTATGTGCTACATCTAGTCACTTTTGTAGTGCAGAAAAACAATTCCGTTTTCCACTAGAACTTGGAAATCAAAGACCACCAACTTCACAATGGACAGTAACAGGGTCAGGTGCAGCAGTTGTTGGAGAAAATGGAAATGGACCATATATTACAATGGTAACACCTGGAAAAATTGTAGACATGGGAATAAAAGATGCAAATAATATGGGAGCTGCTATGGCACCAGCTGCAGTAGATACTTTAATAACACATTTTAGGGATACTGGAAGAAAGCCAAGTTATTATGACATGATAATTACAGGTGATTTAGGCTATGTAGGAAAAGAAATTGTATGTGAGCTTACAGAAACTAAGGGCTATAACATAAAAAACAATTATGAAGATTGTGGAGTTTTAATTTTTGATAAAGAAAAACAAGATACACATTCTGGTGGAAGTGGATGTGCATGCATAGGTGTAACATTTTCAGGATATTTCTTTAAACAATTAAAAGACAAAAAGTTAAATAGAATATTATTAGTTGCAACAGGTGCTTTAACTAATGCCACTACATCTCAACAAGGAGAAAGCATTCCAGGAATTGCACATGCAGTTGCAATTGAGACTTCAATAAACTAGAAAGAATTAAAAAATAAAAAATAAACAGAAAGAATTTTGCATGAAAAAATAAATTAACAATAAAACTTTGGAAAGGAATTAAAAAAATGGATTTTATACAAAGTATAGATTGGATGGGAATCTTAAAATGTTTTGTAGTAGGTGGAATAATATGTATAATAGGACAAATTTTGATTGACAAAACAAAACTTACTCCTGCCAGAATATTAGTTATATTTGTAACAACCGGTGCTATTTTAGGAGGACTTGGAATTTATAAATATTTAATTGACTTTGCAGGAGCAGGGGCTACTGTACCATTACTTGGCTTTGGTGCTAACCTTGCAAAAGGTGCTATGCAAGAAGTAAAAACAGCAGGTCTTCTTGGAGCATTTACAGGCGGTGTTAAAGCCTCAGCTGGTGGAATTGCAGCAGCAGTATTTTTTGGCTATTTAGCATCACTTATAGCAAAACCTAAAATTAAGAAGCAATAGAAAAATAAAACAATATGTTAAAAAAATCAATTTAAAAAATTTGACATAATTCGACAAAAATGAATAAATTATTAAATTATAAAAAATAGTATTCACGAAAAACAAAAATTGTGATATAGTTGAGAAAAGAAATTTAAGGAGAAAAATAGTAAAATGTCGAAACACGGAAAAAATGAAAGAATTGAGAAAAAAGAAAAAAAAGGAAGAACAATTGTAAAAACCATTTGTAAATTATTTGTTGTAGCTATACTATTAATTGGGATAACTGCCGTACTTTCCATAGCAGGCAAGAATTATGTAAGAAATGATATAAAAGATAAAACTAATTTAATAATAAACAATAGTAATGTAACATCAAGCCTAAAGAAAGATGTATATATTGAAGATGGAATAGTGTATGTTTCTATGCAAGATTTAAGAAATTTCTTTGATGACACTATTACATATGATGAAAAATATAATCAAATAATTACATGTTCAGAAAATAAAATAGCTAGCATACCAATAGATAGTAATCAAATTAGTATAAATAGTACTAATACAATAATAAAAGGAAAAGTAGAAAAAAAGGATGACACTTATTATCTTCCACTTTCAGAATTAGGACTAGTATACAATATAAATACACAATATATACAAGAAACCGATATAGTTACAGTAGACTCTTTAGACAGAGCCTACACAATTGCAACAGTTGCAAAGAATAATTCAGTAAAATACAAGCCAACTAATATTTCAAGAACTGTAGCAAAAGTAAAAACTGGAGATACTCTAATAATTGCAAATAGAAGTGAATACCCTGTTCCAGAAGGATGGATAAGAGTAAGAACAGAAAATGGAGTATTAGGCTATGTAAAAGAAAAATCAATGGGTAAATTAAATGAATTGCGTGGAGATATGGAAGAGAAACAATTGATAGAAGGAAAAGTAAGTTTAGTTTGGGATTATTTTTCAGAATATGCATATGCACCAGATAGAACAGGAACAAGCATCAAGGGTATAAATGTAATTTCACCAACCTTCTTTAGATTAAAAGAATTAGGTAAAGGTGAAATAATAGAAAATGTGGGTGAGCAAGGTAAAAAATATATAGAATGGTCACATAATAATAATTATCAAGTTTGGGCGTCTATTTCAAATGAATCACAAATTCAAACTACATCAGAAATATTAAATGATTACAAATTAAGACAAAGTACAATAGATAAGATAGTAGAGCTAATTGTTAAGTATAATTTAGACGGAATAAACATAGACTTTGAAAATATGTATGAAAAAGATAAAAATAGCTTTTCTCGTTTTCTAATAGAATTAGAACCTAAACTAAATGAAATAGGTAAAGTATTATCAGTAGATGTAACAGCTCCAGATGGATCGCCAGAGTGGTCTTTATGCTATGATAGATATACAATTGGAAAAGTAGCAGATTATATAATTTTTATGGGATATGACCAATATGGAGAATCTTCTAATAAAGCAGGTACAACAGCAGGTTGTGGTTGGGTAGAAGAAAATGTTAGAAAATTTTTAGGACAAGAAGGAGTAAAGCCAGAAAAACTAATATTAGGAATGCCATTCTATACAAGGCTTTGGAAAGAAAATAATGGAAAGGTAGCAGGTTCAAGTGCCTTAGGAATGAAGGACATAGAAGGTTCACTTCCAAGTGGAATAGAAAAAGTATGGGATGATAATTTAAAGCAATACTATGTAGAATATCAACAAAATGGTTACACTTATAAAATGTGGATTGAAGATGAAAAATCTTTTTCAGAAAAACTTGATTTAGTTTCAAAATATAACTTAGCAGGTTCAGCATACTGGAGAAAAGGATATGAAACAAATGACATATGGAATTTAATTGCTGAGAAGTTAGAAATAAAATAATAGAATAATATTAGCAATAAAAGAATAATGAAAATATAAAATTATTGAAAATAAAAAATATTTATAAAAATAATTATCATAAAAAATTAAAGCCTCAATATAATGTAGAACAAGCTATATTATATTGAGGTGTTTCTATGCTGGGGTATATAAAAGAAAAAAGTTCAAATGAAGAACTGTATGAAACAAGTTATTTAAGCAATATAAAAACTAAAAAAACAAAATTTGCTAAACTACAATATCTACTGTGTTTTACATTTTATGAACTAATAGTAAAAATAAAATACTTATTTAATTTAATAACTATAAAGAAAATTTATGATGCATACATATTTATTCTTCCATTTGATTTAAAAACTAAAATGGAACAACAAAATAAAAATATTAATTTAAAAAGTGAGAAAAAGCATATTAAAACTCATGAAAAAATAAAATTAAAAAAATGTATGAAAAAAGTAAGAAAATTAATTGAAAAGTATAAAATAGACAATTTAGTATTTTCAAATGAATTAGAAAAATTAAACATTTTTGAGGAAGAAGTTACAAGAAAGATACACATTCTTGACGGAAGCGGACTAATGCCATATTTAATAAAAGACATTTTAGAATACATATTAAAGGAGCAAGGTGAAAAAGCAGAACTAGAAGATTTATACTTTTGTATGAAAGAACCAAAACAAATTTATATTGATAACATTAGTTATTTAGGAGAATACTTTAGAAATATACATGTAATAACACCTAATATTACTAAATTTCAAAAGATAATTGAAAAAATAGAAGAAAAAGAGAATATTGTTGTAACAATTAGTAATAATAAAAAGAAGAGTCTAAAAAAAGCTAAGTGGATTATAAATTTTGATTTTGAAGATAATGAAATTAAAAAATATTCTATATACAGAAGAGCTGTAATGATAACTATGGAACCAAACTATGACTATGATAGTCTCGGATTTGAAGGAATTCAAATAAAAAAAGTAGATATAGATACATCAGATGAAGCAAAAGAAATTTTTTCACGATATAATTTATTAGACAATGTACCAATTACTACATTATATGAAAGCTTATTAAATGAAGGCTTGCTAAACAAATGGATACTAAATCAAAATATATCAAATAAAAGTACACTAAATCAAAAGCAGTTCTATAAAATAAGAAATAAAATAATAGGAGATAAAGTTAGAGTTATAAAATTATATGGAAGAAATGGAATTATTACAAATGAAGAATGCAAAAGGGTGAGAGAAAAAGAACTAAACTCTGCATAGAAACAGTAAAGTCTAATTATATAAAAAATATAAGCAAAATTTTTGTCAAGTGAAAAGTTAAATGAGATTTTTAAAAAGTGAACATTTTGTGAAAAATCTTGTAAAAAACTTGACAAAATTTAAAAAATTTATTATATTAGAACGCAATGAGCAACAACCTATATTTTATATAGTTTGTTGCAATTACATTTTAAAAAGCAAAAGGAGGCATAGACAAATGGACGAGAAGGAAGTATTACTAACAAAAGAAGGCTATGATAAATTAGAAGAAGAGTTAAATTATTTAAAAACAACCAAAAGAGGCGAAATTGCCGAAAGAATAAAAATTGCTTTAGGATTTGGTGACTTATCTGAAAATTCTGAATATGATGAAGCAAAAAATGCACAAGCTGAAAATGAAACTAAAATCGCTGAATTAGAAAATAAAATTCGTTATGCAAAAATAATTGACGAATCTGAAATAGATACTAAGACAGTTCAAGTTGGGAACACTGTAAAATTGTTAGATATAGAATTCAATGAAGAAGTAAGCTACACTTTAGTAGGTTCTACAGAAGTTGATTTAGCACAAAACAAAATATCAAACGAGTCTCCAATAGGAAGTGCTATTTTAGGTGCAAAGAAGAACCAAATAGTTGAAGTTCAAGCACCAGCTGGAACTATACAATACAAAATTTTATCTATTACAAAATAAAAATAAACAAGCACTATAATTCTTAATTTTAAGTATTATAGTGCTTAATTTTTATTGAATTTGTCGAAAAATGTAAGAAAAAATTTGTTGACTAATCTAACAGAAATTTAGTATAATACTATTGAAAGGAGTGATAAAATTGCAAGTTAAGAAGAAGACTATCAAATTAGGAACTACAAATAAAATTATGGAAAACATATATTATGCTTATATTGATAAAAAAATAGAGAAAAGTATTGAAGCAATTAACAATGGAGAAATATGTTCACTAGACGAATTAAGAAAAGAGGTTGAGACGTGGTAATAATTTTTACAAAAACAAGCCTCCAAGACTTAAAATAAATCATGAATAAAATTTATATTCATGCAATAGTACATAATTCAAAAAATTTTTTCTTTAAAAAATTATATTTATTTCTATAAAATATTCCCAAAGACTCTTTACAAACTATGATAAATAGTAGTATCATATAAATATGATAGATTTAAAAAAAACACCCCAAAAGGTATTTTATTTTAAATCTATTTTTTTTATTTTTAAATGTGGTCAAAAATAATAAATTATAAAAAGTAAATGAATAGGAGGTAAAGAAAATGAACAAAAAGTACATTTTTGTAACAGGTGGAGTAGTATCGGGCTTAGGAAAAGGAATTACTGCAGCATCACTTGGAAGATTACTAAAGAATAGAGGTTATAAAGTAGCAAATCAAAAGTTCGACCCATACATTAATGTAGACCCAGGAACAATGAGCCCGTATGAACATGGCGAGGTTTTTGTAACAGATGATGGAGCAGAAACAGACTTAGATTTAGGCCACTACGAAAGATTTACAGATGAAAGTTTAACTAAATATTCTTCTGTAACTACTGGAAGGATATATTCAGAAGTAATTGAACGAGAAAGAAGAGGAGATTATTTAGGAAAAACAGTACAAGTAATTCCACACATCACCAATGCAATAAAAGAAAAAGTATATAAATTTGAAAACACAGATGTAGACATAGTTATTACTGAAATTGGTGGAACAGTTGGAGATATTGAAAGCCTACCATTTTTAGAGGCAATCCGCCAAATAGGTATAGAAAAAGAAAATGACCAAGTAGTATATATACACGTTACTTTACTTCCATATATTTATGGTTCTAATGAACTAAAATCTAAACCAACACAGCATTCTGTAAAAGAGCTTCAATCAATAGGAATTAAACCAGATATTTTAGTATGTAGAGCAGAGCAAGAAGTAGATGATAGTATAAAAGAAAAAATAGCATTATTCTGTAATGTAAAGAAAGAAGATGTTATTGAAAATAAAACTGTTCAAAATTTATACGAGGTTCCATTAATGCTAGAAAAACAAGGACTAGCTGATAGAGTATGTAGAAAGTTAGGACTAAATAACAAAGCAGATAATTCTAGTTGGGAAAAAATGATTGAAAATATAAAAAAGGAAAAAGAAAAGACAGTAAAAGTTGCAATAGTTGGAAAATATGTAAAACTAGAGGATTCATATTTATCAGTTATAGAAAGCCTAAAACATGGTGGATTTGCTAATAATTGCAATGTTGAAATAGATTTAGTAAATTCAGAAAAGGTAACAAAAGAAAATGTAAAGGAAACCTTAGAAAAATATCAAGCAATTGTTGTTCCAGGAGGATTTGGTGGTAGAGGAATTGAAGGGAAAATTGAAACTATAAAATATGCAAGAGAAAATAAAATTCCTTTTTTAGGAATATGCTTAGGAATGCAAATGGCAGTAATTGAATTCGCAAGAAATGTATTAGGGTATGAAGATGCAAATTCAGAGGAATTTGATGAGGAAACAACTCATCCTGTAATACATATAATGAAAGAGCAAATAGGAATAAACAAAAAAGGTGGAACCATGAGACTAGGAAGCTATCCTTGTAAGATAGAAAAAAATAGCTTAGCCTATAAAGTATATAATAAAACTGAAATAGCAGAAAGACATAGGCACCGCTATGAATATAATAATACATATAAAGAAGAAATGGAAAAAGTAGGGCTTATGTGTTCAGGAATTTCACCAAATGGAAAATTGGTAGAAATAGTAGAACTAAAAGATCATCCATATTTCATAGCTTCACAATTCCATCCAGAATTTCAGTCTAGACCAGATAGACCAGCACCATTATTTGTAAATTTAATAAAATATGCTAAGGAAAACTAAAATTTTATGCCAATGAAAAATAATTTTTAAGCTTAACTAGTTAAAAATGCAAATTTAAGAAAAATTAAATAAAGAAAAATAAATAGGAACAGTATCGCTGTTCTTATTTTAATACTTTCACATAAATTTCACACAACTTTTTAGCAATATATATTGACAATTGCTAAAAATGGTTATAATATATATAAAGTTTAGCAGTCAAAGAGCAAGAGTGCTAAAAAATAAAAATGCTAAACTTTAAAAATAATATTTTAAATACAATATAAGAAATATAAAAGTTATTGAATATACTAAATAAACCTACTAAAAGAAATAGAGGTGAAAACAAGTGCTAGATGACAGAAAGAAAAAAATACTGCAAGCAATTATAGATGAATATATAAACACTGCAGAGCCAGTAAGTTCAGGTGTAATTGCAGAAAAATATAATTTGGATTGTAGTAGTGCTACAATTCGTAATGAAATGGTAGAACTAGAAAAAAGTGGTTATTTAGATAAGCCACACACTTCAAGTGGAAGAGTGCCATCAGCACAAGGGTATCGTTTCTATGTAAATGAGTTAATAAAAGAAGATAATATTAGCTTAGAAGAAATTAAATATATTCAATCAAAACTAGAAACAAAAGTAAATGAAATCGAAGAATTAACTAAAATTGCAACAAATACTTTATCAGAAGTAACACACTATACATCTGTTGCAGTAGGACCAAAAGCAAACTTGCAGAACATAGAAGAAGTAAAATTTGTATTGCTTGGCAGTAGAATGTTAATGGCAGTAATACTTACAGATACAGGCATTGTAAAAGAAACAATTATTAAATTTGACGAAGATATTACAGAAGAACAAGTAAATATCTTAAATAATCTTTTTAATAGTAAGCTAAAAGGAAAGCCACTAGAGGCAATAGATAAGCCACTAGAAGAATATATATTTTCGGAGATGCATCAAAGCTTAAATGTTATAAAACCAGTAATGCTTCAATTAGAAAGGGCTATAAGAGAAGAAGACCAGCTTTATTTAGAAGGAGCAAACAAGTCATTTGAACTTCCAGAATTTAAAAGTTTGGAAGTAGCAAAGAACTTTATAAATCTAATAGATACAAAAGAAGTTATGCTAGACCTTTTAAATACTGGATTTGCACAAGATATAAATGTGTATATAGGTGATGAAAACGAAAATGAAAAGTTAAAAGATTTTAGCATAATTACTTTTAAGCATCGCTATCAAGATAAAGACTTAGGAACAATTGGAATAATAGGTCCTAAAAGAATGGATTATTCAAAAGTAATTTCAGTAATGAAATATATTAGCAAAAAATTAAATGGAAAGTGAGGTTTAAAAAAAGTGAATAATGAAGATGCAAAGCAAAATATAAATGATGAAGAAATAAAGCAAAAGGAAGGTAGCGAAGAAATGAAAGAAAACAAACAAGCAAATGAAAACTTAAATAATGAAAATGTAAATAATAGTGAAGAAAAAAATGATAAAAATGTAAATGCACAAGACATAATTGAAATAAAAAAAGAAAAAGAAACTTTAAAAATACAGTTAGAAGAAACAGAAGATAGATTAAAAAGAGTTGCTGCAGAATTTGATAATTACAAAAAAAGAAGCAACAAAGAAAAGCAAGATTTATATGGCTCAATTATGGGAGATGTAGTATCTGCATTCTTACCAGTAATTGATAACTTAGAAAAAGCAGTAGAAAGTAAAACAGAAGATGAAAGCTACAAACAGGGTGTAGAACTAGTATTAAAACAATTTAAAGACGTATTAACATCAAATGGCGTAAAAGAAATTGAAACTGTTGGAAAAACTTTTGATCCAGAACTACACGAGGCAGTTAGCTTAGTTGTAGATGAAAATTTAGGTGAAAAGGAAATTAAAGAAGAATATAGAAAAGGCTATATGATAGGAAATAAAGTGATTCGTCACTCTATGGTTGTAGTTGCAAATTAGATTTTAATTTTTTATTTTTATTTATTATATATATAAAATAATAATATTTTATAAAAATTAAATTAAAAATTAAGAGCAAAGCTCTAAAAGAAAGGAAGTTTTAAAAATGGGAAAAATTATAGGAATTGACTTAGGAACAACAAACTCATGCGTAGCAGTAATGGAAGGAGGAGAGCCAGTTGTTATTCCTAATGCAGAAGGAAATAGAACAACACCATCTGTTGTTGCATTTTCAAAAAATGGAGAAAGATTAGTAGGACAAATAGCAAAGCGTCAAGCAGTTACTAATCCAGATAACACAGTTATCTCAATAAAAAGAGATATGGGTTCAAATAGAAAAGTAAAAATTGAAGGAGATGAATTCTCTCCACAAGAAATTTCAGCTATGATATTACAAAAATTAAAAACAGATGCAGAAAATTATTTAGGACAAAGCGTTACTCAAGCTGTTATCACAGTTCCAGCTTACTTTAGCGATAGCCAAAGACAAGCAACAAAAGATGCAGGAAAAATAGCAGGACTTGAAGTATTAAGAATTATAAACGAGCCAACAGCAGCAGCTTTAGCATTTGGTATGGATAAAGAAGACCAAGACCAAAAAATAATGGTATATGACTTAGGTGGAGGAACATTTGATGTATCTATACTAGATATTGGTGATGGTGTATTTGAAGTATTAGCAACAAATGGTAACACAAGACTTGGTGGAGATGACTTCGACCAAAGAATTATTGATTACTTAGTATCAGAATTCAAAAAATCAAATGGAATAGATTTAAGCACAGATAAAATGGCAATGCAACGTTTAAAAGAAGCAGCAGAAAAAGCTAAAATCGAGCTTTCTGGTGTACAACAAACACAAATTAACTTACCATTTATCACAGCAGATGCAACAGGACCAAAACATATGGATGTAACTCTAACAAGAGCAAAATTTGAAGAATTAATTAGAGATTTAATTGAAGCTACAAAAGAACCAGTAGAAAAAGCTATGAAAGATGCAGGTGTTACTGCAAATGATTTACACAAAGTATTATTAGTAGGTGGTTCTACAAGAGTTCCAGCTGTTCAAGAAGCTGTAAAGAAGATTACAGGAAAAGAACCAGATAAAGGAATAAACCCAGATGAATGTGTTGCAATTGGTGCAGCTATTCAAGGTGGTGTATTATCAGGAGATGTAAAAGATTTAGTATTACTAGATGTTACACCATTATCATTAGGTATTGAAACATTAGGTGGAGTATTTACAAAATTAATTGAAAGAAATACAACAATACCAACTAAAAAATCACAAGTATTCTCAACAGCAGCAGATGGTCAAACAAGTGTTGAAATTCACGTATTACAAGGTGAACGTGAAATGGCTGCAGACAACAAAACTTTAGGAAGATTCCAATTAACAGGAATTCCAGCAGCCCCACGTGGTGTACCACAAATTGAAGTAACATTTGATATTGATGCAAATGGTATTGTTCACGTATCTGCAAAAGATATGGCAACAGGAAATAGCCAACAAGTTGCAATTACTGCAAGTACAAATCTTTCTGATGAAGACATTGAAAAAGCTGTAAAAGAAGCAGAAGCACATGCAGCAGAAGACAAAAAGAAGAAAGAAGGAATAGAAGCTAGAAACAATGCTGAAAGCTTAGTATATAACTGCCAAAAAACAATAGAAGAGTTAGGAGATAAAATTAGCGGAGAAGAAAAAGCAAAAGCAGAAGCTGAAATTGACAATGTAAAGAAAGCATTAGAAGGAACAGATACTGAAGCAATTAAATCTGCAACAGAAAAATTAACAACAGTATTCTATTCAATTACAGAACAATTATATAAACAAACACAAGCTGCAAATGGCGCAAATGCTGGTACTACTGGTGATGCAAGTGCAAATGCAGGAGAAACAGGAAGCACTTCAAGTGAGCCTCATGCTGATAGCAACGGAAATGTATATGATGCAGATTATAAAGTTGAAGATGATGATAAGAAATAGAATTTGCAATTTACTACTTTAAAAAATCCGCCACGTCGCTTATGTTTGGTATATATTTTTTCTCGACTAAAGCACGAAAAAACATATACCAAACAAGCTGTGGCTATTCTAAAATTTATAATTAACTGTAAAATTGCAATAAATAAATTATAAAAAGGAAAGAAGTAAAATGGCAAAAAGAGATTATTACGAAGTATTAGGTGTTCAAAAAAATGCGACTGATGAAGAAATAAAAAAAGCTTATAGAAGGCTCGCTAAACAATATCATCCTGATGCAAATCCAGACAATAAAGCAGAAGCTGAAGCAAAATTTAAAGAAGTAAATGAAGCCTATGAAACTTTATCTGATAGCCAAAAAAGACAAATGTACGACCAATTTGGACCAGATGGTCCACAAGGCTTTGGAGGAGGAACTTCATATGGAAATGGCACTTACACTTATTCAACAGGCTTTGATGGATTTAGTGATTTTGGCGATTTAGGAGATATCTTTTCATCATTCTTTGGTGGAGGCTTTGCTGGAAGCCAAAGAGCAAGTCGTCAAAATGGACCAAGAAAAGGTACAGATTTACGTTATGATATAGAAATTACTTTTGAGGAATCTTTTTTAGGAACTGAAAAATATGTAACAATCAATAGACGTGAAACATGTGATGTTTGTCATGGAGAAGGAACAAAACCTGGAACACACAAAGAAACTTGTAGTGTATGCCACGGAACAGGGCAAATAAAACAAGTACAAACCACAATTTTAGGTCAAATGCAAACAATGAGAACTTGTAATAATTGCCATGGAACAGGTAAAGTAATAAAAGAACCTTGCGAAAATTGTAAAGGGAAAGGAACAATAAAAAAACAAGTTAGAGTATCTGTAAAAATTCCAGCAGGTGTAGACGACAACCAAACCATAATATTAAGAGGAGAAGGCGAACCTGGAGAAAATGGTGGAGCAAAAGGAGATTTATATATAGTAGTACATGTAAAAAGGCATAGTGTATACACTAGAAAAGGGAATAATGTACTTTGCGACATTCCAATTACATTTACACAAGCCACATTAGGTGCAAACCTACGTATTCCAATGGTAGATGGAACAGAAGAAATATATACTATTCCTGATGCAACTCAACCCGGAAGCAAATTCGTAATTAGAAATAAAGGTTTTAAAAGTTTAAACAGTACAGGACAGGGAGATTTTATATTTACTGTTCAAGTACAAGTTCCAAAAAGATTAACACAAGAGCAAAGAGAGCTTTTAACAAAGCTAGCTACAACAATGAACGAACAACCACCAGTTAAGAAAAGAGGAATATTTGGTTAATAAAATAATAGAAGGATTTTATTAAAAAATTCTTCTATTGTTTTTTTATATCATTCAAAAACTTAAAAATTTATTAAAACACTTTTCAATTTCGATAATATATTATATAATATCATTGTTAAATTTTAGCCGAGGAGGAATCCTAATGGGAAAAGGAAAAAGAAGTAATGTAGATAGCAAAACAAAGCAATATGAAATAAATGGAAAGATAAGAAATAAGCTTAATAAAAAAGAAGGAAAAAGAGAAGAACAAAAAGAAACAAAGAAACAAGGTAAGAAAAGAAAGAAACATCCTATTTTAAAAAGGGTTATTTTAACTATATTTATACTTGTAATGTTAACAGGATTAGCAGGTGTAGGAATAGTTGCAGGAATATTCTTTAGTGATAAATTCAATGTTACTGAACAAGAATTAGTTGCGTATGGAAATACAGAAGTATTTGATTCGGAAAATAATTTAACAGAACTTCTAAAACCCGAAGAAGGTGGAGTTAATAGGAAAATAATTACCTTAGATCAAATGGGAAAATATACTGCTAATGCATATATTGCAATAGAAGACAAAAGATTTTATGAGCATTCAGGAGTAGATTTATTAAGAACTGCAAAAGCAACTATAAGCTATGCTTTAAATCGTGGCTCGGATTCTAGTGTTGGTGGTGGAAGTACAATCACACAACAATTAATAAAGAATATGATGAAAGATGATGCTGACTCTGGAATGGCTGGTGTTGAAAGAAAGATACGTGAAATTTCAAGAGCTTATAAAATTGAAAAAATGCTTAATAAAGATCAAATTCTTGAAAAGTATTTAAATGAAATATTTATGGGTGCAGTTATAGGAGGTAATGAAATAAGAGGTGTAGAATATGGTTCTATATATTATTTCAATAAATCTGCAAAAGACTTAGATTTAGCAGAATCTGCTTTCTTAGCAGGAATGAACCATGCACCAAGTAGCTATAACCCTTATGTTTCAAATAGTGAAGGTCAGAAGGATGAAATGATAAAAAATAGAACGAAATTAGTTCTAAATTGTATGAAAGAACAAAATAGAATTAGTGATGACCCAGAAGAAGCTCAAAAATTATATGATGAAGCAATTGCAAAAGTTGAAAAAGGTTTACCTTTCAAAATGGGAAGTTTTGACATTGGAAGTCTTTCATACTTTGTAAATAAAGCTGTACAAGAAGCGGCAGAAGACTTAGCCGAATTAAAAGATATAGATTATAAAGCAGCTTATGATATGATTACTTCAGGTGGATATAAGTTATATACAACACAAGTATCTTCTATTCAAAAAGAAGTTTTAAAGGAAATGGCAAAAGATACTTATGTTGAAACTAAAAAAGTAAAAGAAAAAGATGAAAACGGAAAAAGCAAAACTGTAACATATAGAACAAATGCAGGAATGACGATAATAGAACCTTCTACTGGTAAAGTAGTAGCAATGGGTGGAGATTTACAGCAAGACAATGCAGTAATGAATACTAACTATGCAACATCAGATGCAAGACAAACAGGATCTTCAATAAAACCACTTGCAAATGTTTCAGCAGGTTTAGAAGAAAAAGTAATAACAGCAGCAACAGTATATTATGATGAAGAAACTCATTTTAATGAAATTCCAAGAAATAGAATAAGAAATGTTGGAAGTTATGTTGGACCATGTACAGTTAGAAGAGCAATTGAAAGATCATCAAATATAATAAATATTAAAATTATGTCAGACATTGGAATAAGTAAATCTATTGAATATTTACATAAATTTGGACTAACTACATATAGTGATGATCAAGATGGATTAACACTTGCAATAGGTGGAGCATACCATGGCTCAAGTACACTTCAAATGGCAGCAGCATATGCATGCCTTGCCAATGGTGGTGAATATATAGAACCAACATTTTATACAAAATTAGTAGATTCAGAAGGAAATGTTGTAGTAGAACCAAAACAAGAAAAAAGAAGAGTTATATCTGAACAAAATGCATATATTGTTTCAAATATTTTATTAGATGTTGTAAGAGGTGCAGAAGGTACTGCATACAGATGTGCAATTTCGGGAATGGATGTAGCAGCTAAAACTGGTACAACAGATGATAAAGCAGATAAATGGCTTTGTGGTTATACTCCATATTATGCAGGAGCTGTTTGGTATGGTTGGGGAAAAACAAATCAATGGGTAGTATCAGATAGTAAACAGTATAGTGCAATAAACATTTGGGCAAATGTAATGAAAGCTGTACACAAAAATTTAGATGGAAAACGTTTTACAAGACCTGATGGAATTGTAACTGCAACTGTATGTAAAGCATCTGGAAAATTAGCAACTTCTAAATGTTCAAATGTTTATACTGAATATTTTGTTAAAGGTACTGTTCCAAAACAATGTGAAGGCCATGTTAGTGTGGAAGTATGTAAAGAAAGTGGAAAACTAGCTACAGAATATTGCTTGGAAGTTGAAGAAAAACAATTTACAGCAGTACCAGAAAAAGAACAAACTAAAAAATGGTATGCATCAAATGGAAAAAGTAAGGCTACAGCACCAACTGAAACTTGCGATATTCATACATTAGAAACAAGTATGATTACAGTACAAAATGTAGTAGGCTTATCGCAAGAATCAGCAATGGAAGCTTTAGCAGGGCTTAATGTACAGGTTATTACCGAACAACACTCAGATCAAGCAGATGGAATTGTTATTAGGCAAAGTATAGCACCAGATACTCAGGTTGAAAGAGGAGTTACAATTGTAATTACAGTAAATTCAAATGGAAGTGTAGAAGAGCCAACACCAACACCTACTCAAACACCAACTTCAACACCGACACCAACGCCTACTCCTCCAGCAGCAGAAAATCCTGTAACAACACCTGAAGTTTCGGAAATGTAAAGGAAATTAATTTAATTTGATAAATAAAACACTAATCAAAAAGGAGAATGTCAATGAAAATACAGTTATATAACACATTAACAAGAGAAAAACAAGAATTTCATCCATTAACAGAAGAAAATGTTCGCATATATTCTTGTGGACCAACTGTATATAGTTATGCACATATAGGAAATTTTAGAGCTTATCTATTTATGGACTCTTTAAGACGAGTTTTAAAATATAATGGGTATAATTTAAAACATGTAATGAATATTACAGATGTAGGGCATTTAGAATCAGATGCAGATGAAGGTGAAGACAAAATGGAAAAAGCAGCAAGAAAAGAAAATAAAGACCCATATGAAATTGCTAAATATTATTCTGACATATTTTTTAGAGATATGGAAAGACTAAAAATAGAAAAGCCAGAAATTATCGCAAAGGCAACAGATCATATAAAAGAAATGATTGAATTTGTAAAAGGTCTAGTAGAAAAAGGATATGCTTATGAAACAAGTAGAGGAATATATTTTGACATTTCAAAATTAGATAAATATCCTGTATTATCAAACAGAAAACTAGATGAGCAAATAGCAGGTGCAAGAGTAGATGTAGATGAAGAAAAAAGAAATCCATACGATTTTGCATTATGGATTAAAGCACCAGAAAATCATATTATGAAATGGGAAAGTCCATGGGGATTATCTTATCCAGGCTGGCACATAGAATGTTCAGCAATGGGAAGAAAATATTTAGGTGATGAATTTGATATTCATACAGGCGGAATTGACCATATTCCAACACATCACGAAAATGAAATTGCTCAAAGCAAAGGTTTAACAGGAAAAATACCTGCAAAAATTTGGATGCATGTTGAATTTTTACAAGTAGATGGCGGTAAAATGGGAAAATCCTTAGGAAATACATATACATTGGACGAATTACAAGAAAAAGGAATTGAACCATTAGCATATAAACTATTTTGCTTTACAGCACATTATCGTGCAAAATTGAATTTTACTTTTGAAACAGGATTAGCATCACAAAAAGCTTTAATGCGCTTAAGAGAAGGCTTTGTAAAGCAACAAGAAGGAACAGATGAAATAGAAGAAAGCAAAATAAAAGAATATGAAGACAAGTTTTTGGCAACAATAAATGATGACTTGAATATGCCATCAGCAATGGGAATTGTATGGGAGATTATTAGAAACGAAAAACAATCAAAACAATTTGCTAATCTGTTGTTAAAATTTGACGAGGTACTAGGTTTAGATTTAGTAAATAGCAAAGAATATTTAAAGAAAGCAAAAGAGATAGATTTACCAGAAGAAATAAGTAGTTTAATAGAAAAAAGAAAGCAAGCAAGGCTAGAAAAAAACTGGGCTTTATCAGATGAAATAAGAGACGAATTAAAAGAAAAAGGCTATATTGTAAAAGATACCAAAGAAGGAATGACAGTAGAAAAAGTGTAGCTAGAAAAATCAATATAAAAATTATACAACCAAATACAATAAAATAATAGAATAATAAAATTAAAGTTGAAGAACTAAATAATAAGGTTAAGAAAACTAAAAATATATGATAATAAAACAAGAGAGGTGGAACAAGCTAAAAATGGAAGAAGAAAATAAAATGTCATTTTTTAAAAAATTAAAAACAAGCATTTTTGGATTAGAAGAATATCAAAAATTAGCTGTACAAAAAATAGGAAAAACTATAATTTATTTAGCAATTATTATGCTTGTCTTCTCTTTTTTAGTATCAGCCACAACTACATATATATTTCATAAAGCAGCAAAAGATGTTGTGAAATATATAGACGAAAACGTAGAAACTTTAAACTTTGAAAATGGAAATCTTCAAATTAAAGGAAAAAATGGTAATATAGTAATAGAAGACCAAAACTCATATTATAAAAAAATAATTGTTGATACAGATGAATTATCACAGGAAAAAATCAACGAATATAAAAAAGACATAGAAAGCTATAGTAGTGCAATTTTAATATTAAAAGATAAAATCCTCATGAAAACAAGCTTAGGAGCAGATTCAGTAGAATTACCATTAAAAGATTTCACATCACAAATAAACTTAGTAAAATTAGAAAAGCAAGATGTAATAAACTTTTTCTCATCAACAGAAATTTATAAATTATATGCAATTTTGTTAATTTCAATGTGGATAGTGATGTTTATAAATTACTTTGCAACACTACTACTAGATATCATTTTATATTCATTAATGGCATATTTAGTAGGAGCATTCATAGGACTAAGATTTAAATATGTTGCAGCATATAACATTTCTGCATATAGCTTAACTTTACCTACAATATTAAACTTAATATACACAATATTTAATATTTTAACAGGATATACAATAAAATATTTCGACATTATGTATGTTGCAATTACTTGCATTTATATAGTTGCAGCAATACTTATAATTAGGTCAAACATTATAAAACAACAAATTGAGCTTTCAAAAATAATAGAAGAGCAAGAAAAAGTAAAACAAGAACTTGAAAGAAAAAAGCAAGAAGAAGAGGAAGAAGCAGAAAGAGAAAAAGTTCGTAAAAAAGACGAAAAAAGAAGACAAGAAGAAAAGCAAAAAGAAAAAAATAAAAAAGAAAAAGAGCAAGGAAAAAGTGGACCAGAACCACAAGCAAATATTAAAATGAGTTAATGATATTTGTTATAATATAGAAGTTTAATAACATAGAATTTTAAGATTATAAAAAAATATTAATATAATGTGTTTTAACAAAAACAATATAATGTTTTATAAAAATAATAAAAAGGCAAGGAGAGAGTTTAAAAGTTATGGAAGAAAACAGAAGAACAGACAAAAATGAAAAAAAGGCAATTAATACTAAAACCAATAATACAAAATCAAACAAACAAAATAGTGGGCAAAATAATACACAGGGTCAAGAGAACAATAACAAAATTATGTATGCTGTAATTGCAATAGCAGTATTGTTAGCCGTAATTATAGGACTAGTAGTTGTGCTAATGAACATGAATAGCAAAGAAAAAGAAAACACACTTGCATATACAGAGCTTATAAAGAAAATTGACGAGGGAACAGTAGATGAAGTAGAAATGACAGTTGGAAGTACATCTGTCAAAGTAAAATTAAAAGATGAAGAAGAAAAGAAAACTTGTATTGTGCCAAGCACACAAGCATTTGTAGAGTTAATTCAAGATAAATCATTACAGGGCAATAATATAAAACTAACTCAAAAGAAACAAAATGCAATTCTTTCAGGAATGCAATATGTATACTCTTTACTTCCTACTATATTGCTAGTTGTACTATTTGTATTAGTATTTAAAATGCAAGGTTTGGGAGATAAAGGAAAAGTTTATGATGCAGAAACAACAAAATCTAAAATAAACTTTGGAGATGTTGCAGGACTAGATGAAGAAAAAACGGAAATGCTTGAAATAGTAAACTTCTTAAAAGAACCAAAAAAATTCTATGAGATGGGTGCAAAAATTCCAAGAGGTGTTTTATTATGTGGTCAGCCAGGTACAGGAAAAACTTTAATTGCAAAAGCAATAGCAGGAGAAGCAAATGTACCATTTATTTCAATGAGTGGTTCTGAATTTATTGAAATGTTTGCAGGACTTGGAGCATCTAGGGTAAGAAAATTATTTGAAAAAGCAAAGAAAATTTCTCCTTGTATAGTATTTATAGATGAAATTGACGCAATAGGATCAAGAAGAGCGAGCGGAAGCGGTGCAGAAACAGAAAACAATCAAACACTAAATCAATTATTAGTAGAAATGGATGGATTTGATACAGAAGAAACAATTATAGTTTTAGCAGCAACAAACAGACCAGAAATGCTAGATAAAGCATTATTAAGACCTGGAAGATTTGATAGACAAATCACAATTGCACTTCCAGATATGCACGGTAGAGAAGAAATATTAAAAATCCATGCAAAAGATAAAAAACTAGAAAAAGATGTAGACTTAAAAGACATTGCAGGAGATACAGCAGGCTTCACAGGAGCAGAACTTGCAAACATTTTAAACGAAGCAGCAATTATAGCTACAATAGAAAAACATGATGCAATTACACATGAAGACATAGAAAATGCAATCAAAAAAGTTACTGTCGGTCTAGAAAGACAAAGTAGAGTAGTACCTGAAAAAGATAAAAGACTAACAGCCTTCCACGAAGCAGGACATGCCATAGTAAGTAGCCAGTTAGAATCACAAAAAGATATAAAAGAAGTATCAATAATTCCTCGTGGAATAGCAGGTGGCTACACAATGTATAAAACTAATGAAGATAAATACTACATTTCAAAAACAGAAATGGAAGAAAAATTAATAGCTTTATTAGGAGGACGAGCAGCAGAAAAAGTTGCTTTAAACGATATTTCAACAGGTGCAAGCAACGACATAGAAGTTGCAACACAAATAGCAAAAGACATGATAACAAAATACGGAATGAGCGATAACCTAGGACCAATTTCAATCAACACAGAAAAAGATCCTTATGAATTACAACTATTAGGAGAAAAATTCGGTGATGCAATTGGTGCCGAAGTAAAAATTATGATAGACACAGCTTATGTAAAAGCACAAACCATTTTAGCAAACAATATGGACAAGCTAAACAAAGTAGCTATGGCTTTAATGGAAAAAGAGGTTATCTCAGCAGAAGAATTTGAAGAACTAATAAAATAGGGATAGGTCAATTTTGCGTGTAAAACAAATAAATAATAAATTTGTAACTTGAAATAAAAAAATGAAGTCATATAAAACTATGGCTTCATTTTTTACTTAAATTCTTAAATTTTTTAATAATTTTTTAATTCTTTACTTAATTAATAAAATCTTAAATTTTGATTTTAATTAGCTTTCCATTTAAATACTCTAAATACCCAGCATCAGTAGAAAACTTAAATTGTAGAGAAAAGCTACAAAGTTCTTGCACTTTTTTACCAAACTTTTTATTTATTTCATTATCACCATATTTTCCATCACCAATAATAGGAAAACCGATATGAGCAAGGTGAGCACGAATTTGATGAGTCTTGCCAGTAAGAAGATTTACTTCTAATAAACTAGTATTATCTTTTTTATTCACTTCAATTACCTTATAATAAGTTTGTATCTTAACATATCCTTTTTTAGGAGCATCAGAAATATATACAATAGATTTTTTCTTATCTTTAAAAAGATAAGCATTTAGCAATTTTTCCTTTTCTTTTGGAATACCATAAACTCTAGCTCTATAAATCTTTTTAATTTCTCTATTCTTAAATTTATCAAGTAATATATTTAAGCTTTCTTCATTTTTTGCAAATAAAACTAGGCCACAAGTATTTCTATCTAAACGATGACAAGGAAAAACACTTTTATTTAAATATTTTTGCAATAAATCAGTATAAGAATTTTCTCCTGTAACCTCTATTCCAGTAGGTTTATTTGCAACAACAATGTTATCATCCTCGTAAATAATTTCCACATTATTAGTTTTTCCAAATAATTGCTCATCAGAAATAAATACTTTAACATGGTCGTTTGCATTTAAGGTTACATTCTCCGAAACCTTTACATCATTTACACGAATATCTTTCTTACGAAGTGCCTTGTAAAAAGCATTTAAAGAAAGACTAGAAAAAGTATCTAATAAAAAATTATTTAATTTCTTTCCATTATATTTTGGACTTACAATTATTTCTTTCATAAGCTAAGTATACAATATATAAATAGAAGATGTCAAATGAACTAGGACCTACATAAAAAGTAACCAAAAAATATAATAAGCATAAAATATTATAGTAAGAAAATAGCATAAAACTCTAATTAACAATTAAATAGATTACTTCATAGCTATGCTATTAAGAAAAGGAATGAAATGAAAGGAAATGATAGCAAATGTTAGAGTATATATTAAATGGCATTTTATGGGTATTAGCATTATATGGTTTATTTGAAATTATAAAAACAATAATTTATACATATACATACACAAATTTGAAAGCTGACGGAATTTATGTGATTGTAGCAGCAAAAAATCAAGAAAAAAGAATAGAGGGATTTTTGCGTTCACTTCTATTTAGAATTATTTATGGTAAAGAAGAAAGTGTTAAAGATATAATAGTTGTAGATTTAAATTCAACAGATGAAACGAAAAAAATTATGGAAAAGTTGTCGGGAGACTATGATGTAATTAAAATGTCAAATTGGAGAGAATGTAAAGAGCTTATTGACAATATAGATGAAGTAAAATGAAGCTTAAATTTGAAAAATTTCATAAAATGATACAAAATATTTAAGTAACAATACTAATATTTAAAAGATTATAAAAAATATTTAAAAATATTTAAAAAGATAATTGACGAAAAAATTTTTTAATGATAGTATGAGAACAAAATTATACAAAGGGGAAATTTTATTTATGAAGTTGAGAAAAATTTTAAGTATTATTTTACTTATGGTATTAATACTATCACAATTTGCATTCCTTAAAGTAAACAATGTTGTCTATGCAATAGGAGGCGATGAAAATTCAAATACTAAAACAGATTACAATAGGTATTATTATAATCAATTAGTAGAAAATAGCAAAGAAAGGGAAGTGCTACCTAACGAAGATGCAGAGCAAGTAGCTCAAAAAAGAAATGTATCTAGAATTGCTATTGGAATTTATGATGCAATGTATGAAATGTATATAGATGGCGTATTCAAACAAGGAAATGTAGACTACAACCTTACAAGAAGTGGTCATGTAGAAACAAAAGACTTAGAAGATAAAAATACTTTACTTTCTGCTTATGGAGCTGCAAGAGATGCATTTCAATATGATTATCCAGATGTATTTTATGTAGATTTTTCTTATCTTTCTATTCGTATAGCAAGTGACAGTACTGGAACTTTTGCTTACCTTGGAACAGGAAGAAAGGACAGTTATCTTTTACCAGGTTTTACATCAGAAAATGTAGGTAGAGCAGTAGAAGCATATGAGAAAGACATTGCACAAGTAGTAAATGAGGCAAAAGAAGTAAAAAATGATGAAGATAATGATGGAGATTTAACTGAAGAGAAAGTAACTTTTGTTCATGATTATATTACGGAACATATGATTTATCGTTATGAAGACCAAGTAACAGCTGGAAATGCAAGAACTGCATTTGATGCATTACATTATGGAGAAGGAGTTTGTGAAGCTTATTCTAGGGCTTTTAAAGCTGTTCTTGATAGACTTGATATACCATGTATTGTTGTAGCTGGAATTTATAAAACAGAAAAGTTGAATGAAGCACATGCTTGGAACTATGTAAAATTATCAGATGACAAATGGTATGGTGTTGACGTTACTCATGATGATCCAACTAATAAATCTTGGACAGAGAAAAATAGTGGTCATGAAACAAGACAATATTGCTTAGTAGGTCAAAGTGAGCTTGCAGGGCATCATATTCCAGTTGGAATTTTATCAGGTGCTAATCATGAATTTGATTATCCAGTATTATCAATAGAAGCACCAAGGGAAACAACACTTTATGTAAATGAAGATTTGGATTCTGATTTAAAAGTAAAATTAATAGAAGATATCTATCAAGATGAAGATGGAAAATTAAAATCTGGAACAATGCTTGTTAGTTATCGAGGAATGAATTATACAGATAATGCAAAAGAAGGATACTATATTGTAGCAAAATATTATCAATATAATGAAGATACTGATTCATGGACTGAAGTTGATTGGGCATATCTTACTCCAGAAATTTATGCTTCTCATGATGATGAAGGATTTGAACCTGATAAAGTAGATTCAGATATTGGAAAATATGTAAGATTACCATTTCCACATGTAATGAGAGCACAATTCGCTGTAACAACAATTCCACCAGATACTACTCAAGAAGGAATTTTAAAAGGTGGACTTATATATCAAGGAGATCCAAATTTATTGATGGATGTATCATCTGTTATTGAAAATAAATGGGGAAATTATGTAGCTCCTCCTTATCCAAAAACAGTTACTCCTTATCAAGGTGGTACTTTAAACATTGGTGGAACTTATCACATAAAAGCAACTTATGATGATGTTTTAATACCAGATGGAACAAACACACAGCCAAAAATTACATTAGATACACATAGTTTTTCAGCTGATGCAGGAGCTTCTACTGGAGCTGATTATAGTACTATAACAGATTTTTACTTTGATGGTGTAAGCACTATAGAATTTAATTTTACACCAAGTAAACAATATGCAGATAATATGTGTTATTATACAATGAATATTGAAGGTTTAATTGGACAAAAGAGCAAGAAAAAACCATTTTATCTTTCTTATGGTTGTGCTTATCCATGTGCTGCTTATGCATTTAAAGCTGAAGGATATGATTGGAATGTTATGGGACAACCTCAATTATTAGATGCAGAAGATATTCAAGCAGATGAATGGGTAGGAAAAGATAATGAAGAAATAAAAATTACAGATAAATTAACACACAGATTAACACTTGTTACTACTGAGCCAAGTCCAGCAGAATCTCATGCAATGGAACAAACTCTTGAAGGAAAAGTAGATGGAGAAGTTTTAGAAACAAATACTTATAATATTTCTCTTAGTCTTTGTAAAAGTCAAATTGTAAAAACTGGTCAAGGAGTAAGAGTTTGTGTAGGATTTCCAAAAGGATATAATTTTGAATCACTTAAAGAAGGCGTAACTTTTAAAGCATACCACTATATTGTAGATCCAAGAACAGGTGAATTAACAGATCAAGTAGAGGAAATTGAATGTGTAGTAACAGAATTAGGTTTAATTATTACTTGTAAATCATTTAGTCCATTTGCAATTGCAGCAGTACAATTAAATGAAAAAGAAACAGTTACTGATAAAACAATAGTAGTAACAAGTTCAACTAATGGTACAATCACAGATGCACAAGAAAATAAAGTAACTAACTTAACTTTAAAACAAGATGAA
The DNA here is from genome assembly GCA_947630185.1 of uncultured Clostridia bacterium. Classification (GTDB taxonomy): domain Bacteria; phylum Bacillota; class Clostridia; order TANB77; family CAG-508; genus CAG-273. Next base: position 23,505 of record CANRGT010000001.1, on the reverse strand, counting down.
CAACAAACATTAAAAGTAACTGCAAACGATGGTTATCAAATAGATTCTGTTGTTATCAATGGTAAAACAGTTGATGTAGCAGAAGATGGAACAATTACAATTAAATATGGAGATTATGAAGATGCAAATATCATGGTATCAGCAACATTTGTTACAAAAGCAGTAGTAGAAAAAGAGAAAGAAATTAAAAATATAAGATTATTAACAGAAAACGATATTGAAGTTAAAGTAGAAAGTGAAACTTTAGAAATTAATAAAACAACTCAAATTTCTGTCAATAAAATACAAGTTCAAGAAGAAACAGAAGATATTAAGGATATTACTTATACTTCAAATGATGATACAGTAGTTTCTGTTTCAGCAGATGGAGTTATAACAGCATTAAAACCAGGTAAAGTTACAATAACAGTTACTATAAATGGAGATATTCATAAAACACTTACAATAGAAGTACCATCAATATTAGGTGATATTAACTATGATGGAAGAATAGATAGTGCTGATGCAAGTTTAGCATTAGAATACAATGTAAATAATAAAGCATTAGATGAAAAACAAATTGCACTAGCTGATGTAAATCAAGATGGTAGAGTCAATAGTCAAGATGCTTCACTTATTTTACAAATGAATGTTGGATTAATTACAGAATTTCCAACAAAATAATAATTAAAAAAGAACAGGATATTAAAAATAAAAAAATGGTGTCCTAGAATAAAAAAACAAAAATTCCTGTGCAAAAGCACTGGAATTTTTGTTTTTAAACTATTGATTTATTTAGTTTAAATGTGATAAAATTTTAGCAAATTAAATAACAGTTATTATATTAAATTTTTTGTATTGAAAGGAAGAATAGAAAAAATGAAAACAAAAACAATCAGTATTATTTTAATCATAATTCTAATAAGCTTTTCTATAGTTTCACAAAAATCTTATGCAATACAGGAGAGTGAAACGTCAAAAAATAAACTTAACATTATTGATGCAATAAATGAAAACAGTGATAAAAAAGATGAGATAAAAGTTCCAGAAGGGTATAACAAAACTGAAAATAAACTATTGTTAATGTCAATCAATACTAGTGATTTTCAATATAAAAGTTTATCAGACGGAACAATAGAAATAACAGGTTATATAGGTACAAGTGAAAGTATTACTATTCCAAGTAGTATAGATGGAAAAAATGTAACTAGTATAGGAAAGGCAGCATTTTATCAAAAAGATTCTTTAACAAGTGTTGAAATTCCAAATACAGTAACAAAAATAGGAGAAGGTGCATTTTCTCAATGCACAAATTTAACAAGTATTATAATAGGAGATAAAGTAGAAGTAATTGAGACTTATGCTTTTGATCGTACTGCAATTCAAAATATTACTATACCAGCAAGCGTAAAAGAAATAGGTGAATACATATTTTATGATTGTTTAAATATAGAAAATATTACTGTCGAAAATAATAATACACAATTCTGTGATCAAAATGGTGTATTATTTGATAAAAATAAAACAAAATTAATATTCTATCCAATTGCAAAAAAAGGTACTACTTATACGATACCAAGCACAGTAACAACAATAGGCGAATTATGCTTTAGAAAAAGTATTTATCTAGAAGAAATTAAAGTACCAGATTCTGTAACAGAATTAGAAAATTTTGCTTTTAGCCTTTTACCAAAATTAAAAACAATTACATTACCAAGTAGTATAACAACAATGGGATATGAGCTATTTCAAGAGTGTAACAATTTAATCTCTGCTACTATAAGTTGTAATGTAGAAAAATTGCCAGGAAGACTTTTCTTTAGTTGTGAAAATCTTCAAACACTTGATTTATCACAAAGCACAGCTAAAGAATTTGAATGGTGGAGCATCTGTTATTGTGATAAATTAAGTAATGTCATTTTACCTAGAAACTTGGAAAGATTGAATGACTATACTTTTGAAATTTGTGATTCATTAATAAGTTTAGAAATTCCTTCCACAATAAAAAGAATTCAAAAAAATTTCTGTTATAAATGTAAAAATTTCAATTATGATACTATAAAAACAAATCTCATTTCAGATGGAGATGGAGGATGGCTTGAAGGTATTAATATTACTATTGAAGGACAGCAATATTATGATAAAGCGTTAGAAGCCATTGAAGAAACAAATAAACAAAGAATTGCAAATGGAAAAGAAGCACTAACAATAGATGAAACGCTAATGAAATTGGCAATGGAAAGAGCAATAGAGATAAGCGCATATTTTGATCATACACGCCCAAATGACACAGATTTTTCAAGTATATTAAGGGCAAACGGAATTCAATATACTACTTCTGGAGAAAATATATTAGGAGGATATACTACAGCTGTAAGTGCTATTCAAGGATGGATGGAATCACCAGGTCATAAAGCAAACATATTAAATGGAGATTTTAAATCAATAGGAATGGGATGTTTTGTAACAAATGATACTTATTATTGGGTTCAAATTTTTACTTCAAACCAAGGAACAGGAACTGTTACAGCAGAAGTTAAAGATGCAACCCAAAAACAAGTCGTTTTTACAGATTTCATTAGTGACATAACACTTAGAATACCAAGCAAATATGGCTATTCTTCTAATATGTTTGATATTGGAGACATTGTTGATGCAACAGTATCATTTACAAATCAAGAATGGACTTTTGCTAAGCTTATTCTAAAAAATACTGACCTTGTTTGGGAAAGTTTAACTCCATCAGTGGTAACAGTAAATGAAAATGGGCAAATTAAAATTGTAGGAACTGGAACAGGAAAAATAAGAGTTTCATTAGGTGATATTACAAAAGAATATGAATTAGGCGTATATATTCCTATAGAATCAATAGAAATACCAAAAAAATTAGAAATGACAGTAGGAGAAACAATAGAAATTTCGGTAGTATTTAATCCATATAATACCAATTATGGAAAAAATATTAAATGGTCTACTAGTAATTCATTTTTTGTAGGAGTACAAACACTTGATAAAACCAAAGAAACAGGAAAAATTATAGCTAGAAATGCAGGAACTGCTATAATAACAGCAGAATCAATCAATGGAAAAACCGCTACTTGTGAAGTAACTGTAAAAATGCCAACTATTAAAGGTGATGTTAATAAAGATGGAAGAATAGATAGTGTAGATGCAAGTTTAGTGCTAAATTATAATGTACAAGATAAAGCTTTAACTGCTGAACAGATTGTAATAGCAGATGTAAATGAAGATGGAAGAGTAAATAGTAAAGATTCTTCACTAATTTTACAAATGAATGTTGGATTAATTACAGAATTTCCAACGAAGAATTAAATGTATATAATTAAATATATAGAAAGAAAAATATTTATTCTAAAATTTTTATAATTTAAACTTACAAATAAGGAAGGAAAGGTGAATGTTAATGACAAAAAAAATATCAATACTTTTGGTAACAATATTTTTAATTAATTTAGTTTTGCCAATTATAAATAATGCAGCAAGTTTACCAAGTGATGTTTTAATTATTGTTAACGGAAAAACAATAAAAGAAAACATGAAGGTAGATGAAGTAAATGAATTATTAGGAAATCCTACTTATGAATCAAAGTCAGCATATGGCGGAAAAATATATTCTTATACGGATAGTGATTATAGTTATTATGCATATATTGAAACAAATACAGATGGTAAAATCATGAGTTATGGTGCTATTGGAGGAAATTTTAAAGCAAATCATTGTGATTATGGAGATGATGGATGCAACATACTTTTTGATGGTTTTGAGTTGTCAAATTATTATACAAAGGATAAAGTATGGGGAGTTTTAGAATATAATACTACTTATTTAGAAGACGAGCAATATTGGAAAAAATATCAAGAAGATAGTAGTGGTTATTTATATGCATTACAAGAACATATGCTTATTAGTTCTAAAGTAATTGCTAAAATGCAGGGAAAAGAATTAATTCAAAATGTTGCAAATGAAGAAATTTTTTATACAAATGAACAATTAAAAGATAACAACCAATATTTAAGTAGTTATGCTGACAATGCTGGAAAATATGATTATATAAAAGTAAATGGATCAAGTCCATATAACTTTAGCCGATACTATAGACCATCACCTTTAATGTTTTCTAATAGTATAAATACAATGTTTCCATCAAACTATGAATATATTTTATTTGATGTAGCAATTAGTGATTATGATAAAATTTCTTCAGGAAGACTTAGTTTATATTATATTGATCCGAACTTTTTAGAAGAAAAGAAAACAATTCCTCTTACAGAAGAAGAACAAAATAAATTAAATGCAGCACAAAGGGAATATGATTCTTACCTTCAAAATATGGACAAAGCAAATGAAAAAGAAAGTTATTATGATGAAGAACCTCATTGGCAGTCTCTTCCATTAGTAGCGGGAAAATATAGTAAAGAAGTATTACAGGCATCTACAAACTTTTTGAATATTGCAAGAGCTGGAATAGGAATACCTACAGTTACACTTGATGAAGATATGGCAGATGCAGCATTACATAAAGCTGTTTTAAACATGTATATTAATAATGTATTAGGTGGTGAAGGAGGTCATGACCCTGAACAGCCAGAAGGTGTTGATGATGCATTTTATCAAAAAGCAATGAAATATACAGCTGAAAATTTATTTTTTGGAACAATTATAACTAGTATTATGTCTGCAGTTAGTGATAGTGTAGGTGACCCTTATTACTATGGACATAGATATAATTTATTAAATCCTAGCTGGTCAAAGTGGGGAATTGGTTCAGTAGGTTCCGGAATTTCTTATGGATGGCAAAGTGCACAAAAAATGGGTGGAAGTGCAGATTTTAATAATGAACTAGTAGCATGGCCAAGCAATGGAATTATGCCAATTGATATGATATATGGAAATCTTGGAGAATGGACAGTCAAATTCTATAAAAATTATAGTGTTACTCCAAACACAACAGTAACAATAAAATGTTTAAATAATGATAAAGTATATGAAATCAATGAAAATAATCCATCAAAAGGTAAAATTTTAAGATATGCAGGAGATATTCTTATTTTTGAAGATACAAGTCTTTCATATGAAAATGGAGATGTATTTGAAATAACTTTGCATAATGTAAAAGATTCTTCAGATAATCCAGCAGATTATAAATATAGAACTGTATTTCATAGTTTTTATAGTGATAAAAATAATAAACCCGTAACAGATATACAAGTAAATCAAACAAATGCTACTCTTGTAGTTGGGCAAACTGAAAGAATTATAGCAAAAGCACTTCCAGATGATGCAAGTTTAAAATTGATGAGATTCTCTTCTTCGACTGAAAATGTTGTAAAAGTTAGACAAGATGGAACTGTAACAGCACTTGAAGAGGGAACAGCTATTATTACAATTACATGTGGAAATAAAACAAAACAAGTAACAATACAGGTAAAAGACGGAATTTTAGGAGACATTAACTTTGATGGAAGAGTTGATTCAAAAGATGCAAGCCAAGTATTACTTTATAATGTTGGAAAAATAGAACTTAATGAAAAACAAAAATTATTAGCAGATATGAATGGAGATGGAAGCATCAATAGTAAAGATGCAAGTGACATTTTAATATATAATGTTGGAAAACAGTAAAACGGAATATAAAGAATACTTAATATAGTTAATTAACACTAAATGAGAATAAAGAGTATTTAAAATGTAACAAAAAAATAAAAAATTGCAAAAAATACTTTACAAGTACTGTAAAAAGTAGTATATTTATGGATGTAAGAGTTAAAAGTTAATAACTCAAAACGAAAGAAAGGAAGATTCGAGTATGAAATTAAAAACAAACAAAAAAATTATTGTGATGTTAGTTATGGTTACATTATTATTTGGACTAGTAGCTATTAATGTAGTAAAAGCAGCAACACCTTTAACAAGTGCAGTAACAGTAACAAGCACTACAGGAAAAGTAGGAGATGAAGTTACCGTTACAATAAAAACAACAGAACAATGTGTAGTTACAAATACAGATTTACTATTAAAGTTTGATAAAACAAAGCTACAATATGTAAGCTATAATGAAGACAACGCTATTCTAGTAAGAGGGTTAAGTGTAGAAATGAATAACAGAGTAGGACATAGTGACCCAAGATATATTGATGGATTTAAAATAGCAATGGCTTCAAGTAGTGAATTAACAATACAAGCTAATACCATTATTGCAGAAATTAAATTCAAAATTCTAGATGGTGCTTCAGGACCTCAAACATTAACTTTAATAAATGGAGATTTTGAAGAAGATCCAGTAATTACAACAGCAACTGTTGATGTTAAAGTTCCAGCAACTAAAGTAACATTAGATAAAGCAAATTTAAATTTAACTGTAGGAGATAAAGAAAAACTTGAAGCTACAGTTACTCCAGCAAATACAACAGATACAGTAAAATGGGAATCAAGTAACTCAGAAGTTCTTTCTGTTGATCAAAGTGGAAACATTGAGGCATTAAAAGTAGGAGAAGCTACTGTTACAGTAACTGTTGGAGATCAAAAAGCAGAATGTAAAGTATCAATTACAAAACCATTAGTAAGTGTAAGTATTAAGAGAGAAAAAGAAGAAACTTTCTTAAAAGGTCAAACTACTAAATTAATTGCAGTTTTAAATCCTGAAGATACTTATCCAGCTCCAAAAGCAGAAGATTATACTTGGTCAGTAGATAATACAGATGTTGTAAAATTAGAAAAAACAACTGGCGAAAATATTGAAGTAACAGGATTAAAAGAAGGAAATGCTACTGTAACACTAACAGTTGGAGGAAAAACCGCAAATTACACTATTACTGTAAAAGAAATTCCATTAGATAGTGTAGTAATTAATAAAGAAGACTTTAATTTACTATATGGAAAAACAGAACAATTAAGTATAGTTCCAAATCCAGCAAATACAACTGATAGCTATAATGTAACATGGCAAACAAGCGATGAAAAAGTTGTTACTGTTGATGAAAATGGAAAAGTAACAGCAGTAGGAGTAGGAGAAGCAACTATTACTGCTATAGTAAAAAAAGCAGACGGAACAGTCGTAACAGGACCAGAAGGAAAAACAGTTCAAGTTAAAATTACAGTTCCAGAAGTTACATTAGAAAAAGTTATTATAAAAGCAAATAAAACACAACTTGAAGTTGAAGAAAAAACTACACTAGCATTTGAAACTTCACCTGAGGGTGTAACAACACCAATTGAATCTGTTAAATGGGAATCAAGTGATGAAAGTATTTTAAAAGTATCTGATACAGGAGAAGTTATAGCATTAAAACCAGGAAAAGCAACAATAAAACTTACTGTTAATGGTGAATATACTTCAGAAGTTGAAATTACAGTAACGGAAAAAGTAGCAGAAGAACCACAGGGAGGCAACGTACAAGGAAATGCAGAATCAGTTGCACCACAAACAGGAGATATTGCAATTGAAACATTTGCTATCTTAATGATAGTTTCATTAGTAGGAATCGTATTAGTTATTGTAAAGAAAAATAAAAATGCAAAATAAGATTTCGAATAAAATATAATAGAGTAGCAAAAATACACATGGATTAGCAATATTCTTTGTGTATTTTTGTTTGAATATTAAATTCAAGCAGTTGGGAATAAAATTAAAAGCAGAATAAAAATAAGTATAATAAGAGGATTTAGGTATGAAAGGAAAACATGCAGGAGAAAACAAAAAAAAGGAAGAAATCTTAAAAAATAGTGCTAAAAAAAGTAAAAATCCAAAGAAAAAGTGGGTTATTAACATTATATTAATAATATTAGTAGTTATTTTCTGCTATTCTAGCTATCAAGTTATTATTTGGTTAAAAAGTGATCAACAAATAAAAAAATTGGAAAATGGACTTTTTACAGAAGTAGTATCAGAAGTAGGAGAAGAACAAAAAAGAACAACGATTGATTTTGATAAATTGCAATCCGTCAATACAGATATTATTGCATGGATAAAAATTGACGATACACATATTAATTATCCTATTATGCAAGGAGAATCAGATGAATACTATTTAAGAAAAGACGTTAATAAAGAATATAGTATTTCTGGAAGTATTTTTGTTGATAGTACTACAAATCCAGATTTTTCAGATGATAATACAATCATATATGGACATAATATGAAAAATGGCAGAATGTTTTCTGATTTAGCTAAAATTTATAATGGTGAATTAGGAAAAAGTGTAATCCTACAAATTTATACAAAAAATAAATTTTATCAATATAAAGTAATTGCTTCGTATGTAGAAGAGCCAAATTTACCACTACTTCGTAAAAATTTCACTCAAACAGAAAAAACGGATTATATAAAAACCGCAATTAAAAAAAGTAAAATTAAATTTGATGCAGAATCACAAGTAGATACTACAAAAAATATATTAACTCTTATTACCTGTGATGTTATTAATACTAGAAGAATTGTAGTACATGGTATTCAATATGACGATTAATTGAAAGAGCAAATATTTCTTTGATATAGCTCCTTTTAAAAATACTATTAAGTTCTTAAAATTAACATAAACACATGATATAATAATGCCACATTAGCAAGTTTGCTATATTACAACAATCCTAATTAGCTTTGAATGTCAGGCAAAGCTAAAAATCTTTAATTAAAGAAAGGAAGATAGGCCTGACAGTAAAAGAACTTTTAAAAGAGGCAAAAGAATTAGATCAGCAAGAGTTAAACAGCCTTATGGAAGAAGCCGCAGAGCAGGGGTGCAAAAGTCTTGTAGGATTTTGTATCAAGGCAGGAGCAGATGTAAATGCAGTTAATTATAAAGTGTTAAAGTCTATCATAGACTTAGGCGATAAAGAATTGATTGCACTTGCTTTGGAATCAATCAAGAACAAAACTAAAAACAACCGTAATCAAAATCTGACATAAAAATAGGCTATGGAAACATAGCTTATTTTTATGCAAATATTTCTTGCATAGACACTTTTAATTACAAATAATAGTAAAATATTTTAATAAATACTTTTATTATTACAAAATATATAGTATAATAAATGTAAAAATTTAACAATTATTTGCAACAAAGTACTACTATAATAATCTACGAAAAGCTAGACAAAAATGAATAAAAATGTAGTAATTTTATTATATCTATGATATACTACTAGTAAATTTAAAGGAAAGGAATAAAAAACATGGCAGATGTAAAACAACGAATGATAGATATTGTTAATTCTGTACCTAATGATTATTTTGATGGTCTAAAACCAACTGAGATGGTATTTAAACTTATGCTGGAATATATAAAAAGATATGGAGAAGATGAAACTACCATTATTCCTGGCACTAATAAACATTTAAATTATGAAACTCTAAAGCAAATAATTGAAAATAAAAATTTAAAATAAGGAGGTTATATAAAATGGACTTTATGAAAAAAACTTTAAATCAAGTAAATGTACAAAAAAATACCCTATATGATTTTATATATGATTTATTTTTCTTTGCCGAACTTCAAGAAAGTGAAGATGACATAAAAAATGGTAGAGTGTGTACTTTAGAAGACCTAAAAGCTGAAATGGAGGCAAAATATGAAAGTTATAGTAACTCGAAGAGCTAAAAATAACTTATTAGATTTATTTAACTATAATGCAAACATATCATTAAATTATGCAATTAAAATTGATAAAAAAATTCGTTCATATATTGAAGATTTACAATATTATCCTTATATTGGTAAGTATGTTCCTGAACTTTCGGACAAGCAATATCGAGAGCGAACTTGTGAGAATTATAGAATAATCTATTATGTTTTAGACAAAAATAATACAATTTATATTCGATACATTTTTAGTACAAGACAAGATAAAAGAACATTTTTTGAATTTCATAAAAAAGAACTATTTAATTTTTTAAATCAATTAATTTAAATTATAATCTGTATATAATCCATAAAATCTGAATTTATAAGTGGTAAATCATAGTAAAATATTTTAATAAAATACTTTTATTATTATGATATATATAGTATATAGCTCCTTTTAAAAATACTATTAAGTTCTTGAAATTAACATAAACACATGATATAATAATGCCACATTAGCAAGTTCGCTAAATTACAACAATCCTAATTAGCTTTGAAGGTCAGGCAAAGCTAAAAATCTTTAATTAAAGAAAGGAAGATAGGCATGACAGTAGAAGAACTTTTAAAAGAGGCAAAAGAATTAGGTCAGCAAGAGTTAAACAACTTTATGGAAGAAGCTGCAAGACAGGGGCTCAAAAGTTTTGTAGAATTTTATATCAAGGCAGGAGCAAATGTAAATGCAGATGGTAGCTATGCAATCCGGTATGCTTCAGCAAATGGACATACTGAAGTTGTAAAGTTACTCATTGAAGCAGGAGCAAATGTAAATGCAAAAGATGGCTGTGCAATTCAGTATGCTTCAGAAAATGGACATACAGAAATTGTAAAGTTACTCATTGAAGCAGGGGCAGATGTAACAGTTTGTGATAACAGGGCAATTGTGTTGGCTTCAAACAATGGACATATAGAAATTGTAAAGTTACTCATTCAAGCAGGAGCAGATGTAAATGCAAAGGGTAACCGTGCAATTCAGTATGCTTCAGACAATGGACATACAGAAGTAGTAAAGTTACTCATTGAAGCAGGAGCAGATGTAACAGAAGGTGACTATGAAGCGTTAAAGTCTATAATAGACTTAGACGATTATGAACTGATTGAACTTGCTTTGGAATCAATCAAGACGAAATTTAAAAGCAAACAGTAATCAAAATCTGACATAAAAATAGGCTATGGAAACATAGCTTATTTTTATGCAAATATTTCTTTGATGTGGCTCCAATAAGTAAAATCGTCGCACCATGGCGATATATTGATAAATCAACTGTAAAAGGTTGATTTTTTTGATGCCTTTTATTTTGAACGAAAAGAAAAACAAAAATTGATTAGATTAGTTGCAGTAAAAAGTGATAAAAATTTTTCAAAAACTAACAAAGAAAATTATAAAATTGGTGCAATAATAAGTAATAAAAAATGAAAAAAATAATAGGAAAAATTCTGCTTGAAATAATATTTGTACTTCCACTGGTACTCTATCAAGCATTGAATTTTTCCTCCCTAGTCGAAAAATTCTGTTTATGGGACTAAGTCCCAAACCCTTTATAAAAAATTAATATTATTAAAAGTAAATAATTGTAAATTTTTTATTTGTTCGCTTGTTTTTATATAAAAAATATTATATAGTAATAGCCATAGGAAAAGAAAATTTAGCAGATGTGTGTGTTACCTCTTGAGCCTCGATTTTTATCGAGAGCAAGGAGGTGAGGCTTATGGTAAAAGTGTTAGCATTCCTAGTTATAGGATTAATGATTTCAATAACCATAAATATTGCCTTGCTATGTATTATATACATACAATGGGTAAATAGACAAATATAAAAAAACAACGACACATTTGCTTTGCAGAGCGTGTGTCGTTATCAAACTTTTTTAGGTAACCGCATTTCTGCGATTTCTCTTTTCCTATATTTATTATACACAGATAATTTTATTTTGTCAAATTTTTTCTCAAATCAATAATATCACAATTTCTTTCACCTGTGCCTATCATAGTAACTGGTACATTAGTAATTTTTTCAATTTTATAAATAAACTCTTTTACTTTATCCGATAAACTATTATAATTATTACATCTATAAACTTTCCAGTCTATATATTGTGCAAAATTTAAAACAATTTGAGTTGGATTATTTATCATTACATTATATTTTAATCTTTCCCAATTCATTTCAAATACTCTTCTTACCTTTTTAGTAATGGTGGTATATTCTTGTAAATCTTTATTTGCACCACATCTTTTCTTTACTTCTTCCCAAGTAATTTCTTTACTTCCAGCATAATCACCACTATATATATCAAAACCAAGATTAGTTTTATTACTAATTCGTATAGGATATGGTCTTATAACCATAATAATATCTTTTACTTTAAAAGGAGAAATACCAGCATCTGCAATTAATTGACTGCTACTGCATTGTCTACTTGTAACATTAGGGTAATCAAGTCCATAATTTATATCTAAATCTGTACCTTGCGAACCTTCTACTAATATTGATTTTTGAGATTCATTTAAAATGATAGAAGTGTCTGTAATTTCTATTTTACTTTTTACATAATCTGAAAAATTATTATAAAAATTTTCTATTAACTCTACTTCTGGTAATCGCATAATCTTTTCTGCTAATGCAGCTCCACAACCTTTAAAAGTTGAGCCACTTTTTATATATTGTTTTTCTTGTTCTCTATGTTTCTCTTTAATAATCATTGCTCTAGGGTGAATATAAATTTTTCTGTTACCAATAATATTTTTATATTTTATTAATTCATTTTCTAGTATTTCAGGAGTAATAATACTACCAGCGTTTAGACAAAGTTTAGTATTTCTATTTAACATAGCCATAGGTAAATGACTAACAACTACTTTTTCTTCATTATCTCCGACATAAGTATGTCCTGCATTTGAAGACCAATTATTAGTAGATATCTGTATATTATCTTTTTGAGCAATATATCCACAAATTTTTCCTTTTCCACAACTTCCAGCTTGGCCATCTAAAACAACAGTTACATTTTTATCCATTTAAAACCTCTTATTTATAAAATTTCTTAATTCCTTCAATGTCAAAAATTTCTTTTACAAATTGACTTATATTAGCAAGTCCTGCTAACTCTTTATTATTGAAATCTAAAGCAAATGAAATATCCTTCCATTCATATATCCCTTCATAATTTGATTGTACAGGAATCTCATCTACAAAATCATATAAAACACTTAAGTTTGTTCCTTTATTCATTTTATTTGTTTCAGGGTAAATATAGGTTATAAATAATTTGAGATTATTTAATTTTATTCCTGTTTCTTCATGGCATTCTCTTATTGCAGCTTGTATTTCAGTTTCATTTCCTTCTATTTTTCCACCAATTCCATTCCAACAGTCTTTATAAGGTGGTTTATTTCTTTTAATCATTAGTACTTTTTTATAATCTTTTGTAAATAAGAATATAACAACATATTTTTTCATTTTCTTTTAATTCCTTTATAATAATATTTTTAAATATTATATCATTTTTTTTTATAAAATGACACGAAAAAATTTATTTTAATAGTATACTTTTTGAAAAATGTATGTTACTATGTATATACAGTTGATTAATCGAATTATTTTTTTTGAGCAAAATTTGGGAGGAAAATTTTTCGCAAATAACCTCCTTAATCGCTCCTTTTAAAACTACTATTAAACTCTTGAAATTAACATAAACATATGATATAATAATGCCACATCAGCAAGTTTGCTATATTACAACAATCCTAATTAGCTTTGAATGTCAGGCAAAGCTAAAAATCTTTAATTAAAGAAAGGAAGATAGGCCTGACAGTAAAAGAACTTTTAAAAGAGGCAAAAGAATTAGATCAGCAAGAGTTAAACAGCCTTATGGAAGAAGCCGCAGAGCAGGGGTGCAAAAGTCTTGTAGGATTTTGTATCAAGGCAGGAGCAGATGTAAATGCAGTTAATTATAAAGTGTTAAAGTCTATCATAGACTTAGGCGATAAAGAATTGATTGCACTTGCTTTGGAATCAATCAAGAACAAAACTAAAAACAACCGTAATCAAAATCTGACATAAAAATAGGCTATGGAAACATAGTTTATTTTTATGCAAAAACATTAATTTTAAGTTGAAAAAAAATAAATTGACTGATATAATTTAGTCGTTAAATAAAATAGAGGTAAAAAAATTGGAGCTAAAAGGCGAGATTACAGATGTAATATATAGAAACGAAATAAACAGTTATATGATAGCAGTCTTCGAAACAGAAGAGGAAGAAACTACAATAGTAGGCTATCTTCCTTTTATAGAAAAAGGGGACTGTTTAAAAGTGGTGGGAAATTTCATAGAACACCCTGAATATGGTAGACAGTTTAAAATAGAAACCTTTGAAAAGCAAATGCCAGAATCGTTAGAATCAATAGAAAGGTATTTATCAAGTGGAAAGCTTAAAGGCGTGGGACCTGCAACAGCAAGTAAAATGGTTCAAACCTTTGGAAAAGAAATTATACCAATTTTAAAATATGAGCCAGAAAAATTAGTATGTATAAAAGGAATAAACCTAGAAAAAGCACAAGAAATTTCACAAGCCTTTAATGATAATTGGGATATTTGGCAAATTGTAGGATACTTAGAAAAGTTTGGAATAGGTCCACAAAGTGCAGAAGCGATTTATAAAAAATTAGGACCTAACACAATAGAGCAAATAGAAGAAAATCCATACATTTTAGTAGAGCTAAGTACAAAAGTAAATTTTACACAAGTAGACCAAATGGCATTAAAAATGGGAATGGATTTAAGCAATGACAAGCGCATTAGAAGTGGAATAAAATATTCATTAAAACTTGCTACAAACAATGGTCATTCTACGGTTTTATACGAAAATTTAATGCAATTTGTAAAAGAGCTTTTAAGTATTACAGAGGAAATGTTTGAAAACAATATAATCTACTTGCAAACTCAAAAAGAAATAATAATAGAAGATAGAGAAAACAAGGAATGGGTTTATTTAAGTAACTATTATCAAGCAGAGAAAAACATAGCAGAGCATCTAATCAGTTTAGATAATTATGCAAATGTAAAGGAAATAAAAAGTTTTTCAAAAAAGCTAAAAATGATAGAAAAGGAAACTGATATAGAATTATCAGAAAAGCAGAAAGAAGCAGTAGAAGCAATACAAAACCACAATGTATGTGTTATTACAGGCGGACCTGGTACAGGAAAAACTACAATTATAAAAACAATTATAGAGCTATATAAAACAGAGCAAAAGAAGGTAGTTCTATGTGCACCAACAGGTAGAGCAGCAAAAAGAATGACAGAAACTACTGGCGAAGAAGCAAAAACTTTGCATCGTTTGCTAGAAATAGGAAAAACTTCTAGTGATGACTTATCAAGCACAGATCCTAACATAGAAGTAGCACCAATAGATGCAGATGTAATTATTGTAGATGAAATGTCTATGGTAGACTTATTTTTAATGAACTACTTAATGCAAGCAATTTATAAAGGAACAAAGTTAGTATTAGTAGGAGATATAAATCAGCTTCCATCTGTTGGACCGGGAAATGTATTAAAAGACATTATTAACTCAGGCAGAATTACAACAATAACTTTAAATAAAATTTTTAGACAAGCAGCAAAAAGTAAGATTATAACTAATAGCCACAAAGTAAATGAAGGAATTAGCTTTTTAAATAATGACGAAACAGAAGAAGGGCTATTAGATGATTTCTTTTTCATTAAAGAAAATAACAAACTAAAAATATTGGAAAATGTTATTTCTTTAAGTAATGGTAGATTAGAAAACTATGGAAATTATGATTTTATTAAAAACATACAAGTAATTAGTCCAACAAAAAAAGGAGAACTAGGAACAAAAGAATTAAATAAAAGTCTGCAACAAGTAATAAATCCACCATCAGAAGAAAAGAAGGAAAGAAAATATTTAGATTCCACCTTCCGTGAGGGAGATAGAATAATGCAAATAAAAAATAATTATGATATTTACTGGGAAAAAAGAGAGCCTACTTTAGAAATGGGAAAAGGTGTATTTAATGGGGAATATGGCACCATTCTTAATATAGATGAAGTAGAAAAGAAAGTAAAAATAAAATTTGATGATGATAAATTAGTATGGTACAATTATGAAGAATTAGAACAGATAGAACACGCATATTGCATTACAGTTCATAAAGCACAACGGAAGCGAATTCGATGTAGTAATTATGCCATTAGTGCAAACTGCACCAGTACTTCTAACTAGGACCTTACTATATACAGCAATGACAAGAGCAAAAAAACTACTAATTTTAGTAGGAAATCCAAACATAGTAGAATTTATGATTCAAAATGCAGATAGTAAAAAAAGAAACACAGGATTAGAGTTTAAATTAAGGGAAGTTTAAAGATTAATCAATAATAAAAAATATTAGATTTAGTAAACCTTAATTTATAGCAAAGTGAGAAATATAGTAAATATTAGTTTATAGAAGTTGTTTAAAGTTATAAATAAAAACTTTAAAAAAGATAAAAGAAGGGGCAAATAAAAGGAGATAAATTATGAAACTATTTGAAAATGTCCTTTCTTTAATATATCCACCAGCTTGTAGCATATGTGGCAAAGAAGGAAAAACATATCTTTGTGAAAATTGCAAAAATAAGTTAGAACAAGAAAAAATATATGTACCCAAAATAGAAATAGTAAATGGAATAGAACATTGTTATTTATTTGAATACAAAGGAATTATACGAGAAAAAATTTTGCAGTATAAATTCGGCAATAAAGCATATCTTGCCAATTTCTTTTTTGAATTTTTTGTGAAAAATGAAAAAGTATGTGGATTTTTGAAAAAATATGATATAATAATTCCAGTTCCAATGAGCAAAAAGAAAATTGCAAAAAGAGGGTACAATCAAAGTGAGCTAATTGCAAGAAAAATTGTCAAGAGCACTACTAATAATTTAAATTTTAATATTTTAAAAGATAATTCTGTAAATAGCAAAAATAATATTGTAAATAGTAGCAATAGCATACTAAAAAATAATAATGTAAACATTAATAACATTTTAGAAAAAAGTAATATCGGCAATAACAACACTACTTTAAAATTGGAAAAAAACGTTTTAATAAAAGTAAAAGAAAACAAAACACAAAGTACATTAAATAAAATTGAAAGAATGGAAAATGTAAAAAATGTATATAAAATACAAAATGAACAAAAAATAAAACAAAAGAAGGTTTTACTTTTTGACGACATTTACACAACAGGAGCAACTACAACTGAGTGCATAAAAGTTTTAAAAAATGCCGGAGCAAAAGAAGTTGGAATTTTAACCATAGCGAAAGACATTAATTAATAGAATATAAAAAATTAGATTTCAAAATGTTATAGTTAAATAACTTGCAAATTATATGTTAAATGCATTTAAGCTTGTAATAAAACATAAAATTTTAAAAACAAAAGAACCAAATACATACCAAAATACAAACGAAAGGAAAATTATATGGAAGATTTAGTAGAAAGCATATTAGATTATATTAGAGCAGAGTATACAGACTATGCCATTATGATAAATGGTGAATGGGGAAGCGGAAAAACATATTTCTGGAACCATAAAATAAAACCAAAAATAGAATCAATGCAGTCAGCAAATGGAAAGAAACTGACTGCAGTTTATATGTCATTATATGGAATATCAAACCTAGAAGAAATAAGTAAAAAGATATTCATTGAAACCACTCAGCTTATGGATAAAAACCTTAAAAAATTTATGGGAGCAAGTGGTGTAAACAATATACCAGAATATGCAAAAACAGGGCTTGATATGGCTAACTTCTTTGGTGTTACACAAAATGGAGATAGGCTAGACTATGGTCAATTCTTCTCAACAGATGACAAAGTTCTTTGCTTTGACGACCTAGAAAGAGCCAATGTAGACGTTATAGATATTTTAGGTTATATAAACAATTTCGTAGAGCATGACCACATAAAAACAATAATAATTTGCAATGAAAAAGAACTATCTACAAAACTAAAAAATAGCAATCTAGAAATGAAAACTTTTATTGCAACCTACCTTTTAGATAAAGAAAATAAACTAACAATGAAAACAGACAAACCAATGGTAGAAAGAATTAGAGACACCATTGAGTATGTTTTCGATAAAGCAAATGATTATGAAAGAATAAAAGAAAAACTTATAGGTGAAACTTTTGAATATGCACCAGAATTTAATTACATCATTAATGGCTTACTTATGAGATTTGAAAATGATGCAGATTTAATTAGATTTTTAAGAGAAAATACAAATTTAATCACATCAACCTTTAATAAAAGTGGTACAAGAAACTTGCGTATTTTAAAACACGCATTAAATGATTTCAAAAAAGTATTTGATATGGTAAATAAAGCATATCCAAACACAAATAACCGTATTTTACAAACAATGCTAATATTTACGATAGCAATTTCATTTGAAATTAAAGCCGGAAAAATTACAAAAGATAAATTCATAAACATTAATAGCAATGAAGAATATAAATCAATATTAGTATCTTCAAGGGTATTTATGGACAACAGACAATTTTACATCAAAGAATTTGATAACAACTATTATTATAATTTTAAAGCAGAATATCGTTTCTTTAAATTCATTGAAAAATATGTACGTACACGTATTTTTGATATGAAAGTATTTAAAGAAAACATGGAAGTAATACGTAACACTATTGATACAAGCCAACTTCCTGGATATAAAAGATTACTTACAGAAGAATATTGGAAAATACCAGACGATCAATTTGAAAAAGTAATAGATGATACATTAGAGGATGTAAAAAATGGAAATGTTGAGCTTATTCAAATTGTAAAATTGTTTGCATATTTTACGTATTTTATCAAAAAAGACTTAATACGCTATGATATGAGAACTATAAAAAGTGTATTCTTTAATGGAATGAATATTTCATCACTTACATCAACATATTGTGCCAATGTAGAAGAAGAATTATCACAAGTTGCTATCGAAGACGAAATAGCATCAGAAATGGAAGAAGTTCTAGCACATTTTAATGAAATAAATTTACAATTAAAAGATAAGATGTATCATGAAAAAGCAGAAGAAATATTTAAGTGTATTCCAATGAAAATGGAATTATTCTATGATAAATTTGATAAAGAATGTATGACAGTTCCTATTTTCAAATATTATGACTCATATCAAATGTTCCAAAGAATATCTTGTGCTAGCAATGAAGATATGGTAACAATTAAAGAAAAATTAGTAGATAGAGCTAAGAGAGCAAATGAAGAATTAACACTAGAAATACCAAATATCAAAAAATTAAAACAAATTATGGATGACTATTTAGATGGAAAATTGCCAAGTATCAAAATAGTATTGTTACAAGATTTTTCTAATGAATTAGGTAATATTCTAAAAATGTATGAAAAATTAGAAGATAAAGCAAATGAACAAATTAAGAAACAAGAGGAATTAGAAGCAGAAGAAAATATTGAACAACAACCAGAGCTTGAAATAAAAAAAGAAGTTATGGTTTAATCTTAATTATCCCAGTTTAAAAATTACTGGGATTTTTCTTTTTGTAGCAAAATACATTTTATGACCAAACCTATTGTAAAAAATAAAACGAATGATATAATACTAAAAAAGAGGAGATGTATCTATTGAAAATAAAAATTAATAGAGGAACTAATCAAATAGGTGGTTGCATTACTGAAATTGAATCGAGTAAAGGTACAAAAATAATAATAGATATAGGTACAAATTTACCGGATTCAGAAGGAAGAAAAAAACCAGAGATTGAGTTAGAAGGTTTAACAAAAGGTACACCAAATTATAAAGCAATATTTATTACTCATTATCATGGTGATCATATAGGTTTATATAACAAAATATTGCCACAAATACCAATTTATATGGGAGAAGTTTCAAAAGAAATTTATAATATAGTACAAACTAGACTTAGTAAGGCAAAGCTTGTAGAAAAAGAAGATTTGGAAAAAATATCTAATTTTAAAACTTTTAATATTAAAGATAAAATAATAATTGAAGATATAAAAATTACTCCTATTGCCGTTGACCATTCAGCATTTGACAGCTATATGTTTTTAATTGAAACAGACGAAAAAAAGGTTTTGCATACAGGAGACTTTAGAACACACGGACAAAGAGGTAAAGCAGTTTTAGAAGCAATAAAAAAATATGTTGGAGAAGTGGATTGCTTAATTTGTGAAGGAACAACCTTAACAAGAGATAATAGCAAAATATTAACAGAATTTGGATTACAAAAAGAAGCCGAGAAAATTTTTAGTGAAAATAAATATAATTTTGTATTATGTAGTAGTACAAATATTGATAGAATAGCAGCTATTCATAAAGCAACATTAAATACTCATAAAATGTTTATTTGCGATGACTATCAATGTGAACTTTTGGAATATATTAATACAATTTCAAGAAGTGACCTATATAAATTTAATGATAGCACTAACATTAAAGGCACAAAAGTTTATCGTTATGCACCAAATATGTTAGAAAAGATGGAGCAATATGGTTTTGTAATGTTAGTTAGGGCAAATGTGAAATTTGAAAAATTTCTAAAAATGTTTGAAAACAATACTTTTATATATTCACAATGGGATGGATATTTGGAAGGAACAAATGAAGATTATAAAAGAATTCAAGATTTTGTTCCAAAAGATTGTATACATTTACACACTAGTGGTCATGCAACTCCAGAAGCAATTAAAGAAGTTATTAATATTACTAATCCAAAATATGTAATACCTATACATACAGAGGATAAGGAAAAAATAAAAGAATTGACTGATAAGGCTATTATACTAGAGGATGGAGAAGAATTTATTTTAAAATAAGGAGGAATTTAAAATGGCAAAAAATAGTTTAATAGAAAATGCAAAAATAACGAAAGAAATTTGGGAGAATCTAAAAGATAACAAAATAAAAACAAATTTTAAAAAGAACTTTCATATTAGACCAACAGAAGTTGGGATTACTCTTGTGTCAACACATTTTAGTAAACCAATGAATGGAAATAAGCAAGTAAAAATAAGAGAAAAATCAAATGGAAAAGCAAGTTATTATTTTGATGAAAATTTTATCAAAGAGTGTGCTAACTTAAAATTTAATAAAGAGGATTGGAAAAAAATTGGTATAACAAAGCAAAATAAACGAACAGAACCTTATTTACAAGCATGGCTAATAAATGTAATTAATAATTGTGAAAATAAATATAATAGAGAATTAACTGAATTAAAAGAAGCATTAAATTTAGAAAATATATATTTTATTGGATCGGAGTTAATTCTTCAAGAAAGTGAAACAAAAGGAGGCCAAAAACCTGATATAGTTATTCATGATGGTAACGGAGTAGTCTATTTTCTAGAGTTAAAAACTAGTAAAGGATATTCTCGAGAAGATGGAAAAAGTCCTGAAGAACAAGTCCAAGAATATATAAAACAATATGAGGGTGACAAACAATATGAAATGTTATTACTAAATTATCCTATGATAGAAAAATTAAATAAAATTAAAGAATATAAAGGATTTGTTGTTAAAGGAGATAAAAATACTGAAAAAATATATAAAGATGAAGATGGAATTATAAGAATACCAGAAAAATAAAATTTTTAAATAATATATTATACAAGGAGAAATTTATGACGGATAAGGCAATAACTTATGAACAAATAGAACAAAGGCTAAAGGACAAACCTCAAGAACAATGGACAAAAGATGATGTATTTGATAGATATGTTGGGTATGGAAGTCCAGAAGAAATAGAAGATCCAGAAGTGCAAAAACTTTTTATAAAGCATGAATTATATGATGAACTAATTAATCTAGTAAATAATGTTATTACAGATAAAGAAGTTACAGAAAAAATACTTAACAGCAATGTATTTGAAAATAAAGAGCTTCAAAAAATAAAAGGAAAAATAAAAGACTTAAAAGTTTTAGACATAGAAGATGATAAAATTGATGAGTTAAAACAGATTTCAATTATATTTGAAAAAGAAGATAATTTAGAACAAATACAAATAAAAGATTTTTGCCTTACATCAGATGTAAAGCAATATTTAGAAAGTAAGGAAAAGTATGAAAATATGGTAATTACAGCTATTATAGAAAAAGAAAATAAAAACTTAAATTTAAAATGTTTTTGTTTGGAGTGATAATATGGATATTAATTTTAAAAAGTTTGATGTTTTATTAAATGAAGAAGAGATATTTAAGAGATTTGAAAAAGGAAAAGTAGATATAAATAACCCTAATAATATTTTTTTAAAATGCCAAATATCTAAGCAAGAAGCACTAGATGGATGCACAAAACAAGTAAAATACAAGCAAACAGACGAAAATGAAAAAGAAAATAAAAATATAATTGATGTAAAAATTCCAAAAGGAATTCAAAAAGGTCAATCAATAATTTATTATAATCAAGGAAATTATATAAAAGAACTAGAAACAAGAAGTAATATAATTATAGAAATAGAAATTAAATAACAGGATTAAGATGGTTAAAGTATTGGAAAAATTAAAAGAAGTTATAGGAGGAAAAGAAATGGAGAATAATATTTTTGATTATGCGACTGTAAAGGAATTTTCACAAGATATTGCAATAACATGGCTTATTAATTGTTACAAATATACAGAAACAAAAAAAATAGGACAATATTTCATTGAAAAATTTATTTTTAATGAAAAAGAAAAGGTTGTTAATGTGATAGAAGTAATACCACAATATGAAAAAATCGATGTTTATGCTGAAATAGAAACTGAAAAAAATATATATAGTGTAATTATCGAAAATAAGAAAAATACTTTTTTGCATGATGACCAAATGAGAAACTATATAGAAAGGATTATAGATAAGATTATAAACAAGACAAGCAATAATAACAATGGTAAAACAGAAAAAATATTGTTTATATTATTTAAGAGTGGAAATCTAGCTCCTTATGAAGAACTAGAATATGAAGAACAAAGAAATTGGTGTCAAAGTCATTTCGAAAAATTAAAAGAAGAATTAAAAGAGAATCAAAAAGAAAAAAAGTTAAAACTAGAAAATTTAACTTTAGAGATTTTAAATATTAAAAATATAGAAGAATTTCAAAATGCTTTGAAGAAAGATACAAATAACTACATATTGAATTTAATTATTGATGCTTATAATAAAGAAGAGAATACTACTAAAGAAAATACAAGTTGGATATATAAGAAAACCAAAGAAGAATGGGCTAGTTTTATTGAAAAAATAAAAAAAGAATTGAACAATGAAAATATTAAATTTAGTTTTAATTCTAATGTTAAAGGAAGGGGAAATTATAGAACGAATTTTGAAGTAGAAGATAAAGAATTTTTAAATATATCAAATAAAATAATGCCAAATTGTAAATGGGGATATTGTATTGATTGGGGAGAAACTACAGTTGTTAAGTTTATTTTAAATGGGCCAAATGGTTATAAACAATATAAAAAAGACAATATGACTGCAGAAGATAGAACTTTTGTTGAAAAAAGAATGAATTTAATTAATGTTTTAAAAGACAAATTAAAAGACCAAAAAGATAATTTGAAAGTAGGAAAAAAGAGTATAACAACATTTTCTATAGTGTTTGCTCATATTACAAGCGAAAATATGTCTTCAGAAAATGTAATAAATAAAATGATTTTTATGAAAGAAAAAGTTGAAAGTGCATTGAAAGAATATTGTAAAGAAAAAAGATAAGGAGACCAACTATGGACCTATACGAAAAAAATGGAAATATATTATACATATTAAATGTATTAAAAAAATATAGTGATGAAGAACACAAATTATCTATATCAGAGCTAAAAGAAAAAATAAATGAAAT